>DATIWB010000108.1:0-11878 GCA_035519675.1 Myxococcaceae bacterium
CTGGCTCGCGCGCTCGAAATCGCCGTCGTCGTAATAGGCGCGGGCGATGTTGAACTTGACGGTGAGGGCGTTGGCGTTGCGCGGGTACTTGGCGATGAACTTCGCCCCGTCCAGCTTCAGGGCCTGGCGGGCATCGGCCACTTCGAAGGCGGTGATCCGGTCCACCTCCCCGGGCTTGAGCGCGCTGAAGTGGCTGAGCAGCGCTCCGTAGGCGGCGGCCTCGGCACCGCTCGCGTTCCGGGCCCGGGTCTCGTAGGCCTCGAGCTCCTCGAACTGGCGGGCTGCCTCCGGGTAGGAGTGGGCGGCGAAGAGCGCATCCGCCCGGTTGTGCATGATGTCCCGGACGTACTTCTCGGGGCGGAACAGCGAGAGGTATTCCTTGTAGGCGCTCGCCGCCTGCAGATAGACCTTTCGGTCATCGGTCTTCTGGGCCAGCGCCTGCAGCTGCGTAGCGAGGTCGCGGGTCAGCTCCTCCAGCTCCACCAGCTGCTTGCGGCGGGTGTTCTCCTCCTTGAACGGATCCACCTTCACGTTCACCGCCGCCCGCACCAGGTACTTGATGTCCTCCTGCTGGGTGGGAACGCGGCCCTTCGCGGCCTTGAGGGAGTCGTAGAGCTTTTCGGCGCGCTCGATGTCCAGGTCGGGGTCGGGCTGGATCTCCATCAGCTTCCGCAGCGCGGGGATGGCCCACTCGTACTGCTGCTTGATGAAGTAGCGGTTGCCGAGCTTGTCCAGAGCCAGGGCGTAGGTGGTCCGGCTGTCGGAGAGCTTCTCGAAGTAGGGGAGGGCGCCCTTGGGTGGCCGGGCCTCGGTGTAGCTGTAGACCAGGTCCAGGAGCGCCTCGCGCTTGACGTTGAGCGCCTTCTGCGCGTCCTGGCCGGGGAGCGGCTCGCTGCCCGCGGCGCCCTCGAAGAAGGTGACCGCCTCGTTGAACTTGGTCTGGTTCACCCGGATCCACCCCAGCTTGTAGCGGGCCAGGTCGTGCACCGGGCTCTGGGGGAACTTGAGGATCTCCTGGTAGTGCTTCTCGGCCTCGGCCAGGTCGGTCTTGTCGAAGTAGTAGTCGCCGATGATCTGCTCGGCCTCGAGGCGGAGCGGGCTCTTGGGGTACTTGGCGATCAGCTCGCCCAGCGTCTTGAGCATGTCGTCGAACTGACCGAGCTCGCGCATCTCGTGCGCCAGGTAGAAGGTGACCTTGTCCGCGTCGTGGAAGTCCGGGAACTCGCGCAGCAGCCGGTTGTAGAGCTGCACCGCCTTCTGCTTGAGCAGCTTGGTCTCCGGGCTGACGATGGCGCCCTTGTTGTCGCCGCCGCGCTGCTCCACCTGGAGGAAGTACACGTACCGGCTCTTCTCCACGTAGAGCTCGGCCAGCCGGAACTGGAGGTCCGGGAGGTAGGGGGCGTTGCGGCTCTTGGCGATCAGCCGCTCGGTCTCGATCAGCGAGCGGTCCACCTTGAAGATGTCCCGCTTGAGCTTCTCCACGTACTCGGTCTTCTCCCGCTGCTTGGTGACCACCGGGTTCACGCTCTTGTCCAGCGTGGGGAGCAGCGGCCCCTTGGCCTGGGCCAGCAGCAGGAGCAGGAGTCCCCCCGTCACTGGGCGCCCTCCTCGAGGCAGCGGCTGGGGATGCTCACCCGGTAGCTGCGCAGCTCGTCGTTCCAGTACTCACCGGTGAACTTGAAGGCGATCTGCGCCGAGGTCAGCTGGACCTGCTTCTCCGGCTGGGCCAGCTTCGCCCCCCGCTTCACCCGCTCGTAGAGCTTGAGGCCGACCTCGTACTCCATGAGCCGCACCTGCTCGTCGGCGCGGAGCAGCTTGTCCGCCTCCTCGCGCACCGCGTCCCGGAGCCGCTGCTGGTAGAGGCGCTCGGCCTCGGCGTGGGCCAGGTCGTAGACGTGACCCAGGTGCTTGTAGAGCCGGTCGCCGAAGCCGCCGGCATGTCGCCCCAGGTTCTCGCCCTCGAGATTCAGCGACTCCAGGAACTTCGCCGCTCGCTTGGTCGAGCCGTGGCTGTTGGCGGCGCGGCGGAGCCGGAAGTCCTGGGTCAGATCGTCGCGCTCGCGGATGGCCTCCAGCGAGTCGCTGAAGCGGCGGGTGAGCTCCTTCGCCGCGCGCTTGGCCGGGAGGTACTGGCAGAGGTCGCGGTAGACCAGCGCCCGGAGGATGTACTTGTCGGGGAGGAACTCGTCCCGGAAGCTCGGCGCGTCCAGGGTGGTGAGCAGGCCGATGGTCGCCCGGAGTTGCCCGAGGTTGTACCGGGTCCAGGCCTCCTCCAGGTACAGGGTGGCCCGGCCCGGGTCGAGCGGGGGCAGCTGCACCATGTCGTAGGCCTTGAGCGCCCCCTCGTAGTCCTTCTTCTCGTAGCGCAGCCGGGCCACCGCCAGCCGGGCCTCGTTCCGCGCCTCCATGGTGAGCTTCTCGTCCTTCGACAGCTCGAGGAAGTCCTCGATCATCTGGTCGTCGACCACGCCCTTGGCGTTGCGCAGCCGGGTGACCAGGAGCGCGAACTTGGCGCGGCTGGCCTCCACGCCCGCCTCGTCCAGCTTGACGAAGTGGGTCCTGGCCCAGCGTTCGTTGCCCACCCGGAGGTCCACCAGGCCCTGCTGGTAGTTGGCGTAGTCGCTGACGCTGTCGGGGAGGAAGCCGAGGTCCAGCGAGCCGAAGATCTGCTCGTCGATCAGCACCTCGTCGTGCGGCACCAGGGTGAGGACCTTCAGCGCCTCGAGCGTCTTGGGGAGGACCTGGGGGTTGCTCCGCTCGTGGGCCACCTTGGCCAGGTACACCGCGCCGGCGTGGCGCAGGTTGAGGTCGATGAGGCAGCGGGCGAGGAAGTACTGCGCCCAGGAGAAATTCTCGTCGGTCGGCGGGGTGGACTCGATGAAGGCGTAGAGCTTGCGCGCCGCCTGCTCCTGCTTGTCGTCGAAGTAGTCCTTCAGCGCCTCGTCGAAGATCTTCGGATCCACCTTCGGTGGAGGCTGCTCCTGGCCGGCCTGCGGTTGCCCGGCGGCAGGCTGTGCGCCGGGCTGCGCCGGGGCGGGAGCGGCTGCGGCGGGCACCGAGCCAGCGGGCGGGCGCGCGGGCGCGGGAGGCTGCGCCGCCGGGGCAGGCACGCTTCCCGCGGGCGGCCGGGGGGCGGGCTGGGGCGGCGGCGTCTGGGCAACGCCCTGGAGCGCGAGCAGAAGCGTCACCGCGGCCGCGGTCGCCGACTGCATCCGGACGACGCTCATTCGGTTCCGCCGAAGTTCAGCGCCAGCGCGAGCTGGACGAGGATGATGTTGGACTCCAGCCCCTTGTAGATGACGAACTCGTTGCTGAAGTCGAGCCGGAAGGAGACGCTCTTGCTGGTGAAGATGCGCGCCCCCAGGCCGAGGTGAACCGCGGGGCGGAACACCGTCTGCCCGGTGCCGCTGGCCACGTCGGCGGCGATGCGCTCGTTGATCACCGAGCCGCCCAGCGTCCCGAAGACCTCGAAGTGGCCCACGCTGCTGTTGAGCCACGAGGTCTTCCCGTAGATCGGCGTCCACATCACGTCGGAGCCGACGATCCAGTTGAGCTGGGGAAAGGCGGTGGGGCTCACCCCGAACTGCGTCTCCAGCTGGTTCCGCAGCCCGGTCTTGATGTTGTAGGAGAGCAGCCCGCGTCCCACCTGCCAGGCGAACGAGTCGCTGAAGTGGTACACGTACCCGACCTGTCCGGTCAGGCCCTTGTAGAACGCGTCGAGCGGCGCGATGCCCACGCCGATCCACAGCTCGCTGGACATCCGGTAGGTCCGGTCCTGGACCGCGAGCACGGTGCCCGGGTTCTCCAGTTCTTCGCCCTGCGCGTGGGCGAGGGCGGATGCGAGGCACACCAGGAGCAAGAGCGTTCGTTTCAAGTCGTGTCCTGAACGGTGGGGGAGCCGGCGCCGCTCGCTTCGAGCGACACCGCCTCGTTCAGAAACCCACCGCGTTGAAGATGAAGGGATAGCTGATGATCACCGACTGGCCTCTGGCGGGCGGGAACTGCCAGGTGTTGAGCGAGCGGAGGATGCATGACTCGACCGAGCTGTCCTTCAGCGTCGAGCTCTTGCTCTTCGAGCTCACCACCCTGCCCTGGGTGGAGATGCTCCATTCCAGCACGACCTTGCCGGCCAACCCAGGATTCTTCAGCAGCGCCGACTCGTAGCAGCGCTGGATCTCGGCGAGGTGGGAGTTGATCGCCTTGGCGACTGCTTCCTTGTCGATCTGCCCCTGCGAGCTCACACGGTCGGACGCTGCACGGGCGACGCCGGCGCGCACCGGACCTTTCCCCACCCCGCCCGCGCCCATCGCACCGATGCCGCCGCCGCCCTTGCCCATCAGCAGCTCGCGGCCGCCGCCGGTGCCGTTGCCCACGCCCAGCCCGGGCATCCCCACGTTGCTCGCCACCGGGCCCTTCCCCACCAGGCCGTTGAGCTTGAAGGCCGCGGCGTTTCCGCCCGGCCCGAGCTTGTTGATCGCCGCGAGCATCGACTTCATCGCCGGGCCAGCCGCGGTCACCTTGGCCAGGGCCTTCTGGACGTTGGCCGGCGGCTGAGGGGTGGGCGGCACCGGCTGGGGGGGCGCCTTGGGGGGCGGAGCCTTCACCACCTTCTTCTCCGGCTCCTTCTTCTTCTCTGGCTTCTTCTCTTCCTTCTTCGCCTCTTCCTTCTTCTCTTCTTTCTTCTCTGGCTTCTTCTCTTCCTTTTTCTTTTCTTCCTTCTTCGGGGCCATCAGCCGCACCGCGACCGGGTTCAGGTTCCGGGCGTTGAAGTCCGCCAGCTCCGCCCCCTGTGGCCCGAAGAAGATCCACCACACCGTGGGGGAGAAGAAGGCCAGGAAGAGGAAGATGAAGAACCAGGGCTTGCCCCGCAGCGGGTTGACGAAGGTCCGCTCCGGCGGCGGGGCGACGTAGACGAAGCAGGTCATCTCCCCCTCGCGGAGGGCGACCGCGTTGCCCGACTGCAAGAGGACGCACTTCCGCCCGTCGTAGGTCTCGACCTCGCTCTCGCCGGCGGGAACGAACCGTCCGTCGCTCCGGCGCTTCTCCAGCTCCGCCTTGGGCGGCAGGTAGAGGCGGTAGGCGCCCCGGCCCGCGGACTCGGCGAGGGGGAAGCCCTCGGGCATGGTGAAGCCGTAGAAGGGCACCATCGCCACGTCGGCCAGGCCACTGGTGATGGGCTTCTTCTGCGAGGTGGGCCCGAAGCTGCGGGCCAGCTGCCGGGCGTCCTGCCAGTAGAGCTGGAAGAAGAGGCGCGGCCTGCCCCGTCCGCCCTTGGTGGGAACGGCGAAGAGCTGCGGGCCGCGGGCGGTGGCGCCGGCCGGAGCGCGGCGTGGAGGGGCTGTGGCCGGACGGTGGACCGGCGCCGGGGCCACCGGGGCGGGCGGCGGCGCAGGCGGCGAGCGCGGCGGGCGGGATGGCACCGGCGCCCGCGCCGAGGCCGGGGGCGGCCACGCCGGGGCTGGCTCGCTCCAGGGGCGCTCGGGGGTCGGGCGCGCGGGCGCGGCCGGACGCTCGTAGACGTCCAGCGGTGGCAGCGCCTCGGAGGGGAGGGGCGAAGGAAGCGGGCCGAGCGGCTCGTCGTCGTGCCTCTGGGCCTTGCCCTTGCGCCGGCGGGCGGAGGGCATGGTGCCGGTTCCCTCGCTGGGGCCGTTGGCCACCGGAGCACGCGTCGCGTACGGCGCCGGCGCGGTGGCCTCCGGCTCGGCCGGCGGAGGGGGGGGAGCGGAGCGGCGCGGGGCGGAGATGGGCTGAACCTGAGGGATGCCGGCGGGCGGCACGCTGCCCAGCAGCGCCGACACCTCGGGGGGTGGGGTGGCCTTGGGCGTGGCGCGCGGCCCGAGCACCCGCGTCTTGAGCACGAAGGGCCCCAGGACCACCTCGTCCACCGAGCGGATCTCGCAGGCGGTGACCTGGTGGCCGTTGACGTACAGCCCGCCCACCGAGCCCGAGTCCTGCACCGCAGCCTTGCCGTTCTGGAAGTAGAGGACCGCGTGGTGGGGATCCACCGCCGCATCGTCCAGGCGGAGATCGGAATCGTCGGCGCTGCCCAGCACGTACGAGCCGGGGACGAAGACCTCGGTCCCCACCAGGAGCCCGTCGCGCAAGATGACGACCTGGAGCACTGCCGGTTGGCCGCTCACGTCAGAGCTCGGAGTCGTAGACCGCGCCGACGATCTCTTCCCGGAAGGTCTCGCGCTTCTTGATCATCGAGCGCTGCTTCAGCTCCTTCCGGTCGTAGAGGTACACCGCGCCCGACTTGTTGGTCTGGCCCTGGATGAGCCGGTCGTCGAAGTCGATGCGGGTGGGGCCGCGCTGCGGAGGTGCGCCGCCGGCCGAGGCGCTGGCCGGAGCGGCAGGGATGGAGGTGGAGGGCGCCACCGGATCATAGGCCGCCTTCGCCGACGACCCGGTGGAGGCCTTGGCCGGCGTCGCCTTGGCGGTGGAGGCGCTCTTGCCGGCGCTCTTGCTCTTGCTGCTGCTCTTGGCCGCGCTGCTCTTCGAGGACGACTTCTTCGACGACGACTTCGCGGCCGTCTTCTTCGCCGTTGCCGCCGCGGCGGTGGCAGGCAGCACAGCCGGTCCCGCGAGCGTGGACACGAGCGCCACGACGCGGAGCGCAGTTCGAACTCGCATGGGTCGACGGCGAGTAAATCGAACGCTGTGGAGAGCTGTCAACGCATCCAGCAACGCGATTCTCCTGACGAATTTCGTCAATCCCACCTGCCCTCTCAAGGGCGCACAGCCGCTCACGTCAGGGAATCCAGTCGCCGTATCCGCCGTCCAGCGCGGTGGCGTGGAAGGAGCCCGACACCGCCCGGCCGCTGCCGTAGCTGCCGTCGCTGACGAAGGAGGCGCTGAAGCTCCCGCTGGTGTCGTCGCCCGGGTTGCCGCCCTTGTCCAGCGTGAACTCCCCGATCGAGACGTCGGGGAGCACCCGGGCTGGCTCGCCGGCCGCATTATGGAGGAAGGTCGCACGCAGGGTGCCGCCGTCGGTGTACCCGGCGATCTTCACCGTCTTGCCCTTCTGCAGCTCCAGCTGATCCAGCGCCAGGGTGAAGCGGAGCACCAGGTCGATGTCCCGTCCCTTGTTGGCCTCGTAGCTCACCACCAGGGCCTGGTCGTTGCGGAGCACGTGGACGGTGGAGACGTCCAGGTCGAAGACCTCGGAGAGGCTCCCGTCGAGCGAGTTGTCGCCCTTGCCGCAGGCCAGGGCGGCGGCCACGGCCAGCGTGGCGAGCAGGAGCAGCGTCGGCCGGCTCATGGCTTCTCGACCGCGAGCTGCAGCACGCCGCTCGCGCCGTTCCGGTAGCCGATCACCCGCCGCTTGCCGATGAAGACCATGCGGGTCTGGAACACCGGCCCGGTGTCCACCACCAGCTCGTGGTCACTCCACACCTGGCTCAGGCCGCGGTTGGCCACCGCCAGGTAGTCGTCGCCGGTGCAGTTGCCCTCGTTCCGGTTGGGCTGGCTGGAGCAGATGTAATAGGCGACCGACGGATCTCCGTCCGGCGAGATGGCCACCGCCGCGTACCAGCCGCCGCTGCCCCGCTGGAACACCGGATCCAGCGTGTCCCAGTTGCCGGGCTGGGTGCAGTCGGTGTTGGCCGCGCAGGCGGTGAAGAAGGCGCCGTTCACGCTGCGGTTGGTGACCGCCACCGCGTAGCCGAAGTTGTCCCGGTAGTCGATGGTCGGGCCGGCCTGGGTGTTGGGGACGATGGACGCGCCGTTGGCGCCGAGGATGCTGGGGGTGTCCACGCTGGTCAGCGGCTGCAGCGCTCCGCAGCTCTTCCACGTCCCATCGCTCTGCTGCTCGGAGAACTCGATGTCCGCGCCGAAGGTGTCGGGCCCGCTCGCCGCGCGGTCCGAGACCACCGCCGCGCCGCGCAGCCCGGAGCTCAGCGTCTTGGCGCCGTAGATGATGCGACTGTGCGCGCCGTAGCCGCCTCGACCCGCGCCCTTCGAATTCCCCGCCTCCAGCAGGGCGACCGGCGTCCAGGCGGTGGGTCCGCCGATTGCCATCTCCAGATCCGCCGCGTTCCAGTCACCGGTTCCAGCGGAGCTTCCGAAGTGGCCGTCGCGGTAGGCGAGCACCGCGTTGTTCCCCTCGAAGATCAGCGCGGGGTAGAAGCCGACGACGTCTCCGTTGTCGCTCGGCGCCGATCCGGAGACCGGCGGGGCGGAGTCGGTGGCCGCCACCTGCTCCACCCAGCGGCCGCCGGTGTAGTACGAGACCGCGGCGTCGTTCTGGTACCAGAATGCCGCGGTGAAGTCGGGTGGGCCACCGAGGTACGCCACCGCCGGCGAGCCGTTGGTCTGGTAAGCGACGCTGACGCCGAAGAAGCGCTGCACGGTCTGCACCACCTGCGCGCCCGAGCCGACGCCGGCGTCGACGTCGAACTCCTCGAACATGATGTCGTAGTCCACCAGGCCCGCGTCGGGGTACGTGGTCAGCACCCCCGAATCCTGGCGCGGGCTCTTCACCACGAAGGCGAAGCCGACGATGGTGCTGTCGGGCTTGGCCACCATGTCGAAGGTGGGGATGGAGGGATTGGCCGCCTCGAAGGTCGTGCGATTGACGATGTGAAGGTCGAACCGGCCGCCGTCCGGCGCGCAGGCCTGGCTCTGGTCACCGCAGAGCAAGCTGTCGTTGTAGATGAGATCGCCCAGCTTCCTGCCGCAGCCGGCGAGCGCGAGCGTGACCATGGCGCCGATCGCCAGCGCCATCGATGTGGGACGCATCCCTTCCTTCACTTTCACCCCCGGATCCGAGATCGCATTCTACCCCGGGCGATGCGCATCGCTCGCCGGCACTTGTCTTGCGAGCCGTCGATTTCCCGGGGGACACTCCACCGCATGTCGGAGACACTTCCACCCACGTCCGAGGACAGCCGTCCGGAGGACATGACCCGGCGTCACTTCATCGAGCACGTGGGCTTCATGTCCGGAACCGCGCTGCTCTACGCGGCGTGCAAGCCGTCCGAGCCGAAGAAATCCGAGACCACGGTCGGGCCGGTGGTCGAGACCTCGCACCGCTCGCTCACCAACGACGAGTACGACACCGTGGCCGCGGCGGTGGAGCGCATCTGCCCGCGCGACGAGGAGCCCGGGGCCATCGACCTCGGGGTGCCGGAGTACATCGACCGGGCCCTCTCCACCCCGACGCTCGCCCACGTGCGCGACGACTTCGTGCGCGGCACCGAGGCGCTGATGCGCCGGGCGCAGAGCCGGCACCACCAGCCCTTCGCCGCGCTCGCCCCCGTCGCACAGGACCAGCTGCTCACCGAGTTCAAGGACTCGCCCGGCGGCTCGGGCGAGCAGCACTACTGGACGGTGCTGATCGGCCTGACCATGGAGGGGCTGTTCGGAGATCCGGTGCATGGCGGCAACAAGGCCGGCCGGGGCTGGGAGCTCATCGGTTTCGGTCAGGGCCGCCGGGGCTGCGCCGAACCCTCCGGGCACCACCACCACGCCTGCCAGACCCGGAAGGGCTGACGCTGACAATGGCCCTCTCCGAGGTGGACGTGGTGGTGGTGGGCAGCGGTGCGGGTGGCGCCCCGATGGCGCTGCAGCTCGGGCGGGCGGGGCTCAAGGTGGTGCTCCTGGAAAAGGGCCCCCGCTACGGCGAGGCCGACTTCACCCACGACGAGATTGCCGTCAGCCGGCGCAACTTCTTCATGCCCTTGCCCTGGGACGAGCCGCACCTGTGGCGGGTGGGACAGAGCGGGAAGTACTCGCGCACCAACCACGCCTGGACCGCGAACTGCGTGGGCGGGGGCACGGTGCACATGAGCGGCTTCTTCTACCGGCTCAAGCCGGTGGACTTCCGGATGAAGTCGATGCTCGGAGCGCCGGCCGGCTCGACGGTGGTGGACTGGCCGATCCGCTACGAGGATCTGCTCCCCTACTACGAGCAGGTGGAGGAGGAGATCGGCGTCTCGGGCGTGGTGACCGCCCATCCCTGGGCCGAGCCGCGGAGGAAGCCGTACCCCTTGCCGCCGCTGGACGAGCACCCCATCGCCCGGGAGATCGACCGGGCGGGGAAGAAGATCGGCGTGCACCCGTACCCCACCGCCCGGGCGATCAACAGCCGCCCCTACCGGGGCCGCGCCGGCTGCATCTACTGCGTCTTCTGCGGCAGCTTCGGGTGCGAGAGCGGCGCGAAGTCCAGCACCGACTCGGCGCTCATCCCCCTGGCGCTGGCCACCGGGAAGGTGGAGCTCCGGACCCGGTGCATGGCCCGCAGCGTGGAGGTGGGGCCCGACGGGCGGGCGAAGAGCGTGGTGTACCTGGACGAGGCCGGCGTGCTCCAGGAGCAGCCGGCGAAGATCGTGGTCGTCTCCTGCACCGCGGTGGAGAGCGCTCGGCTGCTCCTCAACTCCCGCTCGGCCCGCTGGCCCAAGGGGCTGGCCAACGACAGCGCTCTGGTGGGGAAGAACCTGACGTTCAGCGGATTCGGGAGGTCCAGGGCCTCGTTCCGCATCTCCAAGCGGAAGCAGAGCTGGCCCTGGCTGGACGATCCGGCGCCCTTCGTCCAGCGGAGCGTCTCCGACCACTACGTGCTCCCTGCCTCCGAGAAGCTGGGCAGCAGGAAGGGCGGGGCGATCGGCTTCCTCTGGGAGCACCCCGCCCCCATCAGCCAGGGCATCGTGCTCGCCCAGGGCGGCAAGGGTGTCTTCGGCAAGGAGCTGAAGGAGCGCTTCCGGGTGTTCCGCGACAGCAAGGTGCTGCAGTTCGAGACCTATGCCGAGTGGCTACCCACCACCGGGACCTACGTGACGGTGGACGATTCGGTGCTCGACCGCCACGGGCTGCCGGTGGCGGCGATCACCATCGACCGTCACCCCGCAGACCTCCCGGTCACCCGCTACCTGATCGATCGCGGCGAGGAGCTCTTGAAGGCGATGGAGCCGGACGCGGTGTGGCGGGTCACCGAGGCCGGCGAGACCACCATCCTCCAGCACGGAACCTGCCGCTTCGGGACCGACCCGGCGACCAGCGTCCTGGACCGGGACTGCCGCGCCCACACCGTCGCCAACCTCTACGTGGTCGACGGCAGCTTCATGCCCACCAGCGGCGGCAACCCCAACACCCTGACCATCATGGCCAACGCCTACCGGGTGGCGGACCGGCTGGTGCAGCGGGTGAAATCGGGAAAGATTTAGAAGACCGCCGGGATGATCTCCACCTTCATCAAGTAGGTCGCCTCGAGGTCGCTCTTGAAGGAGACGAGGTGCTCGTCCTTCTCGAGCAAGTTGGCGCTGCGCTCGAAGACCCCGGTGGAGTTCGATTCGGTGGCCACGGTCTTCCCCTCCACGTCGACGCGGGTGCTGGCCTTGCACCCGGTCTCGTACCAGACGATGGAGGTCAAGGTGCCCACCGCCGAGATGTCGTCGAAATAGAAGCTGACCTTCACCTCGCTCGGCTCCTCGAGCCGGACGATGATCTTCCCCTGTCCGGGGAAGCGACCCTCGATGTAGCTCTGGTCGCCGATGAAGCAACTGGCGGTCTGGTTGCACACCGGCCAGCTCCCGTTGCAGCTGTCCTTCACCCGCGCACCGATGAAGTCGTCACGACCGCTGCTACACCCACACAGCCACACCAGCAGCACCGCGGCGAGCGTGGTTCGTCTCTGGAAGGGCCTCGCTCGGACAAGTAGACTTCTCTTCATGATCAAGCGTCTTCTCATCTCGTGTGCGGTGCTGATCGGCGCCGCAGGAATAGCTTGTGGTGGTGACTCGGGCACCACCGAGCTGCCGGCCAAACCGCAGATCATCACCGACCGCGACTCTATCGTGGATCAGTCGATCTACGCAGGTCAGCAGAAGAACCAGACCCTCCAGGTCACCAACAAGGGTCAGCAAGACCTGGTGGTGAGCGG
>DATIWB010000109.1:0-239335 GCA_035519675.1 Myxococcaceae bacterium
GCGGACTCAGAACGTGACGCGGTAGAGGTGCACCGCGTAGTCGGCGGCGAAGTCGTCCTCGAACGAGCCGCCCACCACCGCTCGGGTGCGGGATTCGCCGATCACCGTGGCGGTCCCGCCATCGACTCCCCGCAGAGTGAAGGTGGCATGCGTCGCCCCTGGCCGCATTGCCACCGCGAAGACGTAGAGCGCGCCAGCCTGTCGCTTGACCATGACGTCCACCGGGACCGCACCGTTCTGCGAAGCCACCGTGGCGGCGTTGCCGATCGAGGGGGTGTTGAGCACCGGCGCCAGCGAGGTGACCTCGGCGTTGATCGCCTTGACTCCGGCCTTCACCGCCGGCTCGGACAGCAGCCCCGCCTCGATGAAGCTGGGGCTGAAGATGTGAGCGAAGTACCCGATCCCCGCCGACCCATGCACCAGCGACATCCACACCTCGGCCCGGATCTGCGCCGGGGTGGGGGTGCTGGCCGGATCGTCGATGCCGGTCGTCTCGATCCAGTTCCAGACCGGCTTGCTGTAGTTGCTGCCCTGGCGGAGCCGGTCGACTCCCACCGCGACCAGCCAGAGGTGACCCTTCACCGAGGCGTCGGTCTCGTTGAGCGGGTAGATGTCGAAGGAGACGATGTCCGCGCCCTGCTCGTACTGGGGATACATGTCCAGCCGGCCGGCGCAGGCGGAGCCCCGTCCGTACCAGCCCTCCCAGGCCACGCCCTGGCCGAGGTTGAGGTACACCGGTCGAGTGGGGTCGTTGGCCTTGAAGCTGGCGTAGATGCCCTGGATGACGGTGGGGTCGATGCACGGGCCATAGCCGCCCTGTCCGTCAGGCTGGGCATTGTCCGGTTCGTCCTGCTGGGTCCACCCATGGATCGTCGCGTCGCCGAGGTGGCTGGCGTAGACCCCCGCCTGATCGCACAGGGCGGGGACCCCGGCGTCGGCCAGGACTGCCAGCTGGGCGTCAGTCGGACCCTGGTAGAGGCCGATGAAGGTGTTGATCCCGATGTCGGCGTAGGCCCGGGCGTTGGAGGGACTCTGGAGCCAGACGGCGATCGGGAAGAAGCTCGGGTCGGATGGCGGCCCGTGCGAGAACCGCGCGTAGACCTGAGGCGGATTCTCCCAGGGGAGAAACGCGTCCCCGGCGTCGGGTGAGCCTCCATCCGGACGGCCGCCGTCGCCGCCGTCGCTGCCACTCCCCGCGTCGCCGCCGGTTCCCCCGTCGGACCCGAGACCGTTGCTCGCCCCATCGCCCGCCGTGCCCGTGCACGCGGCCAGCGCGACGCCGAGGAACGCGCCCAGCAGCCCGAGTGCTCGAAGGGAATCGCCTCGCACGTTCCAATCGTAGTGCCGTCCTTTCCAGCAGGTCTCCGGAGCCCAGGTGCGCCCTGGACCCACGTTCTGGTGACGGGCTTCTACGCTGGCGTGCTCACAAGGCGACGAGCTGCTGGCCGCCGTCGATGTCGTACGTCGCCCCCGTCAGGGCGGTGTTGGTCATGACGTGGACGGCGAGCGCGGCGACGTCGGCCGGTCCGACGACGCGCCCGATCGGCAGCGTGGCGCGGAGCTGATCGCGGCGCGCATCGAGCCCAGCTCCGAGGAGCGACGCCGACAAGGGTGTGTCGACGAAGCCGGCGGCGATCAGGTTCACTCGAACCGGGGCAATCTCCAGCGCCAGGTTGGCCGTCAGCGCGGGGAGTGCCGCGGTGAGCGCCCCGATGATGGAGAGACCGGCGCCCCGGTGACGGCCCCCGGTGCCGCCCATGAACAGCAGCGTGCCCGGGGGTCGCACCTTGTGGGCAGCGTGGCGGGCAACACCGAGCATCAGCATGGGGTGCTCCTCGAACGCACGGCGTGCCTGCTCGAAGTCCATCTCGGCCAGGGGCGCGTAGTAGGGACGACCGGCGGTCACCATCACGTGATCGATCGGCGCCGGCAGACGCTCGAAGAATCCGGCGAGGGCAGCGGGATCGCTGGCGTCGAACGTCGCGGTGCCCACCGCGCCGAGCTCGGTTGCCGCGCGCTGCAGCCGCTCGGGATTTCGGCCGGTCAGGATGACATCTGCTCCCTCGGCGCGTGCACGTCTTGCCGTCTCCAGCCCGATGCCGGCGCTGCCGCCGATCACCACGACGGTTTGCCCGAGCAACGCCGGCTCGCGCCTGGCCGACGGGGTGACACTCTTGGTCGTCATCGTCTCTCCTTCCGTCCGCTCGCCATGGGCGCGCTCGCGCCGACCTCTACCACCCGTTGCTGGGCCGATTGGTGTGGACTCCGGTGGTTGGGGGCGTAGCGTCATCGGCTGGACGAGGGCCGAGGCGAAGTAGCGCGCCGACCGCCGCGGCCATCTGCGAGAGGCGTTCCCGACACCGGATGGCAGGATCAACACCGGCGCTTCTGCCCGGCACGCGAGCGGCTAACCTCTCGCGCTCGCGTGTTCGATCGGTGGATTGCCTTCTGTCTGCAGAATCGAGCTGCGGTGCTCGGTGCCACCGCCGTCATCGCGGTGCTCGGCTGGGTGTCCTTTCGCCAGCTGACGGTGGAGGCCTTTCCCGATCCGACCGACACCCAGGTCCAGGTCATCACCCTCTACCCCGGTCAGCCCTCCGAGGAGGTGGAGCGGCAGATCGGCCTTCCGCTGGAGCGGGCACTCAACGGGACGCCGGGGCTCGCGCGGCTGCGGAACCTGTCCCTCTTCGGGCTCTCTTTCGTCACCCTCACCTTCCTCGACGGCGTCGACGGATTGGCCGCCCGGGCCCAGGTCCTCGAGCGGCTGCGCGCCGCCGAGCTTCCCGACGGAATCGTTCCCCAGCTCGGCCCGTTCGCCACCCCCATCGGCGAGGTGTACCGCTACACGCTGGAGGGCGCCGGCGGCGACCCGCGACTCCTCCGTACGCTTCAGGATTGGGTGGTGCGGCCCATGCTTCTCAGGGCCAACGGGGTGGCCGACGTCGTCAGCTACGGCGGGCTGGTCCGGGAGATCCACGTCCAGCCCGATTCGCTGCGCCTGGCGGCCTTCGGCTTGACGCTCGATGACCTCGAGCAGAGCATCCGGGCCGGCTCGCTGAACGCCAGCGGCGGGGTGCTGGAGAAGGGTGCCGAGCAGTTCGTCATCCGCAGCGACGGCCTGTTCCACGGCATCGACGACGTGCGCTTCGTGAGCGTGGCGAGCCGCGAAGGCACCCCGGTCTTCGTCAAGGACGTGGCCGACGTCGCCGAGGGCTGGGCCCCCCGGCAGGGGGTGGTGAGCCGGGGCGACAACCAGGACACGGTGGAGGGCATCGTGCTGATGCGCCGGGGCGAGAACCCCTCGGTGGTCCTGGCGCGGGTGCGCGAGGCGGTGGATGCCGTCAACCGCCGGCTCAAGGCCGACGATGTCCATGTCGAGCCGTTCTACGATCGAACCGAGCTGGTCGGCACCACGCTCCGGACGGTCGGTCGGAACCTGGTCGAGGGCGCGCTGCTGGTGACGCTGGTGCTCTTCGTCTTCCTCCTGGACTTGAGAGCGGCCCTCATCGTCGCCGTCCTCATCCCCCTCTCGCTTCTGACCTCGTTCATCTACCTGCGCCTGCGGGGGATGAGCGCCAACCTCCTCTCGATGGGGGCGGTGGACTTCGGGGTGATCGTCGACGGTGGAGTGGTGATCATCGAGGCCATCCTGGCGCGGCTCGCCCTCTCGCACCGGCGCGAGCCACCGCTGGTCGCCATCCAGGAGGCGACTCGAACGGTGGTGCGTCCGACGGTCTTCGCGCTCCTGATCATCATCGCCGCCTACCTCCCCATCTTCCTCCTGGAGCGGGTGGAAGGCCGGATCTTCGCCCCGATGGCGAACACGGTGGTGGCGGCGCTCTCCGGCGCCCTGTTCTTCTCGGTGACGCTCGTCCCGGTGCTCGCCGCCATGGCCTACCGCGGACCGTTCCACCACCGTGAATCACCGGTGCTGCGCGTGGCGGCACGGGCCTACGACGCCACGTTGCGGTTCTGCCTCGCTCGCCCCTGGCGGGTGCTCGGTGCGGTGGCATTCTTGCTCGTTGCCGCGGCCCTGACCCTGGGGCGCCTGGGAAGCGAGTTCCTCCCCGAGCTCAACGAGGGGGCGCTCTACGTCACCTTCACCCTTCCCTCGAACGTGTCGCTCGACCAGGGCCGGCGGCTCGTTCCCCGCATCACCGAGATCCTCACCCGGAAGCCGGAGGTGGAGAGCGTGCTCTCCCAGCTCGGGCGGCCCGAGGATGGGACCGACGCGACGCTGACCAACAATCTCGAGTTCTTCGTCAGGCTGAAGCCGCCCGAGCAGTGGCCGGCCGGGATCGACGACCTCTCCGACGTCATCGCCGACCTGGGACGTGAGCTGGACGCCATCCCGGGAATCGAGGCGAACTTCAGCCAGCCCATCCGCGACAACGTGAACGAGAACATCAGCGGCCAGTTCGGGCAGATCGCGGTGAAGCTCTACGGGGCAAATCTGGTGGCGCTGCAGGCCCAGGCGGAGAAGGCGAAGGCGATCATCGCCAAGGTGCGCGGGGTCGCCGATCTCGGCATCGTGAAGAGTGGAGAGGTGCCGCAGATCCAGATCACCCCCGACCGCAAGGCGCTGGCCCGCTACGGGATCCGCCTGGGCGACTTCCAGCGGGTGTTCCAGACCGCGGTAGGGGGGCGGCCGGTGGCGGACTTCTGGGAAGGCGAGCGCCGCTTCGACGTGGTCATGCGCCTTCCCCTGTCGGCGCGGGACGACTTGCAGAAGATCCGCAGCCTCCGCGTGCCGGTGGAGGGGGGAAACCTGGTTGCGCTCGGCGCGCTGGCCGACGTCGGGACCGGCGTCGGACGGGCGAGCATCAACCGCGAGAACGGACGCCGCTACATCGGCATCCGGATGAACGTCCGGGGCCGGGACCTGGGTGGCTTCGTGTCCGAGGCCAGGGCGAGGCTCGAGCGCGAAGCCCCGCTTCCCACCGGGATGGCGATCGAGTGGGGAGGCGAATTCGAGAACAAGGAGCGCGCCATGGCCCGGCTGGCGATGGTGGTCCCGGTCGCGCTGATCATCACCCTGGTCCTCCTGTTCAAGGCCTTCGATTCGCTGACCCTGGCGGTGCTGACCCTCCTCAACGTCCCCCTGGCCCTGGTGGGAGGTGTCTTCGGCCTCGCCCTCGCCGGCTTCCCGCTGAGCGTCGCCGCGGTGGTGGGCTTCATCGCCCTGATCGGACAGGCGGCGCTCAATGGGGTGCTGGTGATGTCGGCCATCGCCGACCGTCATCGGCGCGGCGACCCGCTGCAGGTGGCGATCCTCGAGGGAGCACGGGAGCGGCTGCGCCCGGTGCTGATGACCGCCTCGCTGGCAGCTCTGGGGCTCGTCCCCGCGGCGCTGTCGAGGGCCATCGGCAGCGAGACGCAGCGGCCGCTGGCGGTGGTCATCGTGGCCGGCACCGTCTCGGCGTGTCTGCTGACCTTGATCGTGCTTCCGGTGATGTTCCAGCAATGGATCGGCCGGGCGACCAGCCCCGCCGAGGAGCCGGCGCCCGAGGCCTCTCCGGACGCCGCGCCCGCCGGGACCTGAGCGTCAGCGCGTCGTTCCTCACAGGCGCCCAGGGGTGAAACGGACCCGCCCGCGCCAGGCTCGTCCGGTGCCCTGTGCCTTGCGGGCCCGGGAGCACGTGTGGAAGCGTTCACCCGTCTGGACCGGGGGTCAGCGGATGTCGAACGACCGACGTGAGTTCCTGAAGGCCCTCGGCGTCACTGCGGCCGCGGTCGCAGGGACGGGCTGTGGAGTCGCGGCAGCCGAGGCCGTGGGTGGGGGAGCCGATGCGGCCGCGCCCGAGGCGACCGCCACGGTCGCGAGCGAGGAGGCCGCGCTGGCCTTCCGCTCGCGTGCCACCGCCAAGTTCGGGCTGGAGCTGGACGGCTCGTTCGCCGGCTGGATCCAGTCCACGGAGGGCGGAAACGCGGCGGCCGACGTGGTGACCGAGAAGGTCGGCGCCGACGGCTTCGCCAAGAAGCATCTCGCCGCGGTCAAGTACGAGGACATCACGATCAACTGCGGCGCCGGGATGAGCAAGGCGTTCTACCAGTGGATCCAGGACACCCTCACCCTGAAGGCGACGCGGAAGAACGGCGCGGTGATCGAGTCCGACTACAACGCCCGGGAGCTGACTCGTCTCGAGTTCTCCAACGCGCTCATCTCCGAGGTGGACCTGCCCGCGCTCGATGCCAGCTCGCGCGCCGCTGCCAAGATGACGGTGAAGTTCTCGCCGGAGTTCACCCGGACCAAGAAGGGCAACGGGCTGGCGATCAAGTTCGAGATCGCCGCGGACAAGTGGCGAACCTCCGACTTCAAGCTGAAGATCGACGGGCTCGACGATGCGACCTCTCGGGCGCTGAAGATCGAGGCCATCACCATCAAGCAGAAGGTCGTGGAGAACGCGGTCGGCGAGCAGCGCGACTACCAGAAGCAGCCGGCGGGGGTGGACTTCTCCGACGTCGCGGTCACCGTCGCCGAGAGCCACGCGCAGAGCTTCTACGACTGGGGACAGGACTTCATCGTCCAGGGAAACAACTCGGACGACAAGGAGCGGGGCGGGACGCTGGACTATCTCGACACCCGCCTCCGTCCTCTGTTCACCCTGACCTTCAGCCACCTGGGGGTCTTCCGGGTCGCCCCGGTGAACTCGAACTCGGCCGAGAAGTTCCGCACCATCAAGGCCGAGATGTACTGCGAGCGGATCGCCTTCGGCCTGTCCGGCAACGACTGACGTCGACCGGTTCCCGGGTCCGGCTCAGGCGACCAGCAGCCCCACCTGGACCAGCCGGTCGACCGTCCGATCGAAGGACCCGAGCAGGAAGCTCCTCGCTTCCTCGAGGGATGCCGCCTGCCGTCCCTCGGGCATCCGGATCTCCGCCGGGTCGGAGAGGCACCGGGCGACTTCCTCCCGGAGCGCGGCCCGGGTGCGCGAGCCGTCGGCCCAGCCGAGGAGCCGGGCGGTGGGCTCGTCGTCCACGGACATCGTGGAGTGGTAGAGCCCGGTCACCCGCCGGCGTCCCGCGGCGACTTCCCAGCGGGTGAGCGCGCTGGCCGTGGGGTTCTCCCCGGCCGGTGGAATGGCAGCGGGGGTGTGGAGATGGAGCTCGATCAGCCCGGAGGCGTAGGCCCGCAGCAGCATCGCCCCCAGCTCCAGCGCGGCGTCGGGCTCGGGCAGGCCAGCCGCCTCCTCCGGGACTCCGGCGAGCGCCAGGCGGAGCAGCTCGTCGAAGGGGATGGCCCGGGGCCACCGCTCGCCGAGGAGCAGGAAGGCCGCCTTGGCCACGGGCCAGTCGGTGCGGAGCGACGCCCCCTGCGGATGGACGAAGCGCTCGGGCGTGCGCTGGCCGAGGTCCACCCGGTCGGTCTCCGGCCGCGACGGGCCGGCGACCAGGAAGCGCCGGGCCAGCTCGGGCCGGAGCGAGAGATCCAGCGGCGTGCCCTGGTGACAGAGGAGGGTTTGCCGGAAGCACCGGCACTTGAGGAAGTCCAGGTACTGCTCCCGGGCGATGCGGTTGCCGCCGAGCTGTCCGAGCGTCCGCGAGACCTCGGGCTGGAATCCCCAGTCGAGCATCTCGTGGAAGTCGGCCTCGGAGAGGTACTGCAGGCCGTGCCGCGCGGCGCGCTCGGCGAACTCGTGGAAGTAGACCGGGAGGTTGTGCTCCTCCAGGGTGTCGTGGAGCAGGTAGTTCCCGTCCACGGTGAGGAACCGCTCCAGCTCGGTGCGGAGGAGCTGGCCGTAAGCGTCGGGCTTCGACTGTGACTCGGCGACGAACCGCGCCAGGGCGATGCCCTGCTCCAGGACGCGGGCGGGCTCGTCCACGCCGCGGACGTGGAAGAGCATCATCTCCCGGACCATCTGACGGAGGTGGTTGCCCGGGTAGGTGTTGTAGCTGACGAACGCCACCCCGCCAGGCGAGAGGTGCCGGCGGCAGGCGGCGAGCAGCGCCTCCTGCACCTCCGGCGGCACCCAGGAGTAGACGCCGTGGGCGATGAGGTAGTCGAAGGTGCCCAGGTCCTCGGGTAGCTCGGCGATGCTCCGCTGGAGGAAGCGGACGTTCCCCAGGCCGAGGTCGGCGGTCATCCTCCGGGCGCGCTCGATGGGTGCACCGGCGCGATCCACGCCGACGAACTCGCTCCCCGGAAGATGGAAGGCCATGGGGACGAGGTTGCTGCCGTCGCCGCAGGCCAGCTCCAGGACGCGGCATCGCTCCACCGGAGCCGGCGTCATCCCCAGGAGCGTGGCCTGCACCGCCAGCCGGTCGGGATGGGTCTGCCGCTGGGCGAACGTGGGGTAGGGGACCGTGTCGTAGGAGATGCGCTGATGGGCCGCCGCGGTCATGCTGGCCCGGGAGGCTACCTCAACCGACGCCGCTGGCGGCCGTCAGCGGGCGGGCTCGGCGGGCTTCGCCTCCACGGACTGCATGGCCTGCTGCGCGGTGATTGCCTGCAGGAGCTGGTTCACGTTCAGGGTCTGCAGCCCAACCCCGGACTTCCCACCGGGGACGAAGACCAGCTCCTTCCCGGTGAGGGCCTCGGCGATCTTCAGCTTCACCAGCGCCGTCCCGCCGCTTCCGGCCAGCGCCTCGTTTTGCTTGCGGACGCCCTGGGCCTTGGCCTTCTTCTCCGCCACCAGCGCCTCGGCCTGCTTCTGATTCTGGAAGAGCTGGGCATCGGCGCCGAGCCTCGCCGTGTCGAGGGCGCCCTGCGCGCCGGCGAGCGTCTGGTTCACGCTGCCCTTCGCCTTCTGGAGCTCGCTCTTCACCTGCTCGGCGGCGGCGCGCGCCTCGCTGCGCATCCGCTCGCTGTTCTGCTCCGCGAGCTTCTTGTCCCGGATGACCTTCTCGTACTCGGGGTTGAAGTGGTGCTCGCCGAGGATGACCTGCCGGACCAGCACGCCCTCCGGCTCGAGCACCGCCGCCAGCCGGTCACGGGCCTCGGCGGCCTTGGCGAAGCGCTTCTCGGAGACGTAGAACTCCTCGGAGCGGAGCGAGTTGAGCACGTCGCGGACGACGCTCCGGCAGGCGGGGCGGACCAGCTTCTCCTTCACCTCATCGGTGCTCTGGCCCACCTTGTTCAGGAGGTAGGGTGCGCGCTTCGGGTCCACGGCCCAGGCGACGGTCACGTCCACCCGGATGTCGTTTCCGTCGATGGTCTTGAAGAAGAGGTCGTCCTCGGCGGTCCGGTCGCCCTTCTTCGCGTCGCGGAGCATCACCAGATTCTGGAGCGAGACGTCGAAGGTGTGCCAGTCGGTGAGGAAGATCGGAAAGAGGTAGGTCGCCCCCGGCGCGTAGACCTCGGGCTGGATCCCGGGCTTGCCGAGGAGCCCGCCCAGGGTAGCGCGGCGGGTGAGCACCCCCACCTCGGTGCTGTGGGTGTTGTGGCAGGTGCAGCCCGCCAGCGGCATCGCCAGGAGCAGCGGCCAGAGCAGCCGGCTCATGGTCCACCCTTCACGTCGAAGCGCTTGAGCGCCGAGCGCAGGTCGAGCGGATTGACTCCCGACTCACCATCGGTGGGCACGATGATGACCTTCGTGCCGCGGAGCACCTCGGCCATCTTCAGGCCGACGAGGTTCTCGGCGCCCACGCCCCGGAGCGCCTCGTTCTCCAGCCGGGTGCCCTCCGCCTCGGCCAGCGAGACAGCGAGCTCTCCCGCCGCGCGCTGGCGGCGCGAGTAGAGGTCCGCCTCGGCCTCGAGCTTCTTCTTCTCCGCCTCTCCGCGGGCGAGCTCCACCCGGATGGCAGCCTGTCCCAGGGCCACGACGCGATCGCGCTCGGCGGTGGCGGTCGCCAGCTCCGCCTCGGCGATGTTCTTGAAGACCGTCTGGTCCTGGATCTTCCGCTGCTCGATCGCCTGCTGATAGCGCGCGTCGTAGACGTAGCGGCGGAGGAAGATGTGCATCACCCGGATGCCGTTGGGAACCAGCTCGGTGTTGAGCTCCTCGCGCGCGGCGCGGGACCGGACGGAGCGCTTGGTCACGTCGTAGAACTCCTCGGCGTCGAGCTCACCCAGCCGCTTGCGGAGGATCTGCTCGGTGCGAGGAATGACCAGTGCGTCCTCGTACAGCTTTCCGGGTCCGATGGTGGTCAGGACCTTGTACGGGTCCTCGATCCGGTAGAGCACCGAGACGTCGACGGTGACCGTGTACCCCTCCGAGGTCTGGATGTTGATCGCCGGGGTGACGCGCTTGTCGTCCTTGGGCCGCTCGGTGGGGTCGTTGCTCAGGTCGAGCGACTGGATGTCGGTGGGGAAGAGGTGGAGCCGCTCGGTGCCTGGGCTGACGAAGTGGAGACCCGGGTAGTAGACCTCGGGGAGAATGCCGGTGTGACGGCCGACGGTGACCTGCTTCACCGCGAACTCGTTCGGCCGCACGTAGACCGTGCACACGCCCCAGACGATCAGGACGAACACCGCCGCGGCCGCGATCAGGTAGAGCTTGCGCCCCGGTCGCTGGCCGAACACCCGGCGACCCGCGGCGCGGAGATCGAAGCGACGCCGGGACATGCCTGGAGGCACCTGCATCGGCTGCACGGCTCACCCCTTCTGCCGGACGGACTCCCGGCCCGCGGGCAGGGCGGGGGCGGAGGTCTCCGGCGAGGACAGCGGTTGGTAGAGCTCCAGCTTGGCCTCGGCGTCCTGGAGGTCCTCCACGATGGCCTGCAGCGCGCGGCGGTGGCGGCGCCGGTGCAAGGCGATCTGGAGGTCCGGCAAGAGCGGCGCGGCGAGACCCATGGCGAAGATGAGGAGGTCCCAGGTGGTGGGAATGGGAATGAACGGGGCCTTCACCAGGAACGCGCCCACGCACAGGCCACCGAGCGCCAGGACCACCCGAGAGAGGAGGTCTCCGCCTCGCCACAGGCCGTAGCCGCGCTGCTCGAGGTCGGTCTCCCGCTTCGCCTCGACCAGATACCGGGGCAGGGCGATCTCCTCGATCTTCTCCTCCACCCGGGCGAACCAGCCCGGGTCGTCGAAGGACTCGAGGAAGCTGCGCCGGACGTCCTCCAGCTCCGAATCAAACGCCTGCCGGAGCTGCTCCTCGACCTGGAACGACCAGGGGCCGAGGCCAGGGCGACGACGCTCGGCGGCGGCGATCAGCACGCCGGTGAGGAAAGGAAGCCGGAAGCGATCCGGGTACATGAACGGCGCCAGGCTAGCACCCAGCGCCGCTCCGGAGTGCGACGCTGGTGCGTCCTCGAGCAGGCGGGCGCCTTCGCTCACCCCAGCGGGGGCGCATCGCCGAGCGAGATGCCCAGCTCGCGGCAGGTCCGGACGGTGTCGCTGTCCACCGGGACGGTCTTCCGGCGGGACGCGGCGCCCTCGAGCGGGACCGCCACCATCCCCTGCGGCGGCTGGTAGGCCACCAGGACGTTGCGCTTGCCCTCCGCGAGGAAGCGCACCGCCGCGGCGCCGTAGCGGAGGGCCACCAGCCGGTCGAACGGGGTGGGAGAGCCGCCACGCTGCAGGTGGCCGAGGACCAGGGCCCGGGTCTCCTTCCCGGTGCGCTGTCCTACCTCATGGGCGACCCACTCGGCGATGCCACCGAGCAGCGGCTCTTCCCGGCCGACGGTGGACTGCACCCGGGTGGTGAGCTGGCCACCGACCGGCTTGGCGCCCTCGGCGGCGACGATGATTCCATAGGACTTCCCGCGGCGCTCGTTGGAACGGATCTTCGCGCAGACGTGCTCCAGGTCGAACGGCACCTCGGGGAGGAGGATGACGTCGGCCGAGCCGGTGATGCCGGTGTGCAGGGCGATCCACCCCACGTAGCGGCCCATCACCTCCACCACGAACACCCGCTGGTGGGCGCTGGCGGTGGAGTGAAGCTTGTCCACCGCGTCGGTGGCGGTCGACACCGCGGTGTCGAAGCCGAAGCTGTAGTTGGTGTCCGCGAGGTCGTTGTCGATGGTCTTGGGGACTCCCACCACGGGGATGCCCTTGGCTCCGAAGCGCGCGGCGAGCCCCATGCTTCCGTCTCCGCCCACCGCCACCAGCGCGTCGAGCTGCAGCGCGCGAAAGTTCCGCACCACCTCGTCCGAGACGTCAACGAAGGTCAGCTCGCCGGTGGGGCCCTTCACCGGGAACCGGAAGGGATCGGCCCGGTTGGTGGTGCCGAGGATGGTGCCCCCCCGGTCGACGATCGACTCGACGTGTGCCGGGGTCAGGCGGAACGTCTTGCTCGGGTCGAGCAGGCCGGCGTACCCGGTCTGGATGCCGTAGACCTCCCAGCCTCGGTGGTGGGCCGAGAGCACCACGGCGTGGATGACTGCATTGAGCCCGGGAGCGTCGCCGCCGCCAGTGTTGATTCCGATCCGCATCGGTCCCCTTTCGCCTTCACTCTCCCGGCCGGTGGGCATGCGGTGGATGCCTGGCCCTTCGACCGTTGTCGAGGAGCCGGAGCAGCCAGACCACCCCTGCGCCCCCGGCGAGCGCGGCGGCGAGGGTCACCGGGTGAAAGTGAAGGTCGCCCCAGGACGGGCCCTCGGCGAAGACGGCGTAGGCGACCAGCCCGCCCACGATGCCGCCGACCCCTCCGCCCACGAGCGTCCGCTGCCAGCCGACGGCTCGCCAGCGCCCCGCCGCCGCCAGCAGGACTGCCGCTACCACGCCGAGGAGCGCCGAGGTCAGGATCTCGAAGGTGGCCATGGGGAGGCCTCCACCCTTCGGCAGAGCAATCCTCGTACCGAGAGCCTTGCCCGGGGAAGGTCAGCCGAGACGCGCAAAGCGTGCGCGTCCGAAGGCCCTCACCCCTCCGCCGGGCGCTCCATGGCGAGGCCTTCCACCACCCGGCAGCCAGGGAGCCGGGCGAACACCTCGGGGTCCACCCGGACCTTCGTAGATCGGCTCCCGCCGCCGACGACGACGGTGGGACGGCCGAGGACCCGGGCGTCGACGTAGACCTGGACGGAGTCGGGCATCCCGAACGGAGTCACGCCGCCGAGCACCATGCCGGTGATGCGGGCGGTCTCGTCGGCCGAGGCGAACGACAGCTTGCGGACCCCGAGCAGGTCGGCCACGGCGTGGTTCACGTCGAGGCGGGTGTTGGCGAGCACCAGGCACAGCGCATGGAGCTTCGGCTCGCGGCGGGTGGCCACGAGGATGGCGTTGGCCGAGTCGGCGGGGTCGATGCCGTACCGGGCGCAGAACTGGGCGGTATCGGCGAAGGCCGGGTCACAGGCGAGCACCTCGTACCGGGCCCCGGCCGTGTCGAGCGAGGCGCGGACGGCGGCCTCGATGCGATGGTCGTCGGCAGGGGAAGGGGCGTCGGTCATCGGTCCGGTGTCTAGCGGCCCTCGCCCCCCGACATCGACTCCGACCACCGGCATTCCTTTCCTGCCCGGCCGCCCGTGCTAGGACCGCCGGTCCCCATGCCCACGTCCCTGCTCCGCCGCAAGGCCGTGGAGGCCTGCCAGGCCGACGCCGACCAGTCCGAGCACCGGCTGAAACGCTCGCTGGGAGTGTTCTCGCTCACCGCCCTGGGCATCGGGGCGGTCATCGGCGCCGGCATCTTCAGCTCGCCGGGGACGGCGGCGGCCGGAGGCAGCTCCCACGTCGCCGCCGGTCCGGCGCTGGTCCTCTCCTACATCCTGGTGGCGCTGGCCTGCGGCTTCGCAGCGCTCTGCTACGCCGAGATGGCGTCCATGGTCCCGGTGGCCGGCAGTGCCTACACCTACGCGTACGTGACGCTGGGCGAGTTCCTGGCCTGGATCATCGGCTGGGACCTCATCCTCGAGTATGCGGTGGGGAACGTGGCGGTGGCCGTCAGCTGGGCGGACTACTTCAAGACGCTCCTGGCCGGGCTGGGTCTGCGGCTGCCCGACTGGCTGTCGACCACGCTGGACCATGCCCAGCAGACGCCAGGGCTTCTCGCCGCGGCGCCGCACATCCTGGGCGTCCCCGTCGTTCTCAACCTGCCCGCGGGGCTGATCGTGGCGTTGCTCACCGTCCTGCTGGTGCTCGGCATCCAGGAGAGCTCCCGGGTGAACACCGCGATGGTGCTCCTCAAGCTCTTCATGGTGGTGGGCTTCATCGGGGTGGGCGCGTTCTACATCCGGCCGGAGAACTGGACGCCCTTCGCCCCCAACGGGCTCCACGGCATCCTCAGCGGCGCCTCGCTCATCTTCTTCGCCTACATTGGATTTGACGCCGTCTCCACCACCGCCGAGGAGGCGCGGAACCCCCAGCGGGACATTCCCCGGGCGATGATCGCCACGCTCGGCATCTGCACCGTCCTGTATGCCGCGGTGACGCTGGTCCTCACCGGGATGGTGAGCTGGAAGGAGCTCGGGGTCGGCGACCCGCTGGCCAAGGCGCTCCAGTCCGCGGGTCTGCAGGCGCTGGCCGGTGTGTTGTCCTTCGGCGCGGTGGTGGCGATGACCGCGGTGTTGCTCGTGTTCCAGCTCGGCCAGCCGCGGATCTTCATGGTGATGGCCCGCGATGGGCTCTTGCCCAGCTGGGCGGCGAAGGTACACCCGCGGTTCCGGACGCCGTACGTCACCACCATCCTGACCGGCGTCTTCGTGGGAATCCCGGCGATGTTCGTGGACATCAACGAGGCCATCGAGTTCACCAACATCGGCACGCTCTTCGCTTTCGTCCTGGTCTCGGTGGGGGTCATCGTGCTCCGGCGCACCGACCCCGGGCGGCACCGGCCGTTCCGCTGCCCCGGAGTCCCCTGGCTGCCGCTGCTCTCGGTCATCGGCTGCGGGATTCTGATGGCCTACCTGCCGTTCATCACCTGGATGCGCTTCGTGGTGTGGCAGGCGGCGGGCGTCACGCTGTATTTCCTGTACGGCCGCCGGCACAGCCGGCTGGCGCGAGGAGACGGCACGTGGACGCCCACTACGAGCAGGTGATGGCCGCCCGGGAGACGCTGGCGGAGGGGCCGCCCCGGGCCTACTTCGCGTACTCGACCATCCTCGACCGGGCAGCGTTCGAGGAGTGGCGCCACCAGCACGGGTACGACTTCTTCCACCTGCCGCCCGCGGTGAAGGCCGAGGCGCTCGACCTCGGGCTGGTCTACGACTTCCCCTCCCGCTGGTGGGCCGGTCGGGTGGCGGGCCTGGAGGACCTTCCCGGCCGCAGCGTGCATGGGCTGCTGTTCGAGATCGCGCCGAAGGACTGGCCGATCATCCAGCACAAGGAGGGCGTCATCACCCACATGTGCGTCGAGCGCGAGGTGCGGGTGCGGACGGCGGCGGGGGAGCGGACCGCGACCGCCTTCACCACCGCCCCGGGGAGGAGGAGCCTGGACGGGCCGGTGAGCCCGCGGTTCGTCGAGGCGCTCGTCCGCGGCGCGCGGGCAGCGGGATTGCCCGAAGGGTGGATCGCCTCGCTCGGCGGCCCCGAGGAGACAGCGGACCCATCGTAGCCGGCGCGGGGGGAGTGGCGCCGGCAGCGGGTTTCCCGAGCTCTCGCGATCGGTCGCCCGCCGGGCTGCTCCTCGATCGGGCAACGACGCGGGCTGTCAAACACTGCCCACGGTGTTGCTCGGCTGGGTAGGGTGCCGCGCCGATGCGGACCCTGACATCGATTCTGGTGGCCGCCCTTGCTGCCTGCAGCAGCGGCCTGGCGGTGACCGACGCCACGGCCCCGCCCGCGCGCCCCGGGGAGCGGCCCGCGCCTGATGCGCGCGACGCAGGCACCACGCCGACCCCGGGGCGAACGGCGCCCGGCACGGACCCGGACGGCGGACCGGTCCCCGCCAACCCCGACCCCGCGCCGACCCCGGACGCCGGCCCCGCTCCCCAGCCTCCGCCTCCCGCCAGGGCCGCCATCTTCCCGCCCGACAACCCCTGGAACACCCGCATCGACGGAGCCCCGGTGGACCCGAGCTCTGAGGCGTACATCGCCGACATGGGCGCGAACGACCCGCTCACCGCGGCCTGGGACGCGGAAGGCGACGGCATCCCCTACGTCGAGGTCGGTCAGGATCAGCCCATGGTCAGGGTCTCCTACTGGGGCTACCCGGACGAGAGCGACCCCGGGCCGTTCCCCATCCCCTGGCAGGCTCAGCCGGACCCGTCGGCCGACCGGCACGTCATCGTGGTCGACCGCGAGCGCGGCTTCCTCTACGAGCTCTTCCAGGGCTCACGCAGCGCCGATGGCTCCTGGAACGCCTCGAACGGGGCGAAGTGGAACCTCCGGTCGAACGACACGCGGCCCCTGCGCTGGACCTCCGCCGACGCCGCGGGCCTGCCGATCTTCGCCGGGCTCGTCCGCTGGGAGGAGGTGGACTCGGGGTACATCGGCCACGCGCTGCGCTTCGTGGTCGGCCACAGCCAGAAGGGCTTCGTCTGGCCGGCGACCCATGCCGCGGGCACCTGCCAGACCTGGTCGAGCTGTCCGCCGATGGGCCTCCGGGTCCGGCTGAAGAAGGACGTGGACATCTCCGGCTTCAGCTGGCGGATGCAGGTCATTCTCCAGGCGCTCAAGGAGTACGGGATGATCGTCGCCGACAACGGGGGAGGGACCAGCTGGTGGCTGTCGGGAGCGCCCGACCCCCGCTTCTCGGACGAGGAGACCCGCTCGCTGGCTCAGATCAAGGGCCGCGACTTCGAGGTGGTGAAGGCCGGGCCCATCACCCCGCAGTGAGCCCAGCCTCGGGCCAGCCAAAGCCCACCTCGGGGTAGAGCGCATCGGCGATGCGCAACAGCCGGGTGTCCAGCCGCCGTGCCCCGAGGGACTGGTAGAAGCCATGGGCCTGGGCGTTGGCCTCCAGCGCCCAGACCAGCACCGGCGTGAGGCGCTTGGCTGCGAGCCAGCCCATCGCCGCCTGGACCAGGGCCGTGCCGTGCCCGCGCCCCTGCTCGGCGGGGTGGATGTAGATGGCCTCCACCTCGCCCCGGAACCCGGTGGGGTCTCCGCGCGACGGGCCGGCGGTGCAGAACCCGAGGATGCCCGGACCGTCCACCACGTGGGTGATGCGCCGGCGGTCGGCCACGACGGCCCGCCAGCTCTCGGCGCTCCGCTCCACGTCCAGGGCGTCGAGGAACGAGTCGGGGAGGATCCCCCGGTAGGTCTGCTGCCAGGTGAGCACCTGGACCCGGGCGATGGCCGGCGCATCTCCCGAGGTGGCCTGCCGGATCTGGGGCGCCAGGACCCTCACGCGCTCTTCCGCTCCTCCCCGGCGTCGCGGGCGAAGAGCGATTCGAGCTCCCGGCGCGAGCGCTCGGCGATCTCGATGAGCTTCTTCTCGTCCCGCTGGTACTGGAAGGATTCTTGAAGCAGCTGCTCGTCGTGCTCGCGGAACCGGTCCAGCGTGGCCCGGGACTCGGAGTAGCTGAATCCCAGCTCCTGAAGGACGTCGCCCGTCAGCTCGAGGCTGGAGAGAAAGGTCTCGCGGACCACGTGCTGGATGCCCAGCTCCATCAGCTGGTAGGCGTGAGCTCGGTTGCGGGCCCGGGCGAAGATGACCAGGTGCGGGAAGTGCTCCTGCACCTCCCTGGCCGTCCGGAGCGAGGCCTGGACTTCGTCGATGGCCAGGACGAAGAGCCGCGCCCGGTCCGCCCGCGCCGCGCGGAGCAGGTCGAGCCGCGAGGCGTCTCCGTAGAACACCTTGTTCCCGAAGCGCTGGAGGAAGTCGATCTGCGCCGGGTCGGCGTCCATGGCGGTGAAGGGGATGCGCCGCGCCCGGAGAACCCGGCCCACGACCTGCCCGAATCGCCCGAAGCCGGCGATGATGACCGGGGTGTCCTGCTCCACGTCTCGATCATACGGCCGGTCGTCGCGGGTGCGGAGCCGGGGTGCCACGATCCGGTCGTAGGCCAGGGTGAGCAGGGGAGTGAGCGCCATCGACATGCTCACCACCAGGACCAGGATGTCCCGGAGCGGGCCGGAGAGGATCTCGTAGGAGACCGCCAGGCCGAAGAGCACGAAGGCGAACTCGCCCCCCTGGCTCAGGAGCACCCCCAGCTCCCAGGCTGCCGGCCAGGCCCCGAGCACCCGCCGCCCCAGGACGCCGATGGACAGCACCTTGAGGGCGGTCATCCCCACCACCAGCCCGGCGATGAGCCAGGGGCGCTGGAGCAGCAGCTCGAGCGCGACCGACATCCCCACCGAGACGAAGAACAGGCCCATCAGGAGGCCACGGAAGGGCTCGAGGTCGGCCTCGAGCTCGTGGCGGTACTCGGAGTCGGCCAGAAGCACGCCGGCCATGAACGCCCCGAGCGCCATGCTCAGCCCCACCGCGGAGACGAGGATGGCCGTCCCCAGCGCCGCCAGCAGGGCCGAGGCGGTGAAGACCTCCTGGCTGCGGGCCGAGGCGACCAGCCGGAACGCGGGCCGGAGCAGGGTGCGGCCCACCAGGACGATGAGGACGATGAGACCCAGGGCCTTCGCCGGCGGAACCCAGGAGGTGTCGACGCGGGCCCCCGCCGGCCCGAGGAGCGGCAGCACCGCCAGGAGCGGAATGACCGCCAGATCCTGGAAGAGCAGGATGCCGAAGGCGGTCTGGCCGCGCGGCGTGGGCAGCTCGTTCCGCTCGCCCAGCAGCTGCAGGGCGAAGGCGGTGGAGGACAGCGACAGCCCGAGCCCCGCCACCAGCGCCGCCTGCCAGGAGAGGCCGAGGGCGAGCGCACCCAGGGCCAGCAGCGCGCCGCTGAGCGTGACCTGTGCCCCGCCCACGCCGAAGACGCGCTTGCGGAGCTCCCACAGCCGGCGGGGCTGGAGCTCGAGCCCGATCAGGAAGAGGAGGAGCACCACCCCCAGCTCGGCCAGCTCGCCCACCTCCGCGACGTCGGGGATGAGCCGGAGCCCGTGGGGCCCGATGAGCACCCCGGCGACGAGGTAGCCCAGCACCGAGCCCAGGCCGAGCCGCTTGAAGAGCGGGACGGCGACCACCACCACGGTGAGAAAGAGGAGGGCCTCGCGAGTCCCGAGCATGCCAGGGTGTCCGGCTACGGGGAGAGGAACCACTGCACGGTGAGCGGGGGCAGATCCAGGGCGATCGATTCGGGCAGGCCATCCCAGGGCAGGTGCTCGGTCCGCACCGTCGAGGGGCCGCTCCGCTCCCGCCCACCGACCGCCGCGGCGTCGGTGTCCAGGATGCGCTGCCAGGTCCCGGCGTAGGGCAGGCCGAACCGGTACCCCGGCCAGGGCTGGTTGGCCAGGTTGGCCAGGCAGGCGATGGCGCGCCCGGAGGGCTCGAAGCGGAGGAAGCCGTAGACGTTGCTGCTCGCCGAGTCGGCCTGGATCCACCGGAAGCCCTCGGGATGGTCGTCCCGGGCGTGGAGCGCCGGGTGCCGGGCGTAGAGATCATTCAGGCTGCGCACCAGGGTCTGGACTCCGGCGTGGAGCGGCTCGGCCAGCAGGTGCCAGTCGAGGCTCCGGTCGTGGTTCCACTCCGCCGGCTGTCCGAGTTCCCCGCCCATGAAGAGCAGCTTCCGGCCCGGGTGCGCCCACATCCAGGCGAGGAGCGAGCGGAGGTTGGCGGCCTTCTCCGGGTCGTACCCGGGCATCCGACCCCAGAGCGACCCCTTGAGGTGCACGACCTCGTCGTGCGAGAGCGGCAGGACGTAGTGCTCGCTGTACGCGTACAGCAGGCCGAAGGTCAGCTTGTTGTGGTCGTGCACCCGGAAGAGCGGGTCGGTGGCGAAGTACTTCAGGGTGTCGTGCATCCACCCCATGTTCCACTTCAGGGTGAAGCCGAGGCCTCCCTCCGACGCCGGCGCCGTCACCTTGGGCCAGGCGGTGGACTCCTCGGCGATGATGTGGACGCCCGGATGGCGCGCGCGCACCGAGGCGTTCAGCTCGCGGAGGAAGGAGATGGCCTCTTCGTTCTCCCGGCCGCCCCACTTGTTGGGCACCCATCCCCCCGGCTGGCGTGAGTAGTCGAGGTAGAGCATCGAGGCGACCGCGTCCACCCGCAGCCCGTCCACGTGGTACTGGTCGATCCAGAAGTGCGCGTTGCTCACCAGGAAGTTGCGCACCTCGTTGCGGCCGAAGTTGAAGACGTAGGTGCCCCAGTCGGGCTGCTCGCCCTGCCGGGGATCGGCGTGCTCGAACAGGGCGCTCCCGTCGAACCGGCCGAGCCCCCAGACGTCGCGGGGGAAGTGACCCGGCACCCAGTCGACGATGACGCCGATTCCCTCCTGGTGCAGGTGGTCCACGAAGAAGCGGAAGTCGTCCGGGTGGCCGAAGCGGGCGGTGGGCGCGAAGTAGTTGCCCACCTGGTAGCCCCAGGAGCCGCCGAAGGGATGCTCGGCGACCGGGAGCAGCTCCACATGGGTGAAGCCCATGTCCTGGCAGTACCCCGCGAGCTGGACCGAGATCTCCCGGTAGGTCAGCGGACGGTTGCCCTCCTCGGGGACCCGCCGCCAGCTGCCGAGGTGGACCTCGTAGATGCTCATCGGCCGGGTCCACAGGTCGGTCCGGTCGAGCTGCTCCATCCAGCCCGCATCGCGCCACTCGTAGTGGTCGAGGGCGTGCACCACCGAGGCGTTGGCCGGGGGCACCTCGGTGCGGAAGCCGTACGGGTCCACCTTGAGCATCGGCGGCCCACCGCCGGCGGGACGGATCTCGAACTTGTACCGCGCTCCTTCGCCCACCTCGGGAACGAAGAGCTCCCAGATGCCCGAGCTGCCCATCCGCCGCATCGGGTGAAGCCGGCCGTCCCAGCCGTTGAAGTCGCCGACCACCGAGACCCCGGCGGCGGTGGGCGCCCAGACGGCGAAGGCCGTCCCGGCGGTTCCACCGTGGAGCAGGGGGTGCGCCCCGAGCCGCTCCCAGGGACGCTCGTGCCGGCCCTCGTTGAGGAGGTAGAGGTCGAGCTCGCCCAGGGTGGGCCAGAACCGGTAGGGGTCGCCGAGCGTGAAGCGGCGGCCACCGGGGTAGGTGACGCCGAGGTGGTACGGGCCGATCGCCCGTGGGGTGCGGACCTCGAACATCCCGTGCCCGAGCGGACGCATCGGCCACTCCGCCCCGTCGTCGGCGATGAGGGTGATGGCCTCGGCGTCGGGCCGGTAGGCTCGGACGACGGTGCCTCCACCCGGCTCGGGGTGCGCCCCGAGGAACTGGTGCGGCTCGGGGTGGTGCAGCGCGCGGATGGCGTCGAGCGCGGCCCGCAGCCCCGGGTCGGACGAGGCGGCGGCGGTCACAAGAGCGCCTCGGCAGGGATGGCAGCCCAGTCGGGCCTCATCTGTAGCTCGTAGCGGAGCTCGTAGAGCGTCTTCTCCAGCTCCAGCACGTCGAGCATGGTGCGGGCATCGCCCTCGGTCGCCGGGAGCAACCCCGTGCCCCGGACGGCGCCGCGCCAGCCTCCGAGGAACGCCTTCTTCGCCGCGGCGACGGCGCGCTTGCGGGCCGCGGGCTGCAGCTCGGCCACCGACGCGGCGTAGGAGAACGAGCGCAGCATCCCCGCCACGTCGCGGAGCGGGGTGTGCTTCTCCCTCCGCATGGCGTAGGGCCTGGTCGGCTCGCCCTCGAAGTCGATCACCATCCAGTCGTTCCGCGCCCAGAGCGCCTGCCCGAGGTGAAGGTCCCCGTGCTGGCGGATCTTCTGACCCGAGGGGGCGAGCGAGGCCAGGGATTTCGCCCGCTCGGTCAGCGCGTCCTGGCGCTCCAGCAGCTCGGGAAAGCGCTCGGCGGCCTTGGCCAGGGTGACGCCCAGCTCGCCGACGATGGAGCTGCTCCAGCGCTGCAGGTCCTCCTGGTGGATGGGTTCGGGGGCGAAGGTGGGTTCGGTCTCGTCCGAGGCGAGCACCCGGTGCAGCTCGCCCACCCGCGTCCCGAGCCGCTCCAGCCTCGCCAGCACCTCGGCAGTGGGCTCGGGGGAGAGCCGGAGCGCACCGGTGAGGTACTCCCAGCCGTCCCCCTGGTTGGGCACGAAGGCGTAGAGCAAGGCGAGCTCGCTCGCGCTGGGCCCCTCGAGGGTCAGCGCCGCCAGGAGCTGGGGGGTGGACCGGTAGCCGTGGGTGGCCAGGAAGCGGCCCATCTCCACCTCGGGGGACAGGCCGACCTCCAGCTTGCGGAGGATCTTCAAGAGCACCCGCTCGCCGAGCACCACGCTGGTGTTGCTCTGCTCCACCGCGAGCGAACGGACCGCGGGCTCGGGCGGCAGCGTCGCCAGGACCTCCGCGCCGTTTCCGATGGTCTCGGCCCGGACCGTGGTGCTGCCCACCGGGACCCGCCGGGCATCGCGTGCGAACGCCAGCACCGCCCGGGCCACCGCGGGGTCCTCCAGGGCGTCGCGCAGGCCTCCGTCCGCGGTCCGCTGGAGGAGGACCAGGTAGGTCTCGGCCGAGCCGAGCAGGTAGCTCACGCGCACGATGCTGGCCTCGGCGTCGGCCGTCGACTGCAGGGGGATGCGCTCCAGCACCTCGACCTTGGAGATGGGCACGCCCTTGCCGCCGAACCAGCGCTGGTGTTGCAGCCAGCCGCTGAGCTCCTCGATGGTGACGTTCATGAGCCGCTCCCTCCACCCGGCGGCTGCAGCCGGAACCAGTAGAAGCCGTAGGCACCGAGCGAGAGCTGGTACGGCCGGTCGGTGATGGCGGGAAAGGCGGTCTCGGCGAAGAGCTCCAGGGGGGTCCAGCCCTGCCACTCGGAGAGGTCGAGCTCGGCGGGCTGCGCGCCCCGGGCGAGGTTGCACAGGCAGAGCAGCGTCTCCTCGGGGGCCAGGCGGACGAAGGCCATCACCTTCCTGTTCGGCGGGTTCACGAACCGCAGCTTGCCCATCCACAGGGCCGGGTGCTGCTTGCGGACCCGGATGAGCTCGCGAACCCAGTTGAGGAGCGAGCCCGGCGTCGCCTCCTGCGCCTCCACGTTGAGCGCCTGGTAGCCGTACACCGTGTCGGCGATGACCGGGGCGTAGAGGCGGGCGTAGTCAGCGCGGCTGAAGCCGGCGTTCCGGTCCGGCGTCCACTGCATCGGCGTGCGGACGCCGTTGCGGTCGCCGAGGAAGATGTTGTCGCCCATGCCGATCTCGTCGCCGTAGTACATGACCGGCGTTCCGGGGAGGCTGAAGAGGAGCGAGTGGAGCAGCTCGAGCCGCCGCCGCCCGCTGTCCATCAGCGGGGCCAGCCGCCGGCGGATGCCCAGGTTCAGCTTCATCCGCGGGTCCTTGGCGTATTCGCGGTACATGTAGTCCCGGTCCTCGTCGGTCACCATCTCCAGCGTCAGCTCGTCGTGGTTGCGCAGGAAGATGGCCCACTGACAGGTCTCGGGAATGTCCGGCGTCTGCTGCATGATCTCCACGATCGGCGTCCGTTCCTCTCGCCGCACCGACATGAAGATGCGGGGCATCACCGGGAAGTGGAACCCCATGTGGAACTCGTCGCCGTCGCCGAAGTAGAAGCGCACGTCCGCGGGCCACTGGTTGGCCTCGGCGAGCAGCACCCGGCCCTGGAACTCGCGGTCGATGGTGGCGCGCAGCCTCTTCAAGAAGGCGTGGGTCTCGGGGAGGTTCTCGCAGTTGGTGCCCTCGCGCTCGAAGAGGTAGGGCACGGCGTCGCAGCGGAAGCCGTCCACCCCCATGCGCAGCCAGAAGCGCATGACGTTCAGCATCTCCTCCTGGACCTCGGGGTTGTCGTAGTTGAGGTCGGGCTGGTGGCTGAAGAAGCGGTGCCAGTAGTACTGCTTGGCCACCGGGTCCCAGGTCCAGTTGGAGCGCTCGGTGTCGGTGAAGATGATGCGCGCACCCTGGTACTTCTGGTCGCTGTCGCTCCACACGTACCAGTTTCGGCGCGGGCTGTCCGGGCTGGTCCGCGCCTCCTGGAACCAGGGGTGCTGGTCACTGGTGTGGTTCACCACCAGCTCGGTGAGGATGCGGATGCCGCGGGCGTGCGCCGCATCGACCAGGTGCTGGAAGTCCTCCAGCGTCCCGTAGTCGGGATGGATGGCATAGAAGTCGGCGATGTCGTAGCCGTCGTCGCGCAGCGGGCTGGGGTACATCGGCAGCAGCCAGAGGCAGTTGACGCCCAGGTCCTGGAGGTAGGGCAGCTTGGCGATCAGCCCCTGGATGTCGCCCTTGCCGTCTCCGTTGGAGTCGAAGAAGGCGCGCACGTGCAGCTCGTAGATGATGGCCGACTTGAACCACAGCGGATCGTCGGTGGGCATTGTCAGTAGAAGTAGTCGAAGCCCTGCTCGGTTCGGGCCGGGGCGCGCACCGTCCAGACCGCCGCTGGCCTCTCGGGGGTGAGGGTCACCGTCGTCGTCTCGCCGCGCCAGAGCTGGCGCTCCCCGGCGAGCCGCTCCTCCACCTCCACCACCTCGCGGCCGGCGAGTCCGTAGCGCTTCAGCGGTAGCTGCAGCTCGACGGTGTGGGCGCGGTACGGGTCCAGGCTCACCGCCACCAGCACCTGGCTGGTCCCGTCGTCGGTGCGCTTGCCGTGGAAGAGCACCTGGGGGTCGTCGCAGTCGAAGAACTCCAGCCCGTCGTCGCGCCGGAGCGCGGCTTCGGCGTGGCGGATCTCGTTGAGCCGGGCGATCCACTCCCCGATGTCCCCCGAGCGCCGGGTGCGCCAGTCCACCAGCTGGTACTTCTCGCTGTCCCGGTACTCCTCGCCGTGCAGGACCGGGGCGTCGCAGAATTCGTAGCCCGAGTAGATGCCGTAGGAGGCCCCGAGCGTGGCGGCGAGCGCGACCCGGATCCGGAAGGCGGGCGGCCCGCCGCGCTGGAGGAACTCGGGGAGGATGTCCGGGGTGTTGGGCCAGAGGCTCGGGCGCATCACCTCCGCCCACACCGGCCGGCGCAGCTCCTGGAAGTACTCGGTGAGCTCACGCTTGTGGTTCCGCCAGGTGAAGTAGGTGTAGCTCTGGCTGAAGCCCAGCTTGGCCAGGGCGCGCATCAGCTTCGGCCGGGTGAAGGCCTCGGAGAGGAAGACCAGGCCCGGCTCGCGCTCGCGGGCCTCCTCCAGCAGCCATTCCCAGAAGGGCAGGGGCTTGGTGTGCGGGTTGTCGACCCGGAAGATGCCCACGCCCTGCCGCACCCAGAACAGCACCACCTCGAGCAGCGCCGGCCAGAGCGTGCTCCGCCCGGGCCCGAGGAAGTCGAAGTTCACGATGTCGTCGTAGCGCTTGGGCGGGTTCTCGGCGGTCTTGATGGTGCCGTCGGGCCGGTGCTGGAACCACTCCGGATGCTCGGTCACCCACGGGTGGTCGGGCGAGCACTGGAAGGCGAGGTCGAGGGCCACCTCCAGGCCGTGCTCGGCAGCCCGCCCCACGAAACGCCGGAAATCCTCCACTGTCCCCAGCTCCGGGTGCACCGCGGTGTGGCCGCCCTCGCGGGAGCCGATGGCCCACGGGCTGCCGACGTCGCCGGGCTCCGCCCTCGCCGCGTTGTTCTTCCCCTTGCGGGCGGTGCGTCCGATGGGGTGGATGGGCGGGAGGTAGACCACGTCGAACCCGAGCCGCTCGATTTCGGGGAGCAGCGCCTCGGCGTCGCGGAAGGTGCCGTGGCGCTCGCCGTGCGCCGCGCTCCGGGGGAACAGCTCGTACCAGGCACCGGTCCGGGCCCGCTCGCGCTCCACCAGCACCGGGCGCTCGAGCGGGTCGCGGCGGCCGATGCTCCGGTCGGGGTACCTCGCGGCGGTGTCCACCACCCGCGCCTCGGTGGCCCGGGCGATGGCGTCCATCGGCGGACCCTCGAGGGCGGCGGCCGCCTCGTCCAACAGCTGCGCGTCGTGGCTGGCGTGCGCCGCGTCGGCGCGGGCGGCGCAGGCCCGGAGGAGGGCAGCGCCCTCGAGCAGCTCGCTCTGGACGTCGCGGCCGACGGCCACCTTGCGCTCCAGCTCGGACACCCAGCTGCGGTAGAGGTCCGGCCAGGCCTCGATGGTGAAGACCACCCGGCCCGGCGGCCCGAGCGTCACGTCCGTGGCCCACCGGTCGTTCCCCAGCGGGTGCATCGGCACCGCCCGCCAGGGCCCGGCCTCGATGGAGGGAGAGATCTGCCGCCACCACACCACGGCGGCGAGCACGTCGTGGCCCTCCTTGAAGATGTCGGCCTCGACGTGGAGCGCCTCACCGGCGATGCGCTTCACCGGGGAGCGGCCCCCGTCGAGCTCCGGGGTCACCGCCTCGATGATCATGCTCGCCGCACGCCCTGGCCCGTCCGCGCTCGCGAGCACCGGGACACCGGCCCCGGCGGGCGAGCCCCGCCCGGCCGTGCCCGTCTCGCTCGCCCGCCCGCGGGCTCGGGGGGCCCCGGTGTCCGGGGTGACGCTCTGGGCGGGCCGCGGGGCGGTGTCGTCTGGTCGAGCCATGCTGGGCAGGAAGCTGTACACGATGGCACCAAGGAGGCGCCCGCGACAGGCACCAGGCCAGTGTTCACCCGCGGGCGGTGGGCTGGCACCGGGCACCCGGGGTGGGCGCTCAGCGCACGGCGGACTCGGCCTTCAGCGCCGCCTCGGTCGCCCGGAGCAGCGGCTCGGCCGAGAGCGGCTCCCCGGTCGCGTGGATCATCCAGGCGTCCGGCGTCACCCGCCCATACGAGGCCACCCGCTCGAACTCCGCACCCAAGCGCGGGCCCTGGAGCTTCTCCTGGAGCTGGAAGGCGATGAGGTGCCCCAGCGGGTAGGCGGGGAGGTAGAGGAACGACGGGGCGATGAGGTGCGAGTAGATGCCGAGCACGGCCGAGTCCTTGCCGCCGAGCACCGGCGCGTAGAGCCGGTTCCACAGGTCGCGGGCGAGGCCCACCGTCGCCTCCCGGAGCTGCGCCGGTGTGGCGTCGGGGTGCTCGTACATCCAGTGCCAGAGGGCCATGTCCAGCAGGGCAACGCCGGCGATCTCCCAGGTGGCCCAGAAGTCGTTCAGGATCCGGAGCTGCTCGTCGCGCGCGCTGGGCTTGCCCAGGCCGAGCAGCTCGAGGTCCCGGGCCTGGAAGGTGAACGCCAGCGCCTCGGTGAAGGCGTTGCCCGGCACGCCGGCGAGCAGGGTGCTGTCCACCTCGTAGAGCGAGAACAGCTGCTCGAAGTTGTGACCCATCTCGTGGACGGCGATGTTGTACCCCTTGAAGTCCATCCCCCCCGGCGCGACCCGGGTGCGCAGGTGCGGGAAGTCGCCGCGGCGGGCGGCCTGCAGAGCGTGGCCCGAGCCGCGGGCCGGGTCCACCACGATGCGGTCGGCGAGCCACTTCGACTTCGCCGGGGTGAAGCCCAGCGCGCGGAGCAGCCGGGGCATGTCCTTGGCGTACGCCTCGGGGGTCGGGTAGCGCTTCCGGGTGAGGGCGTCGAGCTTGGCCTCGGGGACGCGGGCCCGGACGCTGAACCCGGCGTACCAGAGGTCGTGCGGCTCCAGCGGCCTGCCCAGGCGGTGCTCGATGAGCGCAGCGACCCTGGAAACCAGCGGGGAGGCAACCACGGACTCGAGCAGGGCCCGGACGCGCGCCTCGGGAATCTCGTGCTCGAGCTGGAACCGCCGGTCCATCTCCGTGGGGGCGAACGGCGAGTCCTGGTCCGTCCGGCGAGCCGCCTGGAAGTTCCGGAGCAGCAGCGCGTAGCGGGTGTCCGGCTCCCGGTCGGCGCTGACCTTCAGCACGCCGGCTGCCTTGCCCGTCTGTGCCGGACGCTCCTCGACCTCCGCCGTCGGAGCTGCGGACAGGATGTTGCGGACCGGGTCCCAGTCCAGGCGTGGATCGTCGATGGCCGCCCGGGGGATGTCCTGCGCAACGATGCGCTCCATCGCGGCGCGGATCAGCCGCTGGCGCACCAGCCCCTCGGGTCCCTCGGCGTAGTCGGCCTTGATCTGGTCCCGCAGGTTCCAGTGGCTCAGCAGCCGCTTGCCCTTGGGAAACGGGCGCTGCCCCTCCGGACCGACCAGGTGATGAACCCAGAGGTTGTACCCCGCGATGTACGCCTCGGCCGCGGCGGTCGCCTCGGCGCGCGCCGCCATCGCCGCTCCCGATGGCCGGGTGGCGAGACGCCCCGCCAGCCGGGCCTCGGCCCACCGCGTCCGGGACCAGCCGGGCCCCCGGGCCACCATCTCCTCCAGCGAATCCAGCGGCCAGTTCAGCAGCACGGTGAAGGCGACCCTGGAGGAGAAGGTGTCCTCCTGGAAGTGGGCGCTCAGGTCGGCGGCGGCCAGCAGCGCGTCCACCGGCAGCTCGGGGCCGCGCTCCAGCTCGGCGCCTGCGCGCCAGGTCCGGCCGATCTCCAGGAAGTGCCCATCCGCCGCCTCGAACGCCTCGGCGAGCCGGTCCCGTGTCCGGGCGAGCAGCGCCGGATCGGCGATGAAGGCCGAGGTGACGAACTTTTCCTGGGTCACGGCGTCCCCGTCCTCGGCCCGCCAGAAGGCGAGGACCTGCTTCACCCCCCGTTCGGCCCGCGGACGGGCGCCCTCCCCGTGGAGCTGGACCAGCGCCTCGACCAGCCGCGCGGACACCGGAGGTGCAAGCATGGCCCCTCCATCGGCCAAGGTCCCGGCCGCCGGCAAGGGCGCGGCGGCGTCTGCGGCGGACGGGTGACCGGCGGGTGACGAGGAGTGCGGGGCGGGGTTGCCGGCGCAACCGGCGAGGAGGAGGACGATCCAGGTCGAGAGGGGTCGGGACATGGGCCGACGGAGCCTAGGCGGGACTCCCGGCCCGGGTCGTCGCCTGTGGAGGGCCGCTCGCTGCAGCCAGGCAATCGAGGTCGGGGTTCCGGCTTAGGGAGGACTGCCGAGCCCCCGATTGGACCTCGTTCGGAAAGCCGTCCTGGTCTGCGCGCTGGCGGCCGTCTGTCCGGCGCTCGCCGCCCAGGGACCGATCCGCGCCGTGCGGACCTCCGAGGCGCCGAAGCTGGACGGGATCCCCGACGAGGCGGTCTGGCAGCGCGCTGCTGCGTACACCGACTTCGTCGAGCAGTTCCCCGAGGAGGGGCGCACACCCTCGCCCGCCTTCCGGACCGAGGTCCGCGTCCTCTACGACGACCGGACCCTCTTCATCTCGGTCGTCTGTCACGACCCGCGGACCGAGGAGGTCAACCGCCAGCTGGCCCGGCGCGACGCCATCCTGAGCGGCGATCAGGTGGAGCTGGCGATCGATTCCACCCACGAGGGCCGCAGCGGCTACTACTTCGGGGTGAACGCCGCCGGGGTGCTGCGGGACGGGCTGCTGTACGGCGACGTCAACCTCGCCGACACCTGGGACGGGGTGTGGGATGCGGCGGTCGCGCTCGGAGCCGACCGCTGGAGCGCCGAGTTCGCCATCCCTCTCGACCTGCTCCGGTTTCCGCGCGCCCCCACGCAGGAGTGGGGATTCCTGGTGCGTCGGACGGTGTACCGCACCCACCAGGTCTTCGACTCGCGGTTGATCCCCAGGAGCGCCAACGGGCTGGTCTCTCAGCTCGGGACATTGACCGGGCTCGATGGCCTGCAGCCCCGTCGGGCGTTCCAGGTCACCCCGTACGCCACGGCGCGCCTGAGCTTCCGCCCGCAGTTCTCGGATCCTGCATACCCCCAGCCGCACCTGGCTTACCCCTCGGCCGACGTGGGCGCCGACCTCCGCGCGACGCTGACCTCGGACCTGACGCTCGTCGCGGCGGTCAACCCCGACTTCGGGCAGGTCGAGGCGGACCAGGTGGTCCTGAACCTCACCAACCAGGAGATCCTCTTTCCCGAGAAGCGACCGTTCTTCAACCAGGGGCTCGAGCTCTTCCAGCCAGTGGGGTCGGAGTTCGGAGTTCCCCAGCGGCTCTTCTACAGCCGGCGGATCGGGCTCGACACACCCATCCTCGCGGCGGCGAAGGCCACCGGAAACCTCCGCAAGGGACTGGAGCTGGGGCTGCTCGATGCCGTGGTGCTCGGCGTGGCCGACCCGGGGAAGCACGACGTGGCGTTTCTCGACGATCCGGACCCCGACGACGCCTGGGTGCATCAGGTGGAGCAGACTCCGGACCGGCGGCTGGCGCTGCACCCCCAGCGGCCGTTTCACCTGGGTCTGAATGGCGAGCTCCCGCGCGAGCCGCCAGTCTCGCGGAACTACCTCGCCGCGGTCTTGAGGCAGAGCTTCCTCGGAAGCTCGGCCGTCGGAGCGTCGCTCACCTCGGCGAATCCCTTGACGTCCCGGTGCACCGAGGCCGACATCCAGCACCAGGAAGCGCTCCAGGCGGCGCAGCCCGACGCCGTCCGGCTCAATTCGGCGGACCCGATCCGACGCGAGGATTGTCAGTCCTACGGAGGCACCACCGCCGGCCTGGACCTGGACCTCCGGTCGCGCAACGGGGAGTGGGTGGCCGTGGCAGCCATCAACGGGAGCCGGAGAATCGGAGGACCAGCCAACGACGTGCTCCTCGACGGGACGGTGATGCATCCCGGCGACTTCGGACTCGGCGGATACCTGATCGCTGGACGCCTGGGTGGAGAAGGGGTCCGGGCCAACGTCAGCTACCAGGGCGCCTCGCCGCGCCTGGACCTGAACGCCATGGGCTACCAGGAGAGCCAGAACCGCCAGGCGTTCGGGGCAAACCTGCGCTACTTCCGGAGCCGGGGCATCGGCAGCCTCCGGGAGATCCAGGCCAACCTCGGGTTCCAGAGCTTCTGGACCACCGAGGGCCGCTGGACTCCCCGGGGGAACTACGGGTTCCTGGATGGATGGGTGACTCTGCCAGGGTTCCAGGTCGTCGGTGGGTTCGTGAGTCTCCAGATCCCGCGCTTCGACGTCCGGGAGATCCGCGACTACGGCATTCCACTGGAGCGTCAGAACTCGGCGTCGTTCACGGTCTACGGCACCACCGATCCCGCCCGGCCGGTGATCCTCGGGGGGAGCGTGTTCCTGCTGCGCTCCTTTCGTCAGGATCCCATCCCTGCCCAGACCGGCTGGGGCACCGAGCTGAACCTGACGGTCCGCCCCTGGTCCTGGTGGGAGACGCAGCTCAGCGGCAAGTACGACCGGCAGCCCCAGGGCGCCCGTTACGTCGACTGCTGGATGGGCCCGTGCAGCCAGGCTGGCCTGGAGAAGCCCGAGAGCAACACCTTCGTCTTCGGCCGCCAGGATGCCGAGGACCTCTCGATCACCTTGCGGCAGACGTTCGTCTTCGCCCCGCGGCTCACCTTGCAGATCTACGCCCAGCTCTTCTCCGCCGGGGCGCACTACCCGGAGCTCTTCAGCGCCACCGCCTCCACCGGGGACCGGATCCACGTCGCACAGCTGCAGCGGCTGTCTAGCCGTCCGGAGGGGATCGACAATCCCGACTTCCACGACGCCGCGCTCAACATCAATGTCGTGCTGCGCTGGGAGTACCGGCTGGGCTCCACGCTCTTCCTGGTCTACGCGCGCAACCAGGGAACGCTCGGGCTGCAGAAGGTCATCGACCCGCAGTCCGGCGAGGTGACCCACCAGCAGGAACCCACCTCGGGCATCTTCCCGCTCCGCCTCGGCCCTGGGCCGGCGGTGGACACCTTCCAGGTGAAGTGGTCCTACTTCTTCGACCTCTGACGGCCCCTGGCTAGGGCGGCGGGGCTCCGCCGGTCCGTGGCCGGTCGCGGTAGAAGAGGATCAGCGAGTAGCAGTGGAACTCGTTGTCACTCGACTGGCAGACGACGCGATCCACGACCTCGAGATCGGCGTTGCTCTTGAGCCAGCGGGTGACGTTCTCGCCCAGCTCTTCGCGTTCCCGCGCCTTCGTGGCCGAGAACACCTTCACGCCCGTGAACATGCGCCGAACCCCTCCCCGGGACCGCCGCCCGCCTGGTTGTATGGCATGCAGGCGGAAGAAGTGTCAAAGCGGTGGCGCTCGGTGGGGGTCGTGCCCAACCTGGGGTCGAGCAGCTCGGGCGGCGGGACGAGGGCGAAGTCTTGAACAACAAGAAAGACGCGGCGGTGCGTTTCATCCAGGAGATCCAGCGCATGGACCCCAGGCAGCTCCATGCGCTGATCACCCGTGAGGCGGGGGAGGACCTCGCGCAGTTCTTCATGTCCTACAGCGCGACCTTGATTGCCCGGGACCCCGAGCGGGTGCTCCAGAACGGCTCCTCCCTGATGCTGATGGGCTACCTCATCCGCACCCGTGAGGAGCGCGCCGAGGTGGTGTTCCAGCGGCCACTGGCGTTCGCCTGAGCCTCGACCGGGACACCGGTCCGTGCTAGCCGCGGGCGTTCCCGGACCATGCTGATCGACCTCCACGTCCATTCGCACCTCACCAAGGGGTGTGACCTCGACCCCCGTGCCGTCCTCGAGCGGGCCTCCTCCCTCGGCCTCGAGGGGGTGGCCTTCACCGAGACCAACACCCAGGACGGGTGTGACGAGCTGTTCGACCTCCAGCCGAGGACGCCGCTGCGCATCTTCGTGGGGCTGGAGCTGGTCACCGACCGCGGGCAGTTCCTCTGCTTCTTCCCTCGCCCGGAGGAGGCCCCCGAGCCGGTGCAGCTCTGGGGCAGCAACCGGGAGAAGCCGTGGAGCGCCGCCGAATGCCTCCCCAAGGTGCTCTCCCTGGGCGCGGTGGTCATCGCCGCCCGGCCCTACGACCGCGACTTCCCCACGCCGGCGCTGGATCAGGTGCTGAGCGTTCAGGGGTTGTCGGCGATCGAGGGCTACAACGCCCGCGTGCGCCAGCCGGCCAACGACCTCGCGGTCGAGGCGGCGGAGAAGCTCGGGCTGCCCTGCGTTGGCGGCAGCGATGCGAAGCTCACCTTGGACGAGGTGGGCCGTGGGGCCACCTTCTTCCGTGACCCCCTGACGAGCCAGGCAGATCTCCTGGCCGCCCTGCGCGGGAAGGCCTACTGGCCATTGATGGTGGGAGAGCTGCCCCGGCTCGGACGCCCCGGCGAGGCCCGGGAGGTGGAGAAGACCCGGAAGAAGAAGGGCTTCAGGGGACGGTTCCGGTAGCGTCCGGAGCACGCGACTCGACCAGCCGGCCGTCGAGCAGCTCGGCCCGCCGCGCGCCGCCGGGCCAGGTCCACGTCTCCCGCCGGGCGGCGGCCTCGAACCGCTGCTCCCGGCGCAGCGGAGGCCCCCAGGCGGCCAGCACCGCCGACTCGGGCATCTCCACCACCGTGTGCCGGGTGCGCACGGCCTCGACCACCGCGTCGTTCCAGCCGGCGGCCTGCAGCGAGGGGTCCAGCGGGCTCACCCACTCCCCGAGCCCACCCCAGAACTCCTGCTCGGAGCGTGCCCGGTCCGCAAGCGGGAGGACGGCGGTGGTGCCGCCCGGAAGCCCCAGCCGGACCCAGACCTGATCGCGGGGCGTGCCCTCGGGCCGCGTGGCGCGGGCCTCGGCGCCGGGGAAGGACACGTCCAGCAGCTGGACCGGGGTGCCGGCAGGCAGAACGCCCTCGCTCCGCCCCGGCCAGCCAGGCTCCTGCTCCTCCAGGGGGCCCCCGAGAAGAAAGGTCGTTCCAGGGCTCGCGGACAGGTGCACGCGGACGCAGGAGATGGCCAGCCAGCGGGGCGGAGAGGCGCGGAGCTCGCGCACCACCGCCTCGCGCTGCTCGACGCCCATGGAGGTCCGGCCCGCGCAGGCGGCGAGCAGCAGCGCCGCCGCGGGGGGCATCCAGGACGGGGAGCGTCCGGGGGGCGTCACGCCTTCGCGGCGGCGACCTTCGGGGCGGAGTTCGCCGGCGCGCTGCCGCCCGACGAGCCCGAGCCCGAGCTCGACCCGGAGCTCCCGGTGCCGGGGCTGGATGGGGACGTGCCGGACCCCTCGGACTTGGCCGCGGGCTTCGACTCGCCGCCGTCGGACTTCGACTTGCTCGAGGAGTAGAGGTCGGCGTACCACCCGCCCCCCTTCAGCACGAAGCTGGTCCGGCTGACCAGGCGGGACAGCGTGTGGTGGGCGCCGCAGCGCGGGCAGGTCTCCGGAGCGGGGTCGTTCACCTTCTGGAGCGCGTCCGAGGTCTGGTGGCACTGGCTGCATTCGTATTCGTAGATGGGCATGGCTATTCCTGAAGTCCGAGCCGATCGAGCGCGCGGGCGACGAGCGCCTCCGGCACCGCGAGCCGCTGGGCGAGGGCGGACGCTGCGTCGTCGCCGTTCGCTCCGGCGGCGTGCAGCTCGGCCATCAGATCTCCGCGGAGACGCTCCTCGAAGTCGCGCTCCACCCCCAGGTCCTCGAGGTACTTGCGCCGTCCGAAGAGGTCCAGCCGTGCCGTCCAGCTCGCGGGGGTGAGCGCCTCGCGGCGGAAGCGCTCGCGCAGCCGGTCCACCTCGGGGTCGAGGCCGAGGCGGGAGATGAGGGCAGAGAGCTCGGGCCCGCGGAGTCCCAGTGTCCAGGCCACGCGGCCGAGCGCGCCCCGGTGCTCGGAGACGGCCTCGAGGATGAGCTCGCGCTCGCTGGCCTCGACGGCGCCGAGCAGCCCGTGGGCGGTGAGCAGCGCGTCCAGCTCGGAGGCGGACGGCTCACCGCGCCGGCCGGTGTAGCCCTGGGCGAGCGCCCGGAGCAGGGCGGGGCGGTGCCCGTGCTGTCTCAGCAAGGTGGTGAGTGTCGACCGACCCTCGTCCGCCTCGAGCGACTCGAGGGGTGCGCGCTGTGCTTCCACCTGGGTGAACCGCCCCCGAGGCGCCGCAGGGGGCTGCATCGCCCGGCGCCGGGGGGCGATGCGCTCCGCCACCGTCGGGGCGCGGGTCTCGGCACGCACGGGGCTCGCACCCGAGGTGACCGCCGCCTGCGCCACGGGCCCTTCGACCGGGTCCTGGGGAGCCGCGACGGGCGGAGCGCTCCCGGATGGATCAGCCCGCGGGGCGTCGTGGAGGGCAAGCATCTCTGCGACCAGGGCGTAGTACCCCGAACGCTGCCGCAGGCCCGCGACGTCCGCGGCCGTGCCCCGGGCGAGGTCGACCACGGCGAAGGGGCCGAGCGGATGGACGGGAGGCTCGGCGTCGGTCACCGCACGGACCCTGAAGTCGTCCGACTCGGCGAGCGCCGACAGCGCCTCCCGGACGGCGCGCGGGGACGCAGGTGCACCGGCGCGCCGACAGAAATCGGAGACGGCAACGGCCACGGGGGTGGGCACGTCGTCAGGCTGGCGTTTGCGTTCCCAGGACGCCATGAAGGGGTCGGATGGGACCAGTAGCATCCCCGAGTGGGGGCGACGGTCGGTTTTCGATGACTCCGGAACACAATCTAAGCAGAGGGGCAGCTTCGCAAGTCGATGAGGCCCCCTCGGTGGGGGGGCTGACCCTGGGGCCGGGCCTCGGGGTGGCGCTGTACGTCCTGCTGCTCGCCTCTGCCGGGCTGGCCTTCTTCGGGCGCAGCTTTCCCGGCCGGCTCCCCATGGCCCTGGAGCGCCTCACCCCCTGGGTCTTCGCCCTCTTCGTCGCCTGCTTCGCGGTGTACCGGTTCGGGCTGGCCAGCAAGCGTAAGTACCCGGCGAGCAAGGCGTTTTTTCAGGTTGGGCTGGCGGTGGTGGTCTTCTTGCTGCTGCTCCCGTCGTCGCGGGCGCCCTATGTCCCGGGGGGGACGGCCCTGGGCCAGGCGCTGGTGGATCCGGACCCGCGGCTGCGGGCGCTGGCGGCCGAGTTGACGCGCTATCGGCCCGAGGGACGGGGGTATGTTCCAGCCCTGGTTCAGGCACTCTCGGACCCGGACCCCACCGTGCGCGCCCAGGCGCATGCGTCCCTGGTCCGGTTGACGGGGGTGAACCTCGGGTCGCCAGACGAACCGGGGGCAGTGGAGGCGTGGAGGCGGCGTTACCTGTGAGCCATCCGGACAACAAATCGGAGCTCCTCAGTCGCTACATGGCCGAGCACGGCCTGAAGAGCACCCGGCAGCGGAGCCTGATCATCGACACCTTCTTCTCCTTGGGGGGCCACCTCTCGGTCGAGGAGGTCTGGGCCAAGGTGCGGGAACACGATGCCCGGGTCTCGGTGGCCACGGTGTACCGGACGATGAAGCTGCTCCACGAATGCGGCCTGGCCCACGCGCGGAACTTCGGCGACGGCCAGACCCGGTACGAGGCCGCGGTCGGACGCCATCACCACGACCACCTCATCTGTACCCGGTGCGGGACCATCGTCGAGTTCGAGAACGACCGCATCGAGGCGCTCCAGGACAAGGTGGCGCGCCAGCACGGGTTTCAGGTCACCTCGCACAAGATGGAGCTGTACGGCTTCTGCGAGACGTGCCAGCGGGCGATCTCCGCAGGAGACTCGCCACGGGCGTGAGCGCGAGGCCCTCGAGGCGCCACGTGGCCGGGGCCGTCGTGGTGCTCGGGCTGGTTCTCGCCGGGTGCGCTGGGCAGTCCGCCAATCCTCCGCCGAAGATGGATGCCTCGCCGTACCTGGCGGAGCTGCAGCGGCTGCCGGTCCTCGGCGGCGGGTGGCTCGACGGGAGCCAGCTCGGCGGCAAGGTGGTGGTGGTGCAGTTTCTCGCCACCTGGTGCTTCCCCTGCATCGCCACCGCGCCCCGGCTTCAAGAGATCTACGATCACCAGCAGGGACGGGGGCTGGTGGCGATCGCGGTGGGAATGGACCTCGAGGGACCTCAGGTCCTTCGGCCGTTCGCCGATCAGCTGGGGTTGCGCTTTCCGGTGCTGATCGCCGACGACGCGCTCCGGAACGGGCAGACCGCGTTCGGGAAGGTGGGGCTGTTGCCGACCACGTTGATCATCGGCCGCGACGGGCGGGTGGTGACGGTCTACGCCGGGGTCGCGGAGCAGGGGACGCTGGAGCCGCTGATCGACGAGGCGCTCCGGAAGACGGCGCCGCGGTAGGTCCCGCCGGCCGGCGCCGACCCTCGCAGCGGCTTTCTTGCGGGGGGTCGACCGACTGCTACCGTCCTGTGTCGCGATGGAGTGGATGCGGCGATACGGCTGGCGGCTGGCGGCGGCGGTGTCCCTGGTCCTCGCCCTGGTGAGCGCGCTCGAGCCCCGGGGCTTCCGGCGTCACGCCCGGCTGCGAGGCCAGGCCGAGGCGCTGTCCCAGCGAAACGCCCAGCTCCGGGAGGAGAACCTCCGGCTGGGGCGAGAGGTCGAAGCGCTCCGGAGCGACCCTGCGGCCATCGAGCGCGCCGCCCGCGAGGAGCTGGGGTTCGTGAAGCCCGGCGAGATCGTCATCCACCTCGAATGAGCCCGCGACCTGCATGGATGCCGCGCGCCGCGCGGTGGTTCTTCCGCTCCGTCGGCCCGGTCTCGGTGCTCGCCGTCGCCTGGCTCCTGGCGCAGGGGCGGCTGCGGGGCGTCGCCGATCCGCGGTGGGACGAGGTGGCGGCGGCTGCCGGGCTGGTGGGTGGCCTGTGCGTGGCAAGCGTTCGCCGCGCGCTGCGCATCCCGGCCAGCACCCGTCCCCGCGTGCGCGACGACCTGGAGCTGGGCGCGCCGCTGGTCGCCGCGGCCTACATGGTCGTGGGCCTCGCCGGTCCCGGGGTGCATCCGCTGGTCTACGTGGTCATGGCCGGGCTGGTGGGCTTCTTCGACGCGGTGCCGGCGGCGCTGCTGCTCGCCCTCACCCTTGGCTTCGAGGCGCTGCTCACCCTCCGCTCGGGGTGGATTCCCTTCGCCACCCACGCGGCGTTCCTGGCGCTGTTCGCGGTCATCTACCGGATCGTGCTGAATGCCCGGCTGGCGCTGGCCCGGCATGCCGAGCAGGAGGCGGTGAAGGCGCGCATCAAGGAGGTGGAGGAGCGGGCCCGCACCTACCGCCTGGCCAGCGCCGGGAGCTCCGAGCCCGCGGCCGACGGCGGGAGCCAGTGGATGCTGGCCGCGGTGAAGCAGGTGGAAGGCGCCGTCGGCTCGGTGCTGGAGATCGGCGAGCTGGCCCTGCGGACGCACACCTGCGCGGCGTTCCTGCTCGCCCCGGACGACCGGACGCTGGTGCTCCATGACTGCCGCAGCAGCTCCGAGCGGGTGCAGCGCGGCCCGGTCAACGCCGGCGAGGGCATCCTGGCGGGTGTGCTGAAGCGGTCGGTCCCGGTGCGGATGGTCTCGCCGTCGGGCCTCCGCGGGGTCACCTGGTACGACGGAGGGCCGGCGCCCCGGAGCGTGTGCGCCGTGCCCCTGGTCGAGGCGGGCGGGCTGCTGCGCGGGGTGCTGCTCGCGGACCGGACGGAGCCCGAGCCGTTCGAGGACCGGGACGAGGCGCTGCTCCGCACCCTCGCCGGGGAGGTGCTCCGGGCCATCGAGGTCGAGCGGGTCCTGGTGGAGATCCGCCGCGCGCGCGACGAGAAGGGCCGATTCTTCAAGGCCATCGAGGACCTCAACCGCGCGGCAAATTTGGAATCGGTGTTCGGTGCGGTGCTCGACGGGGCGCGCCAGCTCGCCGGGCTCGACTTCGCCGCCATCACCCTGGTGAGCGAGCAGGAGGGCAAGCGCGAGCACCGGGTGGCGCGCATCAGCGGGACGAGCCCGGCGGGAAAGACGCTCGAGGGCCGGGCGTTCCCCGACAACAACGGCCTGGTGGCCAACGTCGTCCGCTACGGGACGCCGCTGCCGGGGCGCGACCTCAAGGCGATGGAGCGCCAGGTGGTGTTCGACGACGACACCCGGCTCCGCGGCCTCGGCGCGCTGAAGATCCTCCCTCTCGCCGCCGGCGATCGGATCCTGGGGACGCTGGTCGCGGGCGCCCGGCGCAAGGCCTCGCTCGACGAGGACGCCCTCCGGATGCTCGAGGTCATCGCGCTGCAGGCCGGGCAGGCGGTGCTCCGGGCCCAGCTGTTCGACCAGACCGAGCGGCTGGCCACGACCGACGGACTCACCGGGCTGCTGAACCACCGGGCGTTCCAGGCGCGCGCCGACGAGGCGCTGGCCCAGGCCCGGCGGTACGGGCGCGCCTGCTCCGTGCTCCTGACCGACGTGGACCACTTCAAGGCGGTCAACGACACCCACGGCCACCCCATCGGGGACCAGGTGCTGAAGGGCGTGGCGCAGATCCTCCGGGAGAAGGCCCGCGACACCGATCTGGTCGCCCGTTACGGTGGCGAGGAGTTCGCGGTCATCATGCCGGAGACGGACGGGAAGGGCGCCCTGGTCATCGCCGAGCGCATCCGCGAGGCAGTCCAGGCCAAGGTGTTCCAGACCGAGCTCGGACCGCTGCAAGTCACCATCTCGGTGGGCATCGCCGCGGCGCCGGCGAACGGGACGGCGAAGCAGGAGCTGATCGACCTCGCCGACCAGTGCCTCTACTTCGCCAAGCGGAACGGCCGGAACCGCTCGGTGCTGCCGCAGCTGATGGAGTCGGCGCGACGGTCGGCGTAAGTCACTGCCGTCCGATGGATTCCGCGCTCTCCCTGGCCGTGGCCCTCAGCGGGTCGACGGGCTCGACGCTCCGTGCCGAGGCCGAGGCGTGCGCGGAGCGCTGGGGACTGCCGCTCCTGCTCCGCCGTCCAAAGGCGCCGTTGCGCGGGCTGCTCGACCAGGCACGGGTGCTGGTGGTGTTCGGCGAGGACGGGGTGACGCTGCGAGATCGCCTCGGCTCCGCGCGGGGTGGAGCGGGTCTGGCAGGGCTGCGGCTCAAGGAGATCGAGAAGGGCCGAGCGGAGGACCCGCTCCAGCGCATCGGCGAGCTGAGGCCGGGGGAGCGGGTGCTGGATGCAACGCTGGGGTTCGCCCAGGACGCCCGGGTGGCCGCGCGGCTGGTCGGACCGACCGGCTCCGTTCTCGGCATCGAGTCCAGCCTTCCACTCGCGGTGCTCGCCGACGCGGCGCTACGGCGTCAGGCCTGGCCTGGGAGCGCACGCATCGAGGTCCGTCACGCGGACTCCGGGGAGGTGTTGCGCCAGTCGCCGTCCGGGAGCGTGGACGTGGTGCTCTTCGATCCGATGTTCGGGCGCACGCTGGCGGCCCAGCCGGGGTTCGACCTCCTCCGCCGTCTGGCGAACCCGTCGCCCCTCCGGCCCGACGTGCTGGCCGAGGCGCGCCGGGTGGCCCGCAGGGTGGTGCTGGTGAAGGCGGCCCGCTACACCCCGGCACTGCGGGCGCTCGGGCTGCAGCACGTGGAGATGCGACGCAGCGCCGCGGTGGTCTGGGCCCGGGTGCCTGCTTTGCCCACGACCTGAGAGGCTCCCCCGTCAGTTGAGGTCGACGCTGAGGCCCGCCAGGGCGATGAACCCGGCGCTGGTGCTCCCCGCCGGCTTCCCGATGCCCGCCAGGACCTGGAGCGTCAGGGGCCGCACCACGCGCCAGAACGCCGTCGGCCCGGCGATGAGGTCGGTGCTCACCATCGCCGGCGCCTTCCAGCCCTCCTCGTCGTGGACCTCGGTCTGGATGCGAACCTCGCCGCCGAGCCGGATATTGTCGCCGAAGCGCCAGCCGATGAGCGTCTTCAGCTCGGCGTCCATCCCGGGGTCGTTGATCTCCACCCCCCAGACCAGGTTCGCCACCACGTCGAGCCGGCCGAAGCTCCGGCCCAGCGCCAGGATGCTCTCGACCTCTCCGTGCCCGTAGTCGGTGAAGCCCTCGCTCTTGTAGCGGGCCCCCAGGGACAGATCGATGCCGGCCCAGTCCTGACCCAGGAGCTGGTAGCGCAGCCGGACCGCCGGACCGCTCCGGCCCGTCTGGTAGTACGCCCCGAGATCGCCGCCGAAGCTCTGGAAGGGGACCCAGAGGAGGGTGCCGGCGACGCTGCCCACCGCGCCACCCGCATCCGCGGAGGTCGATTGGCCACCGCCGCTGCCGAAGACCCGGACCGTCCCCGCGCGCGGAATGGCCGCGGCGTCGGTCAGCAGTCCATCGACGTCCATCATCTGCGCGGCGACGGGTCTGCCCAGCATCAGGCACGCGACTGCAACCGCAGGCCACGCGCGCGACGCCGTGGCCCGCCAACGTCCAGCTCCTCGCATGCGTCCCCTCCCGATGAGCCGGCGAGCAGACCCCGAGGCCGCCGGAGGCGTCAACCGTCAGCAGCACCCCCAAAGGCTCTCTTCTCGGCGACACTCTAGCGCGGCACGCTCGGAGGTCTGCTCGACCAGGCCGAAGGAGGATCCAGCATGGACCGCATGTCTCGCCGGTTCCGCTCCCCGATCGCCGGGGCAGCGCTGTCCGCCCTCGTCCTCGGCGTGCCGCCTGCGCTCGCTGCCCCCCAGCAGATGCCTCAGCTGGCACTGCCAGCGCCGGAAGGCTGGGTGCGCAGCGTCATGTCCCCCGAGGGAGGCGCTGGGTACGTGTCGCCCGGGCCTCCGGCGCGCCTCGACGTCTATCCCTTCCGCCCGTTCACCGGCGGCCTGGAGCCCCGGTTCAGCAGCTCGCTCCTCCGGGAGCTGGTGGCCGAGGGTCACCGGGAGGCCGGTCTGCGCGGCGCGCCGACCGTGGAGGACTTCCCGGTGAAGGGCGCGGACGCGGGTCGCTCTGCCATCTTCGTGGAGGATCGCGGCGGTAGCCTTCGCTACCGGGTGCGCATCGCCGTGCTGGCCAAGGGCGCCGTGGCGCTGGTCGACATCATTGCCGACACCCCGGAGACCCTGGATTCGAACCGGGGCTGGCCGCCCGTGCTCAGGTCGCTGCAGAGCATGAGCGTCGTCTCGCCCGCGCCGCCGCAGGCGTCGCCACCTTCCGGCGCCGCAGCGGGCCCGGCGGGCACCTCCCAGGGCCGGGCGGGCCTCTACCTCGCCCAGGTGAACAGGATGTACCTGCGCCCGAACTTCAGCGGCGGCGGAGGAATGACCACCGACCACAAGGTCGACACCGAGTTCTACCTGCTGTCCGCGGATGGGCGGGTCTACCGGGGGTACGGGCTGCCGGAGGTTCCCGGCGGGGACCTGCGCAACTTCGACTTCGAGGCGGCACGCCGCAAGGACCCGGGAAACGTCGGCACCTACGCGGCCCAGGGTGACCAGGTGACGATCCGCATCGGCGGTGCCGCGGGAAGGGACGAGACGATCGCCGCGACGGTGGTCGAGGGGGATGCGCTCCGGTTCCGCAACTCGACGTACAAGCGTGCGCGGCTCAAGGGGCAGTGAGGCCTCATCGAGAGGTCACCCGCGCTGGGCGCCTTTCGGCGGCCCCTCGCTCCCCAGCGGCGACAGCCGGCCCGTCGGAGCGCCGGCCCACTCGTGCGGCATCCGGTCCCGCTGCGCCCGGAGGTACTGCATCGGCGAGACGTAGAGGAAGTTGCTGACCCGTGAGGTGTAGAGGCAGGCGTACTGCTCCACCTGCGAGCCGAAGCGGCTGTTCTCGTTCCCCTCCTTGAACATCAGGCCCCAGAAGGGGTTGAAGCCCAGCTCCACGTCGCGCTCCAGCACGTCGGTGATTCCGGTGGCGGTCCGCAGCGCCCGGCGCAGCTGCTCCAGCTCGGACTTGGTCCGCCGCCGGTCCTCCTCGATCGCCGCCCGCTCCCCGTTGCCGCCGCCGTCGCGGTCCAGCCGGCGATCCAGGGCGTTGAGGAGCGCCTTCCGGACGTTCAGCTCGTCGTCCAGCCGGGCGATGAGCAGCTCCACCTCGCCCAGCCGGGCGATCTCCTCGCCGCGGCCCTCGGTGTAGCGGATCTCGTCCTCCAGCTCCTGCACCACCATGCACGTCCGCCAGAGTGACGCCTTCCGGGAGCGGAGGATGTCGCCGTAGATGTGATCCCCCACGTACAGCACCTTCTCCCCGCCGACGCCGGTCATCCGCTCCAGCGCCGGGAGATTGCCGCCCTGGTACACCTTCCACCGCTCGAGCGCCTTGGCCTCGCCGAGCACCGTGTTCTCGCGGGTGGTGGCATCGAGCTCGAGGAACGGACGGCCCTCGGTGAAGAAGGCCGGCTTGCTCGCCCCGGTGATCACCACGTCGAAGTAGTTCCGCCACGACGGGTACTCGCTCACCACCCCGTCCAGCAGGAACGACATGACCACGTCGGTGTAGTCCCAGAGCGAGTTGGTCAGCAGGAACAGCTTCTTGCCGCCCGAGCGCAGCTTGTGCAGCGCCGGCCCCAGCTCGGGGTCGCGGAAGATGTACCGGCCAATGTCCTTGCGCACCTCGCGCTTCAGCGAGTCGTCGCGGTGGACCGCGTCGATCGCCTCACGCACGTCGTCGTAGAGCCGGGCGTACTCCACCTTGCGGCCCTGCCGCTCGAGCAGGTCGATGATCGCCGCGTAGAGCCAGGCCTCGGGCAGCGAGAAGAGCGTGTCGATCCACGCGTAGCGCTCGCTCGTCAGCCGGATGCGCTCGTTCCGGTACAGCTTGTGACAGGCGTCCGGCGGCAGCGGCGACAGCCCGTGGTAGGCCCGCCCCACGCTGCCGAAGCGGTCCATCTTGATGAGGTTCCCGTGCGACTTGTCCACCACCAGGCCCCGCATCACGAAGCCGTGGTCGTACTGGAGCAGCCCCAGCTCCGGCGGGTAGCCGAACTCGGTCACCAGCCGCGACAGGGTCAGGTCGAACGACAGCTGCTCGATCCGGCGCAGGTGGTAGATGGCCAGGGTGTAGTCCATGTCGAACCCCACCATCTCCACGTTCCCCATCCGGAGATTCCGGTTCACGAAGACCTGGCGGGCCCGCTCCACCGGCATCCTCGCCGCCCCATCGAGCAGGCGGGCGAGCTCCCGGTCCGACAGCGTCTTCAGGGCCTCCTCCAGGGCGCGGACCGCTTCCGGCTGGGAGGGGCGGGTGTGAACGCCGCCGTGGAGGGGCTGGTCGGGGAGGGTGGGCGGGGTGTCGCGGCGGAGCATCGGTGGTGGGTGTGCCCGGGAAGTCCGGTTTCTTGCGGGAGGGCGTCCCCACTGGCAGCGTAGCGCGGGTGGTGAACGCGCGCGCCCGGGCCCGTCGAATCGAGGACAGCGCGCTCCTCGACCGCATCGCCGAGCTGGAGGACCGGTTGCGCACCCTCGAGCGGCAGCTGGCCCAGAGGCCTACACGCCGGCGCTCCTCCCGGGTGCCCCAGGCAGCCAGCCCCACCACGGTGTCCGACCGCTGCCCGGGGTGCCTGCTGGAGCTCCCCCCGGGGCCACGGGGGGCGGAGTGCGTGTGGTGCGGCTTCGTCTTCGCCGCGGTGCGCGGCCGCGGTGGGAAGTCGGTGCGAAGGCGCCGGGGGGGCGGTATGCAGGGCCCTTCCCGTGAGCCCACGCCGAAAGACTGACCTCTTCCCCGTCCACGAGGCCCGACTCTCCAACGGCCTGCGCATCAGGATGCTGCCGGACCACGACGCCCCGGTGGTGAGCCTCTACACCTTCTTCCAGGTGGGCTCGCGGAACGAGCGGCCGGGCATCACCGGCATCAGCCACCTCTTCGAGCACATGATGTTCAACGGGGCGGAGAAGTACGGCCCCAAGGAGTTCGACGAGGTCCTCGAGTCCAGCGGCGGGCGGTCCAACGCCTACACCACCCACGACGTCACCGTGTACTACGAGGACTTCGCCGCCGAGGCGCTGGACACGGTGCTGGACCTCGAATCGGACCGGATGCGCTCCCTCACCATCGACGACCGGTCGCTGCGGAGCGAGCGCGAGGTGGTGAAGGAGGAGCGGCGCCTCCGGGTGGACAACGAGCCCGCGGGGCTGATGGACGAGGCGCTGCACGCGCTGGTCTACCAGTCGCACCCCTACCGCTGGCCGGTCATCGGCTGGATGGCGGACATCGAGGCCATCCGCCGCGAGGACTGCGAGGCATACTTCCGCACCTTCTACGCGCCGAACAACGCCACCCTCTGGGTCTCCGGGGACTTCGAGCCCGAGTCACTGCTCAGGCGCATCCGCAAGGCGTACGGCGACATCCCCCGGGGGCCTGCACTGCCGGGATTCGTCAACGCCGAGCCGCCGCAGCGGGGCGAGCGCCGGGCCGAGCTGCGCCACCCCTCGCGCGCTCCGTCGCTCCTCGTCGCCTACCGCGGGCCCCAGGTCACCGACCCCGACACCCTCACCCTGGACGTGCTGCAGTTCATCCTCGGGGTGGGCGAGGGCAGCCGGCTCCAGCGCGCGCTGGTCTACGGCAAGCGGCTGGCGGTCAACGTCGGCGTCGACTGGAGCTGGCGGCGAGATCCCGGGCTCTTCGCCTTCCACCTCGAGCTTCAGCCCGACGCCGACGTGCGGGCCGCCGAGGACGCGCTCTACGCCGAGCTGCGACGGGTCGCCGAAGGCGGGGTCGAGCCCCGCGAGGTGGAGAAGGCGCGCAACAACCTCCGGGCGCACCTGCTCCGCGAGTTCACCTCCAACTCCGGCCGGGCCCACGGGCTCGGGACCTACGAGCTCCTCCTCGGGCGCTGGGAGCACGGGCTCGCGCTGCCCGAGGCCTACGGACGCATCGACGCGGCCAGGGTACAGGCCGCCGCCCGCCGGTGGCTCGATCCCACCCAGCGCTCGGTGGTGACCCTGGTGCCCGAGGACGGCCAGGGGTGAACGCCGCCAAGCAGCGCAGCGTCCGGCCCGTCGCCGCCGGTCGGGGGCTCCGGCTCAGCCGCTTCCAGACCCCGGGCGGGCTGTCGGTCAGCGTCGCCCCGCGGGGCCGCATCCCGCTGGTCGCCGTGCGCCTGGTGCTCTCCTCTGGAGCCGCGGCCGACCCGCTGGGCAAGGAGGGGCTGGCGGACTTCACCATGCGGCTCCTCCGCCGAGGGACCGCCCACCGCGACGCGCACGCGCTGGACGAGGCCATCGAGTTCGTGGGGGCCTCGCTGGGGCTCTTCGCCGGGGAGGACCAGCTGGCGGTGGCCCTCACCACGCCTGCCGAGCACCTCCCGGCAATGCTCCACGTGCTCGCCGAGCTGGTGCGGGTCCCCAGCTTCCCCGAGGAGGAAGTCCGCACCGAGCGGGAGCGGAGCCTGGGGCAGTTCGCCAACGACGTGGACGATCCCTCGCTCCTCGCCGACCGGGCGCTGATCCGCACCGCCTGGGCCCGCCACCCCTACGGGCACGACGTCTCGGGGACCCGGGCGTCCGTCTCGCGGGTCACCCGGGACGACACGGTCCGGTTCCACGCCGATCACTTCGGGCCCCGGCCGGCGAGCCTCTTCGTCGTCGGGGCGGTGGACCCCGACGTCGTCGCCGCCCAGGTCGAGGAGGCCTTCGGCGCCTGGGCGGGTGGGCCCGATCACGGGGTGGACGTGCCGCCGCCCGAGCGGGTGGGGCACGCCGGGAAGGTGGTGGTGGTGGACCGGCCGGATCAAACGCAGAGCCAGGTCAGGCTCGCCGGCCCGGCATACCGCCGTGGCGCGCCGGTGCAGTTTGCCGCCCAGGTGGTCAACGTCACCCTCGGCGCCGGTTTCACCTCGCGGCTGGTGCGCGAGGTCCGGGTGAAGCGCGGGCTCTCCTACGGGGTGGGCTCGTCGTTCGACACCCTCCGGGCCGGCGGCCTCTTCTCGGTCTCGAGCTTCACCAAGGTGGAGACCACCGGGCAGCTGCTGTCGGTCATGCGTCAGGAGGTCGACCGGATGCGCGAACGCGGGCCCACCCAGGCCGAGGTGGAGAAGGCCCAGCGGTACCTCGCCGGCCTCTTCCCGCTGCGCACCGAGACCAACGAGTCCCTGGCGGCGGTGCTCGCCGACATGGCGCTGTACGGCCTGGGCGACGACTGGCTGGACCGCTACCGCGACCGGGTGCGCGCCGTCACCCGCGCCGAGGCGAGGGAGGCCGCGGCCCGGTACTGCTTCCCCGAGCCGCCCCTCACCGTGGTGGTGGGGCCGGCGGAGCGGCTCCGTCCGCAGCTCGAGCGCTTCGGCCCGGTGGAGGTCCTCTCGGCCGACGACGTGCTGTGATTGCCGTCCTCTGGTCCGGGGACGGCCTGGTGGCGGTGGACAAACCCGCGGGCGTCCCGGTCATCCCCGGACGGAGCGAGGCCGGTGGCCCTGCCGTGCGTGCCCGCCTCGAGTCCCAGCTCGGTCGTCCACTGTGGGTGGTCCACCGGCTGGACCGCGACACCTCGGGCGTCCTCCTCTTCGCGCTCGACGCCGCCGCCCACCGGGCGGCGAGCCTCGCCTTCGAGCGGGGGCTGGCCGACAAGCGCTACCTGGCGCTGGTCTCGCCGCCCCTCGCCGGGCCTCTGCGCGTCGAGGCGGCGCTGGTGGCAGCCCGCCGCGCCCGGATGAGGGTGGCGGGCCCGGGCGACGAGGGAAAGCCGGCGGTGACCGAGCTCGCCCCGCTGGAGACCTTCGGCGACGTGGGGCTGGTGGAAGCCCGGCCGCTCACCGGACGGACCCACCAGATCCGCGTCCACCTGCGCCACGCCGGTGCGCCGCTCCTCCTCGACCCGCAGTACGGTCGGCCGGACCCGGTCACCGAGCGGCAGCTGGGCGGGCCCTCGGATGCGGTGGTGCTGGCCCGCACGCCGCTCCACGCCGCCCGGCTCATCCTGCCCGGAGGCGAGCGTCTGCCGGCCCTGGACGTGTCCGCCCCACTCCCCGCCGACATGGCCCGGGCGCTGGCGCTGCTCCGTCACTGAGCGACGAAGAAGTTCAGCGACCGGCCGGGGCGCCCGGCGAGATCCGAGACGTCGAGGTGGTAGAGCCCGGGGTTGTCGACGGTGACGGTGATGACCTCCACCCGCACGCCGTCGACGAAGCCGCCGGTGAGGCTCGGGCTGACCGCGGCGCCGGGGACCGAGAGGTTCACGGTCCCGCCGTAACCCCCGTCGGACGCGCCGCGGGCGCGGATGGTGACTCCGAAGGGGACGCCCGAGGTCTGGTCGCCGATGGTGTCCACGGTGTAGCCCACCGGCCAGTCGCCAGGGGTGACCCGGAAGGCGTCGGTGGCCATGGCCACCCGACCGTCCCCGAGCTCGACCGTCACGTCGTAGCTGCCGTCGGGGAGTACCGAGGGCAGGAAGTCGGTCACCACCCCGGCGTCGGTCCAGTGAGACGGCCCGAAGGGGCGGGGACCGATCTTCAGGGTGAGCCGGTCGTCCACCGTGGCCGTGCCCGCGCCGTGGTCGGCCAGGGTCGGCAGGACCGCATCCAGGGTCACCGTCACCGGGCCGCTGCTCGAGGCCGGGCGCCCGGGCGGGTCGACCGAGACGACCTTGGGCGGCGGCAACGTCGCGCCGCTGCAGCCTGCCAGGCAGAGCGCCACCAGGATGCCTCGGGGCAGGCTCATCTCAGCTCTCCCCGGACGCCCACCGAGAAGACCCCGCCGCCCGGATGGGCCTCGAGATGATCGGTGCTCACCTTGGACAGCGCCGCTCGCACCTCGAGGTACGGCTCCACCGGGCCCACCTGGAGCCCGGCCTGGACCGCGGCGAACAGCTCCCATCCGAGCGCGCCCTCGCTCAGCGCGGCGTCGAAGGTGCTCGAGAGGTGGTGGCTGCCAGCGAGCACTCCGCCGCCGCCCCGCACCCCGAGCCGGAAGTTCCCCGCCGACACCGCCTCCCACCGGAGCGCCAGCTCGATGGGGAAGACCAGGAGCGAAGACGTCTGGACTCCCAGCGTTCCGACCTGCGTGCTCATCGACTGCGAGCGGACACCCACCTCCAGCTCGACCACCAGCGGGAGGCGGGGGAGGCCGTAGCCCACGGTGAGCCCACCCTGGGGGCCGGCGTTGGAGCCGCCACCGACGTAGCCTCCGATGGCCCCGCCGAGCACCCATCGCCCGGCTGGGGGTGCGGGAGGAGGCGCCTCGACCGCGGCCGGGGCGACGGCCCGGACCACCTCCAGCGTCGCCTGGGCGCGGGTCGAGCCGTCCAGGGTGCGGGCCACCAGCGGCACCGAGCTCCGGCCTCGCTCCGGGACGATGCGGACCATGAGCCGCCGGCCCAGGGACTGGAGCTGCTCCACCTTCGCCCCGTCGGCCGCAATCTCGGTGCCCGCCGACTCCTCGGTGTCGGGCACCACCACCAGCGCGTGCACCGGCGCGCCCTCGACGCTCGACTCCGGATCGAGCGCCAGCAGCCAGGGGGAGGGCGGGAGGCTGAGGGGGAGCACACGGATCTTGCTCTGGTCCGACAGCTCGGCGATGACCCGGGCCTCGTGTGCATGCGGGCCGACCTCCACCGGCATCTTCAGCCGGCCCTGCCGGTCCGCGCGGCGTGGGCCGAAGCGCGCTCCTGCCACCTCCACCGTCACCTGCGCCGACGGCTCGGTGTCGATGGCCAGCTCGGTGCGTCCGGAGCAGGGGAGGCTGAGCACGGTGATGTCGGACAGCGAGGGGGCATCGCCGCTCCAGAAGGCGAAGAGCACCAGGGTCGGGGCACGGAGGTCGGCCGGTGGCGTCCAGAGGAAGCGGGTGAAGTCCTCGCCCGAGGTGCCGGCGGTGAGCGTGCCGGTGGACACCGCGGCGCGGAGACCGGAGCCGGCGTTGCGCACGGTGATCTCCGCCCGCGCTCGTGGGCCGAGCACCAGGCGAGACGGCTCGGCCTCCACCACCGGCGCGGCGTGCGCGGAGGTGACGAGGGCGAGGGTCAGGAGCGCGGGGAGGGGAGCGGGGCGCACGTGGCGTCGCGCCGAGGCTAGCAGCCTTTGTGGTCGGCTCAGCGTTCGTCGCCGGCGTCGGGCGCGTCCTCGGGCCGATGAGGTGGGGCGAAGGAGGGGCGAGCAGTGCCCGCGCCGCGCCCCTGCACCAGTGTGCGCACCGCGGTCTTGAACGCCACGTCCAGCTTGTCCTGGCGCACCGCCCGGACGATGCCCAGGCCGAAGGTGGGGTGTCGGACCACCTGGTCCACGCCGTAGGTGTGGTCCGACCGGTAGTCCTGGGCGGTGGAGACGTCGAGCGCGGCGATCTGGGCCTCCCACCCCACCACCGTCTTCTCCGCCGGCGCGGCGCGTGGCCGTACGGCCGCGGACCGGGACGTGGTCTGCGTGCCGCGGTACACGTGGTCGCTCCCGCACGTGTTGCAGCGCACGCGAGCGACCTTCGACCCCACCATCGCCAGGATGGTGTGCGCCAGCTCCATCTTGCAGCGCGTGCACGTGGCATCGACCTCGCCGCCCACCCGATGCGTCGCCATGTCGTGTCGTCCCTTGCCTGTCCGGTCCGGGGGCAGGCCCCGGGGAGCTCTGGCCCGGCCTGCGCGATGCAGGACGCGCCCGGGGTCCGAGAGGCAGAGTAGCCTCGGGATCGACCGGCAGCCATCCTCCAGGAGAGAGAACCCCCGTGCCCAGCCGCCCGACCCGAGCCGAGATCGACCTCGGGGCCCTGACGCGCAACTACCAGACGCTCCGTGCCGCCGCGCCCGGCGTGGACGTGCTGGCGGTGGTCAAGGCCGACGCCTACGGCCATGGCGCGGTGCCCGTCTCGCGCGCGCTCGAGGCGGCGGGCGTCCGCTTCCTCGGCGTGGCCCTGGTGGAGGAGGGGCTCGTGCTCCGCGAGGCCGGGCTCCAGAGCGACATCCTGGTGCTCGGCGGGGCGTACGAGGGTGGCTGGGAGGCGATGCTCGAGCAGCGGATGGTTCCGGTGGTCTTCCGGCCCGAGCACCTGACCGCGCTCGAGGCCGCGGCCCGGGCCAGGGGCACCCGGGCGCGGGCGCACCTCAAGGTGGACACCGGGATGGGCCGGCTGGGGGTGCTCCCGGCCGACGTGCCCGCCTTCCTCGAGGCCGCCCGCGGATGCCAGCGGGTGGAGCTGGAGGGGCTCTGCTCGCACTTCGCCAACGCCGACCTGGCCGACGCCGGGCTCACCGCACAGCAGATCGCCCGCTTCCGGACCGCGCTGGGGCAGATGCGGGCGGCCGGGTTCGACCCGCGCTGGCGCCACCTGTCGAACAGCGCGGGACTGCTCGCGCTCCCCGAGGCCCGCGACGGCGTGGAGATGAACCTGGCACGGCCGGGGCTGGCCCTCTACGGGCTCTCGCCCGCACCCTGGCTCCGGCCGCCGCGGGTCCTCGAGCCCGTCCTCGGCTGGAAGACCGCGGTGGTTCACCTGAAATCGGTGCCCGCCGGGACTCCCATCTCCTACGGGAGCACCTGGACCGCGCCCCGCCCCTCGCGCATCGCCACCCTCCCGGTGGGCTACGCCGACGGCTGGTCGCGTCTGCTCTCCAACCGGGGGGCCGTGCTGGTGCGCGGGCGGCGTGCGCCCATCGTGGGCCGCGTGTGCATGGACCTGTGCATGGTGGACGTGACCGACGTCCCGGGGGTGGAGGTGGGGGACGAGGTGGTGCTCCTCGGACGCCAGGGCGCCGAGGTCCAGGACGCCCACCAGCTCGCGGCGCTGGAGGGCACCATCGCCTACGACGTGCTCTGCGCCATCGGGGCGCGCGTGCCTCGGGTCGTCGTCCGGAGCTGAAGGCCCCGCCTGCGCTGGAAGATGCCGGGGTGGGTCGGCTGCCCTAGGATGACCCGGCGCCTGCGATGACCACCTCCGATCTCGACTCCGCGCCCAAGAGGAACCCGCTGGTCGGCCTGGTGGAGGGGGTCGGCAACGGCGTCCTGGGCGTGTTCCAGACCGTCGGCGGACTGCTCTCCCTCGCGGTCTCGGTGTTCGTCTGGACGTTCCGACCACCCTTCCGGCTGCAGAACGTCTTCGCCCAGTTCGACTTCGTCGGGGTGGGCTCCATCGTGCTGGTCGCCCTGACCGGGACCTTCTCCGGGATGGTGTTCGCCACCCAGTCCTGGAGCGCCTTCGAGCTGTTCGGGGCCGAGAGCCTGGTCGGCCCGACGGTGGCCCTGACCGTGACCCGGGAGCTCGCCCCGGTGTTCAGCGCGCTGATGGTGACCATGAGGGCCTGCTCCGCCATGTGCACCGAGCTGGGGACGATGCGGGTCACCGAGCAGGTCGACGCGCTGGAGACCATGGCGGTGAACCCGGTGCAGTACCTGCTGGTGCCCCGGGTGCTGGCGGGCCTGTGCATGGTGCCGCTGCTGACGATGATCTTCGACACCGCGGGGCTGAGCGGGGGCTTCTTCGTCGCCGTGCCACTCAAGGGCCTGTCGGTCGGGACCTTCGTCCTCCGCACCCAGAACCTCCTGGCTCCCCAGGACATCTGGGAGGGCCTGGCCAAGGGCGCCGTCTTCGGCTTCACCGTGACCCTCATCGCGTGCTACCGGGGCTACAACGCTCACGGCGGGGCCAAGGGCGTGGGTCAGGCCACCACCCGTGCCATGGTGGACGCCGCGGTGTCGGTCTTCATCGAGGACTACTTCATGGGGCTGCTGTTCCACCGATGAGCGCCGACGCAAGCAAGCCTCCGATGATCTTGGTCCAGGACCTCTGGAAGTCCTTCGAGGACCACCAGGTGCTGACCGGCATCGACCTCGACATCGAGGAGGGGAGCACCTGCGTCATCCTCGGCGGCTCGGGCTCGGGGAAGACGGTGCTGATGAAGCACATGATTGGCCTGCTCAAGCCGGACCGGGGGAAGGTCATCGTGGACGGCGAGGACATCGTCCCCCTGGACGAGGTCGAGCTGGAGCGGGTCCGGCGAAAGTTCGGGATGGTGTTCCAGGGCGCGGCCCTGTTCGACTCGATGACGGTGTACGAGAACGTCAGCTTCGCCCTGCGCGAGCACACCAAGCTGTCCGAGGAGGAGATCCGGGCCAAGGTCCGGGAGAAGCTGGCCATCGTCGGCCTGCAGGGCGTGGAGGAGCGCTACCCGGCCGAGCTGTCCGGCGGCATGCGCAAGCGGGTGGGGCTGGCCCGGGCCATCGTCCTCGACCCGAAGATCGTGCTCTACGACGAGCCCACCACCGGGCTGGACCCGATCACCACCGACTACGTGGACGACATGATCCTCACCGCCAAGCGGGAGCTCCAGGTGACCCAGGTGGTCATCAGCCACGACATCGCCTCGTCCTTCAAGGTGGCGGACAAGGTGGCCTTCCTCTTCAAGGGGAAGATCGTCGCCGAAGGGGCTCCGCAGGAGCTGAGGCACAGCCAGCATCCGGAGCTGAAGCACTTCCTCCAGATGTGGTTCGGCAAGTCGTGAAGACGCTCGTCACCCCCTTCCGGGTGGGGCTGCTGGTGCTCGCCGCGGTGGGCTTCCTGGTGGCCTTTCTGATCTTCGTCCGGCGGGGCACGCTGGGGGCGGACACCCTCACGGTGTACGCGATGTTCCGCGACGCCTCGGGCCTCGGGACCCGGAGCCGGGTGCAGGTGGCGGGCATCCCGGTGGGGGAGATCCGGGAGATCACCCTGGTGGGCACCCGGGCGCGGGTGCAGCTCCGGCTGCGGAAGGACATCGGGTTGCGCACCGACGCCACCCTCATCAAGCGGACCGAGTCGTTCCTCGGCGACTACCTCCTCGACCTCCAGGTGGGCAGTCCGAACGCGCCGCTGATGCCCGACGGCGGGGAGATCACCCACGTCATCGACCAGCAGGGGCTCCAGGCCCTCTTCGACACGCTGGGGAAGATCACCGTCGACATCCAGTCGGTCACCACCTCCCTCCGGGAGGCCCTGGGCGGCGACGCGGGGACCGAGTCGCTGAAGACCATCGTCCGGAACCTCACCGAGCTCAGCCAGTCGGTCAACGACACCGCGCAGCGCTCGAGCCAGAACATCGAGGCGATCCTGGAGAACGTGCGCGACGTGACCGCCTCGATGCGCAGCGCGACCGAGGGTGAGTCCTCCAGCTTCCGGGAGATCGTCGAGAACATCCGGGTCCTCACCGGCGACGTGCGGCGGATGGTGGCCGACGTCAAGACCAACATGGGGACCGACGGTGGGGCCGAGCAGCTGTCGTCCATCGGCAGCTCGCTCCAGAAGCTCGACGCCACCCTGGGGAACCTCCAGGCGGTCACCGAGAACATCCGTGAGGGTCGGGGTGCGGTGGGAGAGATCGTCTCCGACGAGAAGCTCGGCCGGCAGGTGGGGGAGACCATCGAGGACGTCTCCAACTACGCCCAGCGGCTGGTGGGCCTGAAGCTCGAGGCCAACATCCGGAGCGACTACCTGTTCAACGCCGGGGCGGCGAAGATCGACGCCACGCTGCGGATCATCGCCCGGCCGGACAAGTACTACATCATCTCGCTGATCAGCGATCCGCGGGGCGTGGAGACCACCGAGTACATCCAGACCAACCCGCCGTCCCGTGACGACCCGGCGCTCCAGAAGCGCACGGTCACCAGCATCAACTCGCTCCGGTTCTCGGCCGAGTTCGCCAAGCGGTTCTACTGGGCCACCTTCCGCTTCGGCATCATCGAGAGCACCGGCGGGGTGGGGGTGGACCTGCACTTCTGGAAGGACCAGCTGGCGCTGAAGACGGACTTCTTCGACTTCGCCAACCAGCGGCTGCGCTGGCCGCGGGTGCGGACCAGCCTGCAGTTCACCTTCCTCCAGCATCTGTACCTGAACGCCGGCGTGGACGACATCTTCAACCGGCCCATCTACAGCCAGCTCGACAACCGGGTGCTGGCGGGCCGGGACTTCTTCCTCGGGGCGGGCATCGTCTTCACCGACGACGACCTGAAGGCCCTCGTCCCGGTGGTGCCGGCGGGCGCGGTGCGGTGAAGGGGCCCCTGCCTCAGCGGAGCGCGGCGGCGACCTCGGCCGAGCTTCCGAACGCTGCGCGGTAGCGGGCGAGGAACTCGCCATGCGAGAACCGGTGCTCCTGGCAGCCCCGGACCTCGATCGCGTACGCGGCGGCAACGGCGCCCACGCGCCCGGCCACCGGCCACGGCAGCTGCCGGGCCATTCCGTAGACCAGCCCGCCCAGGTAGGCGTCGCCCGCCCCGGTGGGGTCCACCAGGGCGGAGATGGGGGCCACCGGGACGTCGACCGGAGCCTTGCCGCGCTCCAGCACCGTCGAGCCCTGCTCGCCGCGGGTGACGATGGTCACCGGGGCGATGGACTGCAGCACCGCCTCGCTCTTCCCCGTCTTCTGGGACATCAGCGCGAACTCGTAGTCGTTCCCGATGACTGCCGCCGCCGACTCCATCCCGTCGAGGATCTGCTGCGGCTCGAGCCGGGGGGTCTGCTTGCCCGGGTCGAAGAGGTAGGGCACCCGCGCCGCCCGGCACGCCTCCACCGCCTTCAGCATCGACTCGGGGTCTGTGGGGCTGATGACCACCAGGTCCCCGGGACCCAGCCCGCGCCCGCCCAGCTCCAGGCGGTGCCCGTGCGACAGGGCCCCGGCGTAGAAGGCGACGATCTGGTTGGCGTCCAGGTCGGTGTTGATGAAGCAGGAGGCGGTGAACTCACCGGGGATCACCGTCACCCCCGAGGTATCCACGCCGGCCTGGTCCAGCGCCGCGCGGTACTCGGCGAAGTCCTCGCCGGCGGTGGCCACCAGGAGCGGCCGCCCCCCGAGCAACGCCAGGGTCCAGGCGATGTTACCGGCCACCCCGCCCCGCAGCCGGCGCATGTCGTCCACCAGGAAGCTCACCGTCAGCCGGTGCATCCGCTCCGACAGGAAGTGCTCCCGGAACTTCCCCGGGAAGGTCATCAGGTAGTCGTAGGCCAGAGAGCCGGTGACGACGGTGCGCATGGAGGCCGGCAAAGCATGGAGGCCCCCGGGTCGGCAAGGTCGTGTAATGTCAGGCGGCCCAGGAGGCCGATGCGCTTCGCCGTCATCTCGGACATCCACTCCAACCTCGAGGCCCTGACCGAGGTGCTGCGCTCCGTCGAGGCACAGAAGGTGGACCGGGTGGTGTCACTCGGGGACATCGTCGGCTATGGCGCCTCGCCCAACGCCTGCTGTGACCTGGTGCGGAGCGTGGCCGAGGTCACCTTGCTCGGGAACCACGACGCCGCGGTCGCCGGCCGGATGGACTACTCGTTCTACTACGAGGGGGCCCGGCACGCCCTGGACTGGTCCGCCCAGGTGCTCACCGAGGAGAACCACGCCTGGCTCCGGAGCCTCCCGTACACCTACCGGGTGGGGGAGATCGGCTTCAGCCACGGCTCGCCGGTGGAGCCGCGCGCCTACGAGTACGTCTTCGCCCTGGAGCAGGCCCGCGAGCTGGTGCCGGCGATGGAGGACCTGGCCGAGGTGACCTTCATCGGCCACAGCCACCTCTGCAAGGCCTTCGCCCTGGGCAACGGCGAGGTGAACGACGTGGTGGCCCAGAAGTTCGCCTTCCGCCGGGGCTACCAGTACCTCATCTCGGTGGGGAGCGTGGGCCAGCCCCGCGACTACGACAACCGTGCCTGCTTCGTGGTCTGTGACACCACCGCGCGGACCGTGGAGTACGTCCGCGTGGAGTACGACATCGAGGGCGCGGCCCGGCGCATCTTCGAGGCCGAGCTCGCGCCGAACTTCGGCCGCCGTCTCTTCCTGGGGGTCTGACCCGTGCCGACCCGTTCGCTCGCCGTGGTGCTGCTGCTGGTCCTGCCCGGGTGCGCGCGCAGGGAGCCATCGCCCGAGTTCACCCGCGCCTCGGAGCGGTTCAACAAGCTCTACGCCAAGGAGCTGGACGACGCCTACCTCGACCCGGCGATGCACGAGGTGGAGGCTCTGCTGGAGAAGGTGCCCGCGGACTCGCTCGACGCCCAGGCCGCCGCCCAGCTCCTGGCCCGCATCCGCGACAACCGCACGCGGCTGGAGCAGGCTTCGTCGCAGCAGGAGAAGGCTCTGGCCGAGGCCCGGACGCCCCCCAAGTTCTCGGGGCAGTCGGTGAGTCCTCCGCCCGCTCCGCCCGGACCGCCGCGGCCGCAGTCCGTGGCCGCCCCGGACGCCGGTCCGCCGTCAGCACCCAGCGCCGGAATGAGCACCCGCGACTTCGGCCGCCTCTTCGGTGATTGCTTCGAGCCCGCTGGTCCGGTCGAGGTCACCGGGAAGGGAACCCGGGACTCGTATGCGATGGTGGATTCCTACCGCTGCCGAAACGCCATGCCGGGGCTGGTGAACTCGGTGGTGCTGGCGGACAGCCAGACGGTGCTCGGGGTGGTGCCGAAGGCCGCGCTCCAGCGCACGGCGGTGGACGGTGGGGCGTCCCCTGCGCCGCCCGACGCCGGGAGTTAGTGTCGGCAGCTGCGATGCAAGACGGTGCCTTCCTCGCGCTGATGCGCCTCGTCCCCAAGTCCGCGCTCTCCCGGGCGGTGGGGACACTTACCCGCCTTCCTGCTCCGGCGGGGGTCCACCAGGCCGCGATGCGTGCCTTCGCCCGGGCTTACCGGGTGGACATGAGCGAGGCCGAGCGAGACTTCGGCGGCTACGGTCGGTTCAGCGACTTCTTCAGCCGCGGGCTGCGCGCCGGGGCGAGGGCGGTCGACCCCGACCCCCGCGCGGTGGTCTCTCCGGTGGATGGCGTGGTGAGCCAGGCCGGCATCCTCGAGCGCGGCAGCTGCCTGCAGGCCAAGGGAATCCACTTTCCGGTGGACCGGCTGCTCGATGATGCGGAGCTCGCCGGGCGCTTCGCGCTCGGAGGGGCCTTCGCCACCCTCTACCTCTCCCCCCGCGACTACCACCGCGTGCACGCGCCAGTGGAGGGCGCGGTGGTCGCCTCGCGGTACCTCCGCGGCGAGTTCTGGCCGGTGAACCCGGCGACGGTCCGGAACCGTGACGCGCTCTTCTGCCTCAACGAGCGGCTGGTGACGGTGATCGACACCGCGGCCTTCGGCCGGACGGCGGTGGTGAAGGTGGGCGCCACCTGCGTGGGGCGGATCCGCGCCGCCTACGACGACCGGGTGACCCACGTCGGGCAGGAGGCGGGGCTGCGGACCTACCTCCCGCCGAGGCCGGTGGAGAAGGGCGCGGAGCTGGGGCGCTTCGAGATGGGCTCCACCGTCATCCTCCTCTTCGAGCCGGGGCAGGTGGTCTGGGACGAGTCGCTGGTGCCGGGCGCGGTGGTACGGATGGGACAGCGCATCGGAGGCGCTCCGTGAGCCAGCGCATCTTGGGGGTGAAGGGGATGAACGATCTCCTCCCGCCCGACATCGCGGTCTGGCAGGCGCTGGAGGCCGCCGCCCGCGAGACCTTCCGCCGCTTCGGGTACGAGGAGGCGCGGACCCCCGCGGTGGAGGACACCGCGCTGTTCGTCCGCAGCGTCGGCGAGGCCACCGACATCGTGGGCAAGGAGATGTACACCTTCGAGGACAAGGCAGGCCGCAGCCTCTCCCTCCGCCCCGAGGGCACGGCACCGCTGGTCCGGGCGTACGTCGAGCACGCGGTGGCGCAGAAGGAGCCGGTGACCCGCTGGTGGTACCTCGGGCCGATGTTCCGGTACGAGCGGATGAAGACCGGGCGCTACCGGCAGTTCTGGCAGGTGGGGGCGGAGGCCTATGGCGTCCGGGCGCCGGCGCAGGAGACCGAGCTCATCGACCTGGCGATGCAGCTGTTCGATGCGGTGGGGCTGGAGGGAATCCGGGTGGAGCTGAACTCGCTCGGAGACCCGGAGACGCGGGGGGTCTACCTCGAGTCGCTCCGGACGTTCCTCCGCGCGCACCGGACCGAGCTGTGCGCCGAGTGCCAGGAGCGCACGGAGAAGAACCCCCTCCGGGTCTTCGACTGCAAGAACCCCAGCTGCCAGGCGGTGCTCGCCCTCGCGCCGGCCATCACCGACGGGCTCTCGGGCGAGGCGCGGGCGCACTTCGAGGCGGTGCAGCGGCAGCTGGGGCTGCTCGGCATCCCCTTCCGGGTGAACCCCCGGATGGTTCGGGGCATCGACTACTACACGCGCACGGCGTTCGAGTTTCTCTCCGATGACCCGGTGCTGGGCACGGCCTCGGCGGTGGGTGGCGGGGGGCGGTACGACCGGCTGGTGAAGGAGCTGGGCGGGCCGGACACCCCGGCGGTGGGCTGGGCGCTGGGGATGGACCGGCTCACCCTCCTGCTCCAGGCGAAGGGGACGGTGCAGCCCGTGCGCCCGGGGCTCTTCGTCGCGGTGGCGGAGGAGAGCGCGGCCGACGCCGCGCTGGCGCTGGTCAGCCGGTTGCGGCGGGCCGGACACCGGGTGGACTTCGACGCCCGCAGCGGAAGCCTCAAGAGTCAGATGAAGCGGGCAGACAAGTCGGGGGCGACGTACGCGCTGGTTCTCGGCTCGCGAGAGCTGACCTCGGGCGAGGCGCACCTCAAGCCGCTCGCCGGAGGCGAGCCGGTCCCGGTCCGGCTCGATGCGCTCGAGGCGACGCTCCGGGCCGCCCGCGCGGCCACTGCGGGTCCGCTCTGAACTAGAGTCTCCGGCGTCGTGCGCCTGGTCCCCGGCAGCAGGCTCGGTCCCTACGAGGTCCTCTCCGTCCTGGGCGCGGGAGGCATGGCCGAGGTCTACCGGGCGCGTGACAGCCGCCTCGGCCGCGAGGTCGCCCTCAAGGTCGTCAACGAGTCGCTGGCGAGCAACCCCGACCTGGTGCGGCGATTCGAGCAGGAGGCCCGGATCGCGGGCTCGCTCAACCACCCGAACGTGGTGGTGGTCTACGACGTCGGGGTCCACGACGGCGCGCCTTACCTCGTCACCGAGCTGCTGGAGGGAGAGTCCCTGCGACAGCGCATGACGCGGGGCCGGGTGCCACCGGCCACCGCCCTGGACTGGGGGATCCAGCTCGCCCACGGGCTGGCCGCGGCCCACCGGCGCGGCATCGTCCACCGGGACGTGAAACCGGACAACGTGTTCATCGCCGCCGGCGGGCAGGTGAAGCTGCTCGACTTCGGCATCGCCAAGCTCGCCGAGGAGGTGCGAGCGGGCCCCCATGCGATGATGGACGCCACCGTCACCCCCGCCGGTGCTTCCACCCGGACGGGCTCGGTGCTCGGGACGCCGGGATACATGTCCCCGGAACAGGTCCGCGGAGAGCCGGTCGACTCGCGCACCGACATCTTCAGCCTGGGGACGGTGCTCCACGAACTGCTCTCCGGAGAGCGTGCTTTTCCCGGCGCCTCGCTGGTCGAGAGCGGTTACGCCATCCTCAACCAGGAGCCTCCGCCCCTCCCTTCGACGGTCCCGCCAGCGGTGGGGCAGGTGGTGCTCCGCTGCCTCCAGAAGGAGCCAGAAAGCCGGTTCCAGTCCGCCACCGATCTGGCCTTCGCGCTCGAGGTCGTCCGCAGCCCCACGGCGCCGGGTCCCCCGCTGGCAACCCGGCGAAGGAGCCTCCTCGCCCCGGCACTCCTGGGCCTCGCCGCGCTCGCGGCGCTGGTGGCCGCCCTGGTCTGGGGCGGGCGGTCCACCACGGGTGATGTCCCGCGGGCCGACGTGCAGCCGGTGATCCACAGGCTCGGGGCGGTGCGCGCCGCGCGGTTCGCGCCGGACGGTCGGATCGTCTTCAGCGCGAGCTTCGACGGAAAGGCGGAGGAGGTCTTCGGCAAGACGTCCGCAAGCGTCGAGCCCCAGTCGCTGGGTGTGACCGACGCGCTCCTACTCGGCGTCTCGAGCTCCGGAGACCTCGCGCTGCTGCTCCAGCCGAGATTCAACCGTGCGTTCGCGGTCCAGGGGACCCTGGCGCGCGTGGGAGGTGTCGGGGGCACGCCCCGGGAGCTGGTGGAGCAGGTCGAGTTCGCCGACTGGTCCCCGGCCGGCGAGCTGGCCGTGGTTCGTGACGTCGGCGCAGAGAGCAGGCTCGAGTTCCCGGTGGGCAAGGTGCTCTTCCAGACCACGGGCTGGATCTCGAATCCCCGATTCTCCCCTGGGGGAGACCGGATCGCCTTCCTCCATCATCCGTTCTTCAACGACGACATGGGCGAGGCGAGGGTGGTCGACCTCCAGGGGCACTCGACGGCATTGACCCCTCGGTGGCCGCGGGTCCTCGGTCTCGCCTGGTCGCCCGACGGTTCGGAGGTGCTTTTCACCGCGGGGCGGATCATTCGCAACAGGGTGGTCGCCGTGTCCGAGGAGGGACGCTCGCGCGAGCTGTACGCGAGCCCTGCGGACCTCCGGCTCGAGGACGTCGCTCCCGATGGGACGGTGCTCGCGACGGAGCAGCTCGAGCGAAGCGAGCTCGGCCTCATGTTCGCCGACCGAGCGGAGCAGTCGATCCTCACCTGGGGGACGTGGGCGAATTTCGTGGCGAGGGTCTCGAACGAGACGACCATTCTGTTCTCGGAGAGCGTCCCCGTTTCGCCGGAGAAGGGTGAGGCGCCGACCCAGCCGGTCTGGACGCTGCTCCGACGCTCGGACAGGAACGCCGCGCAGATCCTCGGGGTGGGCTCGCCTCTCGACCTCTCCCCGGATGGTCGATCGGCGCTGGTCGTGTTACAGGACCGCCGAACGCTGAACACGATCCCCATCGGGCCGGGACAGAGCAAGGCGATCCGGACGCACGGGATGGAGATCGGCGCTGCCCGGTGGTTCCGGGACGGCAAGCGCCTGCTCGCGAGCTGCCGGCCCCCGTCGGACGCCGACTACCACCTCTTCGTCCTTCAGGAGGCCTCCGCCCCGACGCGTCTGTCTGACGTCCCGCTGATGCCGCGGCGAATCCTCCACCTCTCGCCGAACGACCGTTGGGTCGCGACGCTGGACAAGAACGAGGTCCTGATCCTGGTCTCGACCGCGGACGGGACCGTGTCGCGTCTGCCCGAGGCGGGGCCCGACGCGGTCCCCCGTGGGTGGAGCGCGGAGGGGCACCTCTGGGTGACCCGTGGCGGAGATCGAACACCCGCGCGGGCTCGCCTCCAGCGGTTCGACGTCGAGCGACACCGCATGCTCGAGGAACGGACGGTCGCGCCGGGCGAGGCCAGCGGGGCGATCTACATCCGCGACCTGGCAATCTCGCCGGACGGCCGCTCGGTGGCCTTCGTGTACGGCAGGAACCTCGGATACCTCTACACGCTGCGCGGGTTGCTCCAGCCGCGGCGCTGAGGCCCCGCCCGGACGTGCCTCCCGGGTGCGTCGGTCAGCCGTCCAGGCGCGCGAAATCCTCGGTGCGACCGAGCTGGAGCCAGAGCTGCCCCAGCTCGGGAGGCGGCACCACGGTGCGCCGCTGCTCGAGGTCGAACCAGAGGACCAGGCTTTGCACGGTCGCGCAGAGCGCGCCGTCCGACGAGCGGAGAAAGCGGTTCCGGATCCGCATCTTCCGGGCGTCGTCGGTGATTGCCGCCACCGCCAGCTCGACCCGGAATGGCTCGAGCAGGTTCAGCTCCTTGCGGTAGGTCAGCACGTCCTCGACCACCACCGGCCCGAGCCGCCGGCGCGAGAACTCCCGCATCGGCCACCCGTGCGCCTCGAGGTAGCGGAGCCGGGTCTCCTCGGCCACTCCGAGGTACGCTGCGTTGCGCATGTGCTGGTTGAAGTCCATGTCCGCCCAGCGCGCGCGGTACTCCTCGACGTAGGTTTCACCCATCCCGGGGAGGGTCATACTCCAGGCGGATGCAGACCGGCGCACCACTGATCGTCATCTCCGGCCCGACCGGCTCGGGGAAGACCGAGCTCGCCATCGCCCTGGCGGAGCGGGTGAGGGCGGAGATCGTCAGCGCCGACTCGCAGGCGGTGTACCGGCACTTCGACCTCGGCACCGCGAAGCCCACGCCCGAGCAGCGGGCGCGGGTGCCGCATCACCTGGTGTCCATGGTCGAGCCGACCGAGCCCTTCTCCGTGGCCCGCTGGGTCTCGCTCGCCGACGCGGCCATCGCCGAGATCACCGCGCGGGACCGCCGGGTGGTGGTGGTCGGCGGGACCGGGCTCTACATCCGGGCACTCCTTCATGGTCTCACCGACACCCCGCCCGACCCGGAGGTGCGGCGGGCGCTCGAGGAGGAGGCTCGCCGCGTCGGCCCCGAGGCGATGCACCGGCGGCTGGCCGAGGTGGACCCTGACGCCGCGGCCCGGCTCGCCGTCGCCGACGTGCTGCGGGTGGTCCGGGCGCTGGAGATCCACGCCACGACCGGAGCCCTTCCCTCGAAGCTGCGGGCCGCCCACGGCTTCGAGCCCGCCCGCCATCCGGCGCGGATCTTCTTCCTCGAGCCACCTCGCGAGGACCTCGAGGCGCGCATCGCCGAGCGGACGCGGGCGATGTTCGCCCGAGGGCTGGTGGCCGAGACGGAACGCCTGGTCGCCCTCGGCTTCCGCCACGCCGCGCCGATGAGGAGCGTGGGCTACCGCCAGGCGCTGGCGGTGGTGGACGGAGCGATGACCGCCGGGGAGGCCGAGCGGGAGACGTTCCTCGAGACCCGCCGGTACGCCAAGCGGCAGCGCACCTGGTTCCGCCGGGAGCCGGGCACCCGCTTCGTCGCGCCGCCCTACGCCGCGCTGTGGGAAGAGGCCGCCTCGCGCTGACGCAGCTGGTGGCGCTCGAGGATGCGGGTGGATCGCCGCGGGGGGTCCTTCAGTGCGCCTCCGCGGTGAGCCCGTCCTCGGGGCCCGCCACCTCCACCCGGTTCCGTCCCCCGTGCTTGCTCCGGTAGAGCGCCGCGTCCGCGGCCGCGATCAGCATCGACGGGTCCTGCACGTGCACCGCCGATTCCATCGCCGCGATGCCGATGCTCAGGGTGAGTGGCTGCGGCCACGGCCACGGGCGCGAGGCGAGCCGGACCCGGAGCCGCTCGGCGACCACCCTCGCCTCGGCCGAGGTCTGGTGCGGCAGCAGCGCCACGAACTCGTCGCCGCCGAAGCGCGCGGCGAAGTCCACCTCGCGCAGCTCCTCGCGGAACACCTCGCCCATGGCAAGCAGGGCCGCGTTTCCCGCCTCGTGACCGTACAGGTCGTTGAGCGCCTTGAGGTGGTCCAGGTCGACCAGGAGCACCGCGAGCGGCTCGGCGTAGCGGGCGGCCCGGGCGAACTCCTCGTCCAGCTTCTGCTGCAGGGCCCGGAAGTTGTGCAGCCCGGTGAGGCCGTCGGTGCGGGCCAGGGACTCGAGCCTTGCCACGCGCCGGGCCAGCGTCCAGGCGTGGAGGAGCCGGGCGCGGAGCTCGTCGGGACGGCCCGGCTTGGCGATGAAATCGGCGGCGCCGTGGCTGAAGCAGGCCACCACCGTGGGGGGGTCGCTCTGTCCCGAGAGGAACACCACCGGCACCTCGCGGGTCCGCGGGTCAGACTGGAGCACCTCGAGCAGGCCGATTCCCCCGAGCCGCGGCATCGCCAGGTCCGCCAGGACGAGGTCCGGGACGTGGGCCTGGGTGAGGGCCACGGCCTCGGTGCCATCCTCGGCGGTGAGCACGTCCCAGTCCCGCCCGAGCAGCTCGGCCAGCCCGGCGCGGGTCGGCCCGTCGTCCTCGACGATGAGGAGCACGGGGCGGGCAGGGCGTCGGTCCATCGCCGGCCGCCCTGGATCCGACCGGGGAGACTGGAGTCCGCTGCCGGACAGGGTGGCGCTCCTCTTGAATGGCGTGGCTCCCGCGGAACACGGGAGGCGCGCTGTCCGTGGAGCAAGCGACATGCCCCGGGTGCCCCCAGTCAGTTCAGCGATTTGCGGAGTGTGCTGACAAACGACAGGAAGAAACTCCAGCCCTCCCGCTCACCGACGCTGGAACTGAACCCGCCGGCCCCCGCCGAAGTCCTGGGGAGGGGCCTCGAGGTTGAACTGCCACCACATCGGCTCCCAGGCCTTCATCTTCATCCGCTTGTCGTTCTGCAGCGCGGTGAGCGCGGACTTGAGCTTCTCGTCGCTGGGGTTGGCGGCCACGGCCCGCCCGAGGACGGCGATGGCCTTGTCGCGCTCCTTCGACTGCTGGAGACACCAGGCGTAGACGGCCCAGACCAGCCCTTCCTTCTTGCCGGCCTTCACCGCCCGCTCGAAGGACTCGGTCATCGGGCCCGGCTGCTTGCGCTGGTAGCGCAGGGCACCGAGCATGGCCTGGGACATCGCGTCCCGGTTGCTCGCCTGGAGCAGATGGGGCTCGGCCGCAGCGTAGTCCTTCATCATGTAGTGGAGGATGCCGATCTGCCCGTGGACCTGGGCGGCGACCATGATCTGCCACCGGTCGTACTGCAGCCCCTGCTCGAGCGTCTTCACCGCCTTGGCCACCTTGGCGTCCTTGTCCCGCGGGGAGGAGATGCTCTGCAGCTCCTTCTGCGCGGTGGCGACCAGGGCCTGGAGTCGCTGGGCGACGCGACGGGCGAGGAGGACGTAGACCCCGAGGAGGACCAGCACCCCGGGCACGATTCCCGCGTAGAGCGGCAGCCCGGTCAGCCGCACCGCGACGGTGACGATGACCCCCGCGGCGAAGGCGATGAGGAGGTTGTACATGGCGCGGGAGGTGCTAGACCCGCCACCGCGCCGTCGCAAGGCCCTCTGTCGAAATTGGTAGACGAGGCGGACTCAAAATCCGCTGCGGCTGACCCCGCGTCCCGGTTCGAGTCCGGGGAGGGCCAACCCCACCCTGGGTCGCCTGGCCGCGGCGCGGACTAGGGCCCGGTGAAGCGGATGACCTTCACCACCCGGGCATCACCCTCGGGGGTGGCCGAGGAGCCGGTGATCATCGCGTCACCGCCGCACTGGCAGGCCTGGGCGCGCGCGGTCTCCGGCACCTCCGCGACGCTGGTCGGTCGGCGCACGGTGGAGCTGTAGCCGGTGTCCACCACGCACACCGCCTCGAACGGTCGAGTCACCTCCGCCTCGGCGGCGAAGAGCTGGAGCTGGCAGCCGGCCGGCTTGGGCGGCGCGCTCGCCAGCCGGGTGACGCCTGCGTCGTGACGGCAGCCGGCCAGCAAGAGCGCGGCGATGAACCAGGACCGGAGCGGATCGTGCATGCCCCCTCCCATCGGGACTACGGGAAGAGTACGTCCATCGCCTCTGGCTTCTCCTCCTCGGTGGCGATGACGTCGTGGCAAGCGCCACCGCACCGCTTCTGCACCACGTCACCCTTCGCGTTCTGGTGGTTCTTGTCGTGGCAGCGGAAGCAACCCGGGTCGTGCTGGAGAAACTCCACGTAGGTGCCCCAGGTGACCTTCATGTCCGGGAAGTTGTTGTTGCTCCACTCCTCGGCGAGCACCTTCCCGGCCGCCTCGACCTTTGCCTTGCCGCCGGCATCGAGCGCGGGAACCAGCTTGGTGTAGGACGCCACCATGGCAGCAGGAATCGCCTTCCTCGCTTCCCCCTCCGATGGGTAGCTCGCCTTCAGCACCGCCACGGCCTCCCGCTTGATGAAGGGGAGATCCTTGTCGATTGCCCCGCGGGCCAGTGCGCTGTCGACCAGCGCCTCGGGGGTGGAGAATCGATGGGCCGGTCGGTTGTGGCAGTCGGTGCAGCCCATCTCGAACCACTGGGCGCCCGCAGGGGCCTTGACGTCCTTGGCGGTGAACTTGTCGGTGCTGCCATCGGGGCGAGTGACCTCGATGTCGGTGATGGTCAAGCGCTTCGGGTCGGAGAGATACCGGATCTTCAGCCCGTTGTGCTGGTGCACGCCCTGCCACTTCCCGTCCCGAAACCCACCCACCAGCGTCCGGTAGATGGTGAATGTCGGGATGGCCTTCTCCTTGTCGCCGAACACGCGTCGAATGTGCAGCCGATCCTCGCTGAAGCGTTCGGTGGCATGGCATTGATTGCAGATCGAGTTCGGGACCTCGGTGGGTTGGGGCGCCGGGCGAGAGTAGTCGCCGGTGATGAACTGCACCATCTGCGCTGCGCCGCGCAGCTTCGCCTTGGCATAGTGAGCCGCGCCTTGGCCGATGTGGCAATCGACACAGCGGACGCTGGAGTGGTTGGTGTTCTGGTGGGCGACGGCTTCCGGCTGCATCGCCTTGTGGCAGGTCTCGCCACAGAAGGAGTCGGTGTCCATCACCTCGACTCCCTTGAAGGTTGCAGTCGAGATGATCATCAGATTCACCACCGTCAGCACGAAGACCAGGATGGCGACGGAGCGCAGTCGGGGGTTGTTGAAGTCGAGGATGGGGAAGCGGCTCGGCTGCCCGGCCTTCTCCTCCTTCTTGCGCTGCAGGCGTAGCCCGATCGGGATGAGCACCAGCCCGACCACGAAGATGGCCGGGAGGATCAGATAGCTGATGATCCCCGCGTAGTTTCCGATCGGTACGCCAGCGAGATCGAGCGCAATGATGGCAAGAAACGAGATCGAGGCGAGCGTGGCCAGGGCCACCCCGACCGCCGAGACCCAGTTCTGCGTCGCTCGCCAGATGAAATCGCGAAACGTCCTCAGAACTCTGACAATGAAGTTCACGATCGGGATCCTACCGAGGCGCTCCGGGCGCCTCCGCTCGGGTTAGTGCGGGTTGCTTGAAGAGACGCGGGATGAGGAGCAGGCCGGCGCCGTAGAGGACGAAGGAGACGAGCAACAAGAGTGGCCTCCCACTCGGTAACCCCCTGACGACCAGCTCGACGCCCCCCAGAGCCAGCGCGAGGTTCACGATCCACGTCAGCTCGGGGCATGGCATACGCCTCCGGATCAGCGCAAGCGCCAAAGCGATCGCCACCGCCACCAGGGTCCGCGCCGTGGCCAGACGCGCCGGATCGGCAGTGAAGGGACGAGCCGCCTGCAGGAGGAGGGTCGCCACACCGGCGCTGGCGAGGAGCAGGAGCACGGCCGCGGGCAGGCGAAGCGATGCCCCGGCAGAGGCGGCGTCGGACGGGAGTGGACCGACTGTCACCAGGTACGTGGCCACCACCAGCCCGAGCACGGCGATGCTTGCAGGGCTCATCGCCAGGCGGACCGGCTCGCTGCCGATGAGGGCCTGCCCGACCTCACGGATCAACCCGGTGCTGAAAGCCCCGCCGACCGAGAGCAGCGCAGCGAACGACCACAGGGTGCCGGGGTGCCGTCGCCTGCCGAGGAGCGCGGTGAGGAGAGCCAGGATGGACCAGAGCACGCCGCGCACACTCGGTGTCGTCAGCAGCGCCACCCCGACGCAGAGGAGCCCCAGGGACACGCTGGCGTAGAAGAGGAAGTCCGCATCGCGGTTGCCTCGACGAGGAACGACCCAGGTCACGTAGGACAGCGCGAGGAGGGAACCGGCGAGTGCTCCCCCTGCCACGGCGCCCAGGCCGTGCCCCGTCTCGGTCGACACCCGGAGAGCCCCGGCCAGCCCGATGCCGATCCCGGCCAGCGTCTGGAAGACCTCGAAGACACCCACCGGGCGGTCGAGGGCTGCCGTTCGAGAAAAGACCAGGCCGAGAGACAGGACGGCCAGCGCAACGGAGTAGGCCAGGAGCGATGGGGCGGAGGTGAGCACCGCCCGAAGGACCACCAGATCGAGAACCACGGCGGGCAGCCACCGGAGGCCTCCCCATTTCGGACGGTCGCCGAGCCAGAAGGTCGTCGCTGCCAGAAGGAAGAGCACCGCAGTGAGCTCTGGACGCTCAGGAGTCGCTCTCAGCAGGACGAGCGTGGTGAACAGACAGAAGAGGACACCGATCCAGGCCAGCCAGCCGAGCCGGTCCCGCCAGGACACCATCAGGAGCAGGGCGGTGAAGCCGACGAGCGTCAGCGCCGCAGCCCAGGTGGACATCGCGCCAAGCCGCGCCGTCGCCTCCAGGATCAGGGGATAGGCGATGAGCGCGGCGGTGACCGCGTGGAACCCAGCGCTCGAGGTTGCACCGCTCGCTCCGGCGCGGTGAGAGAAGAAGACCCAGACGGCGGCGAAGGCCAGTCCCAGGGCCACGCCGGCGCCGCCGGGCAGCGTTCCTCCCTCGGTGAGCGCCCGGATCAGGAAGGCTCCCCCGAGCACCACGCAGCTGCGGCCAGCGAGCGCCACCCATCGAGACAGCTCGGCGCCGGCAGAGGGGATGGGGAGGTGAGGCTCCTCTTCCGGCCAGGCCATGGCAGGCGGAGGGACCGCGGCCAGCCTCTCCTCGAGCTGGTCGACCCGCTCACTCAAACGGGTCACCTTCTCTTCAAGTGCCTGGAGGCGGGTCTCCATGGTGCCCCCGAAGGGATGGCTCTCCATCACTCGAAGCGCTGCACGAGGACTCAAGGATCTCCGAACCCTCCCTCGCCTTCGCCACTGCCAGGTGGGCCGCGCCGCGCCTGACCGATGCGCTCCCACCGTCTGCTCCCCCGCAACGAGCAGGAGGCCGAGAGCGACCTCGGCCTCCGTCAGCTCGCCTGCATCTCGTTCGAGATGCGTTCTAGTGCGAGTGCACTTCCTTGATGTCCGCGATCCGGTCGGGGCCGTGGCAGACGATGCAGGTCTCGGTGGTGTTCAGGGCCGTGCTCCGTGCCTTGTAGATGGACCCGCCGTTGATCTCGAAGTGCGCCATGGCGGGAGCCGTGTCATGGCAGGCGAAGCACACCGAGGTGATGGGCGAAACCACCAGATTCGTGTCGTAGGAGGCGCTCGCTGCCGGATTGTCCTCGGTGCTCTGCCCGGCCCCGATCGTGTAGGCCGCGCCGCCCGGCGTGCACCCGTTCGACGGATTCGCCCCGGCATTGAAGGAGAAGGCGAGGCCGTAGTTGGGCGTCGACGTCCCGGTCGCGGTGGGCGGGAAGTATGGAGCGAGCGTGTGCACGGCCACGGCATCCGCCGGCGACGACTGGGTCTGAGTGGCGCAGCCCGCGCCCGAGTAGTTGGTGAACGTATCTCCCACGTGGCCGCTGAACGAGCCGTTGGCGAACGTCCGGTAGAGCCGGTTCGGCAAGGCGGCGTCCGAGGCTGCGTTCTCGAAGTTGTACGCACCGGGGATGTGGCAGCCCTCGCAGAAGTTCAGGACTCCCGGGTACGCGACCTCTTGGTAGGACGAGGTTGCGGTCGCGGCGTGCCAGGTGAACTCCGTGCTCCGCTTCGCGCCCGCGTGGATGGCGTGGACGAAGTAGACGGAGTCGGCCGACCAGCCACCGCTGGCACGGTTCGGCGTGTGGCACCAGGCGCAGGTGGTCCCGTCGTTCCGCTGTCCGGCGTGGAAGGCGTCCTCGGTGAACGTTCCGAGCTCCTGGTGGCACTTGTTGCACCGCGCGTCCTCGACGATCGGACGCCGGCCCGTGTACCCGGTCGCAACCTTCTGGGCGTTGGGAGCGATGGAGATCAAGCCGCCATTGCACTTCGGGCTCGGCCCGGCCGCTGCCACGCAGGGGGTCGCCTGGTTCGTCGTTCCCGCGTTCCAGACAGGGTAGTTGTGGTACGGGTACGCGTTGTTGGTGATGTTGGTCTGCGTCAGGGGCAGGGTGCTGGTGACGCTGTACGAGTACCCGATGCCGCCGGTGAGCATGACCGCGCTGTCGGGAATGGTCACTCCGGTGAGCGTTCCGGTGTAGTAGCCGTTGGAGTCCGGACCGGTCAGGGTGCCCGCTCCGGTACCGGTGGCGGTCCCGTTCCAGATGCCCCTCAGGTACCCGCTGGCGCTGGCGTTGAAGTCAGCCGGGGTGGTGAACCCGTCCTGAGGAACGGAGTAGACGAAGTAGAGGCTCGGCGATCCCATGAAGTTGTCCCAGATCTCCTTCTGTCCGGTCGCCGGATTCGCCGTGGTGGTCGCGAAGTCATTGAGGTCTTTCCGCTGACCGTTCTGCAGCAGCCGGAACACGATCACCGGCTGCTTGCTCGAGTTCCTCGACACGCTCTTGATGTCGTAGCTGACCTGGATCGTATTGGTCGGCGCGCGAGCAGGATTGGAGGAGATCCAGGCCGCGTTGGTGTTGGCGTTCGTGCCGCCGGGCAGGAGCGAGTTCTGGGGGTTCGGCGGGGTGACCGGGACGTGGTACCCGTCGATGTAGTCCGTATGGTGGCACTGGATGCACGTCGCGTCGTCGGCCTGCGGCCCACCGCCGTGTGCCAGGCCTCCGGGGTAGATCGTCGTGGACGTCAGGCCCGCCATCGCGTCGGCGATGGTCACGCCCTTGCCGGTCGCGAAGTCGATGCCGTCGTGACACGCGCCGCAGGCCAGCCGGTTGGGAACCTTCTTGTAGTTGTCGGCATTCGGCGTCGTCGCGTTGGTGGGGTCGTGGCACTTGGTGCAGTTCCGAATGTCCTGCGGGTACAGCACATCGTTGAAGGTCACGCCCCCGAAGTTGTAGTTCTTCAGCGCCAGCACCTCGCCCAGGTGGATCTTGTGAACCAGGTTGGGCAGGTTGCCGACGCTGCGGTCATAGAGTCGGTACGTGCTGGTGGTGTTGATGTCCGTCCCACCGTCCGCGGACTTGAACGTCAAGGTCGCCGGATCGAACGCGGCCTCGGTCCTCCCGAACTTGCGCTGCTCGGTGTGGCAGACCACACAGTAGCGGACCTCGTTGCGGCTCCCGCCGTGGAAGCCCGCCCCGGAGGCCTCGGGGTTGTCGCCCGGAAGGCCGCCGAGGACCTGGTGACAGGTGTCGCAGTTCGTGGTGGTGACCATGTCCCGGCCCGAGGTCGTCACTGCCGTGCCCGGGCTACCACTCGCGCCAGGGTTGAAGTCGTAGATGGCGTCCACCGCGTGCTGAAGCGGCACGCCCGGAACGTTGGTGACCCCGGTGGGGGTATTGCTGCCGGTGCCAGGCGCATTGCCGGCGAGCTGGATGGTCAGCCGGTGCACCTTGGTCGAGTCGTAGGTCAGGTCGCCCAGGTCGTCCTTCTTGTTGGCACCGGTGAACGTCATCCCGTCGACCTGGGTCTTGATCTGGGTGATGTCGCGATAGAAGGTGTAGACGTACGTGCCGTCGCCGTTGTCCACCAGGGAGCCGGTGTTGTCGGTGCTCGGCCGGGTGGCCGCGGCTGACCCGACGCCGCCATCCGCAGTCAAGCTCGGGACCGTCGTCACGATGTAGCTGACCCATTTGCTCGGGCTTCCGTTGGCGCTCGGCACCAGCTTGGCGATGGCGAAGGCGAGGTTGGTCAAGCCCGCGACCGAGGCGGTGCTGCTCTTCGAGGTGTTGCCCAGGCCGACGACCGGTGTCCCCTTGTCGTCGGTCACCTTGAACGTCACCTTCGGCGGGCTACCGATGGTCACGCTCTGGACCGTCACCTTGGGGACGAGCGCCGCCCAGTCCGCGGAAGCGGCGTCGGTGGGCGTGTCAGAGTTCTTGGGGATGGCGATCGTGGTGACCGCCGGGCTGCCCGGGCTGCCCGGGGGCCCCGGAGGACCCGCGTCACCCGATGGACCGACCGCGCCGGCCGGACCTTGGTCGCCCTTACAGCCGAGGGAGAGCGCGACGATGGCCAGTGCTACCAGGGGAATGCGCATCTTCATTGAACCCTCCCAAATGTCAGCTGTACGACGGCCTTACCCATCGCCGCTGGCGCTGTCACCTAGGCCTAGAGTCCTACGACTCCATGCCTGCCCCTGCGGGACGGGGGTTTGCGTCAGCGGCCGAGCAAGAACCGGACCCTGCGAGTTCGCGGCGCGACGCGACGGGGCCTCGTCCCGTTCCAGCGATGAAGCGGCGCAAGGTCTGCTCCCGCTGTCTCGCTGACTGCAGGATCTGCACGAGAAGGCGCTCAGAAGAGGCGGCTCGGGTGTGAAGTCGAATTCACCGACAGTGAAGCGGCCGTCCCCGCACGAGGGGCCGTCAGGGGAGCCATGGTCCAGCGATCAATTCCCGTGACTGCGGGGTGTTTTGCAACCAACCTTGTTGGCTGGCGTTCTTCCAAAGGGAGCGTGGATATGACGGCCCCGGTCGCTCAGAGCTCGAAGCCGGAGCGGCGCAGCGTCCTGAACTGGCTCCTGGGCGCCGGCGTCATTGGCTGGGCCGCCAGCATTCTCTATCCCACGCTGCGCTTCCTGCGCCCTCTGGGGAGCGTGGGCGCGGGTGGCCCCCTGAAGCTGACCGCCGAAGACGTCGCCACCCTCGGCAAGTCGCACTTCGTCATCGCGCGCGCGGGCACGCGAAAGGTGATCGTCTTCGAGGCCGGCGGCGAGCTGCGCGCCCTGGACGCGAAGTGCACCCACGAGGGCTGCACCGTGCAGTTCGTCCCGGGCGACTCGCTCGTCTGGTGCGCCTGCCACAACGGCAAGTTCGATCTCGACGGGCGAGTGCTCTCCGGTCCGCCGCCCCGCCCGCTGACGAAGTGGGTTGCGACCCGCGATGGGGACCAGGTGACGTTGACCATGGAGACCGCATGACCGGGGCCCAGAGCCCAGCGGCACCCGCGTCCACCGGTGAGCGGCTCTACCGCTGGCTGGACGCGAGGTTCGGGCTCGGGAGGCTGGTGGAGTTCGCCCGGCACAAGGAGGTGCCGGTCGGCGGCCACTCCATGGTCTGGTACTACCTGGGCGGCGCGACGCTGTTCTTCTTCACCGTCCAGCTGGCCTCGGGCGTGCTGCTGCTCATGTACTACCAGGCCGGCGAGCAGACCTCCTACGAGTCGATCCGCTACATCACCACCAAGGTGCCCTTCGGCTGGCTGGTTCGTTCCATCCACTGCTGGAGCGCACATCTGATGATCGTCGCGCTGGTGGTGCACATGTTCAGCACGATGATGCTGAAGGCGTACCGGAGACCCCGGGAGCTGACCTGGCTCACCGGCTTCGTGCTCTTCGCCATTGCCCTCGGCTTCGGGTTCTCCGGCTATCTGCTCCCGTGGAACGAGCTGGCCTTCTTCGCCACCGCGGTGGGTACCGACTCGGTCAAGAGCGTTCCGGTGATCGGGCAGTGGCTCCTGGAGGTGATGCGGGGCGGGCCGGACGTCACCATCAACACCCTGTATCGCTTCTTCGCCTTGCACGTGGTCATCCTGCCGCTGGTCATGGTGGCGGTGGTGTCCACCCACCTCCTGTTCATCCAGGTCCAGGGCATGGCGAAGCCGATGGCGCACCAGGCCCCCTCTCGCCCGGGCCTGAGGTTCTTCCCCGACTTCCTCCTCCGGGACCTCCTGCTGTGGTTGGTGTGCCTGATCGTCCTGAGCGTCCTGGTGTACCTGCTCCCCTATGGGCCCGGCATCCCCGGGATGGAGTGGGAGCTGGGAAAGAAGGCCAACCCGCTCGCGCCCGCGTACCCGGGCATCAAGCCGGAGTGGTACTTCCTCTGGGTCTACCAGCTGCTGAAGGAGTTCCCCGCGCACCTCTTCGGGATGGAGGGGCCCCAGGCGGCGCTGCTGGTGGTGACGGTGCTGATGGGAATCTGGGCGCTGGTGCCCTGGCTGGACCGGCGTGCGGCGAAGGGTCTGCCCTCGCCGATGTTCACCGATCTGGCCATCGCGGCGATCATCTTCATGGCCTACCTGACGCTGAAGGCGTGGGACATCGGGGGGAAAAGCGCCGACCCCAGCAAGCTCCCCGACGCTCGAGCGACCGCCTGGACCTGCGCCTGGATCGTCCTGGGGGTCTCGTCGGCCATCGCCGTGCTCCGGATCCTGGCCTACCGGCAGCGCTGGATGTTCTTCTCCGGCGCGGCCCTGCTCCAAGTCGTCCTCAACGGCGTGTTCGGGGTCGACTACCTGATCGCCGGAGCGGTTGCGCTGGTGGTGGTCATCGCCGGAGTGGTGCTGACGTCGCGGAAGAGCCCTGCCGCTCGGCTGGAGGCGCCCAGATGAAGGGGCTCTTCCCGCTGCTGCTGCTCCTGGGCTCCGCCGCCCCGAACCCTTCCGGGGACGACGGGAAGCTCCCGGCCTCGGTGGAGAAGCTGTTCGAGGAGAAGGGTGGGGACGGCAAGCCCATCCTGGGAGACGGCGACCGGGCGTACCTGAAGAAGCTGCCTCTGCACACCCGCGAGCTCATCGCCAAGGACGTGGACGCAGTCACCCTGGGCGGGGCCAGGCACCTCAAGGCGCTGCTGTCCCTGGAGCTGTCGTCCCAGGCCGCGGCGATCGTCTTCTCCGACAACTGCATCCTCTGCCACGCCGATCCCGAGTCGCAGAAGCCCATCCACCTCTTCTCGGCGGATCCCAAGGCAACCAACTCCTCGCCGCTGCTGAACCTCAAGAGCTTCGTCAGCGACGTGCACTTCCGCCGCGGGCTCTCCTGCGCGGGGTGCCATGGAGGCTCTCCGGACAAGGACGTGATGACCCCCGACATCGCCGCCCGCTGGCCCAAGGCCGACGTGCGCCACGTGGACCGCACCTGGATCCCCGAGTTCTGCGCCCGCTGCCACGCCGACCCTGGCTTCATGCGCGGCTTCAACCCCTCGCTCCCCACCGACCAGCTCTCCAAGTACCGCCAGAGCCAGCACGGCATCCTTCTCTTGAATGAGAAGGACTCCAAGGCGGCGCAGTGCGTGAGCTGTCACGGGGTACACGGCATCCGGGGCCCCAAGAGCCGTCAGTCCACGGTGCACCCCCAGGCCATTCCGGAGACCTGCGGCCACTGCCACGCCGACCCGAAGTACATGGCCGGATACCGCAAGGACGATGGTACGCCCCTGCCCACCGACCAGCTGGAGGGCTTCAAGAAGTCCGTGCACGGAAAGGCGCTGCTGGAGAGGGGAGACCTGGGGGCTCCGGCCTGCAACGACTGCCATGGCAACCACGCGGCGATGCCTCCGGCGGTGAGCTCGATCTCCCAGGTCTGCCGCACTTGCCACTCCCAGAACGGCACCTTCTTCGATGGGAGCAAGCACAAGCAGGCGTTCGAGGCGCACCACTGGCCCGAGTGCGAGAAGTGTCACGGGAAGCACCAGATCGCCAAGCCGACCGATGCGCTGATCTCCGATGCTTCGGACGGCCTCTGCGGTTCCTGTCACGCCGAGAACGCCAGGGACAACCGGGAGTGCAACGAGACGGCGCGCTATTTCCGGAGCACCCTCACCGACCTCGTCACCACCAGCCAGCGGCTACGGCCGGAGACGGAGGAGCTGGCGACGCGCGGCCTCGACGCCGAGCCGATTGTTGCATCCCTCGACGAGCTCAAGGACGCCATCGTCCAGACCCGGTCGAGGGTGCACACCTTCGACCGGGGCGGCTTCGATCAGGGGGCCAAGGCCGGACGGGAGGCGGCTGCCAAGACCGAGGCGCTCCTGGAGGCGGCGCGGAGCGAGCAGCGCTACCGGCGCAATGGACTGCTGGTCTCCATCGGCCTGATGTCCTTCCTGGCCGTGGTCATGGGGCTCAGGATCCGCGAGCTGAGCCGGCGCCGGGGGCAGGGCAACGGAGATCGCCACGACCCCTGAGCTCGGGGGCGTTACTTCTTGAGGGTGCGGATGTAGGCGACGAGGGCGTCGACCTGCTCGGGGGTGAGTTCACCCTTGAAGCCGTCCATCTCCTGCTTCACGCCGTCCTTCTCCGTCTTGACCCCGTCGTTGATGGCCTTCTTGAACTCGTCGTCCTTCTTGGCCTGGTACGCGGCGGTGGTCATGTCGGCGACCTTCATCTGCTTGCCCTTGTCGGTGTCGCCCTTGCCGGTCTGACCATGGCAGGAGGCGCACTTCGACTTCCAGGTGCGCTCCGTCTTCTTCGGGTCTTCTGCGCCCAGAGCCGTGGCGCTGAGGAGGACTGAGGTAGCTGCGATCGACGCCAAGAGACGAGCGTGCTTCATGAGTGCATGACCTCCGAGTCGGCGACGCTGGGCGCGACGCCTAGCGTATGGACGGGCGAGACACAAGAAACTTCAAAGGGTTCGCCTACTTCTTCTTGAACGTGCGGACGTACCCGACGAGGGCGTCGGCCTGCTCGGGCGTCAGCTCGTCCTTGAAGACGTGGCTCTTCTCCTTCTCCACGCCGTTGAGAATGGCCTTCTTCAGCTCGTCATCCTTCTTGGCCTGGAACTCGGCGGTGGTCATGTCGACGATCTTCAGCTGCTGACCCTTGTCGGTGTCGCCCTTGCCGGTCTGGCCGTGGCAGGAGGCGCACTTGGACTTCCAGGTCCGCTCGGTCTTCTTGGGGTCAGCCTGCGCCATCGCCGTGGCGCCGAGGAGAAGTGAAGCAGCTACAAGTGCTGCCGACGGACGGACGTGTTTCATGAGCCACCTCGGGAACGACCGTGTGACGCCGACCTCTACTTCTTGAAGGTACGGATGTAGGCGACGAGGGCGTCGACCTGCTCGGGCGTCAGGTCGCCCTTGAAGGAGTCCATCTCCTGCTTCACGCCGCCCTTCTCCTTCTTGACGCCGTTGAGGATGGCGTTCTTGAGCTCGTCGTCCTTCTTGGCCTGGAACTCCGCCGAGGTCATGTCGGCGATCTTCATCTGCTGACCCTTCTCGGTGTCCCCCTTGCCCGCGGCGCCGTGGCAGGACGAGCACTTGGCCTTCCATGCGCGCTCGACCTTCTTGGGATCGGCCTGTGCCATCGCCGTGGCACTCAGCAGAAGTGACGCCGCTGCGATCGATGCGAGGAGACGGGCTTGAGTCATGCGTGTTCTCCGGTTTCACGACGCCTAGCGGATCGACGGCACACTCGCAAGAATGTTCAAGCTGCACCTCGCCGGCGAAGGAAGGGAGACACGGCGTTGTCGCACCGGGCGAGGAGCATCCGCCCTCGGGGTGTTCCGGACGGGGTCGGTGGAGGAGTGCCTCGACGGACGCAAGATTTGCGCGCGGAGTCATGGCGAGGAGCGGACCCGTACGCCGAAAGTTTGATGCCTCCCCCCCAGACCAGTTGGGGTAGCGTGCCGCGTCCGCGGAAGTCATCCGGTGACGCGGACGGGAGACGGCGATGAGGTGGGCGCTGTCGTTGCTGGCGGTCGTGGTCCTCGGGTTGGGGTGTGAAGGCGACCGAGGAACGGAGGGAGCTCCGGGCCCGCTGGGCCCGGAGGGTCCGGTGGGGCCCGCCGGCGATGCCGGTCAGAATTCCTGTGCAGCAGGGGACGGGGGCATCATCAGCGCGGGCCTGAGCATCTCGAGCCCGATCAACGGCCAGTTCTTCACCGCGGGGGAGAAGCCCGTGGTGACCATCACCTTCGCCAACGCCTGCGGGAAGGTGCCTCCGGCGAGCCTCGGCTCCACAGCCGACTTCTTCGTCGTGGGCCCCCGTTCGCCGCTCCAGACCGTCACCGCCTACAACCTCCTGAACCTCTCGCCGGCGCCGTTCAGGGCCCAGGGCCTCAAGCCGCTCGCGGACGGTGGGACTCCGAACGCGAACATGACCGTCCAGCCGGATGGGACGGTCGTCTACACACTCAATGCGATCACCACCGAGCCCCCGGGGACGTACACCGCCTCGGTCTGGGCAATTGGCCCGGACCCGCTGAACCAGATGTTCGTCCTGAAGGACTTCCAGATCGGGACGGCCACGGTCGAGCCATACGCGACCGGACCGGCGGAGGACTCGACCTGCGCGAGCTGCCACCGGAACGCCGCCTCCGGGGGTAAGATGTACATGGCCCACATCGCCCCGGGTTTCTCACCGGTGGGGAACTACGCGCTCGACGCGCTCCCCATCGGCAGCTGCAAGGCCTGCCACAACAACGCCGGGTACAGCCCCAACCACTTGCTGCGCAAGACCCACGGGGTGCACCGCGGCGAGCACCAACTCTCGCAGGCCCCGGGGGCGGACGCAGGAGTTCACGGAGGGGCTGCGCACCCGGAGTATGGTTATGGACCGGACACCTCGCTGTCCGCCTTCACCAACGTCGGGTTCCCGGTGATGCCCACCGGTGGAACGCCGGGCGTGGCGTTGCCCGCCTCGGTGGCGATGGAGCGGAGCTGCACCACCTGCCACGTCGACGATGAGTGGATGAACAAACCCTCCCGCGCGGCCTGCGGGACATGCCACGACAACGTCTTCTTCGCCGCACTCTTGCCGGATGGCGGGGTCGACCCGAGCGCGTCCGTCGCCATCACCCCGCCAACGGTGCTCGGGTTCCCCCCGGCGACCACCGGCTGCACCAACGATGCGAGCTGCAGCGCGCTGAGCTCCATCGCCACGTGCAACACCACCACCAAGAACTGCGAGCTCACCTCTCACCCGAAGCAGACCGACGATGCGCAGTGCGCCACCTGCCATGGGCCGCACAACGGCGTCTCTCCGATCGTCGATCGGCACGCCATCTCCCCGTTCAACGCGCCGGTCAGCCTCGAGGGCTACACGTTCAAGAAGGTGACCGTGACCGGGGGGACCGGTCCGGGCGGCAGCTTCAAGGTGGGCGACACGCTGACCTTGAAGTTCCAGCTCTTCGACAACCAGGCCACGCCGGCGTCCGTCGCTGACCTCATCACCAACGGCGCATGGGCCGGGACCTTCCTCGTCGCCGGTCCCACGAGCAATCCCCAGCGCGTCTTCGGAGCGGGATCGGGTGGCCTGACCATGAAGAACGCCGGGCAGGGGACGCTGACCTACGACCCGCCCTCGCAGACGTATACCTACGTCCCGCTCGCCACCTGGCCGGCGAGCTCACTGGCTCCGATCAACAACCCGGCCGCGGGGACACAGCTCAACCCGGCGGGGAACTACACCGTCTGGTTCTACTGGGCGAAGACGACCAGCGGGGTGCGTGACGCGGTCGACGCCCAGGTGGCCGTCGCCTTCGGGGTCAACCAGAAGGCTTCGGGACGCCAGGTGGTGACGCAGGCCGCCTGTGGTGCGTGCCACGGCATGACCGCTTCCGGGTTCCCGCACCTCGCGCTCCACGGAGGGCAGCGAAAGAACGGCGAGACCTGCAGCACCTGCCACAGCCAGAACGCCTTCGACCGGGTGGTCGGGTCGACCGGGGTGAGCTGCACCGTCAATGGCAATGCCGATTGCCCTGGCTTCGCTGCGGGCTGGGAATCGTGCCAGGCCGGCGTCTGCACCGTCACGGCGGACCCCACGCCCGGGATCGTCATCGACTACCAGCAGCTGGTCCACGACATCCACTTCGCCCGGCTGCGCGACAAGTACGAGGAGCGGAACAACATCGGGCTGCCCCCGACCATCCTGGCCGGGACGCTCAACTACCTGGGCTTCAACAACAGCCTGCTCGACTTCCAGGAGATCCTGGCGCCGCTCGACGTCCGCTCCTGCACCAACTGCCACCAGAGCACCAGCGCGGCCTGCTCCGACAGCTCACCCTGCGGCTATGGCCAGACCTGCCAGTCGGGGAAGTGCGTGAACCTCGCCTGGCAGGCTCCGACCACCCGGGCGTGCATCACCTGCCACGACTCGGCGCCTGCCGCAGCCCATGCGGCGCAGAACACCAGCTCCGGCGGAACGGAGACCTGCGACGTCTGCCATGGCACCGGAGGGATCGTCCCGGTCGCCGAAGCTCACAACATCACCAACCCCTACGTTCCCCCCTACCCGCGAGAGAAGGAGTAGCGGGGGTCGGAGCGCCACCGGATCATGAACCGAGGGATGTGCGGTCACATCGCTGGGGCTGGCTCGCGGTGGGCGACTCTGGTGCTCGTCGCCACCGTCTGGGCACCGCTCGCCAGGGCGCAGGTCGTCGACGTGACCTCGACCACGATGCTGCGCCTCAAGCCGGACTGGCGGGCCGGGGACACGCGGACTGGTTTCTGGGGCACGGAGCTGGTGGGCCTGTCGGTACGGAAGGTCGAGGTGGCCGGGGTGGACGACCTCAACGTCCAGTTCTCCGCCTGGGGACAGCTCTCGTCGATCCAGAACTCGATCTACACCGGGACCACGGCTGACATCGATCTCCTCTACATCCAGGGGGCGCTGTTCAGTCGCCACCTCCAGCTGACGCTCGGAAGACAGCTCATCTCCGGTGGCGCCGCCAGGGTGCTCCAGCTGGACGGAGTGAACGCCACGGTCATGTTCGGCAAGGGGTTCGGGATCACCGGCTACGCGGGTGCGCCGGTGGTCACCCAGTTCCACTATTCGGCCGGCGAGTTCGCCTTCGGGGGAAGAGCGTTCTGGCGGCCGTCGTACGGGTCGGAGATCGGAGTCTCCTTCCTGGAGATCATCACCAGCAGCATCCTCTCCAGACAGGACGTGGGAATGGACGGGCGCTGGGTCATCCTTCCCAACCTCTCGGTGACGGCCTCCGGCATCCTGAACGTGCAGGAGGCGAGCTTCGCCGACGCCGACGGCACCGTGACCTGGCAGATCCTTCCCACGGTGGAGGTCTTCGCCAGGGGGCAGCACACCTCGCCGAACCTCTTCCTCCCCATGACCTCGATCTTCAGCGTGTTCGCCAACACCAACCGGGATGCCGTGGGCGGAGGGCTGTCCTGGCAGGCGACCCCGCGGTTCGGGCTGTACGGCGACTACCAGCGGCTCTGGGTGGATGGGGGCGAGAAGGGTGACGAGGCCCAGGTGCGAGCCACCTATCGGGTCACCCGAAGGTCGACCATCGGTGCGGATGCCCGGTTCCTCTTCGTGCCGGTCAACGGGGTGACCGACCTGCGGGGCTGGGTGTCCTGGGCGCTCAGCCAGCAAGTCCGCCTGAGCGCCGACGTGGAGGGAACGGTGCTGTCGAACCCGGTGAACGGGAAGACGGGGTCGGTGGTGGGGACCGCCAGCGCCACCTGGGCCATCGGCTCGGGGTGGAGCGCGATGCTGAGCGGCTCGGCGGGCGTCACTCCCTTCTTCGAGCAGGTGTTCACCGGCACCGCCCGCATCGGGTACAACTTCTCGAACTACGGCAGCCCGGCGAAGGGAGCCGCGAAGTGAGCCGGCGACCCTTCCGCCCGCGTGGTCCGGTGGTCGCGATCCTGGTCCTGTGCGGGGTCTGGTCCGCGCACGCTGGCGAGCCGTTCACGATCGATCCCAACCATGCCGGCCACAAGAAGGCCGGTCTCGAGTGTCTCACCTGCCACGAGGCGATCTTCGACGTGACCTCGCTGGGGCAGCCCGGCGTGTTTCCGAAGGAGAAGACCTGCCTCGGCTGCCACAAGAAGGAGAAGGAAGAGGGCAAGTGCGGGATGTGCCACCTGGACGCGGCCAAGCCACACACCTACGTCCGGAAGGCGCCGTACCTGTTCATGAACCACGCCAAGCATCTGGAGAAAGACGACAAGTGCGACGTGTGTCACCTGGAGCTTCCGGCGCGGGGCCAGCTGGACAAGCCGGTCCCCCCGATGAAGACCTGCCTCAGCTGCCACAACCACGAGGAGCAGTTCGCCCGGGGCCAGTGCTACGCCTGCCACCTGGACCTGACCCGGTTCCCGCTGCGGCCGACCACGGCGTACAGCCACCAGGGGAATTTCACCCGCCTTCATCCCCCCATCGCCCGGTCGACCTCCGCGGCCTGTGAAACCTGTCACCAGCAGACGTTCTGCGCGGACTGCCATGCGGCGAGGACCCGTCCGATGAAGCCGGAGGAGATCCAGCCCGATCGCCCGGACCGGAACTGGATCCACTGGGGCGACTTCCTCACCCGTCACTCCATCGAGGCGCGGGGGAACGAGGCGGCCTGCCAGAAGTGCCACACGGTCAAGTTCTGCAACGACTGCCACCGCATCCAGCGGCTGACCCCGGACTCGACCAATCCCCTCAATCCCCACCCGGCGAGCTGGCTCACGCCCGGGAGCCCGAGCTTCCACGGCTCGGCCGCGCGGAAGGACATCGTCAGCTGCGCCGCCTGCCACGACCAGGGGGCCGCGTCCAACTGCGTGAGCTGTCATCGGGTGGGCGGGCCGGGCGGCGATCCGCACCCACCGAACTGGACCTCGAAGCACCCCACTTCGGAAATCAACCGCAACTCCATGTGCCTGTCATGTCACCTCTAGACGGACCCTTGCGAAGGCAGGTGGCGCTGCTGGCTGCGCTCATGGCGCTGGCCGGATGCGAGGCACGTACCCAGAAGCTGGGACAGGCCGAGTGCAATGACAGCTACGCCCAGGGCGTGGGGACGGTGCTCGAGTCGCGGTGTGCCTCCTGCCACGGGGCCACGCTGGCCGAGGCCGACTACAGGGTCGACAGCTACCTGGCCGCCGTGGCGCGTCGGCCAGACGGGACCTATCGGGCCCGCGCGGGGGACGACAACTCGCTCCTGCTCCAGGCCGCGAGAGGGACGCTGCCGACCGGACACCTGGCGATTCCCCAGGCCGAGCTCTCCGAGCTGCAGAGCTGGGTGGTGGAGTGCGCGCTCAAGCCCAAGGCCTACACGGTGCACGTCAACGGCTGGATGGATCCCGGCAACACGGACCAGTTCCACGGACGCGTGCTCCGCCAGGCCGTCTACGACCTGAGCGGTTGCCAGGCGTGCCATGGAGAGGACCTGAGCGGCGGCGTCGCCAACGTCGCCTGCCAGAGCTGTCACGCCTCCGGGGTGACGGCGTGCAACAGCTGCCACGGCAACACCGCCAACGCGGCTCCTCCCCGGAACCTCGACTACAACTCCGCCACCTCGCTGGTGACGGTGGGAGCGCACCAGTCACATGTCACCGACGGTCCATTGCACACCGGCTTCTCCTGCGAGGTGTGTCACACCACCCCCAAGAAGCCCGGAGACGAGGGCCACTACCAGTCGGGAGGCAAGCTCCTCCCCGGCCCGGCACCGGTGATCGTCAAGAGCGGCTTCGCCGGCAGCTTCTCCTGGGACCGCTCGAGCGCCACCTGCACCAACAGCTACTGCCATGCGCCCTTGCAGGACGCCCAGGCTTCCTTCATCACTCCGGTCTGGACCAAGGTGGGGCAAGACCAGGCCCCCTGCGGCAGCTGCCACGGAAACCCTCCCGCAGGCCACGGGCCGGAGACGCGCTGCCAGACCTGCCACCGCCCGACGTTCATCGGTGGGCAACCGCGCTCCGTTCTCCACGCCAACGGGCAGGTCGACCTGGCCGCGCCGGCAGGCAGCTGCGTGGGATGCCATGGGAGCGGCGACAACCCGGCGCCTCCGGTGGATCTGCTCGGCCGCTCGGACCCGGCTCTTCAGACCGTGGGGGCGCACCGGGAACACCTGGGCGCGCTGCACAAGGTCGCCGCGCCGGTGAACTGCAACGAGTGCCACAAGGTGCCGACCGAGCTCCACAGCCCGGGTCACATCGACACCGGTCCGCCTGCGGAGGTCTTCCCTGCGGGGGCGGGGACGCTGGCGCGGGCGGACGGCGCCACGGCGTCCTACGATCCGGGTGCCGCCACCTGCACCGCGTACTGCCATGGGTCGGGCACGCGGCTGTCGAAGGACACGTCCGCCGGCCTCAATCGAACGCCGGTCTGGAACGGCGGTTCGGGGCAGGCTGCATGCGGCACCTGCCACGGGATTCCGCCGCAGGTGACGGGCACGACCTACCACGCGGGCGTGACGAGCATCACCCAGTGCGCGACCTGCCACCCTGATTCGGTCACTCCGGCCGGAAACATCAAGGTGGATGCATCCGGCCACACCACCCACCTGGATGGAGTCGTCCAGGCGAACTGAGACCGAGCTCCGGCGCACGCTCCAGGCCGCAGCGCGCGTCTGCGGCGCGCCGCGTGCGGCACGCGCGCAGAGCAGAGCAGACTCCCCCACCTGCATTCGGGGCGCGGCGATCCAGCGACAGTGACGGAGTCCGGAGCACCGACATGGAGCCGGGCCACGCGTGCATCACCTGCCACAGCCAGCAGGGTGGACCGAGCCTCACCGTCGCCGGGACGGTCTTCCCCACGGGGCACGAGCCGGACGACTGCAACGCTCGCGCGGCCGGCGGAGCGGTGGTGACGGTCACCGACGCGAACGGTGTGACGGCGACGTTCACCGCGAGCAGCGTCTCCGGCAACTTCCACGGCTCCACCCAGCTCACGTTCCCGATCACTGCCCGGGTGACCTTCAACGGGAAGACGCGCTCGATGGGGACGGCGGTGTCCACCGGCGATTGCAACAGCTGCCATACCCAGACCGGGGTGAGCCAGGCGCCGGGGAGAATCACCCTGCCGCCCTGAGGCGTAGGAGTCGCGGGGCTTGACCGGGGCGCGACCGCGCGCCTCGGAGCACTCAGTTTTCTCGCCTGATGCCCGGCGAATCGGCAGGATGGCGCGCCGATGTACCGCCGGGCGAGCCTGCTCTGTGGACTCTGTCTCGCGCTCACCGGCGCGGCGAGCGTGAGCGCGCGCGCCAGGAAGCCGCCGGCGCACGTGCGGCTGGACTACCGGCGCCTGGCCGGAGCAGAGCGGTGCCCGGGGCAGCACGAGCTCGAGCAGCAGGTCTCGCAGATTCTCGGCCAGCGTCCTTTCACCCGGAAGGCCCCGCGCACCGTCCGCTGCGTGCTCCGGGGAGAGGGGGCGGGCATCGCCGCCCGGGTGCAGCTGCTGGACACGCGCTCGGGCCGGGTGCTCGGGGTGCGTGAGCTCTCCGGCACCGGTCCGGGCTGTGAGGAGCTCGGAGGCGCCGTCGCTCTGGCCATTGCGCTGGCCGTCGATCCGCTGGCGAAGCCCCCCCCGTCGCGCCCGCCGCCCGCCAGCGCGTCCGCCGGTCCCGTCGTGGTGAGCCCGCCGCCGCCCCCTCTGCCCAGGTCCACGCCCTCCGCCAGCTCCCCGCCCGCGTTCACCTCCACGCCCGGAGTCAGCGCCACCGTCCCCCAGACGGGTCGTCCGGATCGGACGGGGCCGCTTCCTGACGCCGGACCCCTCGCCTCGCTCGGTCTGGTTCCCCTGGCGCTCGCCTCCAGTCCGGACGCCGGCCGTCCTCCGGTCGCTCCCGATGCTGGGCCGCTGGCCTCGCTCGGTCTGGTTCCCCTGGCCGTCGCACTGGGTGCGGACGCCGGCCGTCCTCCAGCCGCTCCGGATGCCGGGCCGCCGCCCCGGGACGCCGGTCCCGTGCCGCTCGACGCCGGCACGATGGCGCCCGATGCCGGGCCCGGGACGGCCGACGCGGGCCTGCGAGCCCCGGATGCAGGCACCGACCCGCTGGCCGTCGCGGATGCCGGTCCCGAGGTGGCGGCCGTCGACGCGGGCCTGCCGGCGGAGGCCCTTGCCGGGCCCGAGGCTGCCGGGCCCGCGTCCACCCCCTCGGGCGGATGGCGACCGGTCGCCGGCGTCGGTGTGTTGGGCGCGGCGGGGGTCCTGCCGGGCGTCGCCGGGGGAGTCCTGGTGCACGCCGGTGCCGCCTCGAGCACCGCGTCCGTCGAGCTCGAGGGACGGTGGCTCCCTGGGACGAGCACGGCCTTCGGTACGGGCACCATCTCCACCAAGCTGGTGAGCGGGGCCGTGGTGGGCTGCGCGCGGTTCGGCAGCTGGTCCGCCTGCGGGCTCACGCAGGCTGGTCCGCTCAGCGCCAAGGGACAAGGGTACAGTCGCTCCCAGGAGGCGACGGCGTGGATGGTCTCCGTGGGTGCCCGGGGCCAGTGGGAGTGGCTCTTCGCAGACCCCGTCGGTCTGCGACTGCACCTCGACGGCGCAGTGAACGTCGTCCGTCCGCGACTCCTCGTGGATTCGCAAGAGGCCTGGGCCGTCCCGCCGGTCTCGGTGTGGGTGGGTGGAGGTCTCTTTGGGCGCTTCTGACGGTGACGGACCGGGGCCGGTTCCGGCAATGGACAGAGGAGTGCAGTCCGCCGCCTCCCTGGCCCCCCGGGCCACCGTTCCCGACGACGCGGCCTTTGCGGCCGCTTACGAGGCGGAGTTCGAGGCGGTCTGGCTCTACTTGAGGCGGCTGGGGGTACCGGAGGCAGACGTGGAGGATGCGGTTCATGACGTGTTCGTGGTGGCTCACCGCCGCTATGGCACTTATGACCCATCGCGTCCGCTGCGGCCCTGGCTGCTGGGCATCGCCTTTCGCATCGCGGCACAGTGGCGCCGGCGGCACCGGCTCGAGGTCACCGTCGCCGAACCCGAACCGGAGCGCCCGGACGGCGCCCGGTCGCCGGACGAGTTGGTCGCCTCGCAGCAGGCCCGCAGCCGCCTGCAGGCGGCGCTGGCGCAGCTCGACATCCACCAGCGCGCAGTGGTGGTGATGCACGACCTGAACGGCATCCCGGTCCCGGAGATCGCCAGGTCGCTCGAGGTCCCGCTGAACACCGTGTACTCGCGGCTCCGGCTCGGCCGGGCGAAGATCACCGCCGAGCTCCGAGGTGAGCCGTGAGCGAGCGGCTGACTCCAGAGCTTCCCGACGGTTGGGAGCACCTCGGCCGCGAGGATGCCGCCGCGCTCGCGCCGCCCGACGGAGCCAAGGGACGGGTGCAGCGGCGGGTGGCCCTGACGCTCGGCCTTGGCGCGGGGTTCCTCGCCGCTACCGCCGGAACCTCCACCGCTGCAGCCGCAGGGGCCGCAGGGGCCGCAGGGGCCGCGGGCGGGGGCGGCGGCGCTGGTGGGACGGGCGCTGCAGCGACCGGGCTCGCCGGCTCGCTCCTGGCCAAGAAGGCGCTGGTGCTCGGTGTGGCCGCCGCGGTGGGCGCTGGCGGAGGCACCGCGGCGTACCTCGAGGTCCGCTCGGAGCGGGCGAGGAGCCACGCGGCGACCACGGTGCCGGTCCCGGCGCGCGCACCGGTCGCCGGGCCCGTCGCTCCTCCGGCCCCCGAGCCGCCGGTCATCGAGGAAGCGCGCGAGGCGGCCCCCGACACCCTCGGCGAGGAGGGCACGCTGCTCGACCGGGCACGGCGGGACATCACCCGCGGCCAGCTGCGCGAGGCTGGAGCACTGCTCGATCGGCATGCAGCACAGTTCCCCGCCGGCCACCTGGTCGAGGAGCGCGAGGCGCTGCTCATCCGCCTGCTGGTCCGCGAGGGCCGCGAGTCCGAGGCCCGGGCGCGCGCCACGCGGTTCCGGAGGGCGCATCCGCGCAGCATCCAGCTCCCGGGCATCGATGCGGCGCTCCGGGAGCACCGGTGAGAGCCCGGGCAGCTCTCGTTGCCGCTGCCGTCCTCGGTCTGGCGATGGCCTGCACCGTGGATGAGGTGGTCGGCGCGAATGTCGGCCTGGATGGCGGTGCCGATGGCGGCCCGGACGCCGGCACGCCCATCTGCCCCGGAACGGACGACAGCTGCGGTTCGGGTCGGGTGTGCGGCTCGCAGCTGTGCGACCCCGGATGCACCGGTCTTCAAGACTGCACCGTCAACTGCTCGGGGACGAGCTGCAGCTTCAGCTGCGAGCGCTCCGGTCAAACCTGCACCCCGGTCTGCGCTCCCGACGTCCCGTGTCAGATGCACTGCGCGACCAACGGAGAGCGCGTCGACTGCACGATGGACTGCAGCCCGGCGCAGACCTGCGCCGCCGACTGCCACGGCGGGACCTGCAAGGTCGCCTGTGGACAGCTCGTGCCGGCGACCGCTTGTGACGCAGGTGTTTACAGTTGTTCCGGAACCTGTCCTCCTTGAGCGCAAGGTTGCGCTCACACCGTTCACGCCGGACCCACGTCGGCCCTGCTGACCGCAAAGATGTTCACTGGGTCTGACACGACTCGCCGGGTCGGCGTCGACTGTTGGACGAAGCGCAGACCGGCGATGCAGGGGGACGGCCGGTGCCTGCGGGTCAGTTCCGGACCGCCGGGGAATCGCCCGTGCGGTGGTCGGAGATCTGGAAGCGCAGGAATGCGTGGACGGCCTGCAACGCCTCGGGATTCGCAGTGCGGATGACCACCCGGGCGCCGCGCTCGGTGGGTTCGGCCCGGTAGGAGATGTCCTTGCGGAGCCGCTGCATGGTCTCGGCACCCGGGGGCATCCGATCGTGGATGAACATCGGAAGGTGGAAATCGCCGCTGGCGAACGCCCGGGCGATGTGGGCGAAGTGGGAGCGGATCGAGTCCCTGGTGGCGGCGTCCGCCGCATCAAGGGCGTCGGCCGAGATGACGCCGCCCTCGCCGGTGAGCGTGAAGTGGTGCTCGGTGCGTCGGCGCGAGAACCCCATCCCCTCGTCGCCTCGCTGGTCGACCGCCGCGCCGTGGGCGTGGGCCACGTCATCCGCCTCGGACGTGCCGGCGTCCGGCGCGGCCGCGACGAGAAGCAGGAGGGTGGTCAGCATGGCTGGCTCCATGAAGTGCCTGCACACCGGAGGAACGGGGCAGCCCTCCGCCGATTTCGCTTTCGGCCCGCGGCGCTCCGCGAGGGAAGGGGACTGGCGCCGAGGACCTGGGTGCGCTATGAGCCAGCCCCCGTTCGGCAGCCCTCCCAGGGGCGGCCGGCGAAGGGCCCGGGGCTATAGCTCAGCTGGGAGAGCGCTTGAATGGCATTCAAGAGGTCACCGGTTCGATCCCGGTTAGCTCCACTCGAAACCCAGCGCCAGTGTGGAATCCGGGGGGCCTTCACCTCATCGGCAACGTTGATGCTGACCACCAGGCCCTGCTTCTTGGCGTAGGCGAGCAGCGCCCGGAGATGGTCCAGTTCCCGGTACACCGTGCTCGGGGAGACCTCGAAGGGTGGCCTGCGCTACCCGCTCACTCGCCTTGGCCCGCAGGAAGGCCTCCCCGAGACGGGCGAGGGTGACTGGGGCAGGGCGGCGATGGGCGGCTAGGTCCTGCCTTCTGGGCCCGGCGGAGCTCGCGCTCGGCGGCCTTGGCCTCGTTGCAGGACGAGCCGAAGCGATGAGTCATCCAATGATGGTCCGGAGGCCGGGATGAGAAGGAAGTCGCTGTTCACGCGGGAGCAGCTCGGGAGCGCGACCGCAATCTCCTGATCGCCCCCTGGGGGATGGCAGGATGAACCCCTTCATCGATTGCGGTGCTGCACAGTCGGAGGTGACTCGTGCTGGACATCCTCCTTGGCCTAACGCTCGCTGGCTCTTCCTCGGCAGGCACCGCGCTCGACATCCACTCCTTCCAGGTCGTGAAGCAAAGTTCCGGGCCGGTCGACTACTACACCGTCGAGACCGGCCCCGATGGGACGTACCTCGCAGCGCGGTACCGGCCCCCGCTGGACACGGTGGTCCGAGGCATCGAGATTCCGGAGGGCCTTCGGCGCACGGTCAGCGGGATCCAATGGCGTTGGCGGGTCCACGCGTTTCCCAAGGGGGCCGACGACTGCAATCCAAAAGTGGGCGATGCCGCAGGCGGAGTTCACGTCACCTTCAAGGCTGGGCAGAAGGTGATGATCATCAAGTACGTGTGGAACTCCACCGGTCCGGCTGACCGCAGTTGCGAACTCGTCGACACGCTGTTCTTCGCCAAGCGGGATGTGGTCCTCCGCGCGGGCGGTTCGACCGGGACCTGGCAAACGGAGACGGTGGATCCTCGTGCGGACTTCGTGCGCCTGTTCGGAGGCAAGCTCGAGTCCGTTCCGGACTTCGTGGGCCTGGGCGTGCTCACCGATGGGGACGCGACGCATTCGGTGAGCGAGGCGGACTACGCCGACTTCGTTCTGCTCGAAACCCGACGCGGCAACGACGCCGGGCGATTCTGGCCGGGTCGCAGAAGAGCACGTGACGCTCCGATGCGACCAGGCCCAAGAGGAGCAACGCCCGGCACAGACCCCGGGCACTGCTCTCCGGATACCGGGTCCTAGAACTTGAAGGACACGGACATGATCACGCTGAAGGTGTCGAGCGTGATCTCCGCGTGCTCACCCGCGATCGGCACGTCCGCGGGCTCGAGATCGTCGGTGGCTTTCCCGTGCTCCCATCCGAGCCCGAGCGACCCTGAGACCTTCTCGGCGTGGAATGAGATACCGCCCCGGAACCCAATCAGATCCACGCGGCGGAAGACCGGGGTGTCCAGATCCACCGGGGAGTGATCGAGGTACATCCCGCCACTGAGGCTGACGGCGGGCGAGAGCATGAGATGCGCCCCGAAGCTCCAGTTCCAGACCGGCCGCGCGCGGTAGGTGATCGAGGGAAAGGGGATCTCGCTCGCCACCGGAGCGCCCGAGGTCGTATCGACCAGCCGTGCGGTCTTCTCCGAGCTGAAGAGCGGATACTCGTGCGTTCCGGTGTGCCATCGCAGGTCGATCTCGAACCTGAGCCGCCAGAACTCGACCGCCGTTCCGAGGCCGATATCCGCAGGAAGACGATATTGAAACCGCGGGTCGGTGTCCTGAAAGAAGATCTGCTGGGTGCCGGCATTGAGGTTGGTCAGTGACTCGTACGTGAACGATCCTCCGTTGAGAAGCTTGAGGCCGGGGGTTCGAGCCGTCATCCCCAAGGCGAGCCACGACAGAGGCTCCCACTGCACGCCGGCCACTGCGCGGAGCTGAAGGGTGGAACCGCCGGCGGTGATGTTGCGGATCGTCCCCTGACTGGTACTCGCCGCGGTCAGTTCGCCCGAGAGCTGACCGGATTCGGAGATGGTGGTGTAAGGGAACTCGAGCGCCGCACCTAAGCGCAGGTTGCTGACCGCTGCCCATCCGACGGTGACGCTGGGAACCAGCATATCGAGGGCCGAGCCAACCGCATAGGAGACCCGCTGCCCCGGCGCACCCGCAGTGCTGGCGACGGCATTCTGATGCCAGTGAATCGGTTCGGCGACCGCGAAGCCAAGCCGGACCTTCTCCCACCGAATGACCTCGTTGCCGAGCACGACGCCGATGGAACTCGGGAGCCCCTCGAAGCTCGACACCGGCGTGGAGTGCTGGAACCCGCTCCCGCCGAGTGTGGTCAGCTGGTAGCCCTGGACGCTCGCGCTGAGCACGCTGCGCTGCACGAGAGCGATTCCTGCCGGGTTGTAGAAGAGGGCGGTGACGCTGCGCACGCGCGCAATGTACGCCCCTCCTTCGAGCGCCTCTTCGAGACCGGGGTAGATTCGGTCGTAGTTCGGAAGCAGTAGCGTGGGCGGGAGGACGACCTGCGCGCGAGAGGTTCCCCCGACCAGGAAGAGGAGAAGAAGCGTCCGGCTCGGCCATCGCGCGATGCCACGGTGATGTGAGAACTCACATCTCTTCAGCCCGTTCATGAAGTTTGCCTCCGGTTTCGAAGAGCTGCCTTTCTGCGCAGAGTCCAGGCGCACGTCGCCGACGCTGACGCGCGGCGGCCCGTCGTCGGGAGGGCCAGGCGAGGACACCGCCGCCAGAACTCTGTCGCTGGCGAAAGTCTGCTCCCTCGGCCCGTCGCCGAACCGGGTTCCTCCTGGGGAACCTGAAGCAGAATGCCGCGGTGATGCGACTGGTGAAGGCGCGCCGAAAGGATGGCAACGCCTGATGCTCTCCTCCGAGGCGCGGGTTCGGGCGGCGATCAGCCAGGCGGTGAGCGGTTCAAGCCCCCAAAGGTGGCCTGTGCGCGGGCGGCGCAGCCGGGCACGGCTGGAGCGCTTCCCGGGCGATATCCCAGGCGTGCGACAGCCTCTGCTCGCGCTCGGCGAACTCCTTGCGGATCTCCGCGATGCGCGCATCGATCTGCTTCTCCGTCTGCGGCTTCGCCTTGATGGCCTGCTGCTCGAGGGTCTGGACCTTCGGTCATCCTCGTGCTGCTGCTCGCCCTTCTCGAGGGCGCACGCGGCTCAACGGGTCCTGGTGCGTCCAGTGCAGAGGCCACCGTCGCCAGCTCCGGCTCCGCGGTCGAGCCCGACCGTTATGTCGGAACGTACCTCTATGGCGGGACCGATGCGGCCACCGACCATGCGACGCGCGGCATGCCGGGCCGTCGCGCAAATTCTGCACGCATCCCGTCTCGAGATTGCTGTGACAAGCTCCCGGAGCATTGTTCGCGCCGGCATGGGAGACCGCACATGGAACAAGGAAGTCTTTGCTGGGCAATGCTGAGCGGGTTGCTGTTCTTCTCCACGCCCCAAGCCGCGGACGCGCCGAGGCGCCTCGACGTCAAGAGCCTCAGCTGCCAGCAATGGCTCGAGCAACCCGACGACATTCGCCCCATGCTGGTGGCGTGGGTGCACGGCTACACTCGCGCCGGCGGCGAGAGCTGGATCCTCGATGTCGCCTCGGCGCGTGAATTCGTGGCCACGGTCCACGCGCGGTGCATGGAGATGCCCCAAGGTAGCTTCCGCTACCAGATCCTGGAGGTGTCTAAGCAACGCCAGGCCGAAGCAAAGAAGAAGTAGTTTTCGTTGGGAAATTGGTGGCACGGCCGATGCTTGTCGAAGCGCGAGCGACTCCAGACAAGCGACGGCCAGAACGAAGTTGCCGTGATTGCCGCCAGCGAAGGAGAGGAAAGCCATGACCACGCTGGAAGGGAGACCGACAGCTCCGTCGCGGCGCAGGACCTCGCCCGGCAGACCAGTCAGGAGTTCGTGGCTCGTGGCTCTGTCCATCGTGGCAGTGGCCGGAGGCCTCTGCCAGGCCTCGGCGGCGCCGTCACCGGATCGGCCCGAGCAGGCCCTGGCCGGCCAGGCCCCGCCGTACTACGCGGTCACGCTGCAGGACGGTGGAACGCAGGATCTGGAGTTGCTCATCGGGCAGGAGGTCTGGGACGAGCTCAAGGCCAAAGGGGAAATCGTCGCCACCTCACCGCTGTACGACACCCTGCGGCCACTCGCCGACCGCATCACCCCGGCGGCGCAGCCCCAGTATGCGTATCCATTTCGCTTCCACCTCGTTCACGAGCAACAGCCGAACGCGTTCTCCGTGCCGGGAGGAAACCTCTACGTGGTCGATGCCTTGCTCTTCTTCGTGAAGAACCATGAGGAGCTGGCCGGCACGCTGTGCCACGAGCTCGCCCACACCATTCACCACGACTCGATGCAGAAGCTCGAGCAGCAATACCGGCAGATCCTTCGCGAGCTGGGAGCGGCGATCCTGCTCGGACCGACGCGGGCACACCTCTTGGCCATCGCCCTGCTGAGCGAGCTCAAGTCGAAGGGATACTCGCGTGACGTCGAGATGCGCGCTGACCTGACCGGGGCGGACATCTGTGCCTCGGCTGGCCTGAATCCCTGGGGGCTGGTCTGGCTATTCCAGGACTTCAAGGACTCCCGGCAAAGGGAGGGGCCGGAGCTGCTGTCCGACCACCCGAATGACGAGCATCGCATCAAGGCACTGAAGGAGCACTTCCGGAAGAACCCGGAGGTCTTCGCGAAGTTCAACCCTGACCCCGCCTCGGCCACGGTGATGAAGCTTCCGCAGGACACCGCGGAGACGTTCGCGCGCTAAGGAAGGCGCACACGCTGCAGCCATCGGCGCCGTGGGTGCGCCGACGTTCCGAACCGCGAGTCCGTGGCGTGAAAGGCTGCACGATCGTGGAACACGGGACCGTCCAGGACCCGGCCGCCGCCGGTTTGACCACCGAGAACGCCAAGGACCGGCTGGCCCGCGAGGGACCCAACGCTGTTGCAGTCCAGAAGCGCGCCTCGGTGCTCCGACAGCTCGCGGCGAGCGTCTCCAGCCCGCTGCTCGGGATTCTGCTGGTGGCTGCGGCCGCCTCCGCCGCCCTCGGCCAGAAGGTGGATGCGGCGATCATCGTGACGATTCTCGCTCTGAGCACGGGCCTGGACTTCGTCCAGTCGTACCGGTCGGCCCGTGCGGTCGAGCGCCTCCGGGCCCAAGTGGCGCCCACTGCCACCGTGCTGCGCGACGGCCGGTGGGTCGAGCTTCCGCGAAGCGAGCTCGTTCCGGGCGATGTGATCCGGCTCTCCGCCGGCGATCTGGTACCCGCCGATGCGCGGCTCCTGTCCGTCACGAGCTCCACGTGATGGAGGCCGCGCTCACCGGGGAGTCGCTTCCTGTGGAGAGGCAACTCGGAGGCGCCGAGGTGGGTGGCCCGGTGAGGCGGGACTGGGTCTACGCCGGGACATCCGTGGCGAGCGGGACCGGTGAGGCGGTCATCGAGCGCACCGGGGCTCCAGCGCCGTCGACGTCGCGCGCGATGCGGCCGACATCGTGCTCCTCGATCGAGGACTCGACGTGCTCCATGCCGGCATCGTGGAGGGCCGGAAGTCCTTCGGCAATGTCATGAAGTACCTGCTGATGGAGACCAGCTCGAACTTCGGGAACATGCTGAGCATGGCGGTGGCCTCGCTCTTCCTGCCGTTCCTGCCCATGCTCCCGACCCAAATCCTGCTCAACAACTTCCTCTACGACCTCGCGCAGATCACGCTTCCGATGGACCGGGTGGACGCGTCCTACCTGGCTCGGCCGCAATGATGGGACATCGGAGCGGTCCGCCGATTCATGTTGATCGTGGGACCGGTGAGCTCGCTCTACGACTTTCTGACCTTCTGGGTGCTGCTCTCGGTCTTCCATGCCTCGGAGAGGCTCTTTCACGCCGGCTGGTTCGTCGAGTCGCTCGCCACCCAGGTGCTGGTGGTCTTCGTCATCCGCACCGCCGGGAATCCGCTGAAGAGCCGCCCGAGCCCGATGCTGACCGTCACCGCGCTCGCCGTCGTCTCGTCCGGCGTCGTGCTGCCCTGGACGCCGCTCGCGGGCCCGCTGGGCTTCGAGCCTCTCCCCGCGACATTCTTGCTGTTCCTGGCCGTCGCCACCGCGACCTACTTGCTCGGGGTCCAGTGGGTGAAGGCCTGGCTACTGCCGAAGTTCACGCCCGCGGGCGTCGGGCAGGGGTAGGGCTCAGCGGGGCCAGATCTCCACCAGCGGCCGGACGAGCTCGGGCAGCTCGGCGTCCGAGATTCGCGCCCAGTCCTTCGGCACGCTGTTCCGGAGCCGGTCAGCGAGCCCCCGGGAAAGCCCCTGGCGCAGCAACCCGAGGAGCTTCGGGGGGGCGACCAGCACGAGATGCTGGAAACGGTTCTCCGCCTCGCCGCGCTCGAGCGCCTTCACCACCACGCGGGTAAAGTGTTCCTCCCACACCTCCGGCCGAGGATCGTCGCCGCCGTGCGTCCAGCCGTGCTCGGGTGAGCGGCGCGGGCCGGGCGGGGGGGCGTTCACCGTGCTTTGCATGCGCGGCAGCATCCCCGCGTCCTCCACCTCCAGAATCCGGGCGTGGTGCGCGTCCGCCACCACCACCCAGGTCGTTCCCTGACCCGTCGCCATGGGACGTCACCTCCCGGTGGGACATCCTGACCTCATCACGGTCCCGGCGCAGGGTGAAGGGGAGCGCGAAGTGTCGTGCACCCCCCTGGCAGTCCCGGCCGACGCATCGGTCTCTAGTTCGACCCGCATCCTCATCCCGCTCGGCGTCGCACCGCCCGACTTCACCGGTGTTCACCCATCGCCGCCCGGCTCTCGCGCGTGGTCCGCGGCCTGCGCACGCGGAAGAGGCGCGCCTCGGCCCCCACAAGAGCCCCGTCACCAACCTCCTGACCACGGGGCCACGTGCTGGTCGGGGGGATTGAATTCGAACCCAGCGGACCGCCTGCATCTCAAGGACGTGAAAGGTCGTCTCGAACGCTTGAGACAACGGTCATCGCCCACTCTCCATTGCGCTCCCGAGTGACTTTCCGGCCGAGCTGCCCCTGACCGCCGCCCCGATCCGCGTCTCATGTAGCCCAATCAGCTGCGTGAGGTAGTACCCGGTGTGCGCGCCCAGATCGCCAACCGCCTTGGTGAGCTCGCCCTCACGAAACGTCTCCGAGCTTCCGTCAGGGAAGGTGGCTCCGATTCTCACCCGGCCGATCAGCGGGCGAGCGATCATGCCAACGTCATACAGCCACGGATTACGGTCTCCCTGGGCGTCGACTTGCTCCTTGAGGGCGTCCTCCGCGGTGTGGCTTCCATCGAGCTTCAAGATACAGACTTCCATTGGATTGCCCTCTCTTCATGCGACGAAGCGGCACCCTCAATCGCCGCCTTCGCGCACGGCGTTCGCTAGTGCCCGCGATGAGGCGCCGCAAGGGACCGATCGTCGTACCACTCCGGATCCAGGGAAGAACGACGGCGCGGGACGGCGCGGCGAGCGAGTTCCAGCTGCTGGCTGTGGCTGCTACTCGTCGAGCCGGGTGGCCGTGTCGTCAAGCCGAGCGCGGAAGTGCAGCACGGGGCCAGCGGCAAGCTGGGGTCTCACCGAGAAGCGCCAGGAGGTGAGGTCTGCGGTGCGCCCGTACTTTGCCCGGGCGCGGAAGATGGCCATCTACGCTGCTTCTTCCACTGTGGCATTCATGGCCAGGACGTGGACGGAGTGGAGCCCGTCTGGCGACTCCTGCCCAACTTTCAGTGGTTGCACTTCGAGAATGCACCTCGCTGGTGGATGTCTCGCCACTTCCAATGGCGGCTGGAGTGGATCACAGCGCGGCCGCAGGCCGGGAGGCTCCGCAGAACCTGCGCATGTCGCCTGTCGTCGATTCGCCCGTCTCGAGCGATTCCAGAGTTCGGGGAAGCCTGCGCCGTAGGCATGGTTCGTGAACGTTCGCATCCCGCGAACCTGCGCCCGCAACTGTCGCCTCGGGTGAGAGCCGCATGGCGCATGCGGCAGTTCGCAACGGTGCGAGACGGCGCTTCCGTCCGCGAAGGAGAACCTCGATGGATCGCATGCTAGTGGTCGTCTTTGCTGACGAGAAGAAGGCGTACGAGGGCAGGAGGGCGCTCTTGCAACTCGAGGCGGAGGGGAGCGTAGACGTCTACGCCTCCGCGGTGGTGGCAAAGGGCAGTGACGGAACGGCTGCAGTGAAGCAGGAGGATGGCGCCCCTTGGGGGACGTTGCTCGGCACCTCACTGGGAGTGATGGTCGGCTTGCTGGCTGGGCCTGTCGGCGCGGCGGCCGGCGCCGCGGCAGGCGCGGCCGCGACCGGCGCCGCAATCGGCGGCTTCGGCGGGGCGGCGCTTGGGTCGCTGGTGGACCTCGATCAATTGCGCATCGGTGATGATTTCATCGATGACGTCCGCAAGGGCCTCGCGCCGGGGAAGGCAGCGGTGCTGGCGGAGGTGGAAGAGCAGTGGACCACCCCGGTCGATGTCCGGATGGAGCAGCTCGGGGGTACCGTCTACCGGCGGTCGTTGTCCGAGGTCCGGGACATCGCGGACGACGAGGACGCCGCGGCGATCAAGGCGGACATCGCACAGTTCAAGGCCGAACACGCCCAGGCCAGCGCCGACCGAAAGGCCAAGATCCTGGACCGGATCAACCAGCTGGACTCCAAGCTCCAGGCCAGGATCCAGAGGGCGAAGGAGCGGCGCGAAGCCTCGAAGCGGGCGGCCCAGGCCAAGGCGGAGCGCGCCAAGGCGAAGGCCGCCCTCGCCCAGTCGCGAGCCCCGTGAAGCGGAGGGAAGCGCCATGACCACGACAGCGAGTGGACAACGACCCATGCTCGACGAGGTCAAGCACCGCTCCGGATGGGCGGTGTTCATGGGACTCCTGACCGTTGCACTCGGGATCATCCTGCTGATGTACCCGTTCGCCACTTCCACCGCGACGACCCTGTTCGTCGGCTGCGTCCTGACGCTTGTCGGGGTGGTGGAGATCGGTCTTGCGTTCGCGTCCCGGACGCCGGGGAACTTCTTTCTTCGGCTAGTCCTGGCGGTCCTCTACGGCTTCACCGGGATCGTGCTCATCGTGAATCCGTTCGCCGGGGCTGCGAGCCTGACGCTCTTCGTCGGGTGGATGCTGGTCCTGAGGGGCATCCTGGCGATGGTGGCCGCCTTCCAGATTCGGCCGCTGGAGGGCTGGGGCTGGTTCGTCGTTGATTCCCTGGCGAACCTCGCCGCTGGTGTCCTGATCATTGCCAGGTGGCCTTCGAGCACCTTCTGGGCGGTGGGGACGCTGGTGGGCGCATCGGTGCTGGTGACGGGGATCTCCCGGACCATCGTGGCCGCGCAAGTCAGGCGTGGGGCACGAGAGGTGGGACGGTTGACGAAGGCACCTGCGTGACAGGGACAGGCAACAGGGCCACGGTCTCCCTGACCGTGGCCCTCGTCGCGGCCGCAGCGGCCATCATTGGCCGGCCGGCTGGGCAGTGGCTTTGGAGCAGCAGCAGTAGCAGTCGCCGACGGATGTGAAGGCTCAGCTCGGCTCGCGCGGGTCTGGAATCGCTCCCGACTTTGAGGCGATCTTCCGGTGCTCTTGCTCGGCGCATCCTCGCCCAGCGAGCGCCGAAGCACCAGGGCGATCTTGTCCGGCCACCAGGCCTGTTGCTGGTCGCGCAGCTCGAGGATGCCGACGACGATTTCCTCGCCTGTGGTGAGCGGAAAAGCGGGCGACGGCTCTGCTCGACGAGGCCCGTGTACCCCAGCCTGCGGAAGCGCCGAAGCCACTTGTGGCCGGTCTGCCGGGAGAATACGTACTCCGGGCAGAGCGCCGAGATGTTCGCCCCCGTCGCACTGCTCTTCCCAGGGCACGCGACAGTCGAGAAGCCGAAACTGTCAGCGATGTCCTGGTACATCATCCAAGACCACGACGCTGGCAGAATGGGTCGGCTCTGCGGGTCTGGCAACGCCGGGGGGGGCTGACGACGCAGGTCAGGGTAGAGCCTCCTCGCGGATGCCTCTACGACGTGATCGATCGGGCCCGCTCCCTGCCGTCTACTGCTCTGCCCGACCCTGAAGTGTCAGCTACATATCGGCCGGTCGATCCGGCTGGAAGGGGGATCCACGCTTGGCCCTCAGTTATTTGGTACGCCAACGAATCGCCGATGGAGCGTCGGGAGCTGACCAGCGAGCTTCACCGCTTTCTATACGAGAGCATCGAGTCATACGAGGAGCTGGAGATTCTCCTCCTGCTTCGGGCGGAGTGGGAGCGACCATGGACAGCCACTGATCTCGCTTCAACGCTCAAGCTGTCTCGTCAGATCGTCGATGGTGTTCTCGGTGGCCTGGAGCGTCGAGGGTTGCTCGAGATCGGCGCCGATCACGAAAGAATCTCACTCAAGACCCCGCCGGGCGAACCAGCAACCGCTGCTCTGCTCGACGAGCTCGCGCATGCGTACGATTCGGATCGACTTGCCGTGATGAGGTTGATGAACGCGAATGCTGTCGAGAGGGTGCGAACCAAGGCGATGCACCTCTTTGCGGACGCGTTCGTCCTCGGAAGAAAGAAGAACAAGGATGGCTAAGCTCGTCTATCTCCTGTGTGCAGCGACCAGCACTGGATGCGCAATCTTGCTCTTCCAGGCCTATCGGCGAAGCCGAACCCCCCTTCTCTTCTGGAGTAGTCTCTGCTTCGCCGGGCTCGCCGCCAACAACGGCTTGCTGTTTCTGGACCTGGTCATTGTTCCGCAGGTGGACTTGGCGCTGCTCCGAAGTTTCGTCGCCCTGGGGGCGATGAGTGTCCTTCTCATTGGTCTGGTCTGGGAGTCCAGATGAAGACGGCCACCCTGAATCCAGTTCTGCTCGGGGCGCTTGCGATGGCCTCCGGGGTGAGCGGCCTCTTCTTTCTCCGGTTTTGGAGAACGAGTCGCGAGCGACTGTTCGTGTTCTTCGCTCTCGCCTTCTGGCTGCTGGGGCTGAACTGGCTGAGCCTCGCGCTCGTACGCTTGGAGCGCGAGAGCCAGCATGAGATCTACCTTCTTCGCTTGGTCGCTTTCGGGCTGATCATCGTGGGGGTCGTCGACAAGAACCGTCGTGCGCGACTGGCTGCTCCGACGACCGACCAGGAGGCGTCACTGAGCTGAGGCGCGCTCGCCCGCTTCCTGGCTGGGAGCCTTGCCACTCACCGCGGACTCGGAGAGAGTGAAGTCGTCTGCAAACATCCGCCGCGCCATCCAGGTGCCGAGCAGCGGAAGCTTCATGAGTGGACCGCCGCGTCCCTCACCGCGAGCCCGAAGTTCGTCCTTGGCGCGAAGCTCGAGGCAAAGGCCCGGGCGAGTCGTTGCTTCCGTTCGATGAATGGGCGGAAGAGCCCTTCGTAACGAACGAAGGGAGCGGCATGGTCGCGGAGCGGACGGCCCCGTCGGCGTCGACGAAACGAACGCTGTCGATGGTGTAGCCGCGCTATGCCAGTGTCGGACCCGCGATAGCCACAGATCAGAATCGTCTTCGCCCTGGACGCTCTTCTAGTGGTCTGCTTCGAAACCACGTTGCTAGAATACTTGGTACACCAACGATGCGCACGACCGGGAACCGCCTGATGATCGCCACAGCACACTCCGGCAAGAGAGGAGCGCAGAAGAGGACTCGATCTGGGCCTGCGGAGACACTTCAGTTCCTGGGCATCCTCTGGGCGTTGGACCAGGAACTGCGAGCCCTCTCCAAGCGAATGCACCTCCATCTGGGCGTGACTGGGCCGCAGAGGCTGGCCATCCGCATCATCGGCCGTTCCGACTCACTCCCGGCGGGCGCTCTTGCCTCCGCGCTGCATCTGCATCCCAGCACGGTGACCGGTGTTGTCATGCGACTCAGCCGGGCAGGGTTGGTTCGCCGCCGTCGGGACCCTGGCGACGGTCGCCGTGTCCTCTTGGCTCTGACCGCTCGAGGAGCGCGGATCGACCGGCACCATCGAGGGACTGTTGAGGCCGCGGTCTCTCGAGCGCTCCGTGATCTCCATCCCGGTCAACTGGCTGCGGCACGGGATGTGCTGGAACGACTCCGACAGTCGGTGGCGCGCGAGAGGACATCGGGCGCCTCGGCATGACCAAGGCGCGGCTCCGGCGGACTCGCGACGGCAGCCATGCCCCGTCCGGACGGGGTTGGACGACGACGAGGATTCCTGGCGCTGATGACCGGCATCGAGGGCTTCGCCCACCCGGCGGCGGCGTACGACGGGCCCCCGGCCGTTCGGACGCGGAAGGGCGTTCCGGAGCCTGGGCGGAACCTCTCGCTGGAGCTGCGTCATGGGCACTACGCGCCGGCTTTCGTCGGGTAGTGGAAGTGCCGGGTGGAGAGCTGGAGGAGGACCATGGGAAGTGACTCCAGGTCTTTGGAGCTGTTCGCACAGCTGCGCGCCGTGTTGCAGCGCGTGCGAGTCAGCGGCTCACAGCTCCGCGAACGAGCTGGCGCGCTGCTCCAGCGTCATTTCCCCACCGAGTCGCAGCATCTCTTCGCACTGACTGTCGCCGTCGGTGTGGTGTGCGGGCTGGTCGCCGTGGCTTTTCACCTTGGCATCATGGCGGCAGAGTCGCTCTTGATCGAACGGGCGCTCCGCGCTCCGGGCAACAGCTGGATGGCGTGGACGGTCATCTCTCCAACCGTCGGGGGCCTGGTCGCCGGCGCGATCCTGACGTTCCTCATCCCGGGAGCGCGAGGCTCGGGGATCCCACAGGTCAAGGCCGCCTTTGCACTCGAGGGTGGGCGCGTTCGCTTTCGAGATGCATTTGGCAAGTTCTGGGTGAGCATTCTGCAGATCGGTTCGGGCGCATCGCTAGGCCGCGAGGGGCCCACGGCCCAGATCTGCGCGGGTGCCGCGAGCCTCTTGGGACGGCTGACAGCGCTGCCAGCGAAGAACATGCGCCGCCTCCTGCCAGTCGGAGTGGCAGCGGGCATCGCGGCCGCATTCAACGCACCCATCGCTGCAGTGACGTTCACCATCGAGGAGATCGTCGGGTCACTCGACCACGCCGTGCTCTCTGGCGTCGTCGTCGCGGCAGCGCTCGCGGCGGTCATCGAGCGCGGCGTTCTCGGAGTCCACCCGATCATCGAGGTGCAGCAGCAATACGGGCTCGACCATGCCTCGTCGCTCGTCTTCTACGCGCTGCTGGGCGTCGCCGGAGGGCTGGTGTCGATCGCCTTCACCGACGGGCTGCTCAGGCTGCGGCAGCGGTTTCGGGCCTTTTCCGCGATCCCGCGGTGGTCTCATCCAGCAGTCGGTGGGTTAGTCACCGGAATCCTCGCAGTGCTGGTGATGAAGTTCTTCGGAACGACAGGAGTCACCGGCGGCGGCTACCAGACACTGGGACGAGCCCTTGGCGGGCAGCTGGGACTCACCGCCTTGCTCGTGCTTTGCGTGGTCAAGGGAATCGCGACTGTCTTCTCCTACTCCAGTGGCGGTGCCGGAGGCATCTTCGCTCCGGCCCTCTTCGTGGGCGCCATGCTTGGCGGGGCGGTGGGGTACCTCGATGTCGCGGCCTTCCATCACGAGGGGCGCCAGCTCGGGGCTTTTGCGCTGGTGGGGATGGGCGCCGTGTTCGCCGGGGTCATCCGCGCGCCCATCACCTCCGTCCTGATCATCTTCGAGATGACAGGAGGCTATGGCCTGGTTCTCCCGCTGATGCTGGCGAACACGACGGCCTACGTTCTGGCCCGCCGATATCGAGCGACTCCCATCTACGAGGCCCTGCTCGAGCAGGACGGCGTCTTCCTCCCTCACGCCTCTCCGCGGGTCCATCCGCTCGAGCAGCTGACCGTCGCCGGTGCAATGACCACCGGAGTGGTGTCGGCGCATGCGAAAGAAGCGGTGGGGGAGGTGAGGGAGGCGCTCGCGGCCAGGAGCTTCCAGATTCTGCCGGTGCTCGATGACCGGGGGGGCCTGCTGGGTGCGGTGCCCGTGGCCGAGCTGCGGGTCGCTCCTGCGGCGGCCCCCATCGCCCAGCTCGTTCAGCAGGCGGAGACAATACTGGCCGACGTACCGCTTGCGCGTGCGGTCGTTCGCATGAGTGAGAAGGGTGTGCGGCAGCTGGTGGTGCTCGACGAGCGAACAGCCTCTCGGGTGGTGGGAATCCTGACCATCACCGATCTCATCCGTGCGCACGCCCGGGCGGTCGGCGCCGAACCAGGCCCGAAGGTCGAGGGCCGTTGGCCGATCGGCCCTGACGACGTCCGCGCAAGGGACCTCGTCCGTCCGGCCCCCGTTCTGACCGGGGGCGCCACGATGGATGAGCTGGTCGACAGCCTGGCAACGTCGGCCAGCGACGTGGTCATCGTGCACTCAGCCGACGGGAAAGCGACCGGCGTCGTCTTGCTGGAGCACGTTCGTGACTTCCTCCACGATGAGCGGCTCCAGCGCATGCTGGTGGCAGCGGACCTGGTGCGCCTGGCTCCGCGTGTCGCTCCGGATGCGACGTTTGCTCAACTCGTCGCGGAGTGCTTCGCTGCCGACGCACCGGCGGTGCTCGTTCCCACGGAGCCGACGGGAGAAGGAGTCATCACCCGTGCGGCGCTCGGCTCGGTGCTGGTGGAGTGGTACGCCCGCGCGTCCGGCGCCTGAGTGCTTCCAAATTGGCTTGGGAGGATCATCGCACCGGCCCTCACCGGGCGCTCACTGGCACAGTTCGGCCCGGCTGTGGCGACATTCTCCTCGGCGCACTCCTCCGAGCGGTCCACCGAGCCGGTGCCCTCCCGCTCCCGCGTCGTCCGGTGCCTCCTGAACGGGACACAACGAGGGTGCCGTGAACGCCGCGGGGCCTCCGCACTGGCGTTTCGGGGCCGCTATTGAGCGATGGACGGTCGCGGGTCCGGGGCTCCCGAGTCGGGGTGGGGGTCTCTCCTCTGGAGCGCCGCCTCCTGCACGCGCAGGGCCTCGTCAATCTTGTCGAGCCTTGTCTGGAACGCCTGGAGCCGCGCCTGGATGTCACGCAGCTTCTTTCCCAGGTCCGGTCCGTCCTGCAGACCCGCATCGCCGAGGAGATGAGCTGAGCTCCGGTCGAGCGCAGCAGAGAGATCCCTCGCCTTCGCGTAGAGCGGCGGGAAAGTGCCCTTTGCGATGGCGACCTGTCCCCCCTCGGTCGCGGCCGCATCGCGGGAGAACATCACCGACTCGGCCTGCGAGAGCTTCTCGGCAATCCGGAAGGCCTGCGTGCGGACATCGAGAAACGGAGAGACGCCTCCATCGTGGCCGCTCCCGAGCGCCTCGTCGGCCTGCCGCGCCCGATCTCCGAGCTCGACAGCGATTCGTCGCGCCGCGGCGAGCTCGGCGGAAAGACTCTCGAGCTCTCCCTCGACCGACCCGGTCCCCGCGGGTCCTGTTCGGGCCCCCGGCGCGCCGAGCGCGGACACGACTCCGCGTGCCCGTCCGACTCCCGCGTCGAGCTCGTCCTTGAGAGCGCGGGCGAGGACGGGGACGTCGCTCAGCTCCCTTCCGTGCAGGGCGTCGAGCCTGCTCCGGATGTCGTGCTCGAGGACCCGCGTGTCCTGGAGCGCACTCTTTGCCGCTCCGAGCTCGTCGTTGACCGTCTGCTTGAGGTCTCCCAGTGCGTCCCGTAGGCCTTCCTGGGCGTGCAGCACGTCCTTGAGCAGCTTCCGCTCCGCGACGAGCAGCAGGGCCAGACCGATCACGCTCACCAGGCCGGGGAGGTGCTTCTTCCTCGCCCAGGCCCACGCCAGCTGCACCCCCTCGGCGAACCTCCGGTACCAGGGACGCCTCGTCTGCTCGCGGGCGGTCATTCGGTGGCCTCGATGGCCAGCGGGGGGGCCTCGCGCAGCGATTGGCTCTGCGAAAGCTCCGTGAGGACGCACGCTCCGGAACCGGCCGATCCACGGACGGGGCTAGGCGGAAGGGCTCGACAATCGAAGGAGTCTTCCAACTGCATCCGGGTCGTTGGTATACCAACAATCTTGTGCACGCGGAGATCCATCGTTGGGACGTTGCCAGTGGCGTGCGGATCATTGGCGAGTCGCCGGGGTTGCAACGACCTGCCCTCGCGCGCGTCGAGCGGTCCTCCCCTCCATCCACCTCACGAAAGGAAGATCTGATGGCCACGTTGACACGCCGGTTTCCCCTGGTGCTCGTGCTGGCCGCGGCCTGTGCTCACGAGCAGCAGGCCGCTGCTCCCGCTCCCGCACCTCCGGCCGTCGCCCAGCCTGCTCCCCCACCGCCCCCGGTGACCGAGCTGCCCGCGCCCCCAAAGACCAACGACGACGAGCTCACGCGCCTCATCTCCGAGCCCATCTCTCACTTCGCCTTCGACAAGGCCCTGCTCACCTCGGAGGATCGGCATCAGCTCCAGGTCCTGGCCGCCGCCCTGAAATCCAACGCCGCGGCGCGCATCCAGATCGCTGGGAACTGCGACGAGCGCGGCACCGAGGAGTACGACCTGCTGCTCGGTCAGAAGCGGGCCGCCGTGGCAAAGCGCTACCTCACCCAGCTCGGCATCGCTCCAGCTCGCCTGGACACCATCAGCTACGGAGAGGACCGCCCGCTGGACCAGGGTCACAACGAGACGGCGTGGGCGGCAAACCGGCGGGACGATGCGACCCGGCTGGATTCAGCTGCGCACTGACCGGGAGGCGCTCGCGGTTCACGAAATGCCCCGAGCTCGAGTGACCTCAGGGAGCTCCACCGCTCGGCGGACGTTGTCGTCCGAGCCGAAGACAAGCCCCGGCCGGGCGGGGCCGAGGAGGCCCACCGAATGAGCTGGGAATCCTGCGCTCGAACCTCGCGCTTCTCTTGAGCCCGGTCGCGGGCGCCTAAGAAGTCGACATGGAGAAGCAGGACGAGGACGGCAGTGGTCCCGACGCGGTGGCGCGTCTCCTGAGGCTTCTGGGTGAAGGAGACGGTACCCGCATCCCCACGAGCCTGCTCGGCCGCCTACGCCGAACCGCTACCACCGCCGCGCGTGCGGGGGCGGGGGCGCTGGTGGGACGATTGCGCGGGCTGGGTGGCCCACAGGAGCAGGTCATCGAGCAGCTGGTCCTCTCCCTGGGCGAGCTGAAGGGGGTGGCGATGAAGGCAGGGCAGGTGCTGAGCTACGTGGATGCCTCGCTGCCGATCGAGATACGCCGACAACTTGAGGTGCTGCAGACGCGCTCGCAGCCAACGCCCTTAGCCCAGATTGAACGAATTCTCCGCGAGGATTTCGGTGAACGAGCTGACGCTCTCCTGGCGGGGATGTCGCGCAAGCCGGTGGCGACGGCCTCCATCGGTCAGGTGCACCGGGCGCGGCTGCCTGACGGAAAGGACGCCGCGGTCAAGGTCCTCCACCCAGGCATCGTCGAGGCGATACGTGCCGACTTCCGCGCTGCGAGCACGGGCAAGACGCTGGCGAGCGCCCTCATGTCAGGTGCGAACATCGACGCCGTGGTGGCCGAGGCAGAGGCCCGCTTCAGCGAGGAGTGCAACTACGCGCTCGAACGTGCGCACCAGAAGCGGTTCGGCGCCATCTACGCGCAACATCCGTGGATTCACATCCCGGCGGTCTACGAAGCCTGGTGCTCACCCCGGGTCCTCACCACGCAATGGAGGGTGGGAAGCCACATCGATGACTTCGCCCGGACGGCCGACGAGGATCGGAGGAACCATGCCGGACGGGCGCTCTACGAGTTCTACATCGGAACCGTCTTCAGACATGGGCTGTTCAACGCGGATCCGCACCCTGGCAACCTGCTCTTCCAGGAAGACGGCTCGGTGGTGATTCTGGACCACGGCTGCGTGGTCGAGCTCGAGTCACCGCTGAGAGCTGGCCTCGCCGCTCTGTCGCGCGCGGTCCGCGCCGATGACCTGGCCGGCATGCGGGCTGCCCTCACGGCGCTGGGTGGTAGACCTCCAGAAAGAGAAGCGGACATGCAGGTCGCCCGCACGCTGCTGCGCGGGTTCTTCAGCCCGGTGCTGAGGGCAGGGCCGCACCGCTTGCCGCCCGGCATCGGCATCGACATGAGGGAGCTGGTCGGAAACAAGCGGGCCTTGATGCGGCTTCACCTTCCGGGAAGGTTGCTCTTTCTCTTCCGCATTCGTTTTGGGCTGCACGCCGTGCTTGCGCGCGTCGGTGCCGATCTGGACTGGCGAGCGCTCGAGTCGGAGCTGGCCGATGCATGAAAGAGCCACGCGTCGGAACAGCGTCGAGAACAGTGGATGTTCCCCGGAGGCGGCGGCCCGGTCCGGAGCCGCGAGGTCGTCAGCGAACCACATCCGTTTCACAAACCATTCGCCGAGCTTCGAGCGGACCTTCCGATGCGGGGCCTGAACATGACCACGCGCTCGCCCGGCAGCGGAAGGCAGGCTCGTTGCCTCTCGATCGTCGCTCGCATCTCAGGCCTCCACGACGACTCCTCCACGAGGGTGAATCCGCGCGCCTCGTAGAAGGGCCGGTTCCACGGAAGGTGGCGATAGGTGTTCAGCCACAGGCCCGGCCCGCGTTCGTGCGCCCACGCGACGGCCACGGAGAGCAAGGCGCTCCCGACGCCTTGGCCCATGTGCTCCAGCCGTACCGAGAGCTGATCGAGATAGGGCTCGTCGTCGAGTCGCCCCAGAACGGCGATGCCCATGGCCCGGTGCTCGGCATCCTCGGCGATGAAGCCGTCTCCCGAGGCCAGTGCGCGGGCCCACTGCTCTCGCTCCTCCACCACGTAGGGATGCCTGTCATCGAGGTCAATCCTGAGCCCTGCCGTGACGAAGCGACGGCTGGCGTCGTCATCGACGGAGACGATGGTGGAAAGCTCCTCGGGCCGCGCGGCGCGAATCGTGACGGAAGGCAGGACGTCACCACTTCTCGTTGACGGGTGTGGCCCCGGAGAGCGCGGCCAGAAGCGACGCGTATTCTTCCGCACACTCGGAGCACATGGCGATGTGCCGCGCAAGGTGGGCGGTTCGTTCAGACACCTTCCCATCGCGAAGCTCTTCTTCGGCACGCGCGGCGAAGCCCGCCAGCGCGTCGTCACAGCCGATCTCGTCGTCGCGTGTCGAGAAGAGGAAGGAGAGCAGGGCGTTCATCTCGGCTCGGGTAAGATTCATGGCGCGGTCCTCGTTCCCGCATCGAACATCCACAGGATGTCTTCGGCGCTGAACCCCTCGGCCACCAGGATGCGAAGCAACGCGCGGCGTGCATCGTGCCCGAGCTTGTAGACCGCGTTCCGCGTGATGCTCAGCCGCCGCCCAATCTCGTCCTGCGGCATCCCCCGAAGCTCGGCGGCGATGACGATGCGCTGTCGGTCCGTGAGGCGATGGATTGCACTTTCCAGGACTGCGAGCGCCCGGCGACGAGCCAGGGTCCGGTCGGCGTCGTCTGAGCTCTCGAGGTTCAGGTCGTCCTCGCCGCTCTTCGCGACCAGCTCCTCGAACGACACGTCCTTCCACCGTGCCCGGCGGAGTTCGCTCCAGGCGACCCGTACAGCGGTGCTCATCGCCCAAGTGGTGAAATGGCTGTCACCCCGAAAGGTATCGAGCCGCTGGAGGACGCGGAGCATCGCTTCCTGGACGAAGTCCTCGATCTCGGTCAGGGCGCGGCCTGCAAACGCGTTGGCCAGGCCGGCCATGAGCACGGTCCGCAGGTCTCGGCGCGCGGCTTCGCCCGCTTGTCCGTCCTCACGAAGCGCACCGAGCCAGTCCTCGTTGCTGCGCTTCGCCTCGAGGCCTGGCCGTGAACCCATTGCGCTCCTGCCGCTGCTCAGGCTACCCGAACCAGTCGGTTCGGGTGCGTGCCGCTCGGAGTGACGCTCATGGGCCACCGCCGTCTCTCGGGGCTCTACGGTCGGGCGCCGGCACGCGCGACGGCCCGGAGAGACTCCGCGGCGGCGGTGAGCGCGGCGCCGAACAGGAAGACGTCCTTGATCAGGAAGCCGAAGGCCGACGGATCCTTCAGGACGCCGGGAGTGGTCACCAGGAAGCTGAGGGTGATCACGAACATTCCCGCCGCCCAGATTCCGCCTGCCGCTGCGGCCCTGGGAAGCCACCGGTGCGCGGCGAGCAGAGTGGCGATGAGAAGCTCGGTCACGCCGATGACATTCGAGGCGCCCTGGGTCGAGGTGATCCCATAGAGCCATCCCAGGAACGGGCTGTGCTCCGCCATGCCTTTGATCGCCGCAGCTTCCTCGGCGGTGAACTTGAACAGCCCGAAGACGAGCAGGATCGCGATGAGGCCCCCACGTGCCACCCAGCGGGCGGCCGTTTCGAACCGGAACGCGGCCGCGAGGGCCTGGTTTCCAGGAGCGATCCGCGCCTGGGTCGGGGAAGTCACGTCTGCAGTGGTTGCGCTCATTCGTCGTCACCTCTGGCCCAAGGGGGCCGGCGCTGGTTGGACGCGGTGAGCCGGGCCGGTCTTACCCCGACCCGTGCTTCGGCCATGGGACCAGAGGAGCGGCGCGCACCAGACCTCGAACCACTCCGCTCAGACCTTGGCGGCGAGAATGTCGTGCTTCTCGATGTTCGGGGCCTCGACGAGCAGCTCGCCAGCCTTGGCCATGAGCGCCGCGGCGAGGCGCCCGGCGAGATGCGCGTCCCGGCCCGCCTCAGCCGAGAAGGTGTCGAAGATGGCGAAGGTCTTCGCGTCGAACTTCACCGCGTACCATTGCAGCGTCCCGGGCTCGTCCTGCACCAGCGGTAGCCCGGAGCGCAGGAGCGCCTCCAGCTCCTTCTCCTTGCCCGGTCGGGCGACCAGCCGAACGAAGAGACCGACCTTCACCGCCTGGTGACTTGCCATGATTGTCTCCTTTTCGGGCCAGGTGGCCCGGGTTGCTCGCCGTCGTAATACGTCTGGTCGGACCCCCGGGGTTACGCTCGGTGCCGACGTCACGCTTTCGGTGCTCGCGAATAGTCCCGGGCGCGCCTTCCTCGCCTCGCTTGCGATCTGACCGTGGCGTCGGGGCGGCGGGGTGACCTGCGGGCCTTGTGAATGGTTGTCGGGCCGTTGGCGTGGGTACCGAGGGCGCCTCGGGGCGCCCTTCGTGTTCCGGCGCGGCAGATCGGAGTGGAGTGCGCTGGAGCACGGCACGTCGCAGCGGAGCGTCGTCGCTTTCCTCGCCCCCCGTGACATGGCCACGCGTTCAGAACCGCCTCGGGCTGTTCAGGTGTCGTCCTCGATTTTTCGCTCGGGGCCCGGTCGCTTCGCTCGCGACCTGAACAGAACGGGCAGGGTCCCGAAGATGACTACAGAGCTCCACAGGCGGGCAGCCCGGTGTTCCGCGCAGCGCCTACGCAGGCCTCTGGTCGGTCGAGACCTTGGTGCACCCGGTCCTACGCTGTGGCCATTCCCGATGGCGGGAGCCGGAAGGGGACCTCGAGCTCGGTGCAGAGCAGCTGGACCGCCTGCCGACCGCTGAGGAGCGCCGTGGGCACACCGCCACCCGGCTCCACCCACTGGCCGGCCATGACGAAGCGGTGCAGCCCGTGGAGGGTCTTCCGCACCTGACCGAAGAACGACTCGGAGCTGGGGAGCCAGCCCTCGTACGCCCCCCGCCAGGCGCGGGCGCTGGTCCAGAAGGTCATCGGCGTGGCGATGTCCACCATCCGCACCGCCCCGGCCAGGCCGGGGATCTGCTTGGCCAGCTGCGCGAGCGCGACGTCCCCCACGGCATCCTTCTCGGCGGTGTAGCGGGAGCCGCGGGTGGCCCACCACTCGTAGTTGGACCCCAGCATGGCCTGGATGACGGTGTGGCCCGCTGGCGCGAAGCTGGTGTCGTCGTTGCAGACCCGGACATACAGCGAATCATTCACCACGTCTCCGACCTCGAACGGGTCCACCCGGTCCAGCACCATCAGCGAGGGGAGGTCCGAGAGGGGGAGGGCGACGCCGTAGCTCGCCAGCACCACTGGCTGGAACGTGCGCCACCGGGCCAGCTTCGCCCGGACGTCGTCACCGCCGAACCGGCCGCCGAGGAGGCGGAGCACCGTCTCCGGCATGCTGGAGGTGGAGACGACGGCATCGGCCATCACGAAGCTGCCGTCGGAGAGCCGGACCCCGCGGGCCTCGTGTCCCTGGACCAGGATCTCGTCCACCGTGGCGTGGAGCTGGGTCTCGCCCCCCAGCCGGTGGTAGCTCGAGATGAGCGCATCGCGGAAGGCCGCGGTCCCTCCGATGGGACGCGAGAGGTGGCCCCGCTCCAGGTACCCCAGCACCATGAGGAGAAAGAGCGCCGGCGCCTCGCGGGGCAGCAGCTCGGTGAAGATCCGCTGGAGCACCGGGGAGCGGAGGTGCTCGCGGACGTAGAGCGCGAGCGGCTTCCGGAAGTGCATCACCGTGCCCAGCTCGTCGCGCATCTGCCAGAACTCGGCGAGCTGGTCCCAGAAGGTGCGGTGACTCTGGTCGAGGGGCTGCTCCAGCTCGGCCACCCGGCGGGCGCCAGCGACGATGCGATCGATCTCCGCGCCGTCCTCGGGCGCGAGGGCGAGCAGCTCGCGGGCGAGCCCGTCGAGGTCCCGGGTGAGGTGCAGGGTCCGGCCGTTCCGCGTGTCCCGGTACGCGGTCCATTCCTTCAGCACGTGGAGCCGCACCGGCGGGACGATGCCCAGCTCCTCGTAAAGCGGCGCGAAGGCCCCCCCGGTGAGCCAGTGGATGCAGCCGTCGATCGTGTACGCACCGCGAGGCCAGGCGGTGCAGACGCCGCCCAGCGCGATGTTGTGCTCCACCAGCGTGGTGCGAAATCCGGCCGCCCGCGCGTAGCACCCCGCCGAGAGCCCGGCCAACCCACCACCCACGATGACAACGTGCCGCTCGGACATGAGGATTCCCTCCTCGGCGCACACTTGATGCATTGCATCGGGCGTGCGCGGAAAGGCCTCTCCATTCGGCCATCCAGCCGCATCGCCTGCGTCGGGGGGAGGTGGCACGCGCAGGGCTTGCGGATGCCGCTCGTTCCTCGGCCACGCATCGAGCAGGGTACGGCCGATGCAGCACCCTCCGACATGAGACCGTTCCTCGTCGTCTATGCCACCGGCACCGGCCACACCCGACACGTCGCCGAGCGCGTCGCCGACCGCATTCGCACTCTTGCCCACGAGGTGCAGATCCAGGACGTGCGGACCGAGGCGCTACCCCCCCTGGAGCGCTACTCGGCCGTCATCCTGGCCGCGAGCGTCCACCTCGGTCACCACGAACGGGAGATGGTGAAGTTCGTCCGCGCTCGTCGTCGCGAGCTGGAACGGCTTCCCACGGTCTTCCTCTCCGTGAGCCTGACCGAGGTGGCCGCCGCGGACGTCCACCGCCCCGACGACGAGCGCCTCGAGGCCCGGCGCGCCACCCGCAAGGTGCTGGACGACTTCGTGCTCGAGACCGGCTGGCGCCCCGACAAGGCGGTGTCCATCGCCGGCGCCCTCACCGACACTGCCTACGGGCCGCTGACCCGGCTTCTGATGCGGACGCTCGCCCACCGCACCGTGCCCGACGAGCCCACGCGGCAGGTGGTGTTCACCGACTGGGCAGCGCTGAACGGGGTGGTGGACAGCCTCGTCCGCGTGGCGGTGGAGCGGAGCAAGGGGGCACCGCCCGTTCCCCCGGGGGAGCCCGCCCTCAGGAACGCGGTGCAGGCACTCACTTGCCCTGGTAGATGGCCATCACGTCCCGGAGGAGCTTGAGCGCCTCCTCCTTCGGGCGCTGGAAGGCGTTGCGGCCCATGATCGATCCGAAGCCGCCGCCGTCGCGGATGGCACGGATCTCCTCCAGCACCGCCGGGGTGTCCTTCGCCTCGCCGCCGGAGAAGATGATGATCCGCTTGCCGTTGAAGCAGCTCTGGACCACGTGGCGCACGCGCTCGGCCAGCGTCTTGGTGGGGATGGCGTACTTCTCGTAGACCTTCTTGGCCTCGGCGAGCTCCACCTGGTCCTTGGGGGGCTTCACCTTGACCACGTGGGCGCCCAGCTGCGCCGCCTCCTGCGCGGCGTAGGCGATGAGGTCCACCGCCTGCTCGCTCTCCTTCGGGATTGCCGCGCCGCGCACGTACGCCCAGACGATGGTGGGCAGCCCGTGCTCCTTGGCCTCCTCCAGGATTTCCCGGAGCTCCTGGAGCAGCACGTTCCGCTGCCCGCTTCCCGGATAGATGGTGTAGCCGACGGCGGCGCAGCCGAGCCGCACTGCGTCCTTCACCGAGCCGGTCACCGCGGAGGCGGGCTCGAGCTTGCTCATGGAGTCGGAGTTGTTGAGCTTGAGGATGAGCGGAATCTCCATCGCGTAGCTGCCGGCCACGGCCTCGAGGAACCCGAGCGGCGCGGCGTACGCGTTGCAGCCCGCCTCGATCGCGAGCTGCACGTGGTAGTCCGGGTCGTAGCCCGGCGGGTTCGGGGCGAAGGAGCGGGCGGGGCCATGCTCGAAGCCCTGGTCCACGGGGAGGATGACCAGCTTGCCCGTCCCGGCGAGCGTGCCGGTGTTGAGCAGCCGGGCGAGGTTCATCTTCAGGCCCGGGCTGTCGGACGGGTACCAGGACAGGATCTGCTTCACGCGGTCGGTCAGGCGCATGGGGTTCTCCAAAGCTCCCTCGGGACGTCGAGCGTGGAGCGGGTGTTACACGCTCGGGCGGGAGGCTGTCACGCCTCGGCTGGACCGGGACCTACTTCTCGTGCTCGTGCTCGCCTCCCGCCGGCGCGACGAAGCCCGAACGGGCCTCGGGGTGGCGAATCCGACCCCCGAGCTCGGCGGTCCTGGTCAGGATGACCGTGCCCAGAGCGGAGAGCACGAGCAGCGGAACGGTGACCTCCTTGCCCAGGCCCTTGCGTCGCCAGGCCCAGGCCCCGGCAGCAGCGAGCAGGAGGGAAGAGCCGAGCGCCCAGGTGGCCGAGTCGTCATGCGCCTCGACGATCGGGTCGAGGGTCTTCTGCTGAGCCTTCTCGGCGGCCATCACCAGATCCGCCGCCGCGTCGCCGGTGAGGTACGAGGCGACCGCCGCGGCCGCCCCGACCCAAGCCACCACGATCCCGGTCCGGAGCACTGGCTCCGACCGCCGCCACACCCCGACCGCGAAGATGATCAGCGCGGCCGGGACCAGGATCACGGGGACGTGGTTGATGGCGATGTGCAGGTGGGCGAGGTTCCACATGCCGGAGGACCCTACTGTCCGGACGACGGGCTGTCCTCCAGGATCGGTCTCCGCTCGCGAGGCTCGTGGTCGTGGACGAGCCCAGCACCACCGGCACCTAGGCGTCCTCAACCGCTCAGAGGGTCTTCTCGTAGATCCGGTAGGTCTTGTACCGGCGCGCGCCGATCGACTCGATGGCCCGGTTCATCAGCTCGTTGTCCTCGGTGACCCAGCCGAGCTCGGCGCCGTCGTACCCCAGCCGGCGGGCCGCCCGGAGCGTCTCCAGGCCCAGCAGCGCGTCGAGGCCCCGCCGCCGGTACCCGGGCTTGATCCCGAAGAGCAGGACGCGCAGCCGCTCGATGCGCCGCGCCGCCCAGGCCATCTTCGCCAGGCCCACCGGCACGCCCCACCGGGTCAGCTGTCCGCCGGCCTCTCGGATGGCGAGGTTCGAGTCGGGGAGGGTGATGCAGAACGCCACCGGCTCGCCCTTGACCTCGGCGATGACGCACAGCTCGGGGCGGACGCGCACCAGGGGACGGAGCCGGGCGGTGATGGAGTCGAACTCCTCCTCGTTCATCGGGAGGAAGAGCCAGTTCCGGTCGAGCATCGCGTTGTAGATGCTCTTCAGGCGGCGGATCTCCTCCGGGAGGTCGTGGATGTTCAGGGGCCGCACGCGGACCTGCTCCGACTCCTTCAGCCGCTCGGCGATCCGGACCATCTTCTCCGGCGGGGTCATCGCCGCCGAGATGTCGTAGGCGTAGAGGTCCCGCATCTTCTTCAGACCCCAGCCCTCGAGCAGCGCGCCGTAGTACCGGTAGTTGTAGGGCATCATCATCGCCGGCGGGAACTCGAAGCCCTCCACCAGCACGCCGCAGTCGTGGTTGGTGGAGAGGTTCACCGGCCCGGTGAGGGTCTTCATCCCCCGCGAGCGAGCGAACTCCGCCGCGGCGTCCAGGAGCGCGCTGGCCACCTCGGGGTCGTTCGGGACGTCGAACATTCCGAAGAAGCCGGTCTCGCTGTTGTGGAACTGGTTCCACAGCGCGTCGTCGATCGCGGCGATGCGGCCAACCACCTTGCCGTTCCGCCGGGCGAGGAAGAGCTCCACCTCGGCGTGGGTGAAGAAGGGATTCTTCCTCCGGTTCAGGAAGTCGCGCCGCTCGGCCACGATGGGAGGAACGAAGTACGGGTCGTCCTTGTACAGCTCGAGCTGGAATCGGATGAACTCGTCCAGCTCCAGGGTCGAGCGGACCGGGGTCACCTGGACGGCGGAGCCGGTGGTCGCCGGGGTGGCGGTGGGCTTCGCCGCCTTGGAGCGGCCGGGACTGCGGAGGTTTCGGACGGAGGTGGGGTTCATGCCAGTCCCTGTGTGCGGTACCACGCGACGGTGTTTTCCAGACCCGGGTCAAGCGGGTACTCGGGCCGGAAGCCAATCTCCTCGGCCGCCCGTGCCGGCGAGCAGGTCCAGGCCTCCTGGGCCATCTCCTTCGCCTTGTCGCGGTTCATGATCGACACCGTGCCGAGAAGGCGGCTCCCCAGCTCGGCGCCCGCCCCGGTGGCCCAGCCCACGAACTCGGGGAGGGCGATGACCTTCGGCTTGCCCCGGCCGAGCGCCCGGCTGAGGGCGGTGCAGAAGTCCTCCCAGCTGTAGGGATTGGGGTCGGAGGCGAAGTAGACGCCCCGGGTGGGGTCCTCGAGGCTGAGGGTCTTGCCCCGCTCGGCGGCGGCGATCAGTGCCTGGTTCAGGTCGTCCACGTGGACGAAGCTGAAGTGCTTCGGACCGAGTCCGGCCTTGAGGTACACGCCGGTCTTGCCCATCGCGATGAGCGGGGGGAGGTTGGTCAGGTCGCCCGGCCCGTAGACGAACGGAGGGCGCACCACGACCGTGGGCACCCGGTCGGCGAACTCGCGCGCGGCCTCCTCGGCGGCGAGCTTGCTCCGCCCGTACATCGACACCGGCGCCGGGTGCTCGTCCTCGGTCCGGGGCTTCCCGATGCGCGCGGGACCGGCGGCGGCGAGCGAGCTGCAGACCACCAGGCGGGGAGGGCGCTTCTGCCGGGCGAGGACCGAGGCCAGCATCCGGGTCGTCTCGGCGTTGCCCCGGAGGTAGTCCTCCTCGGTCCGGGCCTTGGTGAGGCCGGCCACGTGGTGCACCACCTCGACGCCCTGCGCAGCCTCCGCCACCCCGTCCCCGGTCTCCAGGCTTGCGACGGCGATGCGGACCCCCAGGGACTTCAGCGCCTCCACCTTCGAGGAGCGCCGGACCAGCGCCACCACCTCGTCGCCCCGGGCCACGAGGACCTTCGCCAGCTGCCCGCCGACGAAGCCGCTGCCACCGGTCAGGAGGACCTTCAGACCGCCCTCCGGTAGATCCGGTAGGTCTTGGTCTTCTTCCCGCCCATCATCTCGATCGCCCGGTTCACCAGGTGATTGTCCTCGAGCGTCCAGGAGATCTCCCCACCGCTGTAGCCGAGCTTCTTCGCGGTGCTGAGGGTGTCCAGGTAGAGGACGGCGTCGATGCCCCGCTTGCGGAATCCCTCCTTGATGCCGAGGGTGATCAGCCGGAGGCGCCGGATCCGCCGCGAGGCGAGCAGGAGCTTGATCAATCCGATCGGGAGGCCGTACTTCGTCAGCCGCCCGCCCGCCGCCTTCAGCGCATAGTTGGCGTCGGGGACGGTCATGGAGAAGGCCACCGGCTCGCCCTTCACCTCCGCGATCAGGACCAGCTCGGGCCGGATGATGGCCTTCATCTCCTGGGCCATGTGGTCGAACTCGTGGTCGGTCATGGGGACGAAGCCCCAGTTGTCCTCCCAGGCGGCGTTGTAGATCTCCTTCACCCGGCGGACCTCGGCGCCGAAGTCCTCCATCCGGATGGAGCGGATGACCAGCCCCTCTCGCTGGCGGATCTTCTCCGCGATCCGCACCACCTTCTCCGGAGGCGGGACCGAGGAGGACAGGTCGTAGGCCCAGAGGTCCTTGGCCTTGGTGAACCCGGCCCCGGCGTAGAGCGCGTCGTAGTACCGGGGGTTGTAGGCCATCATCACCGCCGGCGGCGACTCGAAGCCCTCCACCAGCACCGCGCACTCGTAGTTGGTGCTGAAGTTGAAGGGCCCCAGCATCTCCGGGAAGCCCTGGGCCTTCACCCACGACGCCGCGGCGTCGAAGAGCCCCCTGGCCACCGCCGGGTCATTGATGGATTCGAACATCCCGAAGAAGCCGGTGCGGCTCTTGTAGAAGTCGTTCCAGTGGGGATCGTCCACGGCGGCGATGCGGCCCACCACCTCGCCGTTGCGCCGGGCGAGGAACAGCTCGGCGTTGCCGAACTCGAACCACGGGTTCTTCTTCGGATTGAGGAAATCCTTCCGCTCCATCTCCAGCGGGGGCACCCAGTTGGGATCGCCCGCGTAGAGCGTGTAGGGGAAGCGGATGAAGGCGTCGCGGTCCTGCGCGCTCTGGACCGGGGTGACGGTGACGTCGGACCCGGCGGGCGCAGAGCTCTCCACTGCTCGAAGTCTCTTCACTGAGGCGGGCATGCGGTCGTGACTCCGGGGCTCGAGGCTCAGGCGTCGGGCTGCTTGCCGTTCTTCATGAACAGATTGGCGCCCTTCTCGAGGATGAGGCCCGGGATCTCGGTCCGCTTCTCCCACAGACGCAAGGGGGCAGAACCGAGCCGCTTGAGGTCATCGGGCTGCAAGTTGGCCGCCCTCCAGGTCAGGGTCTCCACCGCGTCAGCGAGCCTGCGGGCCACGTCGCGGCCGGAGAGCTTGGAGATGGCCTCCAGCGAGAGGCCCCGGTCGGCGAGCAGCCCGGCCGACGCCGCCGCCCAGCGCTGCGAGGCCTGGTTGGCGGTGACGAAGGTCCCCGGACGGGCGACCTTCACCGGGACGAAGCTGGTGGGGCGGGTCTCGGGAATGATGCTCATCCGGCGGCCGATCTTCTCGAACGCCTCCAGGACCCGATCGAGCTGCGCGTCGGTGTGCGTCGCCATGTAGCTGGTCCGGAGCAGGGCGTGGCCCGGCTCCACCGCGGGCGGGATGACGGGGTTGGTGAACACCCCGGCCTCGAACAGCGCCTTCCAGAACCGGAAGCACTTCACCTGGTCACCGACCAGCACCGGCACCACCGGAGTGACCGAGACTCCGGTGTCGAAGCCCATCGCCCGGAAGCCGTTGTGCATCTTCTCGGCGATGTCCAGCAGCCGGGTCCGGCGCTGGGGTTCGGCCTCGATGATGTCCAGCGCCTTGAGGGCCGAGGCCACGCTGGCCGGGGTCATCGACGCGCTGAAGACCACCGGACGGGCTCGGTGCTTGATGAAGTTGATGACGTCGTAGGGCCCGGCGATGACCCCGCCCAGGCTGGCGAAGCTCTTGCTGAAGGTGCCCATCACCAGATCGGTCTGGGCCTCGAGGCCGAAGTACTCGGCGGTGCCGCGGCCATGTGCGCCGAGCACGCCCATGGAGTGGGCATCATCGGTCATCACCCGGGCGCGGTACTTCTGCGCCAGCTCGACGATCTTGGGGAGGTTGCACAGGTCCCCCTCCATCGAGAACACGCCGTCGGTGATGATGATCTTCCCCGCTTCGGGGTCGGCGCCCTCGAGCAGCGACTCGAGGTGGCCCATGTCGTTGTGCCGGTAGCGCTTCTCCTCGGCGAACCCCAGGCGGACGCCGTCCACCAGCGAGGCGTGGTTCTGCCGGTCGGTGAAGACGATGTCGTGCCGCCCGAGGATGGCCGAGACCGTGGCCACGTTGGTCTGGAATCCGGTGGAGCAGGCCAGCGCTGCCTGGCGGTTGAGGAACTTGGCCAGACGCGCTTCCAGCTCCTCGTGGAGGGTCAGCGTCCCGTTGAGCAGCCGACTTCCGGAGCAGGTGGTCCCGAAGCGACGGATGGCCTCGAGGGCCGCCTCCTTCACCCGCGGATCACCGGCGAGGCCGAGGTAGTTGTTGGAGCCGACCATGATGACCCGGCGCCCCTCGATGTCGACCTCGGTGCTGCCGTGCGATGCCTCGATCGGGCGGAAGTACGGATAGAGGCCCGCTGCCTTGGCGATCTTGTCGTCCTTGAATGCTGGGCACTTGTCGAAGACGTCGCGCATGGAAGGGTCCCCTCCTTCGAGGGACCTCGGGGAGCTGGCCTCCGGCCGGAGCGGAACCTTCTACGGACCGGTTCTCGGCGAGTCAAGCAAACCTCAGGCGATAAAAACCCAGGAAACACAGGCTGTTATGGCACATGACGGTAGTGAGCAAGAAGCTGCGCATTTACAACAAAACGAGCAAGAACTGGCGCATTCTTCCTTCCGTCGAGACCGGTGGCACCCTTCCCGCTCCTGAGCAAGCGCTCCCCGGCAGGCGCGGGAACTCTCAGCAACTCCAAGCGATTGAAGGGGCCCGATCGCGATGCTAGAGGCTGGCGTACCCATGCCCCCCGCCCGGCGCTCCCCGAAGAAGCTTCGTCTGGTGAAGAGTCCCCGGACCGCCCGCGCCTCCAGGGCGACCCCCGGCAAGGCTGTCTCGAGCGAGGGCAAGAGGCGCCGCCCGGCGCTCCGGACCTACGACGCTGCCACCGTCCGGCAGCTGACCGCGGCGAAGAAGGCCTGGGAGCAGGGCGAGGTGGCGAGGAGCACCGCCCGGGCTCCGGCGCGCCGGACCGACTTCGCGACCGATTCGGGCATCCCCATCCCCACCGTGGTCACCCCGGCCGAGCGGGCGCGCGAGGACCTCGGCGACCTGGGGCTGCCGGGTCAGTTCCCGTACACCCGCGGAGTGCAGCCGACGATGTACCGCGGGCGGCTGTGGACCATGCGGATGTTCGCCGGCTTCGGGACGCCGGCCGACACCAACGAGCGCTTCAAGTACCTCATGGCGCACGGCACCACCGGGCTCTCCACCGCCTTCGACATGCCCGCCCTCATGGGCTACGACGCCGACCATCCGATGTCGCGGGGCGAGGTCGGCAAGGAGGGCGTGGCCATCTCCACCCTCCGCGACTTCGAGATCCTCTTCGACGGCATCCCGCTCGATCAGGTCACCACCTCGATGACCATCAACGCCTCGGCCATCGTGGCGCTGTGCATGTACATCGCGGTGGCCGAGAAGCAGGGCGTTCCGATGGAGAAGCTCGGGGGCACCATCCAGAACGACATGCTGAAGGAGTACATCGCCCAGAAGGAGTGGATCGTCCCACCCCGGCCGGCGGTGCGCATCGTCGTCGACATGATCGACTTCTGCAGCCGGCACATGCCGCGCTGGCACCCGGTGTCGATCAGCGGGTACCACATCCGGGAGGCCGGAGCGACGGCGGTCCAGGAGCTGGCCTTCACCCTCGCCGACGGCATCGGCTACGTCGAGGAGTGCGTGAAGCGGGGCATGGCGGTGGATGACTTCGCCGCCCGGCTGTCGTTCTTCTGGGACGTCCACAACGACTTCTTCGAGGAGATCGCCAAGTTCCGCGCCGCGCGCCGCATCTGGGCCCGGGTGATGCGCGAGCGCTTCGGGGCGCGGGATCCCCGGAGCTGGCAGCTGCGCACCCACGCCCAGACCGCCGGGGTGAGCCTCACCGCCCAGCAGCCGTACAACAACGTGGTGCGCACCGCGCTCCAGGCCCTGGCCGCGGTGCTCGGCGGCACCCAGTCGCTGCACACCAACTCGCTGGACGAGACCTACGCCCTGCCCACCGAGGAGTCGGTCACCCTGGCGCTCCGGACCCAGCAGCTCATCGCCCACGAGTCGGGCGTGGACCGGGTGGTCGACCCGCTCGGCGGTAGCTACTACGTCGAGTACCTCACCGACGAGATGGAGAAGCGGGCGCTGGAGTACCTGCGTCGCATCGACGAGATGGGCGGCATCATCCGGGCGGTGGAGGAGGGCTATCCGCAGAAGGAGATCGGCGAGAGCGCCTACCGGTTCCAGCGCGAGGTGGAGGAGGGCGAGCGGCTCATCGTGGGGGTGAACGCCTTCCAGAGCGAGCAGCACGAGCCGGTGCAGATCCTCAAGATCGACGAGCAGGTCGCCGAGGGGCAGATCGCCCGGCTGGGGCAGGTGAAGGCCGAACGGAACGCCGCCGCGGTCGCTGCCGCCCTGGCGAAGGTCGAGGTCGCGGCCCGGGGGACGGGCAACCTCATGCCCCCGGTGCTGGAGGCGGTGAAGGCCTACGCGACCCTCGGTGAGATCTCGGATGTCTTCCGGAAGGTCTGGGGGCAGTATCGCGAAGGTGGAATCTTCTGAACGAGTCTCGGATGCCTGACCGGAAGCTCAGAATCCTCGTGGCCAAGCCGGGCCTCGATGGACACGATCGCGGGGCGAAGATCATCGCCCGCGCCCTCCGGGACGCCGGAATGGAGGTCATCTACACCGGGCTGCACCAGACCCCGGAGATGATCGTCAACGCCGCCGTCCAGGAGGACGTGGACGCGATCGGCCTGTCCATCATGTCCGGCGCCCACATGACCCTCTTCCCCGCGGTGATCGACCTCCTTCGAGAATCGAAGGCCGGGGACATCGAGGTGTTCGGCGGCGGCATCATCCCCGACGACGACATCCCTCGGCTGAAGAAGCTGGGCGTGTCCGAGATCTTCACCCCGGGAAGCTCGACCCAGGACATCGTCCAGTGGATCCGTCAGCACATCCAGCCGCGCGCCTGACGGAGAGGCTCCCGGCGCGCGTCGACGTCTACGAGGTCGGTCCCCGCGACGGGCTCCAGAACGAGCTTCGCGTCGTTCCGCTGGAGGGGAAGCTGCGGCTCATCGCCGCGCTGGTGGCCGCGGGGGAGCGCCGCATCGAGGCCACCTCGTTCGTCAGCCCGCGGTGGATTCCCCAGCTGGCGGACGCCGAGGAGGTGCTGAAGCAGCTCCCCCGGGTGCCCGGGGTGACCTACTCGGCGCTGGTCCCGAACCTCAGGGGGCTCGACCGCGCTCGCGCTGCCGGGCTGAGCGAGGCGGCGGTGTTCATCTCCGCCAGCGAGACCCACAGCAAGAAGAACATCAACAAGAGCATCGCCGAGGCGCTGTCGGTCGCCGCCGACGTCACCCGCGGGGCGCTGGCCGCGGGCATGCGGGTGCGGGCCTACCTCAGCGTGGTGTGGGGGTGCCCGTACGAGGGCTCGGTCTCGCTCGACCGGGTGGTGGACCTCTGCCGGCGGCTGGCGGAGATGGGCATCTACCAGCTGAGCCTCGGGGACACGGTGGGCGTCGGGGTGCCGAACCAGACCGAGGAGATCCTGGGCGCCGTCACCCGCCACGTGCCGGTGGACAGGCTCGCGCTGCACCTCCACGACACCCGCGGGCTCGCGCTGGCCAACGCCCTGGTGGGTCTCTCCGCCGGGGTGACGACCTTCGACGCCAGCATCGGCGGGCTGGGCGGCTGTCCCTATGCGCCGGGCGCGGCGGGAAACCTCGCCACCGAGGACGTGGTGAACATGCTCCACCGGATGGGCGTCCAGACCGGCATCGACCTGCCAAAGCTGGTGGAGGCGGGCGAGGTGGCGCAGGAGCTCATCGGGCGGAAGCTGTCCGGGAAGTTCCTCCAGGCCGCGCTGGGCGAGCGCGACCGGGCCCATGCCCGCCGGCGGACCGCACCGGCCCAGTAGGGGAGGAGTCTCGAAATGACGCTCGAGGGTCGCTGTCACTGCGGGCGGCTCCGCGTGACGTTCAGCACGACGAAGACGCCCAGCGAGCTGCCGCTCCGGGCCTGCCAGTGCACGTTCTGCCGGCGGCACGCGGGTCTGACCACCTCCGACCCGGCGGGGAAGGTGGTGCTCACGGTGACCGAGCTCCCGCCCGACGGCTGGTACCGCTTCGGGACAGGAATGACCGACTTCTGGGTCTGCCCCCGGTGCGGTGTCTACGTCGGGGGCTACGTGGAGGTCGGCGGGCAGGGCAGGGCGGTGGTGAACACCCGCGCGCTGGACGCCGCCGCCGAGTTCACCCAGGCGCCCACCCCGATGGACTACAGCCAGGAGAGCCCCGACGGGCGGCGGGAGCGCCGGGGGCAGCTGTGGACCCCGGCGCGGGTGGTCGTGGAGCGGCGCCCGGGGGCATGACTCGGGGGACGGCCCGGTCAGCGGTCAGGGCCGTCCCCCCGAATCGACGTCGGGTCAGTCGTCGTGGCCGCGGCCGTGTCCATGGCCGTGGTCGTCGTCCTCGCTGGCCCGCTCCGCGCACTTCTCCAGGCTCTTGGCCTGCTGCTTGGTGAGGATGTGCAGCCGCTGGAGCCTCTCGGCCAGCCGCTCCACGCACTCCTCGAAGTGCTCCCCGTACCGGCCGTTCCGGCCCCGGCAGTCGTCCACCAGGTCGGCGATGCGGCAGCCGTTGAAGAACACCGTGTTCGGGGCCTTGGAGACGCACGAGCCGATTTCGACCGTCGCTGACCGCGGCGAGCCGATGCAGGCGTCGACGCCGTCCGGCACACCGTCGCCGTCCGAGAACCACCCGATGTCGGTGAACAGCGAGGTGGTCAGATCGGCCGGCGGGACCACCACCTTGGTGAGGTCGGAGTTGATCGCCGGCTCCATCAGCTGGTTGGGGAACGCGGTCGAGTCGTAGTGAGAGATGGACGACCCGGGCGCCACCGGGTTGAGCGCCGCGACCTTCATCAGCCCGAGGGTGCGATCGGTGCCCGCGAGGATGGAGGTGTCCAGGCCCACGTTTCCGGTCACCGGGCCCGACGCCAGCGCTGCCTTCAGTTCGGCCCCGTTCTGGACGGTGATGCGCACGGCGGGAATGAGAATGGTCGGGTCGGTCCCACCGAGTGCGGCCGGCGGGTCGCCCAGGGCGTTGTCGGCGACGATGACCGCGATGGCCCCCGCATTCTGGGCGTTCTTGACCTTGACCACGAAGGTGCAAGTTCCGCGATCGACGACCGCGATCTTCCCGGCGACCTCGGCGCCGTTGGTGAGCGCGCCACAGGCGTCGTTCGGGTTGGCCCCGTTCGCCGCGTCGGTTGGATCGACTGCGAGCACGATCTGGCCGCTGACTCCCGCCGGGGTGAGGGCCGGGCCGAACGAGGCGGTGCCGGCGAGGAACGGCCCCACGCCCGCCGGTGAGCTGATGGTCACCGAGGGCTCACCGGGCAGGAGGACCTTGGGGACGTCCCTTGCAACGTTGACCCCGCTCCAGACGATCTTGCCCGCGCGGATGGCGGAGGCCTGCCGCTCGGCGTCGGTCATCTGGTTCCAGATCTTCCCGGTGGTCGTGTCCAGCGTGTACTGCGAGTAGATGTCGGGACGATTGTCGGCCAGCGTCCCGGTCGCCTCGTTCGCGAAGTTGGCGAACCCCAGGCCGTGACCGAGTTCGTGCAGCAGCACCGGCAGCAGATCCACCGTGCCGGCCGGCTCGTTGTTGTCCAAGCCGAAATAGAACGCGAACTGGCTGCTGAACCGGGCCCGGATGTGCGGCACGCTCGGGTCCCCGGTCTCGGCGACCGCGAGGTCGACGCCGGAGAGCTGGTTGGCGAGCGCGACGTGGTACCAGGTGTTCGGGAGCTCGGCTCCGGGGAAGTCGCGGTAAATGAACAGCGTTCCGGCGGAACCGAGGACGTTGGTCCCCAGCGGCTCGAAGGTCGCCAGCACCCGGATGTCGGTCGTGGGCTTGAGCGTCGCCTCCCAGATGGAGGCCGCGGTCTCGAAGACCTGCAGCCGTTGCTGACCGAGCGTCGTCCCGGTGTTGCCGCCCACCGGGACGGCCGGCGTCGGATCATTGAACCCCTGCCCGGCGGGGTCTCCGTTGATGATGACGATCTGGCCCTGAGCAAGGGCCGACCCGGCGAGGAGCGCTGTGCCGAGGAACGCGACGCGCAGCAGGGAGCCCATCGCTACTTCCCCTCCCCGGTCGCCTGGCGAAGCGTGGCGAGGTCGTCGGTGCAGCCGACCGTGAAGCCGCCGGTCCCATCCGGGATGGCGTAGTGGACGTGCTGGAAGCGTCCCTCCAGGTTCAGGGACACCGTTCCGTCGCCGCCGGAGCGCGGGCTGAGCCCATCGCTGGTGCGGCTGGTGGCCACCTCTGGCTTGAACGCCTCGCCGCCGTGGCGAAGCATGATCTGCCGCGCCTGCTCGCCGTCGACGATCCGCCGGGACCTGGGCCCCGCGCCGGCCGAGGATCCGGTGACGAGAACGGCGGCAGCGACTGCGGTCGAGACGATTCCTGCCCGGCGGCGAGCGCCCCGGGCGAAGCAGCTCCAGCGCATCATTGGTTGTCCCCTTCCAGATGCAGAAGCCATCGGTAGGCATCTGCGAGGGGCGGAGCATCTGCACCCACACGGGGGAGACACCAAGCGAGAAAAAGTGATTTCCCCGGATCGCGGTTGTAGCAATTCCGTGGGGTCGGAACCGACCCCGTTCTTCTACAGCCGCACCCCGGCCTTCCCGAAGGTGTCACACGCCCGCAGCTCGCCGGTCTGCATCCCGGTCCTGAACCAGGACACGCGCTGGGCGCTCGAGCCGTGGGTGAAGCTCTCCGGACTCACGTACCCGCGGGACTGCTTCTGCAGGCGGTCATCGCCCACCGAGGCCGCCGCGGCGAGACCGGACTCGATGTCGCTCGGCTGGATGAGCTGCTCCTTCCCGGTCGACTTGTAGTTGGCGTTCGCGTGGTGGGCCCAGACCCCGGCATAGCAGTCCGCCTGGAGCTCGGTGAGCACGCTCAGCGCGTTGCCCTCCTCGCGGCTCCGCGCCGCCCGGCGCATCTGGACGACCCTCCCCTCGATGCCCAGCAGGTTCTGCACGTGGTGGCCCACCTCGTGGGCGACGACGTAGGCCCGGGCGAATTCCCCGGGAGCGCCCATCCGAGACAGCTGGTTGAAGAAGCTCAGGTCCAGGTACACGCGCTGGTCGGGCGGGCAGTAGAACGGCCCCATCGCGCTCTGGGCGAGTCCACACGCCGACTCGACGGCGTCCTCGAAGAGGGTGAGGCGCGGCGGCCGGTACTGGACCCGGGCCTGCTGCGGCAGCACCACGGTCCAGGTGTCCTCGGTGCTGGCGAGGACCACGCTGACGAACTCGCGCTGTTGCTGGTCGGCGGCGGAGCGGGGGCCTTGCGCCTGGGGGCTGACCTGGCTCGGCGCCGGCGCCTGCTGGACATCCGGGACCTGCCCGGTGAGGAGATAGAAGAGGATCGCGCCGATGATGCCGACCGCGCCCCCGCCGAACGCGAGGGGCCGACCGAAGCCGCCGCCGCGGCCGACGTCGTCGACGTTGTCACTGCGCCGTCCGCCTTGCCATTCCATGGGGCGGAACCTACGCCCGGTGCGCCACGGGGGAAACGGGCCGCGCTGTTCCTCCGTTGGCGAACCGGCGCTGTGCCGTGTGTCGGCGCTGCCGTTCGGCTGGAATCCAATCCCTCGATGGACATTCGAACCCCAGCCCCGACGCTCCGCGTCCGCCGTGCGAGACCCGGTGAGGCGGCCTCGGTCTCGTTCCTGCTGCGGGTGGCCTTCGCCGAGATCGCGGCGCTGTACACGCCGGAGGCGCTCGCTGCGACCCTGCCGGATGCGGAGGCCCTCCGGCAGCGGATGGACGAAGGAACCGTCTGGATCGCCTTCCTCGGCGCCGAGCCGGTCGGGACGCTGTCCGCGTACTGCCGGCCCGAGGGGCTGCATCTGCGCAGCATGGCCGTTCACCCCGGGGCCCGGGGCCACGGCGTGGCCCGGGCGCTCCTGGCCGTGGCGGAAGACTTCGGTCGGGACCGAGGCCTGGCCCGGGTCTTTCTCCGCACCACGCCGTTTCTCCACTCGGCCATCGCCCTGTACTCGCGCGCGGGCTTCACCCTCTGCCAGGGCGCCGAGCGGGACCTGCACGGCGTCCCGCTGTTCGAGATGGAGAAGCCCCTCAGCGCCGCCGGGGCGCCCGCCGCCGGACCGCCGCCGCCCGCCGCGTCGTCTTCCGCACAGAACGTCGGGTCTTCCTCGCCGGCCTCGGGGCGGGCTTCTTCCGGTACCGCGGCTGATAGAGCTGGACTCGGACCCCACCGGGGGCTTCGAAGTAGGTCACCAGCCCGTACCCGTGGTCCTCCACCGGGCCGGTGAAGCGCACCCCGCGGGCCTGCAGATCCCGCACGGTCTTCTCGATCTGATCGCAGTAGAAGGAGACGTCGTGCTTGCCGGCGTCACCGCCGTCCTCTGCCGGATGCACCCCGAGGTCGCCTTCCGGGAAGTCGAAGATCCACCAGCCCTCGCCGATGTCGGAGCCGGGAAGCCGGACCTGGTCGCGGAAGAAGGCCCGGGTCGCGTCCGGGTTCGAGGAGTAGAGCAGTCCGTGGATGCCTCGGATCATGGTCAGCGCTTGGCAATGCTTCCGGAGCCGTGGGTGGCGGTGCTCACCGCGCTCGCCTCCCCGGTCCAGCGGATGTCACCCGAGCCGTTCACCGACAGGCTCAGCGCCCCACCCGCCACGCGGACGTCGGCATCGCCGGAGCCGTCGATGGCCACCGAGACGTTCTTGGCCTTGAATTCGGTGGCCTTGAGGTTGCCCGAGCCCTGGATGCGCGCCTGGAGCGACCCGGCCTGCCCCCCGGCGAGCAGCACGTCCCCCGAGCCCTCGATCCACACCGCCAGCCCCCCGGCGGTGCCGGCGAACTTCACGTCCCCGGAGCCCGAGATGCGGATCTCGACCTTCTCCTGGTCCTTGAAGCCGGCGATGTCGGCGTCGCCGCTCCCCTGGATGTGCACCCCGCGCAGCTCCGGCAGGGTGACCTTGATCCGCTGCTTGGAGTGGACGTTGAGGTTCCGGCCGTCGAACGCGATGCGGAGGGTGTCCCCCTGCACCTCGGTGGTCAGGTGACGGGCCACCTCGGAGTCCATCTCCAGGCTCGCGCCGAACTTCCCGGGCCGGACCTCCAGGTCCACCGGGGCCATCAGGTCGATCCGCGTGAACCCCGAGACGCTCCGGGTCTCCGACGAGGCGAAGGCGGGCAGGGCGACCGTGCAGGCCACGAGGACGACAGGGGCGAGGCGCATGCTGGTCATACGGGCTCCCCGGCCCCCCATTTCAGGGCCCCACCGCCGCCCGGGCGTCCCTGGCCAGGGCCTCCAGCAGCCGATCCAGCACGGGGAGGGCGGCGGTGAGCCGAGGCACGCCCGAGGCGAGCAACGCGTCCGGGTCCCGTCCGCTCCGCCGGAGCGCCTCGGCCGCGCCATCGACCCACTCCCGGAACCTCTCCGGACCGAGCTCCGCGTGGAACTGGAGCCCCACCGACCGTCCGACCCGGAAGCCCTGGGCGGGGTAGGTGTTTCCCCGGAAGAGCGGCACCCCGGGACTGGGCTGGAACGTGTCCCCGTGCCAGTGGACGACGTCGAAGGCGTCCGGCAGGTCCTGGACGAGCGGGTCGTCCCCCGGCACCCGCTCCACCGGCTCGACCCCGATGACCTTCCCCCGGCTCCCCCGCACGACGGTGGCCCCGGACGCAGCGGCGAGCAGCTGGGCCCCGAGGCAGAGGCCGATGGACGGGCGGTTCGCCGCGAGGCGGGCCCGGAGGACCTCCTGCTCGCGCCCCAGGAAGGGGAACCGGTCGGCCTCGTACACCCCCATCGGACCGCCCAGGACCACCAGCAGGGGAGCGCGCGCATCCGCCTCTGGATCCGGCGCCCGGAAGCGCTCCACCGGCCGGAATCCGGCCCGTTCCAGGGGCTCCCGGAGCCGGGCGAGCCCCTCGTGCGCCTCGTGGACGTAGGCCACGGCGTCGAGCGGAGTGGTCATCAGCTGCGAGCGTCCTTTCCGCAGAGCAGGGAGGCGGCCGAGCGCACTTGACCTCCCGTCCGACATCCCCTTAGGTTGCGCGCGCCTCGCGCTGGCTTACGTTTGCTGGCTCCCCGAGCAGCGGCGCCCCCGTGTCACACCCCACATGAGGGTTTCGTCCGCCGTCCGTCTCCGCTTTCCGGGGGCCGGACATCCCACCACCCTGGGGTAGCAGTGAAGCACTGATAGGACTTTCCAACTCTATGCAGCAAAACCTCAACCCACAGATCGGGCTCGACGGCGGCGACGAGGACTTCGCCTCGATGTTCGAGGCCTCGCTCAAGGAGCGCGGCGGCGAAGGCATCCTCAAGGAAGGCGACCTGGTCAAGGGCACCGTCGTCCAGGTCACCAAGGATTACGCGGTCGTCGACATCGGCTACAAGTCCGAGGGGCAGATCCCGATCTCGGAGTTCACCAATCCCCGGGGTGAAGTCACCGTCAAGGACGGAGACCCGGTGGAGGTGCTCCTCGAGAGCCGCGAGAACGATACCGGCATGGTCGTCCTCTCCAAGGAGAAGGCCGACAAGATGCGCATCTGGGACGAGATCTCCGCCGCCTGCGAGCGCGACGAGATCGTCAAGGGCGTCATCGTGGGCCGGGTCAAGGGCGGCCTCAGCGTCGACATCGGAGTGAAGGCGTTCCTCCCCGGCAGCCAGGTGGACATCCGCCCGGTGCGGAACCTCGACCAGTACATCTCGAAGGAATTCGAGTTCAAGGTCATCAAGTTCAACAAGAAGCGCGGGAACATCGTCCTCTCCCGGCGCGTGCTCCTGGAGAAGCAGCGGGAGGAGCTGAAGAAGGAGACCCTCAAGAACCTCAAGGAGGGTGCGGTCCTGAAGGGCGTGGTGAAGAACCTCACCGACTACGGCGCCTTCATCGACCTGGGCGGAATCGACGGCCTGCTCCACATCACCGACATGTCCTGGGGGCGCATCGGCCACCCCTCGGAGATGTTCAACGTGGGGGACGAGGTCCGGGTGGTGGTCCTCAAGTTCGACCCCGCCCAGGAGCGCGTCAGCCTCGGCCTGAAGCAGATCCAGGAGGACCCCTGGCACCGGGCCGACGAGAAGTACCCGGTCGGCACCCGCGTCCGCGGCCGGGTGGTCAGCATCACCGACTACGGCGCGTTCGTGGAGATCGAGCAGGGCGTGGAGGGTCTGGTCCACGTCTCCGAGATGTCCTGGACCAAGCGCCTCAAGCACCCCTCGAAGGTGCTGGAGGTGGGCCAGGAGGTCGAGGCGGTCGTCCTGGACATCGATCCCAAGGCCAAGCGCATCGCGCTGGGCATGAAGCAGATCGAGGCCAACCCCTGGACGCTGCTCGAGGACAAGTACCCCATCGGGTCGATCATCAAGGGGCAGGTCCGCAACGTCACCGACTTCGGCATCTTCGTCGGCGTCGAGGAGGGCGTGGACGGCCTGGTCCACGTCTCCGACATCAGCTGGACCCAGCGCATCAAGCACCCCGGCGAGCTGTACAAGAAGGGCGACGAGGTCGAGGCGATGGTGCTCAACATCGACGTGGAGAACGAGCGCTTCAGCCTCGGCATCAAGCAGCTCAGCCAGGACCCCTGGGAGACGCTGAGCGAGCGGCTTCCGGTCGGCAGCAAGGTCAACGGAAAGGTGACCAAGGTCACCGACTTCGGGGCCTTCGTGGAGATCGAGCCCGGCATCGAGGGCCTGGTCCACGTCTCCGAGCTGAAGGACGAGCGGGTGGAGAACCCCCGCGACGTGGTCAGCGAGGGTCAGGAGGTGGCGGTGAAGATCATCGACATCAACACCCCCGACCGGAAGGTGGCGCTGTCGATGAAGGCGCTGCTCCACGAGGGCGAGGACGACTACCGCGAGTACCTGCGCAAGCAGGCCGAGGGGTCGAAGGCGCGCCTCGGGGACGTGATGGCCTCGAAGTTGCGACGATAGAGCGACCGGATCGCATCGTCAGGCCGGGCTCCCTCGTTTCCGGGAGTCCGGCCTCGTCGTTTGCGGTCGAGTGCTCACCACGGGGGAGGTCCAGTGACCCTCGAAGGGCTGCGGACGATCGAGTGGTCTTCCCTGCGCCACGCCTACGGTCCTGCCGGCGACACCCCGAACCTCATCCGCGGCCTCGCGTCCTCCGACGCGGGGGTTCGCGGTGAGGCGTACAGCTCCTTCGACGCGGCGATCCTCCACCAGGGCTTCGTCTACGAGGCCACCGGGTACACCATCCCTTTTCTCCTCGAGCTGCTCGCCGACCCGACCACGCCGGAACGGGAGGGGATCGTCGAGCTGCTCTGCGTGATGGCGCTGTCGGTCACCTCGGGCCGGAAGGATCCCGATCTCATCCGGAGAAAGGACGCGCACGAGCACAAGGTCTTCGCTCACATCGACGAGGAGCTGGCGAGCGGCGTCCCTCTACTTCGGACCCTGGTCCAGGACAGTGCGCTCGACGTGAGACTCCGGCTGCGCGCTCAGGTGGTCCTGAGCACGGTCCTGAAAGGGGGGCCGGAGGCGGCTCCCGAACTGCGCTCGCTCGCCCGCGACGACCCCGATCCCCGGGTGCGCGCCTCCTCGCGGTACCTCGCCTTTCTGCTGGGGGCCCCGGAACTGCCGGGAGCGCCGGCAGCGACGGACGACTCGCCACTCGTCCGCTGGACCGAAGCACTGGTCCAGCTCCTGGCCCATCGGGAGGGGACCACCGGGGCCGCCATCGACGAGGTCGCGTCGGGACTCGAGGCGGATTCGCCAGTCCTGATGATGACAATGGAGCTGCCTCTCCTGAACAACTTCGTGGACGACTCGCGGGCGCTCGTCGCCCGCGCGGCCAGGGGTGCAGGGGAGCCCGCACTCGACCGACTGCTTCCCATGCTCTTGCAGAGTGCGGAGAGAGAATCCTGGATGTCTCCGGAACTGGGGTTCGAGCTCCTGGCGTGCGCATTCGGCCAACCGCCAGCGCCTCCATCGGAGCAGATGAGCGAGCGGCAGAGGCAGGTCCTGCGGGTGGTTGCAGAGGCGGCCTGGCCCTGGGAGCAGGGCGGCAGCTTTGCCAACATGGCCTTGGTACTTGGTCAGTTCGGCTTCCCCACCGATCGAGCTGCAGTCCAGAAACTGCTGGGGCCCGACCTTCCCCTGAGGTTCAGGAGGTTCCCCCTTGCGACCAGGGGGTTGCCGCCGGACTCCGATCGACTGCATCGGGCGGAGAACCAGGCACTCGGATGGGTCCTGTTCTCGATCGCCCTCATGGCGGTGGTCGCGCTCTCGCACCTCTACAGGTGTTGATCGCAGCGGTCCACCACGCCGCCGTCGCACGCTGCTCCTGGGGAACGACGAGGCGTGGGTCGTCACGGCCGTGCCCCGACGGAGGGCCGGCGCGACTCCGCGGCGCCCCCAGAGGCAGCGCTTCCCCCGGAGGTCGAACGGAGGCGGAGAAGTTAAGGAAGTTCCTTAACCACTAGGCCGGTCGGTTCTGGCACCGGCTCCGTTCCGTGCCCTCGCCGTCCCCTGGGGGCAAGCTCCCGACTGAAAGCCGCACCCCGCCCGTTCCCCCGCGCTAGCGTCCTCCCGATGCGGCAGTGGGTCGGCGCGGCGGTGCTCTGGACGGCGCTCCTGGCCTGCGCTCCGTCCGTTGCCCTCAAGCACAGCGCCTGGTCCCCCTCGAGCGACTCCACGGCCAGTCGTCGGCCGCTGGACTGCTCGGATCTCCGGCCTCCGGCGCCGGTCGGAACCATCGGCGACCCGGTCGAGCCCGGACGGGGGGCGGCGCTCCAGCAGCCGGCAGATCTCGGGGTCGGTCCAGTCCGGCTCGTCTGGACGTCCACCGTCTCCGGAGTCCACCTCGACTGGGTCGCCCCCGCCGTCCCCGAGGCCCGGAGGCTCTGGGCGCTCCGGGTGGCCGACTCGGGGCGGTGCGTCGTGGGCGCCTGGAACGCGTCCCAGCTCGGGATCCAGGTCATTCGGCACGTCTTCTGGAAGGACGGGCAGCTGGAGGTCGTCCTCCTTGGCCTCGGGCCACCCCCGCGGTTCGGGTGGATGGTCCTGGTCACCGATGGCTCCAACCTCTGGTCCGGACTGGAAAGCCGGCAGGGTCGGCCGGGCGCCATCGTCGCCGAGCAGGCGGAGTTCAGGGAGGAAGCAGCCGGGCTTCGTCTGCTGATGCTGGATGGGGGCCGATCGGCGATTCTCGACTTCGACGGCCGACAGTTCGCCAGCCGGCCCTGAGGTAACAACCCGGGCTGATCCGACAACCGGTTGACCCGGAGGCCTCTGCGTGACAATCCAGTCCCTTGCCTCAAGCCGGAGTGATGCCCATGGCTCGTGATGTCGTGATCGTTGGTGCTGCCCGTACCCCCATCGGTAGCTTCCTGGGGACGCTGTCCACGCTGACCGCACCGCAGCTCGGCGCGATCGCCATCAAGGCCGCGCTGGAGCGCGCCGGAGTGGACCCGGCGAAGGTCGAGGAGGTCTGGATGGGCAACGTCCTCCAGGCCGGTCAGGGGCAGGCGCCTGCCCGCCAGGCGGCGCTCGGCGCCGGCATTCCGGACACCGTCCCCACCAACACCCTCAACAAGATGTGCGGCTCGGGCCTGAAGGCCGTCATCTCCGCCGCCCAGGCCATCGCCCTCGGCGAGGCCGAGGTCATCGTTGCCGGCGGATTCGAGTCGATGAGCAATGCCCCCTACCTCTCCCTGAACATGCGCCAGGGGGCCCGGATGGGGAACGTGGAGATGAAGGACCACATGGTGTTCGACGGCCTCACCGACGTGTACAGCAACCAGCACATGGGCATGTGCGCCGAGGCCTGCGCCGAGCAGTTCAAGATCAGCCGCGCCGCACAGGACGAGTTCGCCCTCGAGTCCACCAACCGGGCCATCCGCTCGCAGAAGGAAGGCCTGTTCAAGGCGGAGATCGTCCCGGTCCCCGTGCCGACCAAGAAGGGCGAGCCGGTGATGGTGGCCGACGACGAGGGCCCGAAGAACGCCAAGCCGGAGAAGATCGCCACCCTCAAGCCGGTCTTCAAGAAGGACGGGACCGTCACCGCGGCCAACGCCTCGTCGATCAACGACGGCGGCGCCGCCCTGGTGATCATGTCCGCCGAGCGGGCCAAGGCCGAGGGAAAGACGGTGCTCGGCCGGATCACCGGCTACACCACCGCCGCCCGCAAGCCGGTGGAGTTCACCATCGCCCCGGCCGACGCGATCAAGAAGCTCTTCGAGCGGACCAAGACCTCCGCCGCGGACGTGGACCTCTGGGAGATCAACGAGGCCTTCGCCGTGGTGGCCATCGCCAACAACCAGCTCCTCAAGCTCGACCCCTCGAGGGTCAACATCCGCGGCGGGGCCACCTCGCTCGGTCACCCCATCGGCGCCTCGGGAGCGCGGGTGCTGATCACCCTGCTCCAGACGATGAAGGACACCGGGAAGAAGCGCGGGGTTGCCTCGCTCTGCATCGGCGGTGGCGAGGGCATCGCGCTGATGGTCGAGCGCTGATCCAGGAGACACGCATGAACAAGGTGGTGGCCAGTGCCGACGCCGCCGTCGCGGACATCCCCGACGGCGCGGTGGTGATGTCCGGCGGGTTCGGCCTGTGCGGAAACCCGGAGAACCTCATCACCGCCCTGGCGAAGAAGGGCGTGAAGCACCTCACGCTCATCTCCAACAACTGCGGCACCAACGACCACGGGCTGGGGGTGCTCCTCAAGGCCCGGCAGGTCAAGAAGATGGTCGCCTCCTACGTCGGGGAGAACAAGGAGTTCGAGCGCCAGTTCCTCTCCGGGGAGCTGGAGGTCGAGCTCAACCCCCAGGGCACTCTCGCCGAGCGCATCCGCGCCGCTGGCTGCGGCATCGGCGGCTTCTTCACCCCCACCGGGGTGGGCACCCAGATCGCCGAGGGGAAGGAGACCCGGGTCATCGACGGCAAGGAGTACGTCTTCGAGAAGCCGCTCCGCGCCGACTACGCGATCATCCGCGCCTGGAAGGCCGACCGCTGGGGCAACTGCCTCTTCCGGGAGACCGCCCGGAACTTCTCCCCGCTGATGGCCATGGCGGCCCGGACCACCATCGTCGAATGCGAGCACCTGGTGGAGGTGGGGGAGATCGACCCCGACCAGGTGCACACTCCCAGCATCTTCGTCCACCGGGTGTTGAAGGGTCGGCACTACGAGAAGTGGATCGAGAAGCGCACCGTGCGCAAGCGCGCCTGACGGAGACGACACCGACCATGGCCCTCACCCGTGAACAGGTCGCCCACCGCATCGCGCTCGAGCTGCGCGACGGGTACTACGTCAACCTCGGCATCGGTCTCCCCACCCTGGTCGCCAACTACATCCCCCAGGGGATGGACATCCTCCTGCACTCGGAGAACGGGCTCCTGGGCATCGGCCCCTGGCCCCTGGAGGGGCACGAGGACCCGGACCTCATCAACGCCGGCAAGGAGACCGTCACCGCGGTGACCGGGGCGTCGTTCTTCGACTCCGCCAGCTCCTTCGGGATGATCCGCGGCGGCCACATCGACTTCGCGGTGCTCGGGGCGATGGAGGTCTCCGCCCAGGGAGACCTGGCCAACTGGATGATCCCCGGAAAGATGGTGAAGGGGATGGGCGGGGCGATGGACCTCGCCATGGGCGCCAAGCGGGTCTTCGTCGCCATGGAGCACGCCACCAAGGAGGGGAAGCCGAAGATCCTCGAGCGTTGCTCGCTGCCCCTGACCGGCCGGAAGTGCGTGCATCACATCGTCACCGACTTTGCCTACATCGACGTGCTTCCCGACGGGCTCCTCCTCCGCGAGGTGGCTCCCGGGGTCACCCCCGAGCAGGTCCAGAAGCTCACCGAGCCGCGGCTGCGCATCTCCCCCGACCTCTGCGAGATGCGCGTCTAGGTCAGGGCGGCGGCAGTCGGATGATCGGCTCCGTTCAGGCCGCCGCAGCCAGGTGGAGGGGGCGGTCGCTGGTCTGGTACGATTCCCTGGACGGAAGGTACGTCCAGGATGCCGAGCGAGAACCCGAAGAGCGGACGGCGGGCGGACCGGCTCGAGCACGAGCTTCCGGTGGCCTACCGGACGGTCGACGGCTTCATCACCGACTGGGCCACCAACCTCTCCCGGGGCGGGATGTTCATCAACTCGCGCAACCCGCTCCCGGTGGGAACGACCGTCCGCATCATCTTGCAACTCCCTGGCGCCCCGGTGCCCTTCGAGGTCCGCGGCAGGGTGACCCGGGTCCAGGAGTTCGACAACCCCACCAACCAGGTGCCGGGGATGGGCGTCGAGTTCGTGGACGTGACCGACGAGCTGAAGGACCGCATCACCCGGTTCGTCGAGCAGCTCCGGCGCGAGCTGCCGGACACCGGCCGGCTGCCCGGACCGGCCCAGGGCGGCAAGCCCAGCTGACGGTCCCCGGAGCCTGGCGGTGACCCGCCGTGCGCCGCCCGCCTCGAAGCCCAGGCCGGACGGGCCACCGGTCGACGTCGACGTGGATCGTCTCTCGGCGGACGGGGAGGGCGTGGCTGCCTGGAACGGGCGGGCGCTCTTCGTCCCGGGCGCGCTGCCGGGCGAGCGCGTCCGTGTCCTCCCGGCGGTCGAGGGGAAGGTTCAGCGGGGGCGGTTGCTCGAGGTGCTCCGGCCGGCCGACGTCCGCGTCACCCCCGGGTGCCCCCTCGCCAGCACGTGCGGGGGTTGCGACTGGCTCCACCTCGCCCCGGACGCCCAGCGGCGCGAGCGCGAGGCCGCGGTGAGGGCCGCGCTGGAGCGGCTCGGACGCCTCGACCTCTCCTCGGTCCAGTGGCTGCCCACCCTCTCTGCTGGAGATCTCGGAACCCGCCGCCGAGCAGACCTGCACTGGACCGGAACGAGCCTCGGCTATCTCCACCGCCGCAGCCACGTTCCCGTGGCCGTCGAGCACTGCCCGGCCCTGGTCGGACCCCTGGCCCCCCTCCCTGGACGACTCGTCCCCCTGCTCCTGCCGCTCGGGCGCTCTCTGCGCTCGGTGCGGCTGGTGGCCGAGGGCGCCCGGGTCTCGGTGGCGCTGGAAGTCGAGGGGGCGGTCAAGCCACGGGCCCGCGAGGTGGCCCTCGCCGTGGTCCGCGCCGGGGTTCGCGGGGTGGTGCTGCTCCCCCAGCGCGGGGCGAGCGAGGACGTGGGGCGACCCACCCTGCGCAGCAAGGCTCCCCTGCGGCCGGAGGTGCCGCTCCTGCTCCGGCCCGAGGCCTTCTCGCAGGCCCACGCCGAGGGCACTCCGCTGCTGGTCGAGCGCGCCCTGGCGCTGCTGGCACCCGCGCCGCAGGACGCCGCCCTCGAGCTGTTCGCCGGCAACGGGACCTTGACCTTCGCGCTGGCAGCACGCGTGGCCTCGGTGCTCGCGGTCGAGTCGTCGGCGCTCTCGGCCCGGCTGGCGGTGAGCGCCTCGACCGAGGCCCGGGTGGGGAACCTGCGCTTCGTCCAGGGCGACGCCGAGAAGGTGAGTCGGGGTCTGGTGAAGGAGGGGCGCCGGTTCGACGTGCTCCTCGCCGACCCGCCGCGCACCGGAGTCCCCGGGCTCGGCCCGCTCGCGCGCGACCTCGGGGTCCAGCGGCTGGTGTACGTCGCCTGTGACACGGGGGCCCTCGCCCGGGACGCCGCGTCACTCACCGGCGCGGGGTTCCGGCTCCGCTCAGTCCAGCTGGTCGACATGTTCCCCGGCACCCACCACTCCGAGACGCTCGCCGCCTTCGAGCGCGTGGGAGAAGCGCCCGCAGGGAATGCGCTGGCGAAGCCGTGAAGCGCATCGCCTGCGAGTGAATCCCGGAATCGCTCGAGCAGCTCCGAGCGCTTCGTCGGGGGCACTGGCATTGCAGCGCTCGTCTCTCCTGCCGGAAAGCCGCAAGGAGGCCCCTCATGCGAAGCGCTCTCGTGGCACTGGTCCTCATCTGGCTGGGGTGTGGTTCGAGCTCCGGCGACACCTCGGTCTGCGACAGCCTCGCCACCGCAGCCAGCGACTTCAGCACCAAGGCCGCACCGTGCTTCTCGACCTTGCCTCCGCTGCAGTTCAGTGGCGATGCGTGTCGTGCCTCGATCTCCAAGTGCACCGACAGCGATCAGCAGAAGCTCAGGGACTTCACCAGCTGTCTCCAGGCGCTCCCCACCTGCGCGCCGGCCACTCTCCAGGCCTGGACCACCTCCCTCGATGCATGCCAGGCGAAGCTCGGCGGACTCGCCGGTCAGGGCGGCTGCTGACCCGGCGCCCCGGTGCGAACGGTCGCTTCGGTCACCGCCCCTCGGACCCGGAGCACCAGCCACGCCAGGGCGCCGAGGAGCAGGAGATTTCGCAGCACCAGCGCCGAGGTCAGGGTCGGGGAAAGGCCGGTCTGGTAGCCCGGCGCGGGGTAGGTGACGCGAGTCAGGACCGCGGCCGCGAGCGGGGCGACGGCGATCCGCCAGCGTCCGGGCTCCACCAGGAGCGCCGCCACCGTGGCGATCCACAGCACGTACTGGGGGCTGAACACCGGGCCGAGACTCACCAGCGCGAGCAGGGGGAGGAGCGCGCGCTCGGCGATCGCTCCGGGCCCGGGGCCGTCGACCGGCCGCAGCGACAGGAGCACCGCCGCCGCCGTGCCGATCACCCAGACCACGAGGGCCACTCGGAGCACGACGGGGGAGAGTCCGCCCTGCACCTCGTACGAAGCCGCGGCGTGCACCCAGCTCACCCCGGTCCAGTCGCGGAGGAGCCAGAGCATCGACGCCCAGAGCGACTCCACCTGGAGCCCGCGCGCGGAATGGAAGCCGACGGCCTTGAACAGCGGCCAGATGAGCGCCAAGGCCGCCAGTGGCGCTCCGGCGAGGGCGGCCCCCGCGAGGAACCGTTGCCGCGAGCCGTTCCGGACACTGTGCGCCAGCCCCAGGGGCACGAGCACCACCGGGTAGACCTTCATCCCGATGCCGGTGATGAGCGCCGCACCCGCGCCAGTGCCCACGCCGCCCGACAGGGCGAGGACCGCCGCGAGCGTGAGCCCGGCGGGGAGCAGGTCGAAGCGCTTGTAGAGCCAGAAGGCCTGAAGCTGGGCCACGGTCGAGTAGGCCAGGAAGGGCGCGTAGGCCCATGCTCCCCGGCGCGCGCGGGCGGTCCACAGCAGCGCGGCCCGGATGGCCACGTCCGCGAGTAGCAGCTCGAGGCCGAACGCCACCTGGAACTCGCGCAGGGTCGACGAGACGAGCGCCGCCGGGGCGAAGGCGAGCAGCGCGTAGGGCGGGTACTCGAAGCGGACCTCGGCATACGGCGTCTGGCCGGCCAGCCAGGCGCGGGCTGCCTCGAAGTAGACGGGCAGGTCCCCCGCCGCGTGGGCCCACAAGGTGGGGACGAGGGGCACCATGCTCAGGACGAGGAGCGCGACCTTGGGGAGTATGCGCGCGTCGCCCGTCGCTGCGTCCGCCATCGGGGGGCGATGGTGTCCTGCCCCCGGCGCGCTCGCAAGGCGCGTCCACCCCACCGCTGTCGCACCCAACCCCCGGATCAGGTCCGCTCGCTCCGGAGTCCGGGTCGGCCGGGAAAACTCGCGCCATCTCTGGTTATCTCCACCCGGTCATGGAAGCCCGCATCGTCGAGTTCGCCGAGATCCTGCGTCAGAACGGCGTGCGGGTCGCTACCTCGGAATTACTCGATGCGACGCGCGCCGCCACCCTCGTGGATCTGGCTGACCGCGAGGCGTTCCGCTCCGTGCTCCGTACGACGATGGTGAAGCGCTCGGCGGACCGGGCTCCATTCGACCGGGCGTTCGACGTCTTCTTCTCCGGCGCGGTCTCGCTCCTGGAGGGGGTCGAGCAGTCGATCCTCGACGAGCTCGCCGCCACCGGCGCGCTGGAGGGCGACGAGCGCACGATGACCCTCGCCACCCTCGAGCGCCTGCTCGGCGAGATGTCGCCGCTCACGCAGGCGGCGCTCCGGGGCGATCGCCCGCGGCTCGCCCAGCTCTTCCGGGGGGCCACGCTCCAGCTGGACTTCTCACGGCTGCAGAGCCCGCTGCAGGCCGGCTTCTATGCGCGGAGGCTCCTCGCCGGAGCGGGCGGGGACGGGCTCCGGACGGACATCGGGGCGATCGAGGCCGAGCTGCGCCGCCGCGGGCTGTCCACCGAGGGCCTGGAGTGGGTGAGCCAGCGGCTCTCGGATCTGCTGCGGGGCCTCGAGGCCGACGCCCGGCGCGAGGTGGAGCGTCAGGCCCGGGCGCGCCTGCGTGGCACCTCGGGGGCGCTGGCGGAGCGGACCTTCGCCAGTCTCAGCCGCGCCGAGCTGACCCAGGTGCAGCTCGCGGTGCGCCGGCTCGCCGAGCGGCTCAAGACGCGGCTGGTGCGAAAAGAGCGGAGCCGCCGGAAGGGCGTGCTCAACGTCCGGCGGACCCTGCGCCGGAACATGTCCTGGGGCGGGATGCCGATGGTCCCGGTGTTCCGCGCCCGGCGGCCACAGCGGCCCGAGGTGCTGGTGCTCTGCGACGTCTCGGAGTCGGTGCGCAACGTGAGCAGGCTGATGCTGCTCTTCACCCACACCCTGCAGTCGCTGTTCTCCCGGGTGAGGAGCTTCGTCTTCGTCTCCGATCTCGGCGAGGTGACCGACCTCTTCCGGACGCTCGAGCCGGAGCGGGCGCTCGACCTCGCGGTGACCGGGAAGGCGGTCTCGCTCCAGTCGAACTCGAACTACGGGCACGCGCTGGCCAGCTTCGTGCGGCGCGAGCTCCCCGCCGTCACCCGACGGACCACGGTGCTGATCATCGGCGATGGGCGGAACAACCAGAACCCGCCCAACGTCTGGGCGCTCCGGGAGATCCGCCGGAAGGCGCGCCGGGTGGTCTGGATCTGTCCCGAGGACCGCCGGGCCTGGGGTGTGGGCGACAGCGAGATGGACCTCTACGCCCGGGTGTGCGACCAGGTGGTGGTGGTGCAATCCCTCTCCGACCTCGACCGGCTGGCCGACCAGCTGGTGCCCGCGGGAGCCCACTGATGGAGCGCTCCGGGGACGACCTCGCCGGCGGCGACGCCCGGACGCTGTCCTACGCCGCGTACCGGATCGACGCTGCCCTGCTGGAGGGCCTGCTCCGCTACCAGCGCACCCTGCTGGACGAGCTGGGCCATGGCTGGAGCCCGGCGGCGATGGCCTCGGCGCACCGGGTGGCGCTCGCCTCCGCCGGCCTCTCCCAGGACGTCCTGGAGCGGGCGCTCGCCGTCCTTCGTCGCTTCGCCGGGAACCGCGAGGTCGCCGCGCGGCTCCGGGCCAGGCTGGGCGGGGTGGCTCCCGACCGCGCCGAGGACCTCCAGAGCCGCCTGGCGGCCCTGGACCGCGAGCTTCGGGAGCGGGACGATCCAGACACCATCGCCCTGTTCCTGGCATCCGAGGACACGCTCCTGGACCTGCATCGCCGCCTCTCGCGCCTCCTCGGCTCCTGACGGGAAGGCGTCACCGGAACCGGCACGCCGTGTCCCGCTTTCGGACGCCCGGGGGGCTCGCGCGGCCCGTTCCCCGCACCGATGCACCGGTTGGCGGGGCACGCGAGTTGCTCGGATGCCAGCCGTCCGGAGGAACATCCCGATGCGCGCGCACGACCTTGCCCAGGACCTTCGTCTGGCGCTCCGGGCGCTCTGGCGCGCGCCGGCGTTCACCCTGGCAGTCCTGGCGACCCTCGCCCTCGGCATCGGGGCCAGCACCGCCATCTTCAGCGTCATCCACGGGGTGCTGCTGAGCCCGTTGCCGTACCGGAACGGAGAGCGCCTGGTCCACGTCACCCAGCCCGCCCGGCTGGCCGGGGTGAAGAACGTGGGCCTGTCGCCGGGGGAGGTCCGCGAGCTCCGCGGACGGACGGAGCGGGTGACCGACCTCGTCGAGTACCACTCGATGCCCTTCGTCATCCTCGGCGGCTCCGAGCCCCAGCGGGTCCAGACCGGGGTGGTGTCTGCGGGGTTCTTCCAGACGCTCGGGGTCCGGCCCCTGCTCGGGCGACTCTTCCAGGAAGGCGAGGACCTGCCCGGTGCACCGCCGGTGCTGCTCCTCAGCTACAAGTACTGGCAGAAGCAGCTGGGCGGAGACCCCGCGGTCATCGGGCGCTCGTTCACCATGAACGACCGGGTGCACACGGTGGTCGGCGTCCTGCCGAACATCCCCCAGTACCCTGCCGAGAACGACGTCTACATGCCGCTCGACTCCTGCCCCTTCCGGCGCGCCCCCGCCTGGGATCAGGGTCGGGCGGTGCGCGGGCTGACCGTCTTCGGCCACGTGAAGCCGGACGCCGATCTCCGTGCCGCGAACGCCGAGCTGGCGGCGATCTCCGCCGCGTGGCAGCAGGACCATCCCGCCGAGTACCCGAGGGGTCAGGGGTTGACGCTCGACGCCCTCTCGCTGCGCGACGAGCTGACCGCAGGCGCGCGCCCCACGCTGCTCCTCCTCCTCGCGGCGGCCGCGTTCCTGCTGCTCATCGTGTGCACCAACGTCGCCAATCTGACCCTGGCGCGGCTCCAGCGGCGAGAGCGCGAGCTGGCGGTCCGGACGGCGCTGGGGGCGTCCCGCGGGCGGATGCTCGGGCATCTCCTCTCCGAGAGCGTGACCCTGGCCGTGGTCGGGGGGGGCCTCGGGCTCGCTCTGGCCATGGTGGGCCTGCCGCTGCTGGTCGCGTTCGTCGCCCGCCTCAGCACCCGGGCGGTGGAGGTTCGCCTGGATGGCACGGTGCTCGCCTTCAATCTGGTGGTGTCGGTGGCCACAGGTGTGGCGGTGGGCGCCCTGCCGGCGCTCCGGCGTGCGCGAGACCTCTCCGGGGAGCTGAAGGACGGCTCAGGCGCGGGGGCACGTCCGGCCACCCGCCGAGCCCGGAGCGCACTGGTGGTGGCCCAGGTGGCGATCTCCTCGGCGCTCCTCATCGGGGCGGGGCTCTTCCTGCGCAGCCTGCACGAGCTCTCGCAGGTGGATCCGGGGGTGGACGTGCAGCACGTGCAGACCGCCCGGGTGGGGCTGGACTTCACCCGTTACGGGGGGAAAGACCAGTCGAAGACCTGGGCGCTGGTGGACCGGCTGGTGGAGCGACTCTCCTCCGCGCCGGGGACGGTGTCGGTGGGCGTCGCCAACGCCGTTCCCCTCCGGGGCTCCACCCCGTTCAGCGCCTCGTACATCGTCGAGGGTCAGGCGACCGACGACCGCCAGCCCGCAGCGCAGGCCACCTTCAACTCGGTCACCCCCGAGTACTTCCGGACGCTGGGCGTCCCGGTGGTGCGTGGCCGCGCCTTCACCAGGACCGATCGAGATCCCGATCATCCGGTGGTGGTGGTGAACCAGTCGCTGGCCCGGCATCGCTTCGGCGCCGAGGACCCGCTGGGCCGGCGCCTCAGCTTCGACGGTGGCAAGCAGTGGGTCACCATCGTCGGGGTGGTCGGCGATACCCGGCAACAGGACCTGACCACGCCGGTGATGGACGAGGTGATCGGCGCCTTCGCCGAGACCGGGTTCAACGACCTGCGCGTCTTCGTCCGCAGCCAGGCGGCCCCGGTGAGCATCGCCCGGCAGATCCGCGAGACGGTGCACGAGCTGGATCCGCAGCAGCCCATCACCGAGATGCAGCCGCTGTCCGAGCAGCGAGCCCAGGCGCTTGCGCCCCACCGCCTGGTCGCGAGCCTGCTCGGGCTCTTCGCCGCGCTGGCGCTGGTCATCACCGCTTCCGGGCTGATCGGCGTCGTCGCCTACAGCGTGAGCCAGCGCACCCGGGAGATCGGCGTCCGGCTCGCGCTGGGAGCGGCTCCGGGCGCGGTGCTCCGGATGGTGCTCGGGCAGGGGATGGCGCTGGTGCTCGGCGGGCTCTGCCTGGGGCTCGCCGCGGCGCTGGTCTTCGGTCGGCTCGGGCAGGGGCTCCTCTTCGGCGTCGGGCCCCTCGACCCGCTGACCTACGCCACGGTCGCGGTGGTGCTGCTGGCCATCAGCGTCGCGGCCTGCGCGCTGCCGGCACGGCAGGCGACACGCGTCGACCCGATGCTCGCGCTCCGGGCAGAGTGACTCCGGCGCACGCCGGTGCCTCGCGCGCCCGGTGAACGGTCGCCGGGAGCGGTGAACGGCCGAGCGTCCGGTGCGGCGCTCCTCGCGGGTCCTGGTCCGTGCCACACTCGTTCCCCGCCATGGGATGGATCGCCTACGCCCTCGGCTGGCTCGTTGCCGCGCTGCTCTGGACCCTGGCGGGGGCCTCGACCACCGGCCGTCCTCCCTGGGATCTGGCCGGGCAGGCGCTGCTCACCATGAGCCCGCCCGCGGCGCTCGGGGTCGGCGTCTGGCGGCTGACGGGTCGGCTGGACTGGAGCGGACGGTCGCCCGGGTTCTACGCCGCCCATGCGGTGGCGATGGGCCTCTTCGCCTCGGTGTACGCGACCTCCTGGATGCTCCCCGACGTGCTCTCCGGTCGATCCGCGGAGGCCCTGGCGCGGCTCCGCGGCTCGCCGGTGGTGTTCTGGAACCTCCTCCTCGGCTCGTCGCTCTACCTGGTGGTGGCAGGCTTCTCCCACGCCATCCGGGCCCAGCGGCAGGCCCGGGAGGAGCAGCGGGCCGCCGCGGAGGCCAGGGTCCTCGCCCAGCAGGCGCAGCTCGCGGCGCTCCGGGCGCAAGTCCATCCCCACTTCCTCTTCAACGCGCTGCACTCGGTGGGCGCGCTGGTGACCACCGATCCGCTGCGGGCCGACCGAGCGCTGGAGCGCCTGGGGGACCTGCTCCGCTACGCCCTCGCCGCGGAGGAGGAGGTCCCCTTCCGGCGGGAGTGGAGCTTCACCCGGGACTACCTCGCGTTCGAGGAGCTCCGGCTCGGCCCGAGGCTCACGGTGGAGATGGAGCGAGGGGAGGGCACCGACGGGGTGCCGGTGCCTCCCCTCATCCTCCAGCCGCTGGTGGAGAACGCGGTCCGACACGGCATCTCCAGCCGGCCGGAGGGCGGGCGCATCGCCCTCTGCGCCCGGCTCGAGGGCGGACAGCTGCTCCTCCGGGTGGTCGACGACGGCCCGGGCGAGGGAGGAGCATCCTCGCTCGGGCTCGGCGTGGGGACCATTCGCCGGCGCCTGGAGGCGCTGTACGGCGACCGGGCCTCGCTGGTCTCCGAGCGCGCTCCGTCCGGATTCGCGGTGACCCTCCGGCTCCCCCTGGACGGCCGGACCACCGCGGGGATCGCCCGATGAGCGCCGGGCAGATCCGCGCGCTGGTCGTCGAGGACGAGCCGCCGGCGCGCTCGCGTCTCGCCGAGCTGATGCGGGGGGTACCGTGGCTGGTCCCGGTGGGCGAGGCCGGAAGCTGCGAGGAGGCCGTCCGGGCCATCGACGACCTCCACCCTGACCTGGTGTTCCTCGACGTCCAGCTCCCGGGTGGAAGCGGGCTCGAGGTGCTGGCGCGGGTGAAGCACGCCCCAGCCGTGGTCTTCACCACCGCCTTCGATCGGTTCGCGGTGACCGCGTTCGAGCTCGGTGCCCTCGACTACCTGCTCAAGCCGTTCGGCCGGGAGCGCTTCGGCCGGGCGATGGAACGCCTCCGCCCCCTGCTCCTCGCACGGGGGGCGCCCGGTTCCGCAGACCGCGCGCGCGGGGTTCTGCCCCGAGGGCCGCTGGAGCGGCTCTTTGCCCGTGACGGCGGGCGGATCGTCCCGGTGCTCCTGTCGCAGGTGGAGCGCTTCCAGGCCGCGGACGACTCGGTGCTGGTCCACGCGGAGGGCCGGACGCTCAGGCTCAACGTCCCACTGACCGACCTGGAGGCCCGGCTCGACGCACGCACCTTCCTGCGGGTCCACCGCTCTCACATCGTCAACCTGGACCACGTCGTCTCGCTGGTGCCCTTCGACGACGCCCGCGTGGAGATCTCGCTCCGGAGCGGGGTGCGGCTCTTCGCCAGCCGGCAGCGTTCCCGGGTGCTCCGCACGCTCGGCCGCTGAGCCTGGACGCTGGCGTGCCGCTTGCCGCTAGGGGAGGCCGTTCACCGACGCAGCCGGGCAGGTCACCGGGCGGGCTTGAGCCGCGTGGGACGTTGCCTAGCCTTCGGGGCCCATGAGACTCGTGCCCCACCTCGTCCTCTTCGCTCTCTGCTCCGTCCTCGCCGGGGAGCGGAGCTCGGTGCCTTCCGCGACGCTGGAGCTGGTCCACCGCATCCGCGAGGCCGACTACGCCGGGGATCGCCCGGCGCTCCGGCGGCTCCACTCCGAGCTGGCCGCCCGTCCGGAGGAGCGGGCCCACGCCGGCGAGCTGCGCTACTGGCGCGGGTTCGCGCTCTGGCGGCGGGCGATCAACGGATTCAACGAGACCCCGACGCCGGAGGACCTCGACGCGGACCTCGAGGCTGCCAGCGCCGAGTTCGAGGCCGCCCTCAGAGAAGACCCGAAGTTCGTCGACGCCCAGGCCGGGCTCGCCTCGTGCCTCGGAATGCGGATGTTCCTCCACGCTCGGGAGCAGGAGCAGATCCGCGCGCTCGTGCCGCGGGTCCGGGCCCTCCTGGCCGAGGCGGAGGGTCTCGAGCCCGAGAACCCCCGGCTGCTCTGGGTGCGCGGCCCCACCGAGTGGTGGACACCCCCGGGGAGTCCGCCGGACAAGGTGGATGAGCGGCAAGCGAGGGCCATCGCCACCTACACCCGGGGACTCGAGGCGCTGCGCCGCACGCGGCGGCCCGCGGGAAGGTCGCTCCGGCCGACCTGGGGAGAGCCGGAGCTGGAGATGAGCCTGGCCTGGTCGTTCCTCAATCGCCGGGTCCCTGACCTCGCGCTGGCCGAGGCCCATGCCCGGAGGGCGCTGGCGCTCGTGCCCTCATGGCACTACGTGCGAGACGTCCTCCTCCCGCAGATCGAGGGCGCCCGGGCCACCCCTCGCTCGTCCGGCATCGACCCGGGGTTGCCGCCGCTCCCTCTCTAATGTCTGAGAAATCCTCGGGTTCCAAGCTCCCCGCAACAGCGCTCGATTCCGGTGTCCGGGAGGCATCGGCCATCCTCGAAGGAGTCACCCATGAAGCTGAAGAGACTGTTCCAGGTCCTGGTGCTCGGCGGGACGAGCCTCCTCGCCGCGTCCGCCTGCGGGAGCGACAGCAGCAGCAACAACAGCAACAACGTTCCTCCGCCTCATTCGCTCCTCCCCGACGGCGGCACACCTCCCACTGGCTACACCGGTCCGACGATTTGGTAGAGGCGACGCAGGCGCTCATCGCCCAGGTCTGGGCGACGCGCCATGGAGTCGAGACGGGGGCCTCGCTGCGATTCGCCGCGCTCTCGCAGGGGTTGCGCGCCGCCGGGGCGCCCGACGTGCTCGTGGACCTGGCGGCCCGCGCGGCGGCGGACGAGATCCGCCATGCTGCCCACTGTGCAGACATCCTGCGCGCCCGGCAGGTGGAGGTCCCTCCGCCCGAGACGCGGCTGTTGTTCTTCGGCCCAAGGGACCTCACCCCGGAGCAGAAGCTGACCTATGAGGTGGTGGCCCAGTCGTGCATCTCGGAAACCGAGAGCATGGCCACCCTGGTGACGCTGCTCGACGCCGTCGTGGATCCGCATCTGCGAGCAGTGCTCCAGGAGCTCGCACGGGACGAGGTCCAGCACGCACGGCTGGGATGGGCCTACCTCGGCTGGGCGAGGCACCGCTTCGACCTGGCGTTTCTCTCCGGACATCTCCCCGCGATGGCCAGCGCCTCCACCGGCCCGGAGATGTTCAGCTCCGGGCCGCCGGCGGCCGACGAGGAGTGGCTGCTGCGCTCGGGTGTCGTGCCGCTCCGCGAGCGCCGGCGCATCTATCTGGAGACGCTCCGATCGGTGGTGATCCCCGGCTTCGAGGAGTTCGCGATCGACACCGGGCCACTTCGCCACTGGACCGAACAGAGAGAGGCAGAGCTCACCGCGCTGGAACACTGATCGCGCGGGCACCGCACGGCGAGGCTCCTCCCCGCCACGGCGGGGTTTGGAAGACCCTGGTCCCGCCGCCGGCAGACCTCCGAGGGGTGGGCCGGCATTGATTCCGCACGGCGGTCCCGGGTATCTGGACTCCCTCCGGGGCCTCGCCGTGAAGCGCTACTTCGTCCACACCTTCGGCTGCCAGATGAACGTCAACGACTCGCTCCGCATGGGCGAGGCGCTGGCGACCATCGGCTACCGGCCCACGGCCAGCGCGGAGCAGGCCGACCTCATCATCCTCAACACCTGCGCCATCCGGGAGAAGGCCGAGGACAAGATGCTCTCGGCCCTCGGCCGCTACCGGGCGATCAAGACCCAGCGCGGGGCGCTCCTGGCGGTCGGCGGCTGTGTGGCCCAGCAGGAGAAGAGCAAGCTCCTGGCCCGTGTCCCGTACCTGGACCTGGTCTTCGGGCCCGACGCCATCGGCAAGCTGCCCGAGCTGGTCGCCCGCGTGCTCGAGGACCGGGTCCGGGTCGCGGAGACCGCCTGGGTCGATTCCGAGGAGTACGTCTTCCCCCGCGCCGACCCCGGCAGCTCGGCGGGGAAGGTGAGCGAGTTCGTCACCGTGATGAAGGGCTGCGACAACGTCTGCAGCTTCTGCGTGGTCCCGCACACCCGGGGCCGCGAGGTGAGCCGGCCCTTCGTCGAGGTTCTGGAGGAGGTCGCGTCGCTGACCGGCGTGGGCGTCCGCGAGGTGACGCTGATCGGCCAGAACGTCAACTCCTACCGGGGCGGCATCTGTTTCGCCGAGCTGCTCCTTCGCGTGGCCCAGGTCCCGGGCATCGAGCGGGTGCGCTTCACCACCAGCCATCCGCACGACCTCTCCGACGCGCTGATCGACGCCTTCCGCCGACAGCCCCGCATCGCGCCGCACTTCCACCTTCCGGTCCAGAGCGGGAGCGACGCGGTCCTGCGGCGGATGAAGCGGGACTACACCGTGGCCCAGTACCTCGAGCGACTGGCCGCGCTCCGCTCCGCCCGACCCGGCATCGCCGTCACCACCGACATCATCGTGGGGTTCCCCGGCGAGACCGAGGACGATTTCCAGAAGACGCTCGAGCTGACCGAGCAGGTCCGCTACGAGAACCAGTTCTCCTTCGTGTTCTCCCCGAGGCCTCGCACCGTGGCCGCGCTCAAGGAGACCGAGTGGGGTCCGGTGCCGCAGGAGGTGAAGGTCGAGCGGCTCGAGCGGCTCCAGGCCGTCCAGCGGCGCATCAGCGGCGAGATCGGCGCGGCGCTGGTCGGCCAGGAGGTCGAGGTGCTGGTCGAGGGTCCGAGCCGGTCCGACCCGGCGCGCCGCTTCGGCCGCAGCCCAGAGAACCGCACCGTGAACTTCGACGGGACGGCCCCGGCGGGCGCCCGGGTCCAGGTCCGCATCACCCACGGCTCGCCCAGCGCGCTCCTCGGGGTCGAGGCCGCGGTCGTGGACACTCCGCCCGTTCCGCCGCTGCGGCCGCGGACGCAGGCCGCCTGATGGGACTGCGGGCGATCCACGGAGTGATGCCCCGCCTCCACCCCTCGGTGTTCGTGGCCGAGGGGGCGCAGATCATGGGGAACGTCGAGATCGGGGAGGAGTCCTCGGTCTGGTACAACACCGTCCTTCGCGGGGACGTGAACAGCATCCGCATCGGCTCTCGGACCAACATCCAGGACCTGACGATGGTTCACGTGGAGAAGGGCACGCATCCGACCCGGGTGGGGGACGACGTGACCGTCGGCCACCACGTCGTCATCCACGGCTGCACCGTGGGCAACCGGGTGCTGGTGGGCATCGGCGCCATCGTGCTCAACGGGGTGGTCATCGAGGACGACTGCTTCATCGCCGCGGGCACGCTGCTCATCCCGGGGACTCACGTGCCGTCGGGCTCGATGGTGATGGGAGCCCCGGGAAAGGTGAAGCGGCCCCTCACCGACGCCGAGCGCGCGGGGCTCCTCGCCTCCGCCGCCGGGTACGTCCTGAACGCAAAGCTCCACCGGGGCGGCTGAGAGGAAGGAGGCGCCCGGTCGCGTCCGCCCCGGCGCCACCGGCGCGTGGCCGTGCCACCGGGGTCGGGCTTTCCCTGACCCGGGGGGCTCCCGTGCTACAAGGTCTGTTCAATGCCGCCACAGGACGCTCTCCGGACCTGCGCCCTCTTCAAGGGATTCACGGAGACGGGACTGCAGATCCTCGCCGGCATCGCGGTGGAGCGCACTTACCCGCGCGGGACGCCCCTGTTCGTCGAGAACATGCTGGCCGAGAGCCTCTTCATCATCTCCGATGGCCGGGTGGGCATCACCGTCCGCAACGGGGCCGAGGAGCTCCCGCTGGGCGAGCTCCAGCGGGGTGACTCGCTCGGAGAGCTGGCGCTGGTGCAGCAGGGCCAGCGGCTCTGCAGCGCCATGGCGCTCACCCCGGTCACCGCCGTCGAGCTGCGCAGCGTGGACTTCCAGCGGCTGATGACCCAGAAACCGCAGGCCTGCCTCAAGCTGCTGATGGCGATCGTGTCCCAGTTCGGTGCCAGGCTCCAGGCCAACCGGGAAGCGTTCAAGGCCTTGCTCCCCCGTCCCTGAGATGCCGGATTCCCAGGGGCCGGTGCTAAGGTCCCTCGGCCCGGGTACGCCCGGGCCCGACCCGCGTGGAAGCACTCCTCAAGACCCTGCTGCTCGGCTCCCACGGCGCGATGGCGTACCTGTCCATCTTCGCCGTGCTGGTGGCCTGTGGCCTCGGCGTCCCGCTCCCCGAGGACATCTCGCTCATCCTCGGCGGGTTCCTCGTCTACAAGGGGGTGGCGCACCTCTGGGGCATGGTCGCCACCGGGTTCCTGGGCATCCTGGTGGGAGACACGCTGATCTACCTGGCCGGACGCCGGGTGGGTCGCCGGGTGCGCACTGGCCACGGCTGGCTCGCCCGGGTGGTGACTCCCGCCCGCCGCATCCAGGTGGAGGGGCTCTTCGCCCGTCACGGGGAGAAGATCGTCATTGCCGCCCGCTTCATGCCCGGGGTCCGGGCGGTGACGTACTTCACCGCCGGGTCGGCCGGCATGCCGTACCCGCGCTTCATCTGCTTCGATGGCCTGGCCGCGCTTCTCTCCGCGCCCCTGTTCGTCCTGCTCGGCTACCGGTTCGGCCGGCACCTCCAGCAGGTCATCGAGCTGATGAAGCGGTACCAGCTCATCGCGGTGGGGGCGCTCCTGGCCACGGTGCTGCTCTGGGCCGCGGTGCACCGCTGGCGGGAGCTGAGCCTCGCCCGGAAGATGCGCGCACAGCTGGGTGACGAGGACCGCCCGCCACCCCCGGGCGCAGTGCTCCGTCGTCCCGCCGGCGAGCTCAACGAGTAAACGCCCGGGAGGTCTCGGGAAACCCGGCGCCCGCGGCCGCCCGGGATGGATTTTGTCCGGGGTGCGGCGTATAGAACGCCATGCTGACCGACCCCCTCCGGCTGGCGCTCACGTTCGACGACGTGTTGCTTCAGCCGGCCCAGAGTGACGTCCTCCCGCGTGACGTTCAGCTCGGCACCCGACTTTCTCGCAATCTCCGCCTGAGCATCCCGCTGCTCTCCGCGGCGATGGACACCGTCACCGAGTCCGCCACCGCCATCGCCATGGCCCAGCAGGGCGGCATCGGCGTCGTTCACAAGAACCTCTCGGTCGAGCGCCAGGCCGTCGAGGTGGCCCGGGTGAAGAAGTATTCGAGCGGAATGGTGAGCGAGCCGGTGGTGGTCGATCCCGAAGCTCCGCTCCACGTGGCTCTGGAGCTGATGCGGAAGAACGGGATCTCCGGCATCCCGGTGACCCGCGGCCGGAAGCTGATGGGCATCCTCACCAGCCGCGACATCCGCTTCGAGACCAACCTCGACAAGAAGGTCGAGGAGGCGATGACCCGCAAGCTCATCACCGCCCGCGAGGGCGTGAGCAAGGCCGCCGCGCTGGAGCTGCTGCATTCCAACCGCATCGAGAAGCTGCTCCTGGTGGACGAGCACGGCGAGCTGCGGGGGCTGATGACCATCAAGGACATCGAGAAGTCCCGCACCCACCCCAACGCGGCGAAGGACACCAAGGGGCGGCTCCTCTGCGCCGCGGCGGTGGGCGTGGGCCCGGACCGCGAGGAACGAGTCGCGGCGCTGCTCAAGGCCGGGTGCGACGTGCTGGTGGTGGACACCGCCCACGGTCACTCGCACGGCGTGCTGGACGCAGTGCGGGACACCCGCCGCAACTTCTCCGGATTCGAGCTGGTGGCGGGCAACGTCGCCACCGCCGAGGGAACCCGGGCCCTCATCGGGGCGGGGGTGGACGCGGTGAAGGTGGGCATCGGCCCGGGGAGCATCTGCACCACCCGGGTGGTGGCCGGGGTGGGAGTGCCGCAGCTGACGGCAGTGGACGAATGCGCGCGCGAGGCCGACCGGCACGACGTCCCCATCATCTCCGACGGAGGCATCAAGTACTCCGGTGACATCGTCAAGGCGCTGGCCGCCGGGGCGAGCACGGTGATGATCGGCTCGCTCTTCGCCGGCACCGAGGAGGCGCCGGGCGAGGTCATCCTCTACCAGGGCCGCAGCTACAAGAGCTACCGCGGCATGGGGTCGCTCGGGGCGATGAAGCGCGGCGGCAAGGAGCGCTACTTCCAGGCCGACGTCGAGGAGGAGGAGAAGCTCGTCCCCGAGGGGATCGAGGGCCGCGTCCCCTACAAGGGCAGCCTGGCGATGAACGTGTACCAGATGCTGGGCGGCGTCCGGAGCGGCATGGGCTACACCGGCTGCCGGAGCATCGACGAGCTGCGGAAGAACGCCCGCTTCGTCCGCATCACCCCCAGCGGGCTCCGCGAGAGCCACGTCCACGACGTCATCATCACCGAGGAGGCGCCCAACTACCGCGTCGAGTAGGTCGGGGCGGCCGCAACGGAGGGGAAGCAGAGCAACCGTGCACATCCACGACGAGAAGGTCCTCATCCTCGACTTCGGCAGTCAGTACACCCAGCTCATCGCCCGGCGAGTGCGCGAGCTGGGCGTCTACTGCGAGATTCACCGGCCCGACCTGCCCCTGGCCGACATCAAGGCCTTCGGGCCCAGGGGCATCATCCTCTCCGGCGGCCCGATGTCGGTCGAGGCCGAGGGGGCGCCGATGCCCGCAGCCGGGGTCTTCGACCTCGGCGTCCCGGTGCTGGGCATCTGCTACGGGCTGCAGCTCATCGCCAAGATGCTCGGTGGCCGGGTGGACCGGAACGCCCATCGCGAGTTCGGTCCGGCGGTCATCGAGGTGCTGGATGGCAAGGGCCCGCTGGCCCCGTTCGCCACTGGCGCCACCTGCGAGGTGTGGATGAGCCACGGGGACCGGGTGGATGTGCTTCCGCCCGGCTTCGAGCCCATCGCCCGCACGTCCAACGCGCCCCTGGCGGCGACCGCGCACCGCGAACGGCCCATCTTCGGGCTCCAGTTCCACCCCGAGGTGGTCCACACCCCGCGGGGCAAGGACATGTACCGGGCGTTCCTCTTCGACGTCTGCAAGCTCTCGGGCGCCTGGACCATGAAGGGGTTCGCCCAGGAAGCGGTGGAGAGCATCCGCAAGCAGGTGGGGGAGGGGAGGGTCATCTGCGCGCTGTCGGGCGGGGTGGACAGCTCGGTGGCCGCGCTGCTCATCCACCGGGCCATCGGCGACCGGCTGACCTGCATCTTCGTCGATAACGGGGTGCTGCGCTCCGGCGAGCGCGAGCAAGTGGAGCAGCTCTTCGAGGGCCGCTTCCACGTCCCGCTGAGGACGGTCGACGCTCGCAAGCGCTTTCTGGACCGGCTGGCGGGGGTGACCGACCCGGAGAAGAAGCGGAAGATCATCGGCCGCGAGTTCATCGCCGTCTTCGAGGAGGCCGCGCGCGACATCCAGGGTGCGGACTTCCTCGCCCAGGGCACGCTGTACCCGGACGTCATCGAGTCGGTGTCCACCAAGGGGCCATCGGCCACCATCAAGAGCCACCACAACGTGGGCGGGCTGCCCGAGGTGATGAAGCTCAAGCTGGTCGAGCCGCTCCGCGAGCTGTTCAAGGACGAGGTCCGGGCCCTGGGGCGGGAGCTGGGCCTGCCGGAGCCGATGCTGATGCGCCACCCGTTCCCGGGGCCGGGGCTGGCCATCCGCGTTCTGGGCGAGGTGACCGAGGAGCGGCTGGAGCTGGTGCGCAAGGCCGACCTCATCGTGCAGGACGAGGTCCGCAAGGTCGGACTCTACGGAGAGGTGTGGCAGGCCTTCGCGGTGCTCCTCCCCGTCTCCAGCGTGGGAGTGATGGGCGATGAGCGCACCTACGAGTCGACGGCGGTGGTGCGGGCGGTGACCAGCGTGGACGGGATGACCGCGGACTGGGCGCGGCTTCCCCACGAGCTACTGGCGCGGATCTCGGCCCGCATCACCAACGAGGTCCGGGGCATCAACCGCGTGGTCTATGACATCTCGAGCAAGCCGCCCGCCACCATCGAGTGGGAGTGAGCGCTTCACATCCACACGGACGTGCGGGTGCGCCCCGGACCATGCTCGCAGTGGTGCTGCTTGCCACCGGCGGCTGCTCGCACGCGCCTGCCCCGGCCGAGGCAGCCAAGGCGGACCGGCGGGACGAGTGGCTCCTGGCGCTGAGGTCCGACCTCGAGCGGATTGGCGCCAACGACGGCTTCGAGGGCCAGCTGCGGGTGGTGCACGCTGGAAAGCCGGAGATCGACCGGAGCTTCGGTGGCACGGCGTGCCTGCCCCTTGGCGCTGGCCGGAGACTCCTGGCAGCGGTGGCGGTGGGGCTCCTGGTCGAGGGCGGGAAGCTCGGGTGGGATGACCGGCTCGATCGGAGGCTCCCGGTCCTTGGCGCGACCTCCTTCGCCTCGCTCACGGTCGCGAACCTCTTGACCGGCTCAGCCGGGCTCGCTTCGGAGTCCGGGCTCGGTCACCCGCCCTCGGTCGACGATCTGGGCGATCGGCTAGACGCCGCCAGCAAGGTGCCGCTGCTGGCCGCCCCCGGGACGAGGGTCGATCCCGGTGACGACCGCCCGTGGCTGCTGGTGGAGCGGCTGGTCACGCAGGTTTCGGGTGAGCCCTTCGAGCGTTTCGTGGAGGGGCACGTGACTGGGCCCGCGGGAATGACCGGCACCTCGTTGGCCGCGACCCAAGCCTGTCCCGGAGCCGCGCGCGGCACGACCACGCTCGACGACCAGTTCCGGTTCATCGAGGCACTGCGGACGGGCAAGGTGGTCTCGCCGCAGACGCGCGACGCGCTCTGGGAGCCGCGGCTGCCGCTGGGTCCCGGCTCGGACGTCGGCTACGGGTTCTTTCTCCGCACCCGCGGCGACCAGCGCGCGGTGGGAGTCGGAGGCGAGGGCACGGGAACTGCCTACGAACTGTGGCTGGACCCTTCGGGGGCCGATGCGCTCGTGCTCCTGGGTCGCACCCCGGCGCGTACCGCACGGGGCATCCGGACTGCGCTGGGCGAGTTCTACGCGCTCCCACCGGGGGCGCCCCGCTCGGGCGGGCCGCCCCGGCATCCCCCGGTCCGCTGACCTCGAGCACAGCGGAGCCGAGGCCCGAGGCCGCAAGCCCGGGCGCTCACGACTTCGGGGCCGGCCACTCCGCCCGGCAGGCGTCGCCGGGCAGCGCTTTCGAGCGTCAGCGCACGCCGGCGTCGGGCGGCGCTCGCACACCCGCATCGGGCACAGGTGCCGGGAGCTCCTCCACCAGCCAGCGCCCACCGAGGCGGCTCGTCCGCAGGAGGAGGAACTCGGGCGTCTGGCCGGAGACGCCGAGCTCGGCGCGGACCTCCGCGACGTCGGGTTGCTCGAAGCGCACTTCGCGGACCACGACGGTCCCGAACGGGGCGGCACCCCCGACGGTCTGCATCAGTCCCCAGCAGCTCGAGGCTGGCTCCACCTGGGCGCCGGCGCGGGCGAGGGCCTCCATCTCGTTCCGGGGGGGATCCGCCACGTCGTCTCCGATGCCCACGCAGACCAGCGGGCGGGCCGCGGTGCCGGCATCGAGGGTGGGACCGCGGAGCCGGAAGAGCAGCGCCCGGAACACCTCGATTCGCACCGCGGAGGTCCGGGCGAGCTCGGCGGGCGGAGGGTTGAACGAGACCAGCAAGGTGTACGGCACCAGCACCGGCTTCCCCTTGAAGGTTACCGGGGTGTAGCGCCGCTGCTGGAGCCATGCCTCGATGGACTCGTCGTAGGGAGAGCCACGAGGGTCGAGGACGTGACAGGCCTCGAGCGCGCCCGTCTCACGCAGGACGCAGCGGACCGGCACCGGACGGCGATCGGCCAGCAACGCGCCGATCTCCGAGGAGTCGAGCCCCGGGAGGCTCTGGGCGGAGACCGTCACCGACTCGGCGATGCACGCCTCCATCTCCACGTCGGCGCAGGTGGGCCGTAGCTTCCCCGGCGCCGGCGGCGGGGCCGTGTTCAGCAGCGCGCAGGCGGTCAGCCCGACCGCGGCGCAGCAGAGGAGGGCGAAGCGCAAGCGCATGGAGGAGAGGACAGCTTGGACCAGGCCCGGGACCGAGTGGAAGCCGACCTCGATGCCCTCGGTCGCGCCTCGTGCCACCGCGTCCCGCGCAAGCCTTGCGGCCCCCGGCCCGTGCAACCGTGCGGAGTTCCGCGGGGGCACCGGTCTTGCTCCGTCCGCAGGACCGGGATGCAGACGCCGGCAGAGGAGCTGGGGCTGACGAGCCGGCGGGTCGGCGCCCGGCTCCGCTCGGCGCTGCTCGCCATCGCCCCGGAACGAATGCGGGACGTCCTCCACTGGATCGAGGAGGACGCCCGGGCCGCCACGCTGCTCTACCTCCACGACGGCCGCGCCGAGGAGGTCCGGATCCTTCCCGCGCCGCTGACCGTCCTCCCCGAGCAGCTCCAGTACCTTCATGCCACCGCGTTGACCCTCCACGAGGCGACACGGCGATTGATCGAGCTGTGGCTCGTGGACCCGAGCGTCCGCGCTGCGCTCCCCGTCTCTCGCGGCGAGGAGGAGTGGATCCGCGGCTGCTGGGGTCCGCTGCAGGTGCGGTCGAACCCGGTGTTCGGACGGCTCGACGCCGCGGCGCTCTTCGAGAGCGCACAGTGGAAGAGCACCCTGCAGTTCCTCGAGCCCAACCTCACCGGGGTGGGAGGGCTCCACATGCTCCCCACCTCGGAGCGCATCCTCGAGCAGCGGCTGGGGCCCCTGCTCCGGCAGGCGGATCCCGCGCTGCGCCTGACGCTCGGGCAGGACGTGCGCGATCTCCTCGCCGGACAGATGCTGGAGCACCTGGAGGCGCTGGGCCGACCGGGCCGGCGGATCTGCTTCATCGAGCCGCGGTGGGCCGACACCGGTCCGGAGGAGCAGGCGCTCCTCGCCGAGCACCTCCACCGGCGCTTCGGGGTGCAGGTCTGTCACGCCGATCCCACCGAGCTGGTCCTCGACGGCGACGAGGTGCTGTTCCAGGGAGAGGCGGTGGACCTCGGCTACCGTGACTACTCGGTGGAGGAGCTGCGAGAGCTGAGCCGGCGCGGAGTGGACGTCGCGCCGATGCGTGCCCTGCTCGCCCAGAACCGGATGATCTCCTCCATCGCCGCCGAGGTGGAGCAGAAGAGCATGTGGGAGGTGTTCACCGACCCCGCGCTCGCGGATCGCCACTTCACTCCCGGGGAGCGCCGGGTGTTCCGCCGTCACGTGCCCTGGACCCGGCTGGTGCGGGGAAGGACGACGCAGCTCGCGGACGGGAGCGTGGGGGACCTGCCGGAGTTCGTCCGCTCCGAGCGAGAGCTCCTGGTCCTGAAGCCGAACCGGGCCTACGGGGGAACGGGGGTCTGCATCGGCGCCCAGCAGACGCAGCCCGTCTGGGAGCAGGCCCTGGACGGGGCGATGGCCGAACCGGACGCCTGGGTCGTGCAGCAGCTGGTGCAGCTCCCGGTCCACGAGTTCCCGGTCCTCGCCCCGGATGGTGGAGTGCGGCTCGAGCCCTTCTACGTGGTGCTGGGGCTTGCCCCGACGGAGGAGGGGCTGTCACTCACCGGTCGAGCCTCGCAGCAGCAGGTGGTGAACGTGGCCCGGCAGGGCGGGCTCGCCGTGGTGATGATCGCCCACCCGGATCTTCTCGACAGCCATGGAGGGCAGGGCCAAGACTCGCCGGCTTCATGACCCACCTCTCACGTCGCTCTCTCCTCGGCGCCGCGATCGGAACGGCGGCCGCTGCGTCCTGGCCGCGTCCCGCCCTCGGGGCCGCGCCCTCCGGACCCCTGGCCGCGGAGATCGCCCGCCGGCACGACGAGAACGTGCAGCGCCTCCAGGCGTGGATCCGCGAGCCGTGCATCTGCGCGGAGAACCGCGGCTACGACACCGGGCTGCCGTTCTTTCTCCAGATGCTCCGGGACGCCGGGTTCCAGAAGGTCGAGCAAGTGCCGACCAGCGGGAAGCCTGGCGTGTTCGCCACGCTCGACGGCGGGGCCCGGAAGACGCTGGGCCTCTACTTCATGTACGACGTGAAGCAGGCCGACCCCGCGGAATGGAGCTCGCCTCCGTTCGAGGGCCGCCTGGTCGACAAGCCCGGCTTCGGCAAGGTCCTCGTGGGCCGAGGGGCGGTGAACCAGAAGGGACCGGAGTCGGCGTTTCTCTCGGCGCTGCACGCCTACCGCGCCGGGAAGCGGAAGCTCCCGGTGAACCTGGTCCTCGTCGCCGAGGGGGAGGAGGAGGTCGGCTCGCCTCACTTCGGCGAAGTGGTGCGCCGTCAGGACATCGCCGCGGCTCTGGCGAAGTCGGTCGGCATCTTCATGCCCAGCGCGATGCAGGACCCGGACGGAGAGGTGACGCTCAGCCTCGGGGCCAAGGGGGTCATCGAGCTGGAGCTGGTGGCGAGCGGAGCGCGCTGGGGACGCGGGCCATCGAAGGACGTGCACTCGGCCAACCGGGCGCGGCTGGACAGCCCGGCGTTTCACCTGGTCCAGGCGCTGGCGACGCTGGTCACGCCCGACGGAGCCGAGCCGGCGATCGACGGATTCGCCGACGCGGCGCGCCCGCCGTCCGCCGCCGAGCTGCAGATGATCCAGCGGGCGTCCCAGCGGATGAGCGAGGCCAAGGCCAAACAGCTCCTCGGCGCGAAGCAGTGGATCCGCGACGAGGACTGGCAGCACGCGCTGCAGCGGCTGGCCGGCCGGCCAACGGTGAACATCGAGGGTCTGGTGGGCGGCTACACCGGCCCAGGCGGGAAGACGATGCTCCCGGCCCGGGCGGTGGCCAAGCTCGACCTCCGGCTGGTGCCGGACATGACTGCGGAGCGGTCGCTGGCCGCGCTCAAGGCCCATCTGGAGAAGCGCGGCTTCGGCGACCTGGAGGTGAACATGACCGGCGGTTACGACCCGACCAGCACGCCGCCAGACTCCGAGTTCGTCAAGACCCTGGACCGGGCGTACCGGCGCGCGGGCATCGACCCGCTGCTCTGGCCCCGGAACGCCGGCTCGTGGCCGGGCTACCTCTTCACCGGGAAGCCGCTGAGCCTCCCCGCCGGCCACTACGGGCTGGGGCACGGCTCCGGCGCCCACGCCCCGGACGAGTACTTCGTCATCGAGTCCAGCAACCCGAAGGTGGCCGGGCTCGACGGCGCGGTGAGCAGCTACGTGACCTACCTCGAGGGCCTCGGCGGCTGATCCCCGGCCGCCTCAGTGTCCCCGCTGCAGGAGCGTGTCCAGCTCCTTGCGGGTGCTGACCACCTTGGAGATGAGGCCCAGATCGATGGCCGCCGGAGGGTCGATCCACCGGTCTCGCTCCATCAGGTCCACGAAGCGCTCCTGGGGCGTGCCGGTCCGCTCGGCGTAGAGCCGGTGCATCTTCTTCTTCAGCTCGATGATGTCCCGGGCGTGGATCTCCAGGTCGCTGGCCGAGCCGTGGATGACCCCGCCCACCAGCGGCTGGTGGATGAGGAGCTTGGCGTTGGGGAGGGCGACCCGGTCCTCCTTCTCCGCGGCCAGGGCAATCACCGAGCCCATGCTCCCGGCGAAGCCGGCCACCACGGTGAGGATGCGGGGAGAGATGAAGCGGGCGGTGTCGTAGATGGCGAACCCCGAATAGACCTCGCCGCCGGGGCAGTCGACCCAGAGGACGATGGGCAGGGTGGGGTTGCTCCGCTCGAGGGCCAGGAGCAGCCGGTTCACCCGGAGCGCGAGGTCGGCGTTCACCTCGCCGCTGACGAACACCGTCCGCGACTCGAAGAGGTGCTGGTCGATGGGGGTGAAGGGCGTCGGCGCTGCGATCGGCGCGGCCTCGGGCTTCTTCTCGCTCACGGTGGGGCTCCTCGTCATCGGGCGGGAACTCTAACCGGAAGACCGAGGGAAGACAGCCTCGCTGAGGGTTGAACTCACCCGCGGGCGATGACAGCTTCCAGGCGAGCGGAGGGCATCCGATGGTGGACACGGAGACCAGGCGCGGCAGCTGTCACTGCGGGGCGGTGCGGTACACGGTGGAGCTCGACCGGAATCCCGCCGCCCTCAGCTGTAACTGCTCGATGTGCGGCAGGGCAGGAACGCTCCTGAGCTTCGTTCCGGCGTCGCGGTTCCGCTTCAACAAGCACTCCATCCATCACCTGTTCTGCCGGACCTGCGGCATCAAGTCCTTCGCCCGCGGCAAGGGTCGGGACGGCCAGGAGACGGTCGCAGTGAACGTGCGGTGCCTGGAGGGGTTCGAGCCGGACCAGTTCCGGATCACCCCCTTCGACGGCCGCAGCCGCTGAGCCCGGACGCGCCGCGCGGGCTACTTCGCCAGCAGCGCCGGGGCGTGGGCTCAGCGGACCGGTGGGGCGGGCGCGGGCGGTGCGAGCAGGTCCTCGAGGAAGAACGCGGACAGCTCGGCCCGGCCGGCAAGTCCCGCCTTGCGGTAGACGGCGAGCGATTGCTGGCGGACCGTCCGCTCGCTGGTCTCCCGGAGGCCGGCGATCTCCCGGAGGGACAGCCCCTTGAGGAGCAGGAGCGCCACCTCCCGCTCCGCCTCGGTCAGCTTCCACTGTTGAAATTGCGAGTCGATCGCACGCCCGAGGCCGGCAGCGAGGACCTCCGTCTCGCGGCGCCAGGCCTCGGCTGCGGCGCTGGCCTCCGCCAGCCGCGCCCGGACGGCACGGGCCGCCATCCGTTCCCGGCGGACGCGGGCCCGGAGCAACCACAGGCCGGCGGCGGCGAGTACCAGGACCACCGACTCGAGGCCCAGATGCACACCCCGCGACCCGTGCTGCCAGTCCTCGACGAGGTCGATTCCGATGAGCAGGACGATGCCAAGGAAGAGGGCGGCCGAGCGCAATCTCTCGCCTGGAGCTCCGTCATCCGACGCAGGGAGGCCCGCTGCGGTGCCCGTCGAGCCCGGGCGCGGCGATGCTCCGTCGTCCGACGGATGGCGATGGGGAGCAGGGTCGGGCACGAGCAGGGTCGAACTCCAGAGGAGAAGGCGATGAACACTCTGCCGTTGCACCCCGCCGTCGTCCACGTCCCACTCGGCCTCGCCCTGGTGATGCCCCTGCTTCTGGGAGTCATGGTGTGGGCCATCGCCACCGACCGCCTCCCTGGGAGGGCCTGGCTGCTCGCGCTCGTGCTCCAGGGGCTCATCCTCGCGGCCGCCGCGGTGGCCCTGCGCACCGGGGAGCAGGATGAGGAGCGGTTCGAGGCCCGGACCGGCGAGGCTGGCATCGCCGCCCATGAGCGTGCGGCCCGTGCCTTCACCGGAACGGCCGCGGGCACCTTCGCTGCCGCGGTGGTCGCGCTCGCGTTGCGACATCGGAGGCGTCCGTTCGTCCTGGCGGGGGCGACCAGCGTGGTCCTCTCGGTGGGGATGCTCGCGCTCGGGATCCAGGCTGGCCACCGAGGCGGGGCGCTCGTCCACGGTGGGGCCGCGCTGGCGGTTCCGGGGGAGGGGGTGGCGGACCCCGGCACCGCGGAGACCGCGGAGAAGGAGTCCAGCGAGCAGGACGACGACGATTGAGCCCACCGCCCCTGGACGGCCCTCCACGCCTGCGCGAGCCTGCCCCCTCCGAGGAGGAGCCGTGTCCCGATCTTCCCGCCTTGCCCCGGCGCTCACCGCGATGGTCCTGCTCCTCGGCTGTGCACACGACCCGGAGGGACAGGGCGCGCAGCCCCCATCCCGAGCGGTGGGGACCTCTCCGCTGGCGCCCTTCGAGGTGAACCTGCCGAACCCGAACTCGCGGCAGCAGCTCGCGGCTGCGCTCCGTCAGCGGGGCTTCCTTGCGGCCGACGCGCCACCGGAGACACAGCTCGGAGCGTCGATCCGCGCATTCCAGCGAAGCGCAGGGTTGCAAGAGACGGGTTTCCCCGACGACGAGACCCTCCGCCAGCTCGGCATCGACCCGGCGACGAAGGACCGGTCTCTCGACACCTCGACGGTGTTTCGCGAGGGGGCGACCGGAGCCGGGGTCGGTCACTGAGACCTGCTGCGTGCCGGAAGCTGAGGACTCAGAAGCTGGCCACTGCCGGGGTGTCGACCCGGAGCACCGACTGCTGACCGAACTCGCGAGCGTAGGCACGCCGCACTGCCTCCAGGGCGGCTTCCTCGCCCGGACCGTGGAGCACGACCAGCACCGAGGTGGGCTCGTCGACGCCGCCGCCGTCCGCGGAGGTCCACCGGCCGCGGCCGGCGAGCACGGTCCATCCTCCGAGCCGCGGTGCTGCCTCGCGGGCGAGGAAGGCGTCGAGCTGTTCCTGGTCGACGATCCCGCCGTCGGAGAGATTGCGGCCGAGGTAAAGCTCGGTGCGGATCCAGCCGGTGCCGGGCGTCGCGCACGCCCAGGCTGCGAGCACCGCGAGCGTGATGGCCGCCGAGCGCACGAACGCCACCGGCCGAACTTTACTCGCTAGGCTGAAGGGTGCCACTTGCGGCGAGCGGAGGTATTCCGATGGGCTCCACCTTCCGGGTCCTCCTGGCCTTCGGGTTCCTGGTGTCTCAGATGAATGCTGATGCCGCCAACCGCGAGATGTCTGCTGCAGCGAGCGCGTTGCTGGGCGCGCTGACGCCGGAGCAACGCCGGCAGACGCAGCTGGAATTCAAGGACCAGGAGCGGGTGCACTGGCACTACGTCCCGGGGGCCCGGAAGGGGCTGGCGTTCAAGCAGATGTCCGCCGAACAGCGCCGTCTCGCCCGGGCGCTGCTCTCCAGTGGCCTGAGTCGGACCGGATACGAGAAGGCGACCGAGATCATCAGCCTGGAGACCATCCTCGCGGAGCTGGAGGGTGGCGGCGGGCCGACGCGTGACCCAGAGCTGTACTACGTCACCGTCTTCGGAAATCCTGGGGGAAGCGAGCCCTGGGGCTGGCGGGTCGAGGGACACCATCTCTCGGTGAACGTCACCTCCGTGGGGCCTGCGAGCGCCGCCCAGACGCCCTCGTTCTTCGGAAGCAATCCGGCCGAGGTCCGGACCGGCCCCCGCGCCGGCCTCCGCATTCTGGCCTCGGAGGAGGACCTGGGCCGCGCGCTGGTGAAGTCGCTCCGCGAGGGCCAGCGGAAGATCGCCGTGTCCTCGACCAGAGCCCCGCCGGAGATCCTCAACCTCCCGGGCCGTGCGGACACCCGGCCGGAGGGGATCGCCTATGCGCAGCTGGACGAGAGCCAGCGGGGTCTGCTGGTCCGCCTGATCAAGGAATACCTCGGGCGGCATCGACCGGACCTCGCCGCGGCGGACTGGGAGCGGCTGGAGCGGTCAGGCCTGGAGCGGCTCCACTTCACCTGGGCGGGTGGGACGGAACGCGGCCAGGGGCACTACTACCGGGTGCAGGGCGGCACGTTCGTCCTCGAGTACGACAACACCCAGAACGGGGCCAACCACGTGCACAGCGTGTGGCGCGACTTCGACCACGACTTCGGCGCAGATCTCTTGAAGGAGCACTACCTCGAGTCGCACGGAGGAGGGCGCACGAAGTGAAGGTCCGGGCGCGCCTGGGCGAGGCGCCTCCCGAGTTGACATAACGCATCTTATCGGACGCTGTGAGGGAGGGCGCCGCCCGGTGCGTGGCCACCGCAGGCCGAGGCGCCGCCATCGTCGAGCCGCGTCCCGGTCTCTCCATCGCGCGCGGGTTCGCCGGGCTCCTCATGGGCGGAGCATCCCTGGCGGCTCCGCTGGTGATCGGCTCGGCGATGAAGATCGCCTACGACCTCCTCCTCTTCGGTGCCTTCCGGCGCCGGACGCCACCCGAGGAACGATGAGCAGCCCTCCGGCCCTGCGCCGTTGACCGGCGAGCGACGAGGCGGAGGCCAACCGGCACCAGCAGCCCCTGACGCACCCGGAGTCTCTCCAGGTCACGGACGCGGAGAAAGAGGCGGGTCCCCGCGTCCGAGCCATCGACGCGGTCCGAGAAGTAGCGGTGCAGGTACGGACCGCGATCGGGGGGCCGGAGCTCGAACGTCCTGCGGAGCGCGGCGATCAGCGTCTTCGCCCCGTGGAGCGGCGGGTCGTGCAGGTGCCGCTCGCGCCAGCGCTGGAGCGGATCCGGCGACGGCCCGTCGTCCGCCGACCGGTGAGCGCCGTGGTGGCCATGCCGCCGCGGCACGTCCGGCGCAAGCGCCCCACACTGCTCGAGGACCGCCTGGAGATCCCAGAACCACGCCGCGCTGGCCGCATCGATCTCGTCGTGGGCGAACTCGTCCGCCAGGATGAGCCCGCCGGGCCGGACCAGCTCCCGGATCTTCGAGATTCCCGCCCCCAGCGGAGAGATGTGGTGGAGCGATCGGGTGAACAGCAGCGCGTCGAACGGTTCGCCTTCGAAGGAGAGGAAGTCGCAGACGATGGCCGGAACCGCGCGTTCGCGCGCCAGCCGCACTTGCTCCTCGCTGACGTCGATCGCGGTGACCAGGACACCGTCCTCGAGCAGGCGCGCGGCGAGGACGCCCGGACCGCAGCCGACCTCGAGGACGCGGAGCCCCTGTCCGGCGCCCGGGAGCGTCGCGCGCACCCAGGTCCGGACCTCCTCGACCTCCGCGGCGATCGCGCCCGGTTCGTCCATGCCGCCCTTCATACCTCGGGCCTCCTCCGCGCGAGTCCTCTAGACTCTGGCTCCCAGCATTCTCGGAGGCCGGCATGGCGATACGGGTGAGCAACCTCCCACAGACGGTGATGGCCATCCTGGCCATCAGCGGGCTCCTCCTCGGCACTCTCTGGGTGGTCCGCCCGTTCCTCGGTCCGGGGATCTGGTCGGTGACCATCGTGGTCGCCACCTGGCCGCTCTTCCGGCGGCTCCAGGCCCGGCTCGGTGGTCGCCGCGCGCCGGCGGTCGCAGTGATGGCGCTGATCCTCCTTCTGATCATCGTGGTCCCGGTCTGGCTCGCCGTGGACACGGTCATCGAGCAATCGGATCGGCTGATCTCCCTCGCCCGCGCGTTGCCCACCCTCCAGATCCCTCCGCCGCCCGCGTGGGTCCAGTCCCTCCCGCTCGGGCCTCGCATCGCCCGGTTCTGGACCGAGCTGTCGCAGGCGGACCCCGGCGCCCTCTCCGCGCGGATCGAGCCTTACGTCGGCAGCGTGGTCCGCTGGTTCGGCGCCCAGGCCGGGTCCTTCGGCACGCTCCTCGTCCACTTCCTGGTGATGCTCATCATCTCCATCGTCCTCTTCGCCAAGGGCGACGTCGCCGCTCGGGGGGTGCTCCTGTTCTTTCGCCGGCTCGCCGGCCAGCAGGGCGAGGCGTCGGTGGTGCTCGCCGGCCAGGCCATCCGTGCGGTCGCCCTGGGGGTCATCGTCACCGCGCTGGTCCAGTCCGCGGTGTCGGGCATCGGGCTGGCCATCGCCGGTATCCCCCGGGCCGGGCTGCTCACCGCGGTGGTGTTCCTGCTCTGCATCGCGCAGGTGGGACCGTTCCTGGTGATGGTGCCTGCCGTGGTGTGGCTCTACTGGTCCGGCTCGCCAGGATGGGGCACCTTCCTGCTGGTCTGGACGCTGGTGGTCCTGACGATGGACAACGTGCTCCGCCCCTGGCTCATCACCCGCGGGGCGAACCTGCCCATCCTGCTGATCTTCGCCGGGGTCATCGGCGGGCTGCTCAGTTTCGGGGTCATCGGGCTGTTCATCGGCCCGGTCATCCTCGCCGTGAGCTACACCCTGCTCGAGGCCTGGGTCGCCGAGGGCGAACCGGCCGCCACGGCACCCCCCTCCCCCGCTGCTGCACCGGCGGCCAGCGCACCTCCACCGGCGGCCTGACCGCTCTCGCGACGCGGTGATGAACTTCGGCGCCATCCTCGCCCTCTCCGTGGGACTGGCGATGGATGCGGCGGCGGTGTCGGCTGCGCGCGGGATGGCGGTGCCGGCGGTGCGCCTTCGCCACGCGGTGCGGGTGGCGCTGTTCTTCGGCGGATTCCAGGCCCTGATGCCCGTCGTGGGGTGGCTGGTGGGCGCGCGGGTGGGCCCGCTGGTCGAGGCGTGGGACCACTGGATCGCCTTCGTCCTCCTCGGGGCCATCGGCGCCAAGATGCTCTGGGAGGCCCGCGGCTCGAAGGAGGACGCCCGGCCGCGGAGCGAGGCGGAGGTGTTCGGTTTCCGGGTCATGCTCGTCCTGGCGGTGGCGACCAGCATCGACGCGCTGGCGGTGGGAATCACCCTGCCGATGCTCGACGCGCCGTTCGCGCTCTCGGTCATCACCATCGGGGTGACGACCGCGGTGCTGTGCGTGGCAGCGCTGGTCGCCGGACGCCGCGCCGGGGCGATGCTCGGGCGCCGGCTGGACATGCTCGGTGGCGTCATCCTCATCGGGCTCGGGGTGAAGATCCTCGTCGAGCACCTCCGCGCCGGGTAGAAGAGGGGCTGGCCTGCGGACGCTTCGCTGCATCTGTGCTTGCGCCCGGCCGCCCGGACGGTGAGTGTCCCTGGACCCGATGAACCGCTCCGAGCTCCGCGCCCACGGCCCGGCTGGCACCGCCCTGGCGCTGCTCTACGTGTTCCTCTGGGCCTCGGCATTCGTCCCCAGCCGCGTCCTGTCCCGGCTCGGCCAGCCCCTCTGGGTTCTGACCGTCCGCTTCGCCCTTGCCTCGGTGCTGATGGCCTGCGTCGTGGTCGCGCTCCGCAGGCCGTGGCCCCGGACGCCCCGTGCCTGGGCGCAGATCGCGGGGTACGGGCTCCTGGCCAACGCCGGTTACCTGGGCTGCACCTACGAGGCGCTGCGGCATCTGTCTTCGGGGATGGGGGCGATCATCGCCAGCACCAACCCGCTCCTCCTCGCCCTGGTCGCGCCGGTGCTCCTCGACGAGCCGCTCACGGTGAAGAAGGTCGCCGGGCTCCTGCTCGGGTTCAGCGGTGTCCTGATGGCCATGTCCGCGCGCGCCGGGACGCAGGCCGCCCGTCCCGGCGACGTGGTGCTGGCGTTCCTGGGGGTGGTGGCCCTGGTCGGCTCGACGCTGGTGTTCAAGCGGCTGCGCACGCCGGAGGATCTCCTCGCCGCCAATACCGTGCAGCTCGGCGCCGCCTCGCTCACTCTGGTTCCGCTGGCCGCGCTGCTGGAGGGCGCGCCGCACCTCGTGCCCACTCCCTCCTTCACCCTGAGCCTCGCCTACGTGGTCCTGGTCATGAGCCTCGGCGCGTCGTTCCTCTGGTTCTGGCTTCTCCGGCACGGAGAGGCGAGCCGGGTGAGCGCCTACTACTTCCTGACCCCCATCTTCGGCCTCGCGCTCGGGGCGCTGCTGCTCGGCGAGCCGGTCCGGCCCCTGGACGGGCTCGGGCTCGCGGCGGTCGCTGCGGGGATCGTCCTGGTCCAGTCCTGGCGAGCAGCGCGGCCGGCGATCACCGCCCCGGACTGACCGGGCTCATTGCGACATCGCGCGCTCGAGGGCCTCGATCTGCTCGTCCGTCCCGAGCACCAGCAGGTGGTCGTCCGTCCCGAGCGAGAACTCCGGATCCGGCGAGCGCACCACCTGGTCTCCCCGGAGCACGGCGAGCACGGTGACCCCCGCGGCCCCGGCTCCCACCAGCGCGGCGACCGAGCGCTTCGTGGCGGAGGCCGAGGGCTGGAGTCCGGCGATGCGCAGGGCCTGCTTTCCCCGCCGGAACGCGGTCTCGAAGAAGTCCACCACCCGGGGGCTGAGCATCAGGTGCGCGAGCCGGCGCCCGCCGATGGCGTAGGGGCTGATGGCCCGGTTGGCTCCGGCCCGTAGCAGCTTGGGCGCCGAGGCATCATCCACGGCGCGCGAGGCGATGAAGAGGTTCGGGTTCAGCAGACGGGCCGAGAGGATGACGTAGAGGTTGGTCGCGTCGTTCGCGGTCGTGACCACCAGGCCACGGGCTCTCCGGACCCCCGCGCGCTCGAGCACCGCGTCCTCCGCGGCGTCGCCCTCCAGCACCAGGAAGCCCGCCTCGGCCGCGGTTCGCACCGCCGCTGGGCCTGGGTCGACCACCACCACCGGGACCCCCGCCTGGGTCAGCTCGTGCGCGGCCTCGCGCCCCACCCGCCCGTACCCGGCCACCACGAAGTGCCGCTCCAGCGTGTCGATGCGCTCCTGCATCCGGCGTTTCCTCCGCCACAGGCGAGTCGAGTCGCTGGTGAGGTGATCCAGCCCGACCGTGAAGGTGTAGAACAGGCTGCCGATCCCGGTGGTCGCGATGAGGATGGTGAAGATCCGCCCTGCGTCGTCGAGCGGCTTCACCTCCCCGTAGCCGATGGTGGCCACGGTGGTGAAGGTCATGAACAGGGCATCCATCCAGGTACCGCCGCGGTTGCGCCACAGCCAGTGGTACCCGAGGATTCCCACCAGGTGCGTCGCGACCAGGATGCCCACCGGCAGCGCGAGGCGGGACTGCAAGGTGCGGAGCTCTGGGGCAAGCGCCACGGGTCGAGCTTAGGCGCGGGGACCTACCAAATGAACGGGATTCCGCCGACTTGGGTGCTGACCGAACGGTCGGTTTGACGCAGTGTGTCTCTGGCCCCTACCCTTCAGGTGGCTGCCATCTTCGGGCAGCCAGACGAGGGGAAGCCAGACATGTTGCAGAAGATCCTGCGCCCGGCGCTCGTGGGCGCCGCCGTGCTCTCCGCGGTCGTCCACGCCGCCGACACACCGAAGGTCCACCGCCTCAAGGCCTCGCCCGAGAACGTGCAGTGGGGATGGCTGGACCCGAAGGAGACCCCGAAGCTCACCATCGAGTCCGGGGAGATCGTCTCCGTCGAGACGGTGATGCACGCCAGGGGCCAGATCCAGAAGGGCACGACCATCGAGAAGATCGTCGAGCTGCGGAAGGCCAACCCCGGGGGCGGGCCGCACTCGCTCACCGGTCCCATCTACGTGAAGGGCGCGATGCCGGGCGACGTGATGGAGATCCGGATCCGGAAGATCGTCCCCAAGAAGCTCGGGGCGAACTTCAACCTCCCCGGCAAGGAGTTCCCCACCATCGGGGCGCTGGCCGGGAGCTTCCCCGAGGGACACGTCCAGTACTTCGACATCGACCCGAAGAAGGCCACTGTCGTCTTCAAGCCGGGCATCGAGATCCCCATCCGGCCGTTTCCGGGCACGCTGGCGGTGGGCATCGATCCCGATGACCCCTCGCCCCGGAAGGGCGGAGTGAAGGACCCGATGGCGCCGGTGAGCACGCTCCGGCCCTGGAAGAACGGGTCCAACATGGACATCAACGAGCTGACCGCGGGCTCGACCATCTTCATCCCGGTGTTCCTGGAGGGCGGGCTCATCTGGACCGGCGACTCGCACTGTGCGCAGGGCAACGGCGAGGTGAACCTCACCGCGATGGAGTGCTCCTTCGAGGAGATCGAGCTCCAGCCCATCGTGCGCAAGGACCTGAAGCTCAGCTGGCCGCGCATCGAGACCAAGACCCACTGGATCACCGTGGGCTTCGACGAGGATCTGGGCAAGGCGATGGTCAACGCGGTCAGCGAGGCGGTGGACTTCCTCAGCACCACCAAGGGCCTGACCCGGGAGGAGGCCTACTCGTTGACCGCGCTGGCTGCGGACTGCCGGGTGAGCCAGGTGGTGGACGTGCGCAAGGGCGTCCACTGCATGATCCCCAAGAGCCTCTGGACGGGGAAGCAGGTCTCCTCGCGCTGAGGCCACCGCGGGCACGCTAGGGTGCGGGGGCTCATGCGCTCGCCCCTGCTCGCCGCCATCCTCGCCCTCGCGCTCGCTCCGGGGTGCGCGATGAACGACAAGGACCTCTGCCCGGAGTCGCAGGGGCTGCGCTGCGCCACCGCGCCGGACTGCACGCGTGACGGCACCCGGGGCTGCCGGGTCTGCCAGTGCGGCAACCCCTACCCCACGGCGCCGTACACCCCGGTGCGGGCCCCGAACGATCCGGGCCGCGTGCCCGACCCGGCGCTGCCCCCGCGCTGAGCAAGGTCGTGCCGCGCGCCTGCGCGGCTCCACCGGCGCGCCGCGCGAAGGGGTGCGCTGGGGCATCAGTTCGTCTGCTCGGGTGCGGAGATCCGGCCCGCGCGGACTGATGCCGTCGCGAACTGTTCACGCGTTCGTTCACTGGCCGAGGCGAGTCCGCGACGCACACTGCGCCGCCCTCCAGCCGGAGCTCGGATGCCGAATCTCCTCCTCGTCGCGGCAGCGGCCGCGGCGTTCGCCGCTGCACCGCAACCGTCGAAGAAGCCGGTCGATCTCGACCTCGCCCAGCTCTTCGTGGCCGACGGCGCAAGCACCCGCCTGTCTCCCCAGACCGAGGAGCTCGCCGGACACCGGGTGCGCGCGGTGGGCTTCATGGTGCGGATGGAGGAGCCGTCACCGGCGGCCTTCTATCTGGCCAGGCGCCCAGCCCAGGCCGACGAGAGCGGCGGCGGGACCGGGGACCTGCCACTGGGCGCGCTGCGGGTCGAGGTTCCGTGGCTCCACGGGGACGTCCCTTGGGTCGAGGGGCCGGTCGAGGTCGTGGGGACCCTCGAGGTCGGCCGGGTGGAGGATGCCCTCGGACGCGTCTCGTGGATCCGGATCGTCATGGAGGAGCCGCCCGCGAAGCGGAAGCCGGCTCGAAGGTCTCCGTCCCGAGCGCGGGACGGCGTCACCCCCCAAAGCAGAGGAGAGTCCAAGTGAGATTTCGGTTGCCCCTCGTCCCCGCGTTCGCGGCTGCCTTCGTGGTGCTGGCGTTTGCCCCCCCTGCCCTGGCCGACCCGACCAGCGTGGCCATCTTTCCTCCTCAAGGCGCCCGCTTCCTGCCCGGTCAGCGCTTCGACATCCGGGTAGAAGGCAAGGGCACGGCCCCCTATTCCGCCTCCCTCTCGATCAACGGCCGCCCGCTCCACTTCACCTCCGGGACCGCCGACCCGGTGGCCACCGACGGCATCTCTCCCGCAGGCTGGGGCGGGTTCAACCGGCGCGGCTACTGGCTCGGGAAGCCAGGGCTGTACAGGCTGAGCGCCAGCTTCAAGGACGGCTCCGGCAAGGCGGTGACCGCCGAAACGACGATCACCGTCGAGTCGCTGGGCAACGACGATGGGTGGGGCGACGACGACGATCACGACGACGGCAGGCGAGGTCGTGAACAGGGCAGGGATCGCGGCATCAAGAACGTGATCATCTTCCTCGGCGACGGCATGGGCGCGGCCCACCGGACCGCCGCGCGGATCGTCAGCAAGGGCGTGACCGCCGGCGTGCCGAACGGAACGCTGGCGATGGACACCATGCCCGCCGTGGGCCTGGTTCACACCCACTCGCTGAACAGCATCGTGACCGACTCGGCGCCGGGGATGGGCTGCTACACCACCGGGAACCACTCCAGGAACAACCAGGAGGGCGTCTGGCCGGCGACGGTGACCAACCCCTTCTATGCCCCTCGGGTCGAGTACCTCGGTCACTACCTGCACCGCACCCGCGGCACCTCGCTGGGCATCGTCACCACCGCCGACATCGAGGACGCGACCCCGGCGGCGAACGCCGTCTTCACCCAGGCCCGCGGCAACGGCACCGGGATCTGTGACCAGTACCTCGACGAGTCCGACCCCACCGACTCACGCGCCTACGGTACCGGGCTGCGCGTGCTGATGGGCGGCGGCCGCCGCTGGTTCACCCCCTCGGACAAGGACACCGGCAACGGGGTCTACTCGTCCCGCGCCGCCGGCAACGACTACGACAAGCTGCCGGCCGACCTGGTCGACAGATGGGGTCTTCCTCCCGAGGCGGCGGGCAAGATCGACCCGACCCGCAATCTCGCCGCCGACTTCCAGGCCGCCGGCTTCGTCTACGCAGACTCCAAGACCAAGCTGAACCAGGCTCTCTATTCACAGCCCGATCGGCTCCTCGGCCTCTTCGCCTGGGGAAACATGAACGTGGCGGTGGACAAGCTCGCCGAGCGGCGCTACCGGATGGGCATCCCGGGCTACACCGACCGGGTGGTGCGCGATCACCAGGCGCCCGACCAGCCGCTGCTCGAGGAGATGACCGCGGCCGCGCTCTCGGTGCTGAAGAAGAACCACAAGGGCTTCGTGCTGATGGTCGAGGGCGCCCACATCGACAAGCAGTCCCACCAGATGGACGCCGAGCGGGCCATCGGTGAGACCATCGAGTTCGACAAGGCCATCGGTGTGGGTCTCGACTTCGCCAGGAAGGACGGGCGGACGCTGGTGCTGGTCACGGCCGACCACGAGTGCTCGGGGTTCTCGCTCATCGGCGCCCTCAGTGGCGGCATCGCGGGCCTGAAGGCTCTGCCGCCGGACACCGACGTCCTCGACCCCACCAAGGCTCCGAATCGCCAGAGCGTGGTCGGCGTCTACGATGCGGCCGCGTTCCCGAGCTACCCGATCCTCTCGGATGGCTACCCGGCGAGCTTCGACGTGGACGGCAAGCTGCTGGTCGGCTTCGGTGCCAACGGGGACCGCTACGAGAACTGGCTGACGCCCTCCAAGCCCAGCCGCGAGAGCCTGACCCCGACCAAGCTCGCCAGCGAGCTCGCCGGCCTGAGCTACGCCTCGAACATCCCGGTCACCCGTGACGAGAAGAAGAATGGGTACTTCATTCGCGGCCAGGCCGTGGGCCAGGAGCAGGCGGTCCACACGGCGTCCGACATCCCGCTCTCGGCGTACGCGAAGGATCCCGATGCCTGGCTGCCGTTCGCCGGCACGTACCAGAACATCGACGTGTTCTTCAAGATTGCCCAGGTGCTGAGCCGCTAGGCCCCCTCCGCGGCGGCGGTGCCAGGAGGCGCTCCGGCTCGCTCCGGGGCGCCTCCTCTCGTCTCGAGGAGTCGCTCAGCGGGACGTCTTCTTCACCTCGCGCAGCGCGGCGTGGGCCGCGGCCAGCCGTGCCACCGGCACCCGGAACGGCGAGCAGGACACGTAGTCCAGGCCGAGCCGGTGGCAGAAGTCGATGCTCTTCGGGTCGCCGCCGTGCTCCCCGCAGATGCCAATGTTCAACCCGGGCCGCGCCTTGCGCCCCAGCCGGACCGCCATCTCCATCAGCCGCCCCACCCCGCCCTCGTCCAGGTGATCGAACGGGTTCTCGGGGAGGATGCCCTGGGTGAGGTACTCGGAGAGGAAGCTGGTCTCGGCGTCGTCCCGCGAGATGCCGTAGGTGGTCTGGGTGAGGTCGTTGGTCCCGAAGGAGAAGAACTGGGCCAGGGAGGCGATCTCGTCGGCGGTGACCGCCGCCCGGGGGATCTCGATCATCGTCCCGAACTGGTAGCGGATCTTCCGCTTCTGCTCGGCCATCACCTTCTTGGCCTCGGCCTCGAGCGCCCGCTGCTCCCAGCGCAGCTCGTTCGAGTGGGTGACCAGGGGGATCATGATCTTCGGGTAGACGTCGATGCCGGCCGCGGTGCAGCTGCACGCCGCCTCGAAGATGGCCCGCACCTGCATCTGCACCAGCGCCGGCATGTGGATGCCCAGGCGGACGCCGCGGAGCCCGAGCATCGGGTTCATCTCCCGCAGACGCTCCACTGCGCCGAGCATGGTGCGCTTGCCCTCCAGGTCGCGGGTCTGATCCAGCGCGTTCCCCGAACGCAGCTCGAGACGGGTCTCCAGCTCGGTGACCTCCTTGAGCAGCGTGTCGTGCGCGGGGAGGAACTCGTGCAGCGGCGGATCGATCAGCCGGATGGTGACCGGCTGTCCGTCCATCGCCCGGAAGAGCCCCTCGAAGTCCGCGCGCTGCAAGGGGAGCAGCTTCGCCAGCACCTCCCGGCGCTCCTCGTCGGAGCGGGAGAGGATGAGCGTCTGGACCAGCGGCAGCCGCTCGGTCTCGAAGAACATGTGCTCGGTGCGGCACAGCCCGATGCCCTCCGCGCCCAGGGCCCGCGCCCGCTCGGCGTCGCGCGGGTAGTCGGCGTTGGCCCAGACCCCGAGGCGGCGGAACCGGTCTGCCCAGCCGAGCAGCTCGATCAGCGCCGGGTCGTCCAGCGAGGGCTGCATCGTCTCCACCTGCCCGAGGAACACCTCGCCGGTGGTCCCGTCGATCGACACCCAGTCGCCCTCTCGCAGCACCAACGAGGAGCGCTTGATGGTGGCCTCCTTCCGGTCGGCGTCCACCTCCAGCGCCATGACCCCGACCACCGCCGGCTTGCCGAACTGGCGCGCCACCAGCGCCGCGTGGCTGGTCCGTCCGCCCCGGCTGGTGAGGATGCCGCGCGCGGCGAGCATGCCGTGGACGTCGTCCGGCTTGGTCTCGGCGCGGATCATCACCACCGCCTTCTTCTCCTTCGCCCAGCGTTCGGCGGTGTCGGCGTCGAAGGCGAGCTGACCCACCGCCGCGCCCGGCGAAACGTTGAGCCCGCTGGCCAGGAGCCGCCGCTCGCTGCGAGCGGCGCGCATCGACTCCGGGTTGAACTGGGGGTGGAGGAAGAAGTCGACGTGCTCGGGGGTGACCCGCAGCACCGCCTCCTCCCGGGTGATGAGCCTCTCCTTCGCCAGGTCCAGGGCGATCTTCACCGCCGCACGGGCGGTGCGCTTGGCGTCACGGGTCTGGAGCATCCACAGCGTGCCCCGCTCCACCGTGAACTCGATGTCCTGCACCTCGCGGTAGTGCTTCTCGAGCAAGCGGGCGATGCGCTGCAGCTCGGTGAAGGCCTGCGGCATCTCCTCCGCCAGCCGGGCGATGGGCTGGGTGGCGCGGATGCCCGCGACGACGTCCTCGCCCTGGGCGTTGATCAGGTAGTCGCCCTCCAGCGCGTCCTCGCCGGTCGACACGTTGCGAGTGGTGGCCACCCCGGTGGCCGAGCTGCGGCCCATGTTGCCGAACACCATGGCCACGATGTTCACCGCGGTCCCGAGATCGTCGGGGATGCCCGCGGCGCGCCGGTAGTCCTGGGCCCGCCTGCCCTGCCAGGATCGGAACACCGCCTCGGTCGCCAGGCGCAGCTGCTCCATCGGGTCGTCGGGAAACTCGCGCCCCGACTGTTCGTGGACGATCGCCCGGAAGCGCCCGGCGATGGTGCGGAGGTCCTCGGAGGCGAGGTCCGCATCGTTCTCCACCCGCCGCCGGGCCCGCCACTCGGCCAGCACCTGCTCGAAGGGCTCGTCACGGACGCCCAGCACCACCGTGCCATACATCTGGATGAGCCGGCGGTACGCGTCCCAGGCGAAGCGTCCGTCCCCGGTGAGGGCGGCCAGTCCCTCCACCGTCTCGGCGTTCAGCCCGATGTTGAGCACCGTGTCCATCATGCCGGGCATCGAGAACTTGGCGCCCGAGCGGCAGGAGACCAGCAGCGGGTTCGCCGGATCGCCGAATCGCTTCCCGGTCCGCTTCTCCAGCTCGCGCAGCGCTGCGACCTCCGAGTCCCAGAGCCCCTTGGGCCAGTTGCCGGTCTTGAGGAAGGCGCGGCAGGCCTCGGTGGTCACCGTGAAGCCTGGGGGGACGGGAAGCCCCAGCCGCGTCATCTCCGCCAGATTGGCGCCCTTGCCGCCGAGGAGGGCCTTGACCTCGTCCCAGGTCTTCGCCGTCCGCTTCACCTCGGGCAGCTGGTCGAACCGGAAGACGAGCGGCCGGGCATGGGTCGCGCCCCGGGCACGGGTGGGGCGTGCCGAGGTCCGGGGTGGGCTCGAGGGCCGGAGGTGGCGGAGGGCGGGGGTGGTCATCGGAGGGTGCTCCTGTCAGTCGTGTGCCACGGTGCTTTGGCGCGCCGTGGCGCCGGTCCGGCGCAAAAGATGCGCGCCGGGAACCTCGGTTGCTCCTGATCCAGGGAGTGCTTGCGAGAACCTCGCCAGGACACGCGGGGTTCGCGTTGAATGCCCTGCCATGGCCACCGATTCCACGCAGCTCCTTCCTCCGCCGGTGGATCTGGTCGACGAGCTCGGCCGGTTCATCGCTCCGGAGCGGGTCCTCACCCGTACCCTGGATCGGGTGGCCTTCGCTTCGGATGCGAGCTTCTACCGCCTGATGCCCAGGGCGGTGGTCCTTGCCAGCTCGGTGGAGGAGGTCCAGCGCCTCTTCGCCCTGAGCCGGGCGCGAGGGATTCCCCTCAGCTTCCGGGCCGCGGGGACGAGCCTCTCGGGCCAGTCGCTGTCCGACGGGCTCCTGGTCGAGGTGGCGCGACACTGGAGGTCGGCGCGGGTGGAGGATGGCGGGCTCCGCATCCGGGCGCGCCCGGGGATGATCGGCGATCACCTCAACCAGCTGCTCCGTCCCTTCGGACGGAAGATCGGCCCGGACCCGGCGAGCATCCGCGCCTGCACGCTGGGAGGCATCCTGGCCAACAACAGCAGCGGGATGTGCTGCGGCGTCGAGCAGAACAGCTACCACACCCTCCGCTCGCTCACCTTCGTCCTCCCCTCGGGCACCTGCATCGACACCGCAGCCGAGGACGCGGACACCGTGCTCCGCGCCCGCGAGCCGGCGCTGCACCAGGGGCTGCTCGCGCTCCGGGACGAGGTGCGCTCGCGGCCCGGGATGGTGGAACGCATCAGGGCGAAGTACCGGATGAAGAACACCACCGGATACCAGCTCAACGCCTTCGTCGACTTCGACCGGCCGATCGACATCTTCGCCCACCTCCTGGTCGGTTCGGAGGGGACCCTGGCCTTCATCGCCGAGGCGGTGATGGACACGGTCCCGGTGCTTCCGCACAAGTCCACCGGGCTGCTCTTCTTCGGGGACGTCCATGCCGCCTGTGCCGCCATCGGCCCGTTCCGCGACGCGGGTGCCCAGGCGCTCGAGCTCCTCGACGCAGCCAGCCTCCGTGCAGCCGCGGGGAAGCCCGGGATGCCCACCGAGCTCGGCCACCTCGGAGCGGCCCCGGCTGCGCTGCTCTGCGAGTTCCAGACCGGCGACGAGGCCGAGCTTCCGTCGCTGATGGCGGCTGCCGCCGCCCTCACCCGCCGTCTTCCGCTCTCCGTCCCGGGCGAGTTCACCCGCGATCCCGAGCTCCAGGCGCGCTTCTGGCGCGTGCGCGAGGGCCTCTTCCCGACCGTTGGCGGAGTGCGCCGGAGTGGCACCACCGTGGTCATCGAGGATGTGTGCTTCCCCATCCCCCACCTCGCCGACGCGGCAGTGGACCTCCAGAGACTCTTCCGTGCCCACGGGTACGACAACGCGATCATCTTCGGGCACGCCAAGGACGGGAACCTGCACTTCGTCATCACCCAGTCCTTCAACGACCAGGCCGCGGTCGACCAGTACGCGCGCTTCATCGACGACCTGGTGCCGCTGGTGGTCCGGAAGTACGACGGCGCGCTCAAGGCCGAGCACGGAACCGGCCGCAACATGGCGCCCTTCGTGGAGACCGAGTGGGGCCCCGAGGGGGCGGCGATCATGCGGCGGCTCAAGATGCTGGTGGACCCGGCTGGCCTGCTCAACCCCGGGGTCATCGTCCCCACCGGGCCCAAGGCCCACCTCGATCATCTGAAGTCGCTCCCCTCGATCGAGCGCGAGGCGGACATGTGCATCGAGTGCGGCTTCTGCGAGCCGGTCTGCCCGAGCCGGGAGCTGACGCTCACTCCACGGCAGCGCATCGTGGTGCGCCGTGAGCTGGAGCGCCAGACCTCCGGGACGCTCGCCGAGGAGCTCCGCCGGGACTACCAGTACGCCGGCCTCGATACCTGCGCCGGCGACGGGATGTGCCAGACGCGCTGCCCGGTGTCGATCGACACCGGCGCGCTGGTGAAGCGCTTCCGGGCCGCCCGGCACTCGTCCTTCGCCCGCTCCGCGGGACTCGCCACCGCGCGGGGAGCAGCCACCGCCGAGCGATTGGCCCGGGCCGGGCTGGCCACGGGGCACGCCCTGGCCTCCGTCATCGGTCATCGCGCGGTCGGTGCGCTGACCGGCGCGGCGCGCTCGGTGCTGGGCGATGACCTGGTGCCGCGCTGGACTCCGGACATGCCCCACGCGGCGCGGGCACTTCCCCGGACCACCGCGGATGGAGCGCAGGCCATCTACTTCCCGGCCTGCATGCTGAGGATGTTCGGTCCGGTGGAGGGCGAGCCGGCGCATCCCACCATCCCCGAGGCGCTGCTGGCCCTCGCCCGGCGCGCGGCAGTACCGGTCCACATCCCCGAGGACATCACCGGCGCCTGCTGCAGCACCCCCTGGCACTCCAAGGGGTATGTCGCGGGCGACGAGGCGATGGCGAACGCCACCCTCGAGCGGCTCTGGCGGTGGACCGGGGAAGGCAGGCTCCCGGTGGTGGTCGAGGGCAGCTCATGCACCCACGGGTTTCGTGAGGGCCGAGCGGCGCTGACCCCGGCGAACCAGGAGCGCTTCGACCGGCTGCGCATCCTGGACTCGGTCGAGTTCGTCCACGACACCCTCCTCCCCCGGCTCCGGACCGAGCGACGACTCGCCGCGGCCTGCATTCACCCGGTCTGCTCGGTGGTGGAGATGGGGCTCACCCCGAAGCTGGTGGGCATCGGCCGCTTCGTCGCCGACGAGGTGGTCGTCCCCGACCGAGCCGGGTGCTGCGGCTTCGCCGGGGACCGGGGCTTCCTCCATCCCGAGCTGACCCGGGCCGCCACCCGCCCCGAGGCGGCGGAGGTCTCCGGTCGGAGCTTCGAGGCGTACCTGCTCTCCAACCACCCCTGCACCATCGGAATGCACCGGGCGACGGGGCGTCCCTGGCAGAACTTCGCCCTGGTGCTGGAGGGTCTCACCCGATCGATGGAAACCTGAGCCAGCTCAGCGTGTCACGCTGGCCGGTGTGGCGCCGCCCGGCGACGTCTTGGAGCCCTCGGCGAAGCGCCGCATCCGGAAGGCGAGCAGCAGCAGCATGACCCCGAAGATGATCGCGTAGGCGCCAATCCACAGCGTCAGCGCCAGCGCCGCCGAGTCCGGGGTGACGAAGAGCAGCACCCCGAAGGCGATGGAGAGCACCCCGGCCAGCCCGAGCCAGAACTCGCCGGTGATCTCCTTGCGCAGCCGGATCGCCGCCACCAGCTCGAGGATGCCGGTCAGGATGGCCCAGATGCCCACGTAGTAGAGCAGTGCCAGCGCGGTGGCGGCGGGCCGAACGATGGTGAGGATGCCGATGCCGATCCCCACGATGGCCTCGAGCACCAGAGCCCAGAAGCGGTCCTTTCCCGCGCCACGGAACAGCGCCACCAGGGCGAACACGCCGTCGACGAAGGCATAGGCTCCGAACAGGATGACGATCGCCGCGAACGCCGAGCCAGGCCAGGCGATGGCGAGGATGCCGAAGACGACCGCCAGTGCTCCGCGGAGCGCAATCCATCCCCAGTTGCGCGCGAGTTCGTGAATCATCGGACACTCCCGTCAGGGGGGTTGGGCCAACGAGCGAGACCGGTCTCCGAGCTCCCCTTGGCGCGGCGGCCGGCGGAACGCAGGTTTCCCGCCGACTCCGAGGAATCGCAAGCCCCATCGCGTGAAACTTCTTCTCGTCGCCCCCAGGCTCCCCTTCCCCGCTGATTCCGGTGGGACGCTCCGTGCGCTCCAGCTCCTTCGCGCCCTCGACTCAGCCTTCGAGGTGACGGTGCTCGCGCCCGACCTGCCGGGTGGGGATGCCGCGGGATTGCGCGAGCAGATCCAGGGTCGAGTCGTCACCGCGGTCGAGGGCGGTGGCAGCGCCGGCTGGCTCTGGGCCGAGGGCCGGGCCGTGCTCCGGGGGAGGCCGTTCGGATACGCCCGGTACGCCGGCCGCGCCCTCCGCTCCGCCTTCCGTCACCTCCTCACCGAGCACCGTGTCGACCTGGTCCACCTCGACCACCTGCACGCCGCGCAGCTCCTCCCCGAGGCCCGGGCCCTGGCGCCTCGGGCGCGCGTGGTGATGGACGCGCACAACGTCGAGGCCCAGGTGGCCTCGCGGCTGGCGGAGGTCTCCCCCTGGCCGCTGAGCATGGTGCTGCGGCGTCAGGCCGAGGCGATCGCCCGGCTCGAGGCCCAGGCCGTCCGGGGCGTGGACGCGGTGCTCTCCTGCTCCGAGCTCGACGCCGCCGCGCTTCGCCGCTCCGGGGCACGGGAGGTGCACCTGGTGCCCAACGGCGTCGAGCTGCGACAGCTCCCCGCCTCGCCCGAGCGCCGGGACACCGTCTCCTTCGTCGGCTCGTTCGACTGGCGCCCCAACGTCGATGCCGCCGCGGTGCTCGCCGCCGAGATCTGGCCAGGGGTCCGGGAGGCCTGTCCCGGGCTGCGCCTGGCGCTCATCGGGCGAAAGCCACCGCGCCAGGTCAGCGCGCTGGCTGGGCCGGACATCGAGGTGACCGGACGGGTGCCCGACGTCGCGCCGTGGCTGGCCCGCTCCTTCGCCACCGCCATGCCGCTCCGGGCGGGCTCCGGCACCCGGCTGAAGGTCCTCGAGGCTGCGGCTGCACGGATCCCCATCGTCGCCACCCGGCTCGCGACCGAGGGGCTTCCCTTCCTCCACGGAACGCACCTGCTCCACGCCGAGTCGCCCCTGGAGTTCGTGGAGGCCCTCACCCGCCTCCGCCATGAGGCCGCGCTGGGAGCGCGCCTCGCCGAGGCCGCCTGGCAGGTGGCGCAGGACTTCGACTGGCGGCACATCGGCGCGCGCCTGGTCGGGCTCTACCGCGGCTGGAGCGCGGGGGCGCGGTCCCGGCCCCGCGCGCTCTCCAGCGCCGGCTGATAGAGCCGCTCCAGGTAGGTCCGGGCCATCCCCGCTGCGCCGTAGCGCGACTCGACCCGCGCCCGCGCCGCCACCGCGAGGGCATGCCGGGGCCCCGGGTCCGCGAGGCGGACCAGCGCGTCCTGGAGCGCCTCCACGTCACCCGGCGGGACCAGCACCCCGGCGCCGTCCCCCAGCACCTCGGGCAAGGAGCCCACCGCGCTCGCCACCACCGGAACGCCGGCCGCCATGGCCTCGAGGACGGCCATCGGGAGCCCCTCGGTGAGCGACGGCAGAGCGAGCAGGTCGGCCGCCGCCAGCACCTGGCCGACGTCAGGGAGGAAGCCCAAGAACCGGACCGCCCCCCCGGCCTGCTTGGCCTCGAGCACGACACGGAGGGGACCGTCCCCGGCGACGAGCACGAGCATTCCCGACCCACGTGCCGCGCGCAGCAGGACCTCGGGCCCCTTCTCCGGGGAGAGTCGGCCGACGAAGGCGACGACCTGGGCCCCGTCCGGGATGCCGAGGGTCTGGCGTGCGGTCCGCCGCTCTGCCTCGGTGGGCAGACGTCCGATGTCGATGCCGTTGGGGATGACGTGAATGGGCGTGCGCGGTGCCACGGCGCGAATCCGCGCGGCGAGGGCCCCGGAGGTCGCCGCGACGCCGGAGGTCCCGCGCGCCAGCCAGTGGGCAAGGGCCTCGTAGGCGCGGACGCGGTGGAGGTGGCCGGTGTCGCCGTGGAAGGTGGCGACCACCGGGGCGCGGGCGAACGCTCCGGCGGCGAGGGCGATCCACAGCGCCTTGTAGTCGTGGGCGTGAAGCAACCCTCCTTGCGCCAGACGGACGACTGGCCCCAGTGCCCGCCAGGAGAGCCTCCCGGGAGCATCGATCCGGGCGGCCTCCAGTCCCATCTGCCGGGCGGCCTCTCCGAGCCCGTCCTCGCGGCCCGGACGCAGCAGGCTCACCACCACCGGCCGGAGCGGCGACTCGGTGGCCGAGGCGAGCGCGAGGAGCGAGCGCTCGGCCCCGTACAGGCCCTGTCCCGAGCGCAGGTGCACCACCCGGATCATCCGCGCACCGGCACCGAGGCGCGCCAGAGGTGGACGTAGGCCTCGACCATCCGGTCCATCGAGAAGGCTGCCACCCGGGCGCGGGCGGCGTTCCCGAGGGAGGCCCGCCGGGCCGGATCGCGCACCAGGGCCCGCAGCGCGGCGCCGAGGGCTGCCACGTTCCCGGGCGGGACCAGCATTGCCGTGGAGCCGTCCGGGTGCAGCTCGGCCACCGCCGGGAGCCGGTGGGCGACGGTGGGGAGCGAGGCCGCCATTGCCTCGAGCATGGCCAGGGAGCGCCCCTCCCGCCGCGAGGGCTGGGCGTAGACGTCGAGCCCGGCAAGGAGCTCGGCCGCGCCGTCCACCACCTGGCCCAGCAGATGCGCCCGCCCGCCGAGCGGGGCCGCGGCCGCCCGGATCGCCTCGTCGAGGGGCCCACCTCCGACGAGCACCAGGTGCGCCTGTGGAAGGTCGGTGAGGTGCCGCACCATGGCCTGAACCAGGAGGTCGGGGCCCTTCTCCGGGTGCATCCGGCCGAGGTACCCGATGGCGACCGCGTCGTCGGGAAGCCCCATCCGCCTCCGGGCGCGGGCGCGCTGCTCCAGCGTGGCGGGCGCCATCAGGGAGATTCCATTGGCGATGGTGACCACCGGCGTTCCGGGGGGTACCCAGCCGCGAAGCTCGGCGCGGACCTCGCTTCCGCAGGCCACCAGCGCGCTGCTCAGCCGTGCCCCGAACCTGGCTGCCCGTCGCCTTCCGCCGGTGGGAGGCGACAGCTGGTGGAAGGTGGCGAGCACCCGCATCCGCGGGGCGAGGCCTCGCGCGGCCACCGCGTTGAGCCAGGGCCCGAGGTCATGCGCATGGGCCACCGCGGCGCCGGACACCGCGCGGGCCAGCCGCCGGAGCCCCTCCACCGTCAGCCCCCGGACGTCACCGAGTGGATGGACCGGGACGCCCGCTGCCTCGGCCCAGGCCCGCACCGGTCCGTCGTGGCCGAAGGCGACCAGCGAGGGTTCCATGCCGTGCTCCCGGGAGCGGGCGGCGAGATTCACCACCAGCCGCTCCAGCCCACCGACCTCGAGGCCGTGGATGACGTGTGCCACCTTCACCGCGGTTCGCACCCGCCAATCTGGGGCCGAACCCGCCAGATGCCAGCCCGCACCGGGGTAGGCAAGCTAATGACGCCACGCGTCAGTCGCTATCCAATACCGAACGCACCCAGCCCTGGGCGGGGCTAAGCAGGACTCCGGGAGAGCCATGGCGTACGCCCAGCACGAGTCGCCCACGGTGTGGGTCGTGGACGACGACCAGTCCGTCAGGGTGGCCGTCGCGCGGCTTCTGCGTTCAGCGGCGCTCCGGGTGCTGACGTTGTCCTCGCCGGACGAGCTGCTCCGGCGGCTCGGGGAGGAGCAGCCGGACTGTCTCCTCCTCGACCTGTGGCTCGATGACGTCACCGCGCTCGAGCTCGTCCCGCTGATCCACGGGTGCGCCGGCCAGGTGCCACTGGTCTTCATGAGCGGGAGCGCCGACGTGAGCAGCTGCGTCCAGGCGATGAAGTGCGGAGCCATCGACTTCCTCGAGAAGCCCGTCGACGACGGAGCGCTTCTGGGGGCGGTCATCCGGGCCGTCGCCCGTGGACGGTCCTGGCGCGAGGCGCGGAGCGTCACCGACGCTGCGGCGCGCCAGCTCTCGTCGTTGACCCCTCGTGAGCGAGAGGTGTTTGCCCTGGTGGCCCTTGGAAATCCGAACAAGCGCATCGCTGCTGCGCTGGGGACCACCGAGAAGACCATCAAGGTGCACCGCGGCCGGGTGATGCAGAAGCTCGGGGCGGGCTCGGTGGTCGACCTGGTCCGGCTGTCGGACCGCGCCGGTTACCCTGCGCGCTGACCTGACGCTCCGGCCCCGGCTCCGCCGTCGAGCGCCAGCGTCTCTCCGATGGCCGGGATGAAGAGCGCGTCCGCCGGAAGGGCGCGCCGCTCCCAGTCGGCCCGGAGCAGCCTGGGAGGCTCGTCGAGCGGCTCGTCGGTGAGCTTGAACGTCCCCCAGTGCATGGCCACCAGCCGCCGCGCTCCGAGGTCCAGGAAGGCCTGGACCGCGTCCTCCGGGTTCATGTGCTGCTTCCGCATGAACCACTCCGGATCATAGGCGCCGATCGGGAGCAGCGCGGCGTCGAGTGCGGGAAAGCGGCGGCCGATCTCCTTGAAGCCGGCGAAGTACGCGGTGTCGCCGGCGTGGTACACGCTCGCCCCCGCGCCCTCGACCACGAACCCGCCCCAGAGCGCCTCGTTCATGTCCGCGAGCCCGCGGCGGCTCCAGTGCTGGCTGGGCACGAAGGTGATGGTCAAGCCTCCGACGCGGAGCCGCTCCCACCAGGCCAGCTCAATGCAAGCGAGCCCGCGCAGATTCGGCCGGGTTCCGACGCCGGCGACCACCGGCGCCCCCACCGCCCGGAGCGTGGGGAGATCCAGGTGATCATGGTGGTTGTGGGTGACGAGCGCCGCGTCGATGGGCGGGAGCTGGTCCACCCGGAGGCCCGGTCCGGCGTTGCGCGGAATGACGCCCGAGATGCGCGGGCCGAGCGCCGGGTCGACCAGCACCGACGTCCCGGCGCCCTGCGCCAGCCAGCTCGCGTGCCCGAGCCAGCTGAGGCGGATGCCCTCGAGCGGAGGGTGCCGGAGCGCCGCGGCGTCGGCGCGCACCTCCGGGACGGGCGAGCGTGGCGGGGCACGACGGCGCCGGCCGGTGAGCCTGTCCAGCACCGCCCAGCGGAGGACGCGGCGCAACGGCGCCGGTGCAGACCCGTCGAGGTTCCGGAACCGGAGCGTGTTCGCCATGGCCCTCGAGAAGCTAACGTCCGCGCCCCGATGCGCACCTGGAAGGTGGTGAAGTTGTGTGCGGTCGCGCTGGGCGCGGTCGGATGCCCCAGACCGCCGCCGCCGGCTCCCGACGCCGGCCCGGCGGCGGCAGTGGTCGATGCGGGCCCGGTGGTTCCCCTGGCCCTCGACCTCACCATCGCGCTGCCGGACGGCGGCACCGAGCGGCACGCGCTGCTCGGGCTGGAGACCCCGGTGGTCTCGCCTTCGCGGCTGCTGCTGGTGGAGAGCAACCGGCCGCTGCACAACGTGCGGATCCGGGTGCTCGACGAGCAGGACCGGGCGCTGGAGTCGGACGACGTTCCCGAGGAGACCCCGGGCGCGCTCCGCTACCACATCGATCTCTCGAAGCCGCTGGAGCCTGGCCACCGCTACGCGGTGCTCGTCGACGCGCAGTCGGGGGCGACGTTCGACGACGGAAGCGGCAAGGCCGTGCCGGAACAGCGGCTCGAGTTCCGTACCGGCGGTGAGCGGGAGCGGCCGAAGCCCCCTCCCCCGCACCGGAAGCGCCGCCACCGCTGAATCAACGGGCGTGGGCGCCGGGGTTGGCGGCGAAGCGGTCCCGGCAGTGCTCGGAGCAGAAGTACACCGTGTGGCCGTCGCGGGTGAGGTGCGGCGTGTCAGGGCCGGTGTGGATCGACATGCCGCACACCGGGTCCACCGCCGCGCCCTCGCCGGCCACCGTCGCCGGAGCCCGGGCGCTCTCGGGCAGCTTCAGCCCCTGGAGGTACTGGACGAGCGCGGTCGCTTGCGCATCGGTGAGGTGCGCGCGGTAGCTGGGCATCGTCGGCGGGTACGTCGCCACCACCTTCGCCCCGGGGTCGAGGAGCGACTCCCGGAGGTAGTCGGCGCTCGCGGTCGTGCTCCGCCCGTCGGCGAGCATCACGGTGCGCCCGGCGAGACCGGCGAGCGAGGGCGCGATGGCCGGGAGGTCGTGGCACCCGGCGCAGCCGAGCTGTCGGTACAGCACGGTCCCGTCCTCGCTCGTCGCCCCCGCTGCCCCCCTCGCCCCGGCTGGGGTGCCGAGCTCGGCGAGGAGCTGCCGAGCGTCGGGGACAATCTGGTCGAAGCCGTCGCCGTCGGTCGCGTAGAGGCCGCGCACCTGGCCTTTCCCGTCGACGAGGAACATCTCGCTGGTGTGCAGGGTGGCGTCCGGGTCGGGCTGCCGCTCGACGAAGGTCTTCATCCCCTTCGCCAGCGCAGCCAGGCTCTCCTGGGTGGTGGCGAGCAGCGTCCAGCGGGCCTCGTCCGGCGCCCAGCGGCGTGCATAGGCCCGGAGCGCTTCCGGGGTGTCGCGCTCGGGGTCGACCGAGAAGCTGACGAACTTCAGACGTGGGTCCTGGATGGCCCGCTGGACCTGGACCATCCTCGCCGAGAGCACCGGACAGACGCTCTTGCAGCTGGTGAAGATGAAGTCGGCGACCCACACCGCGCCGCGGAGCTCGTCCACGGTCCGGGTCCGGCCGTGCTGATCCACGAGCCGGTAGGACGGGACGGGCCACAGGGTGGGCAGAGGCTCGTTCGCGTTCCGGGCGAGCCGGTGCACCGGCCGGGGACGCCCGGGCGGTTCGAAGCCGAGCCAGCGGATGGTCAGCTCGAGCGCGAGGACGGTCAGGGCGGCGGCCACGGTGGCCAGGACGAAGAATCGGCGCGGCATGCGAGGAGGCCCATGGCCTTACCTCAACGGGCGTCGTGGGTCGCTTCTCGAGTCGATGAGTTCCGTTCAGCGGCGGTCAGCGCCGCGTGCCGGGGCAGCAGCTCGGCCGGACTCCGTGAGCGACGCACCCCGGCGAGCATGGCCCCGACGGGGCGGTGGGTCAGGCCTCGGCCGAGCGCAGGCCCTCGGCCCGGGCCCGGTCCGTCGCGGTCGGCTCGAGCGAAAGGAGCAACCGGCTGAGGTCGTAAAGCACCACACCGCGATCCCAGGGCTGCACCCGATCCGGCCAGTGGAGCTGCTCGGCGGCCCGGTTGAAGGCGTGGTCCGCGACCGCCCGGAGCTGGAAGGCGTCGTAGAGGTTGTACTCGACCAGGAAGCGCAGCGCCTCCACCTCACCGGAGGCGTGGTAGGCGCGCCAGAGCAGCACCGCGTCCATCCCGCTCCGGCCACGCAGGTGCGGCGGCCGGGCGATGCCGAGGCGGTCCTCGGTCGCCTTGAGCCCTCCGCCGAGGCCGATGCGCCGGCACAGCGGCTTCAGATCCAGGTGGAACACCGGCCGGGGCAGTCCCGGGAAGGCGTGGCGGAGCACCGGCAGGTCGAACGAGCCGCCGTTGAAGGTCACCCAGACCCGCCGGCCCGCGAGCCGCGCGGGGAGCGCGTCCAGGTTCCGGCCCTCGATGAACGTCGCCAGCGCCTCAGCGTCCAGGCACCCGGCCACGGTGGGGCGCTGTCGCTCCCCCACCCCGTCGGCCTCGATGTCCAGGCAGAGCGCCTCGTCGGCCACCAGCGGCCAGAGCCTCCACTGCTCCCGGGAAGGCATTGTCCGGACCAGCGCCTCGAGGTCTCCCCGGTCGAGCGCCGCCTCGGCCCGGTCGATGCCGGCGCACAGCTCGGCGTGGAGCCGGGTCCCCAGCGCCGCCTCCCCGCCGCGGCGGACTGCGTCCCAGGTGTCGAATCCCCGCGCCCAGAGGTCCTTCTCTCGCCACGGACCGATGCCCGGCACCAGCTGGAACGTCCGGCGAATCACCCCTGCAGCCTGCCCTGCGCCTCCGACGCCAGCCGCCGGAGCAGCGGCAGGTCGGCCTCGCAGAACGGCATCGCCAGCATCTCCTGCGGCGTCGCGCCCCGCAGCGCATGGGCTCCGAGGGGGGCCGGCGTGCCCTCCACGATCCGCGCGGCGTAGAGGTGCAGCTCCACCGTGAGGTCCGGGTAGGCGTGACGGACGGCGAATCGCTCCGCACCGACCTCCAGCCGCACGCCCAGCTCCTCGCGGGCCTCGCGCAGCAGGGCCTGCGCGTCTGTCTCTCCAGGCTCCACCTTGCCTCCGGGGAACTCCCAGAGGAGCGCTCGGCTCTTCCCGGGCAGCCGTTGCTGCACCAGGTAGCGGCCCGGGGCGGTCTCGATCAGCGCCGCCACCACCCGGACCTCGCGGCTCACAACGCTCCGGGCTGGGTGACGTGCAGGCCGTAGACGAAGCCGAGGTTCGACAGGACCAGCGCGTCCGGTCCATAGACCCCCGGCGTGGCGGTGACGCCCTTCCCGGGGTCGAAGCGGCGGAGGATGCGCCCGCTCACCGGGTCGACGAACAGCAGCGCCTTTCCGGTGGGCACGAGCAGCAGCCCCGAGGCGAACGCCGGCTGCTGTCCGGCGCGATCCGGCAGCGGCGTCGCCCAGATGCTCTTGCCGGTCTCGGCGCTGTAGGCCCCGATCCGGTCCTCCCCGGCGGCGAAGATGACACCGCCCCGGACCAGCACGTAGGCCAGGCCTGCGGCGCTGCTCTGCCAGACGGTGTCCCCGGACTTGGGATCGAGGGCGAAGAGGCCGTCCTTGTACGAGGCGACGATGAGGTGTCCGCTCGCGTCGAACCCGGGGGTGCTGCTCACGTCGATGAACTGGGTGCCGGTGGAGAGGACGCGGTCCCAGATGGCCCCACCGGTCTTCGCGTCCAGCGCCGCCGCGTGCCCGTCGGAGAACCCGAGGTACACCACTCCCTCGCGCACCACCGGCGTGCTCGCGCCGCGGAGGATGAAGCCCGCGGGCGGGGTGCGCCGGTACTGCCACGCCCACTTCCCGTCCGCGGCGTCCACCGCGTAGAGCGTCGCCGACTGGGAGGCGACCAGCACCCGGCCGTCGGCGAGCACCGGCACCGTCACCAGCTCCTCGCCACAGTCGTAGCTCCAGAGCATCGCTCCGGTGTCGGCCTTCAGGGCCCGCAGGAGCCCATCGCCACCCGGCGCGTAGATCACTCCGTCACGGATCAGCACCCCGGCGAAGAAGGGCGCGGGCGTCGGCACCGCCCAGCGCACCTTCCCCTCGACGCCGACGCTGCGGAGGACCCCGTCACGGGTGCCCACCACCACCCTCCCCGAGGTTGGATCCACCGCCGGGGTGGCGAACTCGCGGGGCACGAACTCCATCGTGGTGGAGGTCTCGAGCATCGCGTGCCAGTAGTCGATGCTGAAGACGGCCAGCGGGGCGGCCAGCTCGCGCGAGAACGGGTCGGCCAGCACCGGGGGCCGTCCGGAGGCACAGCCGCCCAGGGCCGCGAGGGCGATGGTCAGGAGCGCGCCGCGTCTCATCCCGCGTCCGGCTTTGCCGCCACGGTGGCCCTGAAGCCCTCCGCCTCCAGCGCCGGGAGCCTCTCCTGGGCCAGGCGCGCCGCCGGAGTGCCGGGGTTGGCAGCGATGAGCTCGGCGAAGGCCTGGGCCGCTTCCTGCTTCTTCCCCATCAGGACGAGGATCCGGCCGCGGTGGAACGCGCCCATCCCCGGCTCGAAGCCTGCGCCCTCCGCGCGCGCCATCCGTTCGTACGCCTCCAGCGCCTGGGGCAGCTCGCCCTTGGCCTCCCGGGCGTGGCCGAGCCCATCCAGCGCGCTCACCCGGAGCGGCTCGGTCTCCGGAGCGGCCCGGAGGTACGCCTCGAAGTGGGCGATGGCCGTGTCCAGCTGCCCGAGCCGGACCAGGGTGGCGGCGAGGGGAAGGGTGGCGGTGACCGCCGCCCTGGTGCCGGGGTAACCGCTCAGCACCCCCGCCAGCGCCGAGGCCGCGGCCTGGTCCCGCTCCTGCTCGGACTTGAACGGAGGCGGGTCGTCGCTGGCCCCCGGGGGCAGGTCGGCCTGGATGGGCCGGGAGAGCACCCCGAGGGCAGTGCCCAGCGCTGCGCGCGCCTTGAGCTCCTTCCGGTCGGAGAGCGTCTTGGTCAAGGCGATGGCAAATCCGAGCGCGATGACCGCCACCACCGCGCCCACCACCAGCGTCTTGCGGTGGGAAACCCAGCTCCGAGCCTCGAGCCCCGCGCGCTGGAACGCGTCCGGCGCGCGGAGCTCCTGTCGACTCATCCGATCCTGTGCCACGTGGTTTCCTGGTGTCCTTCTTGCTCTGGGCCCGGAAAGGGCGCGCACTGTAGAGATCCGGATGCTTGGACGTCAACGACGGGCGTGGGGGCGCTTGCGAGCCATCCGCTTGGCCTTGCCCGGCTTCTCCCGAAAGAACAGCTGGATGGGGACGCGCAGTCCGAACGTCGCGCGCAGCTGGTTCGAGAGGTACCGCTTGTAGGCCTCGGGCACCTTCTCCGGGCGGTTGGTGGTGATGGCGAACGCGGGCGGGGCCGTGCCCACCTGGGCGATGTAGTACAGCCGGAGCGGCCGGCCGTCGACGATGGGGCCGGGGTGGGCGTCCACCAGCTGGCCCAGGAGCTTGTTCAGCGCCGGGGTGGGCACGCGCAGCCGGAACGCGTCCTGGAGCTCGGCCGCGAGGTCCAGCACCTTCTCCACCTTCGAGCCGGTGAGCGCGCTGACGAAGACGATGGGCGCGTAGGACACGAACTTCAGCGTCCACTTCAGCTCCTCGCGCGTCCGCTTCTCGGTCCGCGGGTCCTTCTGGACCAGGTCCCACTTGTTGACCACCACCAGGAGCGCCCGGGCCCGCTCGGCGACGAGCCCCGCGAGCCGCGCATCCTGGTCCACCCCGGGCTCGGTGCCGTCGAGCACCAGGACCGCGACCTCCGCCCGCTCCATGCTCCGCAGCGCGGCGAGGACGCTGATCTTCTCCAGCGCCTCGCCCACCGCCTTGCGGCGGCGGATGCCCGCGGTGTCGGTGACGACGTAGCGTCGGCCGCCGTGCACCAGGGTGGTGTCGATCGGGTCGCGGGTGGTGCCGGGTTCCGGGCTGGCCACCACCCGCTCCTCGTGCACCAGTGCATTGAGCAGCGTGCTCTTCCCCACGTTGGGTCGGCCGAGGATGGTGAGGCGGACTGGCGCCTCCTCCTCGGGGGCGGCCTCGGCGGTGGGCTCGGGGGCCTCGGGAGGGTTCGGGAGCCGCGCCAGCACCGCGTCGAGCAGTGCGTCGATGCCCAGCGCATGCTCGGCCGAGACGGGGAACACGTCCTGGATGCCGAGCCGGTAGAAGTCCGCGGTTCCGCTCTCGGCCGCGCGGGGTGAGTCGAGCTTGTTCACCACCAGGAGCAGCGGCTTGCCGGTGCGCCGCAGTGCGCGGGCGAGCGACTCGTCCGCCGCGGTCGGCCCGGCGCGGCCGTCCACGAGGAGGAGGAGGACGTCCGCCTCGGCAGCGGCGAGCTGGGCCTGGGCCCGCACCGCGGCGGCGAGTCCGGCCTCCTGCTCCGGCACGAAGCCGCCGGTGTCCACCAGGGCGAGCGGGCGCCCCTGCCACTCGGCGTCGGCGTAGTGGCGGTCCCGGGTGACGCCCGGCACGTCCTGGACGAGCGCCAGGCGCCGGCCGGCGATGCGGTTGAAGAGCGTGCTCTTCCCCACGTTGGGGCGGCCGAGGATGGCGACGAGCGGTCTCAGGTGAGCCCCACCTTGCGGAGCCCGCGCTCGGTCTCGGTCCACCGGGGCTCCACCTTGACCCGGAGATCCAGGTACACGTGGGTGCCGAGGAGGCGCTCCAGGGCCTTCCGGGCGTCGGTGCCGATCGCCTTGAGCATCGCCCCCCGCTTGCCGATGACGATGGCCTTCTGGCTCTCCCGCTCGACGTACAGCGTCGCGTGGAGCCTCACCAGCCCCTCCAGCCCGCCCGGGCGGCTCCCCGGACGGGGCGCCCGCTCGCTCTCGTCGAAGGACTCCACCACCACCGCCGCCGAGTGAGGCACCTCCTGCCGGCAGTGCCGGAGGACCTGTTCGCGGATCAGCTCGGCGGCGAGCCCGACCTCTTGCTGATCGGTGAAGGTCTGGGGATCGAACAGGGGCGGCCCCTCGGGAAGCCGGGAGAGCGTGGCGCGGAGGAGGTCCTCCACCCCGTCGCCGGTGAGCGCGGAGACGAGGAGCACCTCGTCGAAGGGCCGCATCGCGCTCAGCGCGGCCACGAAGGGCAGGAGCAACGGGCGGGAGACGGAGTCCACCTTGTTGACCACCAGGAAGACCGGCTTCCTCACCGCCGCGAGGCGCTCGAGGATGGCGCGCACCCCGGGGGTGACCTCGGGCGTCTTGCCGTCCGGGCCGAGGGAGGGCTCGACCAGGAGGACGACGAGATCGACGTCCTGGAGCGCGGCGAGGGCGGCCTCCACCATCGCCTTGTTCAGCGCCCCCCTGGCCTCGTGAATACCGGGGGTGTCCACGAACGCCACCTGTCCCTCGGGCCGGGTCACCACCCCGGTGATGCGGCTGCGCGTGGTCTGAGGCTTGGGCGAGACGATGGCGATCTTCTCCCCCACCAGACGGTTGAGGAGGGTGCTCTTGCCCACGTTGGGCCGGCCGACGAGCGCGGCGAATCCTGAGTGCTGAGGGGTCATCGCAGGTGGTCTGGAGAAGGCCGCACCGCGACCTCCCCGGGAAACTCCCGGCCGGGCCGGGACTACGGCTGGGTGGAGATGGTCAGCTTGTTGATGCGCACGTCGGTCTTGGGGCGATCCCCCGCGCCCTTGGGGATCTCGTTGGCCACCCGGCGAACGACGTCCTGTCCCGACACCACCTCGCCGAAGATGGTGTGCTTGTTGTTGAGCCACGGCGTGGGAACCACGGTGATGAAGAACTGGCTGCCGTTGGTGTTCGGTCCGGAGTTGGCCATGGCGAGGAGGCCCGGCCTTTCGAACTTGCGGCCGCTCTGGAACTCGTCGGCGAACTGGTAGCCGGGGCCTCCGGTCCCGCGGCCGAGCGGGTCTCCTCCCTGCACCATGAAGTCCGCGATGCAGCGGTGGAAGATGCTGCCGTCGTAGAGCGGGGTACCGGTCTTCTTCGCCCGGGTGGCGGGGTCGGTCCACTCCTTCTCCCCGGTGGCGAGCCCGACGAAGTTCTCCACCGTCTTGGGCGCGTCCTTGCTGAACAGCTTCACCACCACCTTGCCTTCGGTGGTGTCGAAGTGCGCGTACAGGTCCTTGCCGGCCTTCACCTCCTCGAGCATCCCCATCGTCTGTCGTCCTTTCAGGGCCAGGAGCGCCCCTTACTAGCTTCGGGGCGGCTTGTCAGACACGGTCACCGACACGAGGTTGACCGGGTCGGTCGGCCGGTTGCCGCCCATGGTCTTCACCTGCGAGATGGCCTCCACCACGGGGTAGCCGGAGACGACCTCGCCGAAGATGGTGTGGCGCCCGTCGAGGTGATGCGGGGTGGCGGTGGTGATGAAGAACTGGCTGCCGTTGCTGTCCGGCCCGCGGTTGGCCATCGCCAGCAGGCCCTTCTTGTCGAACTTGCGGCCGCTCTGGAACTCGTCCTCGAAGGTGAAGCCCGGCTGGCCGCGGCCGGTGCCGGTGGGATCCCCGCCCTGGATCATGAAGTCGGGGATGACGCGGTGGAACTCCGTTCCGTCGTAGAGCGGAGAGCGCTTCCGCTGGTTGTCGCGCGGGTCGATCCACTCCTTCTCCCCGGTGGCCAGCCCGACGAAGTTGGCCACGGTCTTCGGCGCGTCTTTGCTGAAGAGCTTCACCACGATGATGCCCTTGCTGGTCTTGAGCGTGGCCCACAGCTCTTGCCCGGCCTCGGCCTTGCTCGTCCACGGGCCCCCCGCGGCGAGCGGCGCCGGTGCCGGCGAGGGCTGGGCGGCGGGCGGGGTCGGCGTCGCCGGCTTCACCGCCGGCGGGGACTGCTTCTCGCAGGCCGCCAGGGCGAGGGTGACGATCAAGGACACTGCAGCGGTGCGGGCGATTCGCATGCGTTTCGGGAGCCCCAGGGTGGAGGGTGGTGGCGTCGGAGCGCGGGAGAGTCTCAGCGCGCGCCAGGGTCCTTCTTGTCCTCGGAATCGAGCATCGTCAACGTTTGACGTGCCGCGGCCTGCTCCGCCTCCTTCTTGGAGCGGCCCCGGGCCCGGGCGAAGAGCTCGGTCCCCACGGTCACCTCGACCTCGAAGGTCTTGGAGTGGTCCGGACCCTCCTCGCTGACCACCCGGTACCTCGGGGACTGGCGCAGGCGGGTCTGCACCAGCTCTTGAAGCCGGGTCTTCCAGTCCTCGCCGCTCTTCCCTTCCGCCACGCCCTGGAGGAGGTCTCCGAACAGCCGGTCCACCACCGCCAGCGCGCCGGGAAGGCCGGCGCTCAGGTAGACGGCGCCGATGACCGCCTCGAGCGCGTCGGCCAGGACCGAGCTCTTGTCCCGCCCGCCGGTCAGCTCCTCTCCTCGCCCCATCCGGAGCAGGTCCCCCAGGCCGAGGTGCCGGGCCACGCGGGCCAGGCTGTCCTCGTTCACCAGCAGCGCACGGAGCTTGGACAGCTCGCCCTCGTCCGCGCCCGGGAAGCGCTCCATGAGGCGGTGGCTCACCGCGAGGTCCACCACCGCGTCGCCGAGGAATTCCAGCCGCTCGTTGTCCGCCCCGCCGTCCTTGTGCTCGTTGACGAAGCTCTTGTGGGTCAGGGCCGCCAGCCCCTGCACCGCGTCCACCGTGTCCAGCCCCAGCCTCCGGCAGAGGCCTTCGAGGAGCACGGTGTCCGTGGGACGGGTGGGGGCGGGCATGGCTCAGGTGCTGAGCTGGCGGGCCAGGGTCTCCGCCAGGGCATACGGGTCGGCCTCGCGGCGGGCGATGGAGAGAGCGACCTCGTCCAGACGGCCCTTCTCGGCCTCCAGCCGGTCGAGCGCGGACTGCAGCAGCCGGTTGCGCAACAGGGCGAGGAACTGCATCCGGGCCCGGGCGCGCTCTCGCTCGGCACGCTGACCGGTGCGCTCGAGGAAGGCGCGGTGCTGGGCGATGGCCTCCATCACCGGGTCCAGCCCCTGATCGCGCGCAGCGATGACCTTGAGGATGGGAGGCTCCCACTCGTCCGACGGCGGCGGAGGCCCGGCGGGTCTTCCCTGGGCGCGGGTCTTGAGCCGGTGGTGCCGGTCGTGGTCCGTCGCCGGGCTGCGGAGCGCGTGGCGGAGCTCGAGCATCTGGCGCAGCTCGCGGACGGTCCGGTCGGCGCCGTCCAGGTCCGCCTTGTTCACCAGGAAGACGTCCGCCACCTCGAGGATTCCCGCCTTGATGGCCTGGATGTCGTCGCCCATCCCGGGGACGGTGACCAGCAAGGTGGTGTGGGCCATCTGGGCGATGTCGATCTCGTCCTGCCCGACCCCGACGGTCTCCACCACCACCACGTCCTTGCCCATCGCGTCCATCACCCGGATGCAGTCGCCCGTGGCCCGGGAGAGTCCCCCGAGGGACCCACGCGTGGCCAGTGAGCGGATGAAGACTCCCGGGTCGGAGGTGTGGGCCTGCATCCGGATGCGGTCCCCCAGGATGGCCCCCCCGCTGAAGGGGCTGGTCGGGTCCACCGCGAGCACCCCCACCGTCTGCCCCTGGGCCCGGAACCGGGCCACCACCCGGTCCGTGAGGGTGGACTTCCCTGCCCCGGGTGAGCCGGTGATGCCGAGCACGTAGGCCCGCCCGGTCCGCGGGAACAGCGCCTGGAGGTCGGCGATGGCGGCCGGGTCCTCGTCGTCGATGCGGCGCATCAGACGGCTGGCAGCGCGGACCTCCCCGGCGAGGACCCTGTCCGCCAGCGAGGTGCTCACGGCTCGTCCCTCTCGATCCAGGGGAGGTCGGCGACGGCCAGGGTCACTGCCGGCACGGCCCGGCGGGTCAGCGGATTCACCACCGAGCCCTGGAGCAACAGGACGACCTCGGGTCCGCTCGCTCCCTCCTGCACCGTCAGCCCGAGCTGCGCCAGCCGATCCGCTCCCATCGACGTGGCATCAACCCTTGACCAGCTCGCGTGCAATCACCGTTCGCTGAACCTCGCTGGTGCCCTCGCCGATCTCGCAGAGCTTGGCGTCGCGCAGGTAGCGCTCCACGGGGAACTCGCGGGTGTAGCCGTAGCCGCCGTGGATCTGCACCGCCTTGTTGCAGGCCCGGGTGGCGATCTCGCTGGCGAACAGCTTGGCCATGCTCGCCTCGCGACCGTAGGGGCGGCCGCGGTCGGCCAGCACCGCCGCCCGGTGCACGAGGAGGCGCGCGGCCTGCAGCTCCGTCTGCATGTCGGCCAGCATCCAGCGGATGGCCTCGAAGTCTCCGATGGTCTTGCCGAAGGCCTTTCGCTCCCGGGCGTAGCGCGCCGACTCCTCGAGCGCCCCGCGGGCCAGGCCGGTGGCGAGGGCGCCGATGGTGATGCGTCCCTTGTCCAGGATCTGCAGGGTGTTGATGAACCCCATGCCCAGCTCGCCGAGGCGCTGGGAATCGGGGACCTCGACGTTCTCCATGATCAGCTCGCCGGTGTCGGAGCTGCGCATCCCGAGCTTGCCGTGGATGGCCCGCTGGCTGAACCCGGGCATGCCCTTCTCCAAGATGAAGCCGGTGATGCCCTTCTGCCGCTTGTGGGCCTCGGTGAGCGCGAGGACCACGAAGACCTGACCCACCGTCCCCTGGGTGATGAACATCTTGCTGCCGTTCAGCACCCAGTGGTCGCCCCGGCGGACGGCGGTGGTCTTCATCCCCGCGGCGTCCGAGCCGCTCCCGGGCTCGGTGAGGCCCCACGCCCCGAGCCACTCGCCGGTGGCGAGCTTCGGCAGGTAGCGCTTCCGCTGGGCGTCGTTGCCGAAGACGCGGATGTGGCTGGTGCCGAGGCCGTTGTGGCTGGCCACGGTGAGCGCCAGCGAGCCGTCGTATCGGGCGATCTCCTCCACCGCCACCGCCACCGCGAGGCTGTCCATCCCCGCGCCGCCGTACTCCTCGGAGACCAGCATCCCCAGGACACCCAGCTCGCCGAGGGCCTTCACCACCTCGGCCGGGAACTTCTCCTCGTGGTCCCACTGACGGGCGTGCGGCTTGACCCGCTCCTCGCAGAAGTCGCGGAGCGAGGCCTGCAGCGCGCGGTGGCTCTCCGGTAGGGTCAGCTCCATCGGTCTCGGGACTCCCTGATACTCCCAGGCCGTCTACACCGGCAACACGCCGTGCTTCTTCGCCGGGCGGGGCTGGAAGCGGCGGGCATAGGCCTCGAGCCGGCGCTCCAGCTGATCGCGCAGCTCGTCGCCGGGGACCACCTCGTCCACCACCAGCTCGCTGGCGAGCTTCAACAGATCCACGTCGGCCCGGTACTCGTCCCGGAGCGCCTGGACGTAGGCGGCGCGCTCGACCTCGGGCTTCTCCTGGATCTTGTTGAAGAACACGGCGTTGACCGCCGCCTCGGGACCCATCACCGCGATCATCGCCTGGGGGAGCGCCAGGGTCACGTCCGGGCCGAAGCCCGGTCCGGACATGGCGTAGAGCCCCGCCCCGTACGCCTTCCGCACCACCACCGAGATGCGGGGCACGGTCGCCTCGGACACCGCGGAGATCATCTTCGCCCCGGCGCGGATGATGCCGGCGCGCTCCACCCGGGTGCCGATCATGAACCCCGGCACGTCGGCCAGGTACAGCAGCGGGATGTTGAAGGCGTCGCACAGCCAGATGAAGCGGGCGGCCTTGTCCGCCGAGTCGACGAACAGCACGCCGCCCTTGTACTTGGGCTGGTTGGCCACGATGCCGACCGGTCGGCCGGCGATGCGGGCCAGGCCAGTGATGACCTCCTGAGCGAAGAGCTTCTTCACCTCGAAGAACGAGCCCGCGTCCACCAGCTCGTGGATCAGCGCGAACATGTCGAAGGGCTTGTTCTGGTCGGCGGGGATGATCTCGTCGATGCGCTTGCCGGAACGCGCCGGCGGCCTTGGTTCGGCCGTGGGCGGCGGCTCGGCGAAGCTCGGCGGAAAGTACGAGAGGTAGGCCTTCGCCGCGGCGATGGCCTCGTCCTCGGTCTTCACCAGCATGTCGCCGCAGCCTGAGACCGAGCAGTGCATCCGGGCGCCGCCCATCTCCTCGAGGGTGACCTTCTCCCCGATGACCATCTCTGCCATCCGCGGGGAGCCGAGGTACATCGAGGCGTTGCCCTCCACCATCACCACCAGGTCGCAGAACGCGGGGATGTAGGCCCCGCCGGCGGCGGAGGGTCCGAAGAGCAGGCAGATCTGCGGCACCTCGCCCGACAGCTGCACCTCGTTGAAGAAGATGCGCCCTGCCCCGCGGCGCCCGGGGAACATGTCCACCTGATCGGTGATGCGGGCTCCGGCCGAGTCGACGAGGTAGAGCAGCGGGACCCGCAGGGCGCGGGCGGTCTCCTGGATGCGGAGGATCTTCTCCACCGTCCGGGCGCCCCAGCTGCCGGCCTTGACCGTCGAGTCGTTGGCCATGAGGGCGACCGGGCGCCCGCCCATCTTCCCCAGGCCGATGATGACCCCGTCCGCCGGCAGCTCCGGATCGGCCGCGTTGGCGAAGCTCCCGTCCTCGATGAACGAGCCTGGGTCGAGCAGCCGGGCGATGCGTTCTCTGGCGAACAGCTTCCCCGTCTCGGAGTTCTTGGCGTGGTACTTCGGCGCCCCGCCCTCTCGGATGCGGGCGCGGCGCGCGCGCAGGGTGTCGTCGGCTGGCATGCGGCGAGGGGCCTTAGCACGGGGGATGCCGCGCCTGTCAGGCGTTCCTACCGTTCGGCTTCAGGCAACCCATTCCCCGAAGGAGGAGCGCACCATGGCGTTCTCGGACATCGTCGGAGGCTTCACCAAGAGCTACCTGTACACCCACCTCACCCGGGACGCGGTGAAGCTGTGGAACCGTCTGGGTGATGGGGTGGTGCCCCATGCCCCGGCGCGCCGGACGGCCAACGACATCACCGTCTTCCTCCTCGGCGGCATCGTCGGGGCCCTGGTCGGGCTGGCGCTGGCCCCCAAGCCGGGGGTTGAGCTCCGGAACGAGGTGAAGGACAAGGCGATGAGTCTGCTCGACCAGGCCCGGAACAAGGCGCAGGACCTGGAGCGGGCGACCGCCTAGGCCTTCACCGTCCCTTCCACACCGGCCGGCGCTTCTCGGCGAAGGCCCGCAGTCCCTCGAGGCGGTCCTCTGAGCGGAGGACCGTCTCGTACTGTTCCAGCTCCAGGGCGAGGGCGGCCTCCATCTCGAGGTCGAGGCCGCGGTCGATGGCGCGCTTGGCCGCGGCGACGGCGAGCGGAGCGTTCTCGGCGATCTGCTCCGCCACGGCGAGGGCGACCTCGAGGAGCCGCCCCTCCGGCGCCAGGCGCTGGACGAGCCCGATGGCGAACGCCTCGGCGGCGTTCAAGCGGCGCCCGGTGAGGATGAGGTCCTTGGCCCGCCCCGGGCCCACGAGCCGCGGGAGGCGCTGCGTCCCCCCGCCCCCGGGGATGATGCCCAGGCGCACCTCGGTGAGGCCCAGCTCGGCTGCCGGGGCGGCGATCCGGAGATCGCAGGCCAGGGCCAGCTCGGTGCCGCCGCCGAGGGCCGAGCCGTTGATCGCCGCGATGAAGACGGTTCCGCCGCTCTCGATGGCGCGGAGGGTGCGGCGGAGTCCACCGAGGAAGGCGCGGACCTCGGACTCGCTCATGGTGGCCCGCTCTTTCAGGTCGGCCCCGGCGCAGAAGGCCTTGTCGCCGGCGCCGGTGAGGATGACCGCGCGGACCTCCTGACCGCCGGAGACGCGGGCGAGGCGGGCCTCGAGCTCGGCCAGCACCGCCCGGCTGATGGCGTTGCGCGTGTCCTCGGCGTCGAGCGTCCAGATCTCCACCGATCCGCGGCGCTCCTCCCGGAAGGTTCCCATGTGTGCAATCTCCCTCGATGTCTCGCCCCGAGGCACCTAGGTCGACCTGGCCCCGGATGGCAAGGCGGCGCCCCTCCCCGTTACACTTCGGCCTGCCGGCGCCCGGTGACGATGAATCGACGCGCGTGCCTCCTCACCCTGCTTCTGACCCTGGGCACGCCCGCGATCGCCCGGGTGGGTGGTGGACAGCACTACAGCGGCTCGCACAGCTCGAGCAGCTCCGGCGCTCGCTCCTCGGGTGGCTCCTGGTCCTCGTCGGGCTCGCGCGGCTCGGGCTCCTGGTCCGGCGGCGGGGGCTCGTCGTCGGGGAGCGACCTGGGCTTCATGCTCTTCTTCCTGAGCCACCCGGTGTTCACCCTGGCGCTCCTCGGGGTGGCCTTCGTGGTGTGGCGAGCCTACGCGCGCAACTTCGGAGCAACCGCGAGCACCCAGCGGGCCTTCGAGCAGGCCGACGCGCGTGGCGTCTCGCCGCCCTCGGCACGGGAGGTGACGGGCTGGGTCGACGCGCTGCGCGCCTCGGACCCCGCGTTCGACCTGGTGGCCTTCCTGGACCAGGCCAAGTCCCTGTTCCTGCGAGTACAGGCGGCGTGGGCGGCGGGTGACCTCGGGCCGGTGCGGCGAGATCTCTCGGATGCGACCTTCCAGCGCTTCCGGGTGCAGCTCGAGCTGCTGCGCTCGCAGGCGGTCCGCAACGTCACCGCGGACATGGCGGTGCTGGGCCTGCAGCCAGTGGGCCTGGAGCGGACCTCGGCGTTCGACACCCTGCACGTGCGCATCCAGGCCCAGGCCCGCGATCTGGACGTGCCGGCCTCGCTGTCGCCCGAGGAGGCGATGGACCGGGCGCGCCGAGCCCCGCTGGAGCCGTTCACCGAGGTGTGGTCGTTCGTGCGGCGTCCCGGGACCCGGTCGCGAAGGGAGGGGGCGCTTCCGCCCGGCAAGTGCCCGAACTGCGGCGCTCCGTTCGACGGTGGGGCGGCGGGCAACTGCACCTACTGCGGGGCGATCGTGAACAGCGGCGCGTACGACTGGGTGCTCGCGGAGATCACCCAGGGTGTCGAGGCGGGGAGCGCGCCGATCGAGGTGCCCGGCCTGGACGCGCTCCGGGGTGCCGACCCGGCGCTGTCGCTCGAGGTGCTGGAGGACCGGGCCTCGCTGCTCTTCTGGGGCTGGATCGACGCTCAGTCACGGGGCGAGCCGGGTCGGATGGCGAAGCTGGCCACGGCCGACTTCCTGGCCGAGATGTCGGCGGACATGTCCGCGCTCCGGGGGCGGCAACGCACCCGGGTGTTTCTCCAGGCGGCGGTGGGGAGCGTGGCAGTCCGGGGAGTCGAGAACGCGGCGGCGACAACGCTGGCGCAGGTGGAGATTCGCTGGAGCGCTCGGATGGGGGTGGTGCCGGTGGGCGCCTCTCCCGGGACGCTGGCCACCCTGCCCCAGCGGTGGATCTTCACCCTGGCGCGGAAGGCGGGAGTGAAGACCGACGAGGCCCGCGGCATGGCGACCGCCCGGTGCGGCAACTGTGGCGCGCCGCTGGGCGACTCGGTGCAGCCGACGTGCGAGCACTGCGGGGCGACGCTGAACGACGGCGCCCACGACTGGGTGCTCTCGGCTGCGGAGCCGTTCGAGGTGTGGGCGGCGCGGTCCCGGGCGCAGCCGACCCCGCAGGCTGCGGCGCCAGTGGCCGCGGCCCGGGACACGGTCCTCGACGCGGCCGAGCGCCAGCGGCTCCTCTACACCATGGCGGCGATGGCGGCGGCCGATGGCGGGGTGGACGACCGCGAGCGGCGGATGCTGAAGCTGTGCGCCGAGCGCTGGGGCGTCCCGTACCAGAACGTGGAGCTGGCGCTGAACGCCGACCCGGCGCTCTTCCAGCGGCTGGTCCCGCCGCCGGGCCCGGGGGGAGAGAGCTTCCTCCGTTCACTGGTGCAGATGGCGCTGGTGGACGGCAAGGTCGATCGGCAGGAGCGTCGGATGCTCGAGGCCGCCGCCGCTCGCCTGGGGCTCACCCAGCGGCTGCCGGAGCTGCTGGCCCGGTTCGGGGTCGGCTAGAGGCGCTAGTCCGCGCTTCGAAGGAGGTCCCGGGCGATGACCAGCCGCTGGATCTCGCTGGTGCCCTCGTAGATGGTCTGCACCCGCGCATCGCGCAGGTAGCGCTCCACCGGGAACTCGTCGATGTACCCGTACCCACCGTGGAGCTGGACCGCCTTGTCTGCCGCCCGGTTCGCCATCTCCGAGGCGAACACCTTGGCCATCGAGGCCTCACGGGTGAAGGGCCTGCCGGATTCCTTGAGCCCCGCTGCCCGCAGGGTCATCAGCTCGGCCGCGGCGAGCTCGGTCTGGATGTTGGCGAGCATGAAACGGACGGCCTGGAAGTCCGACACCGACTTCCCGAAGGCCTTGCGCTCCCTGGTGTAGCGGACGGTGGCAGAGAGCGCCGCCCGTGCCACCCCGCAGGCCTGGGAGGCGATCCCGATCCGCCCCCCGTCGAGCGCCATCATCGCCAGCTTGAACCCCTGCCCTTCCGGACCCAGGAGCGCCTCGGCCGGCAGCCGGCACTCCTCGAACTGGAGCGGGACGGTGCTCGAGGCGCGGAGCCCCATCTTGTCCTCGTGCCGGCCCACGTGGAGGCCGGGGGTTGCACCCTCGACGATGAATGCCGACAGCCCGCCGGCACCAGGCCCGCCGGTCCGCGCCCAGACCACCATCACCCCCGCCCGGTCACCGGAGGTGATCCACTGCTTGCTCCCGTTCAGCACCCAGCCGTCGCCGAGGCGATCCGCCCGGGTCTCCAGCGCCGAGGCGTCGCTGCCGGCCTGCGGCTCGGAGAGCGCGAACGCACCGGCCACCGCCTCTCCGGAGGTCAGCCGGGTCACGTGTCGCCGCTTCTGCGCCTCGGTGCCGAAGGCGGTGATGAGCTCGGCGCACATGTTGGTGACCGCCATCGCCACCGCGGTCGAGGCGCAGGCCTCGGCGATCTCCATCATCGCCAGGGCATAGGAAACGGCCCCTGCTTCGGCACCGCCGTATGCCGCCGGGACGTTGACTCCGAGGAGTCCTAGCTCCGCCATCTCCCGGAGGAGCCCGACGGGAAAGTCCTCGGTCCGGTCCCGCTCCCGGGCGCCGGGCCCCACCCGTTCCCGGGCGAAGGACCGGGCGGTGTTGCGGACCAGGGCCTGCGTCTCGGTGAGGTGGAGCTCCATCAGCGCACGGCCTTGAGGTTGAAAGGGTACTCCACCGGGTGGTCCTTCCCGTCCGGCGGCCTGGGGAAGACCATGGTGGAGAGAACCGTCTCCACGCACCGGTGGAGGGCCTCGTTCTTCAAGGTGGTGCCTTTCTTCACCACCTTGGCCTGTCTCACCGTCCCGTCGGTGGCGATGACGAAGTGGGTCTGCAGCTTCCCGTCGACCGGCTTGTCCGTGCCGGCCAGCGACTGCTCCCAGCAGCGTTCGATCTCCGGCTGCTTGCCCCGTACCACCTCGCGCAGGGTGTCCGGGGTGAAGGGCAGCTTCTCGGGGCCCGAGCCGCGGGCGGGGGTGGCGGGAACGACAGCGGCCGGACTCCCCGCGTCCGGAGCGGCGGGGGCGGCAACGAGCACGACCAGCAGCAGGACGAGCATGGTCACTCCTTCAGCAGGGCGCCGCTGATGATGATGCGCTGGATCTCGCTCGTGCCCTCGTAGATCTCGGTGATGCGCGCGTCGCGCACATGGCGCTCGGCGTCGAACTCCTTGCTGTACCCCTGGCCGCCGTGGATCTGCAGCCCCTTGTTGGCCACCCGGCTCGCCATCTCGCTGGCGTAGAGCTTGGCCATCGCCGACTCGGCGCTGTGCCGCGCCCCGGCGTCCTTCATCAGCGCGGCCTTGAGCACCAGCAGCCGGGCGGCGTCGATCTCCGTCGCCATGTCGGCGAGCATGAACTGGATCGCCTGGTGGTTGGCGATGGGCTGGCCGAAGGTCTTCCGGTCCTGGGCGTAGCGGAGCGCTTCCTCGAAGGCCGCACGGGCGATGCCGATGGCCTGGGCGGCGATTCCGATCCGTCCGCCGTCCAGCGTGGACATGGCGATCTTGAACCCGTCGCCCTCCTTGGCCAGGAGATTTTTCGCCGGGACCACCATGTCCTCGAAGAAGATGGAGCAAGACAGCGCGGCCGAGATGCCCATCTTCCGGTCCGGGTGCGCCCGGTTGAAGCCCGGGGTGCTGGTGGGGACGATGAACGCCGAGATGCCCCGGTGTCCCGCCGCACGATCGGTCATGGTGAAGAGGACGATCGCGTCCGCCATCGGGCCGTTGGTGATCCAGTTCTTGCTGCCGTTGATCACGTAGCCGTCGCCCTTGCGGACCGCGGTGGTCTTCTGTGCCGCCGCGTCCGAGCCGGCCTCGGGCTCGGTGAGCCCGAAACACCCCAGCTTCTCCCCGCGGGCGAACGGGACCAACCACTCGCGCTTCTGGGCGTCGGTGCCGAATCGCAAGATCGGATCGCAGTACAGCGAGTTGTTCACGCTGGAGATGACGCCCACCGAGGCGTCCCCGCGGCTCAGCTCCTCGATCGACAGGGCGTAGGCCACGTTGTCCAGGCCCGCCCCACCCCACTCCTCGGGCACCGCCACCCCGAGCAGCGACAGCTCGGCCAGCTTCTTCACCACCTCGGCCGGGAACCGGTGCTCCTCGTCCCACTTCCGGGCGTTGGGGAGCAGCTCCCGGGCGGCGAATTCTCGCGCCAGGCGCTGCGCCTCGCGCTGCAGATCGGTCAGTTCGAAGTCCATGGGCGGTGGTGCCTAGCGGCCGGTGAAGACCGGGGGCCTCTTCTCCAGGAAGGCCTTCATTCCCTCGCGCCGGTCGGCGGAGTCGAAGAGGTCGGAGAACACCTCGCGCTCGATGTGCAGCCCGTCGGCCAGCTCGAGGTCCGCGCCGCGGTCGATGGCCTCCTTGGCCCGGCGCACGGCGAGCGGTCCCTTCTTGCCGATTCGCTCCAGCGCGGCGCGCGCGTGGCCGAGCAGCATGGGCAGTGGAACGACCTCCATCACCAGGCCGATCTCCTTGGCCTTGCCGGCGTCGATCAGGTCCCCGCTGAAGATGAGCTCCTTGGCCCGGGCGGGTCCCAGCAGGCGGGTCAGCCGCTGCGTCCCCCCGAAGCCCGGGAGGACGCCCAGGCTCACCTCGGGCAGCCCGAACCGCGCGTTCTCCGAGGCGTAGATGAAGTCGCAGGCCAGCGCCAGCTCGCAGCCGCCGCCGAGCGCGAACCCGTTCACCGCGGCCACCACCGGCATGGGGAGCGCGGCGATGGCGTCCATCACCCGCTGCCCGAGCGCGCCGAAGTGGCGGGCGCGGTCGGAGTCCAGGCCGTTCATCTCCGCGATGTCCGCCCCGGCGACGAAGGCCTTCTCCCCGGCCCCGGTCACCATGACCCCGCGGAGGTCGGTGCGCTGGGCAAGGTCGCCCGCGGCCCTCTCCAGCTCCTGGAGCGTGCGGGTGTCCAGGGCGTTCATCGACCTGGGGCGGTCCACCGTCACCGTCGCGAACGGCCCTTCCACCTCGACCCGGACGTTCACCTCGGCCATCGTCCCCTCCTCACTTCTCGTAGACGTGGAACCCGCGCCCGGTCTTCTTGCCCAGCCAGCCGGCGTCCACGTACTGCCGGAGAAGCGGGCACGGCCGGTACTTCGGATCTCCCAGGCCCCGGTGCATCACCTCGGCGATGAACAGCACGGTGTCCAGTCCGATGAAGTCCGCCAGCTGCAAGGGCCCCATGGGCTGGTTGGTCCCGAGCTTCATCGCGGTGTCGATGTCCTCCGCCGTTCCCAGCCCCTCCATCAGGGCGTACGCCGCCTCGTTGAGCATCGGGATCAGGATCCGGTTGACGATGAAGCCCGGGTAGTCGCGCGAGCTGACCACCGTCTTCCCCATCGCCTGGGCCAGCAGCCGGGTGAACTCGAACGTCGCGTCGGAAGTGGCCGCGCCGCGAATGAGCTCCACCAGCTGCATCACCGGCACCGGATTCATGAAGTGCATCCCGATGACTGCCTCCGGACGCCGGGTCGCGGCGGCGATGCGGGTGATGGGGATGGACGAGGTGTTGGTGGCCAGCACACCGCCCGGACGCACGACGGCATCGAGGTCCTGGAAGATGCGCTTCTTCAGCTCCTCGTTCTCGGTGGCCGCCTCGATGGCCACGTCGACCTGGCGAGCCTCGCGGGCGCTGGTGGCGAGCACCAGCCGGTCCATCGCCGCCTTCTCCGCGTGCACATCGAGCTTGCCCTTCTCCCGCAGCTTCCCCAGGCCGCCGCGGATGCGCCCGGCGCCCTTCTCCACCGCCTCCTTCGCCACGTCGACCAGGGTCACGCGGAGCCCCGCGGTCAGGGCAATCTGGGCGATGCCCGCTCCCATCTGTCCTGCGCCCACCACCAGCACATGCTCGTTGGCCATGGTTGCCTCGGCCCGGCTCTCTACTGTCGGCCTCCGGGCGGGTCAACGTCCGGGGGGAGGAGTGGCGCATGCAGCACCTCGTCGCCTCCGACCTCGATCTGCTGGCTGCCCCGACGCTCGGTCCCGTCGCGCAGCCGGACGAAGCTCAGCACCCGGAGCGGCCCAGCCCGGAGCGTGAGCGGCTGGCTCAGCGTACCCTGGGAGGCGTCGGGCCATTCCGCCCGGGCGAGCAGCGTGTCCCCCCGCCAGAGCTGCACCTCCGCCGACGCCACCGACTGACCGAACGGTCGGTCCCAGACGAAGGTGTGCGGCTGGGGCAGCAGCGGACTCCGCCAGAGCACGAGGCCCACCGCGACCAGCGCCAGCGGCACGAGGCGGCGGAGGAGCGGCGACCGGTCGGGACTGCGCGGCGCCGCTCCCGGAGCGCTGGAGGACATCAGCCCGGCTTCTTGCGGGAGCCCCGGGTGCGCACGCTCGTCACCTCGACCTGGGGCCTCGGCGGGTCACCCGGCTTGCGGTCGGTGTCGGGGACCAGCCGCACCTGCGCGGTCACCTCCACCCGCATGCCGGAGAGCAGCTGCAGGAAGTCGGCGCGCAGCTTGTCCGAGCGGAGGAACCGGCGGACCTCGTCGGAGAGGACGCGTCCCACCTCGTCCTTGGTGCGCTCGGCCTGGGAGAGGATGAAGCCCAGCGCTTCCTTGGGGAGCTTCAGCTGACCGGCGAGCGAGCGGATCCCCTCCTCGGTCATGAAGAGCGCGCCCAGCCCGGCGAAGGCCGCCTTGCGCATCAGCTCGACGATGGGCCCACGCGTCCCGTCGCCGGGGGCGTCCGGCGCGTCCACGCCGAGCTCGTCGTCGTCCCTGGGAGCGTCCACCACGCCCGGGAGCCTAGCTTGCCGCGGGGACAGCCGCTGCCGGCGCCCGTGCCCCGTTGGCCACCGACACCCGTCCGGCCACCGCCCGGGCCACCGCCATGAAGGCCTGGGCCTCAGCCGACTCGGGGTGCGCCGCGACCACCGGCCGCCCCTCGTCCCCTCCCACCCGGATCTCGAGCTCGAGCGGAATCTCTCCGAGGAACGGCACCCCGAAGAGCTCCGCGGCGCGCCGCCCGCCCCCGTGGTGAAAGATGGGGGTGGCGGTGTGGCAGTGCGGGCAGACGAACTGGCTCATGTTCTCCACGATGCCCAGGACCGGGATGTGGACCTTGTCGAACATCTGCTTGGCCCGCACCACGTCGGCCAGCGCCACGTCCTGGGGGGTGGTGACCAGCACCGCGCCCGAGGCCCGGATGCTCTGTGACACGGTGAGCGCCACGTCGCCGGTCCCGGGCGGCAGGTCCATCACCAGGTAGTCCAGCGCGCCCCAGTTCACGTCGCGCATCAGCTGCTGCAGCGCGCCGTGGAGCATCGGCCCACGCCAGATGAGCGCCTGGTCCGGCTCGACCAGGAACCCCAGCGACATCACCTTCATCCCCAGCGCCTCGAGGGGCTCGAGCCGCTTGCCGTCGGGGCTCACCGGCCGCTGGTCCGACAGGCCGGTCATCATCGGGATGGAGGGGCCGTAGAAGTCGGCATCGAGGAGGCCCACGCTCGCCCCGTGCTTGGCGAGGGCCACGGCCAGGTTCACCGCCACGGTACTCTTCCCCACCCCGCCCTTCCCGGCGCCGACCAGGATGATGTTCTTCACCCCCGGGAGCATCCCCGTGCCCTGCGGCTGGCCGCGCACCTGGGCGCCCCAGGTCAGGTCGAGCCCGGTGACGCCGGGCACCGTCCTGAGGGCGGCCTCGGCGTCGGCCTGGATCTTCCCCTTCAGCGGGCACGCTGGGGTGGTGAGCTCGATGGTGGCCGAGACCCGGCCTCCGTCGACACGGACCGACTTCACCATCCCGGCCTGCACCAGGCTCACGTTCAGCTCGGGGTCCATCACCGTGCTCAGCGCTGCGAGCACGTCCTTCTCGGTGGGCATCGTCGTTCCCAAAGTCGTCCGCAGTCCTCTCGTGGGGCGGGCACCCTCGCGCGGGGGCGAGCGGGCTGTCAAACCTCTACTCGAGCGCGGCCACCCGCGGCTGCCCGTCCTCGAGCACCACCCGGACCGCTCCTCCGCTCGGTAACGGCCAGCGGGTCTCCGTGCCTGCGGTCTGGCCCGGGTGCTCCACCGCCGCCAGCGCCCGGGACAGCCGCTGCTCGGTCCCGGGCGCCGCCTGGTAGTCGCGGGCCAGGCGCTCGGGGGTGTAGCGGGCGCGCTCGGGGGCGGCGAGCCATCGCCAGGCATCGGCGAAGTCTCCGGCCCGGGCCGCCCGGACGAGGGCCTGCACTGCCTCGGCCGGCTGCCCGGAGGGAGGGGGCACGTCCAGCAGCTCCGGGGCGGCGTCGGCCAGGGCGGCGCGCACCCGGGCCACGTGGGCGGCCCGCGATGCGGGGTCAGCGAGCCGGGCCTGGAACGCGGCGCGGTCGGTGCCCTCCCGGAAGCGGGTGGAGGTCAGCGACCAGGCAGTGTCGAGGTCGTTGCGCTCGAGCGCGGCGAGGTAGGCCTCCGCCGCCGTTCCGCGCGGGGCGGTGGCGCAGCCGGCACACAGCAGGAGGATGACCGCGAGGGCGCGCACGCCGGGCCCCAGCCTAGCCTCCGTCCATGCCGAAGTCCTCGCTCCCCCTGAGCCCCGGGGCGGTCCAGGCCGGCCACCACAGGGCGTACACCGCCGGGGCGAGCGCGTTGCGGAGCAGCGAGAGCAGCGGGAGCCGCCGCCGCGGGAGCCCGAACGGGTGGAGCTCGAACCGGCGCGGCGCGCGCCCGGCAAGCGCCAAGGCCCGGGCACAGGCGTCCTCGAACGAGCCGAGCGTGTCCACCAGCCCGGCCTCCCGGGCGCGGGCCGCGGTGTAGACCCGGCCCTCGCCTCGCGCGCGCACCGCGTCCGCCCCGAGCCGGCGGTGCTCGGCGACCAGCTCCACGAACCGGCCGTAGATCTCCTCCACCTCGGCCTCGAGCGCCTCGCGCTCCTGGGCGGACATCGGGCGGGCCGAGGTGAGCAGGCCCGCGTGCTCTCCGCGCGTCAGCACCTCGCGGTGCACGCCGAGGCGGCTGAGGAGCTGCGACAGGTCGAACTTCCCGGCAAAGACGCCGATGCTGCCGAGGATGCTGCCCGGGCTGGCCCAGATCTCCTTGGCTCCGAGCGCGACCATGTAGCCCCCCGAGGCAGCCACCCGGTCCACGTAGGCAATCACCGGCTTTCGAGCGGCGAGGCGCCGCACCTCGGCGAGGACCAGCTCGGAGGCGAGCGCGCTCCCGCCGGGGCTGTTGACGTAGAGCACCGCTGCCGGGCTGGTGCGGTCCCGGGCCGCGGCCCGGAGCCCGGCGACCAGCGTCTCGGAGCCGGCGATGGACGGGCCCAGCGGCGGCGCCCCGGAGGCCGAGTGGGCGATCATCCCCGAGACCGGGACGACCGCCAGCCGGGTGGGGCGCCGCCAGGCCATCCAGCGGACGCGCGGCACCCGACGCGAGCGCTCCCAGTCCCGGAGGGTGCCGATTCCCGCCGTGCCGGCCAGCGCTCGGTCCTCGTCCGGCTCGAGGCCCAGCGCCGTGGGCAGCTCGAGGTCGTCGGCAATGAGGTCCACCAGCCCAAGCGCCTGCGCGCGGGTGGCGCTGTAGGGTCCCTGGTCGACCCGGGCCCGGGCCTCGTCGACAGAGAGCCGCCGCCCCCGTGCCACCGCGTCCACCAGCTCGTCGTGCCGCTCGTCGAGGAACTGCTCCAGCGCGGCCCGCTGGTTGGGCGAGACCTCCGCCCGGGTGAAGAGCTCGGGAGCGGTCTTGTGCTCGCCGCGGCGGACGAACTCCGGCCGGATCCCGAGCTGCTCGAAGGCCCGGCCGGCTGCGGTCGCCTCGGCCAGGAAGCCGGCCAGCTCCAGCCGCCCGGCGCGAGGAAGCGCGATGCGGTCCGCGGCGCAGAGCAGCGCGAGCTCCGCGTTCCCCGCGCTCACCGCGGTGCCGACCACCTCCTTGCCACGGGCGCGGAAGGCAGCGAGCCGCTCGGCGATCCAGGCTCGCTTCCCGGCCGGCATCTGCAGCGATTCGACCTGGAGGACCACCCCCTTCACCGCCGGGTCGGCGCCGAGCGCCTCGAGCGCCTCGTCGAGCAGATGCAGCGAGGTGACCTGCCCCGGTGCGTGCCGCTCGCGCCGCAACGGCCAGCGCCGCTGGAGCGGCTGGCGGTACGGCGGATCGCCCTTCAGCAGGAAGCGGACGTAGACCGGCGCCCGCCGCCGGCCAAAGAGGTGGAACGGCGCCCTGACCGCCAGGGTGAGGAGCAGGATGAGGTTGACCAGCGCGGCGATGAGGGGACGGAGCACGAGGGCCCTTCTCTAGCGCTGAGCGCGGCCTCTGGCGGGGATCAGCTCGGTCCGCGCGGAACGACGGCCACTTCGCCTTCCTCCTTCAGCTCGACCCGGACCGGGAGGAACTCCTCGAGCAGCGCGGCCGTGACCCGGAGGTGCGGAGTGATGCGGGCGGCGGTGAAGCGGGTGGTTCCGGGGGAGGACGGGCCGAGCAGCCCCGCGGCCAGCAGCCCCGCCGGAAGGAGGATCTGGTCCGCGAGGTGCTCGTCGAGCGCGCCCGGTGACTGCATGAAGTCGGCGAGCGCGTGGGCCGCCTTCGACCCCACCTCCTCCGGTGCGGCATTCTTGGCGCCGACGGCGGCGAAGGCAGCGAAGGTGTTCTCGAACTGGGCCCGGATGAAGACCAGGGTGCCGGGCGTCTTCCCCACCGGCAACGGCAGGTTCTCCGCGTGGCAGTAGATGCCCCGCTCGCGGAGCGCGTTCTCCGCCGCCCGGGCCTGGCGCGCGGCAACGTCGAAGGGCACGCCGCCGACCAGGCTCCGTACCTCCACGTCCTGGAGCGTGCCCCGGGCCGGAACCTCCACCCGGAGCGGAGGCTCGCCGGGTCCCTGCACCTGACCCCGGAACTCCCCCACCCCCTCCGGCCAGAACCCCGCCCGCTGGAGCGAGAGTGTCGCCCGCAGGCCGTACGCCTCGAGCAGCGGCAGCCAGACCCAGGCCAGGTGGTGGTAGGTGGGCCCCTTCGGGGCATGGGTGAGCCCCAGCAGACGGAGCTCTCCTCCTCCGGCGAGCGCCAGGGGGTAGAACAGGCACTGGAACACCAGGCACGCCGGGGCGGATGCCCCGAGCTCGAGCACGTGGCTCCCGGAGGACACCGGGCCCGGCTGGAAGGCGAAGGCCAGCGCCCCTGCGTGCGCGCCCTCCACCCGTCCGCCGAGCGCCTCGGCGGCGCGCAGCAGCGCCAGATGCCTCGGCCGGAGCCCCGGGGCAATGCGCGCGGCGCAGAACGATTCCACGCGGAATGGCCGCTGCGTGACCAGCGACAGGGTCAACGCGGTCCGTAGCGACTGACCGCCCGAGGAGCCGTCGACGGTGATGGGAGCGTTCGCGGACACGAAACGGAACGGTCGAGACTACCAGAGGACCCTCACTTCTTCTTCGAGTCGACCGGGACCTCGGTGGGTGCGGTGGCGTCCGGAGGAGGTGCCGACTGCCGGGGCGGCTTCTTCTTGGAGGAGCCCACGTCCACCGGCACGTCGGTGGGGGCAGTCGCGTCCGGGGGAGGCGCCGCCTTCGACTTGTCGATCTCCTTCTCCAGCGGGGTGCGCTCGTCGGTGGGTGCCCGCAGCTCCCCGGTGCCGGGCGGGGTGGGTGCGCCGCCGGCACGGTTGGTGGGGCTCAGCTGCCGCGCCAGCTGCACCGAGACCGAGTCGAGGACCGCGACCATCTGCTCGTGGAAGGGGCGGGGGTTGGCGGCGAGGGTCGACGGGTCGAGCGGCGCCAGCCCGACCTGGGTGGAGGTCCCGGAGAACCCGGTCCGCCACATCTCTCCGCCATCCCCCAGGCGGAACATGCGGCCGGTCCCGCGCACCCAGGTCTGGGGCACGCCCTTCTCGGTGCGCATCCCGTACTCCTCGATGACGAACTCCACCACCGAGTCCGCGCCGAGCGGGCGAAGCCGCCCGTAGTCCGGCGGGCTGCCCGGGACCTCCTGCACCAGGAACGTCTCCAGCGCGCTGGCCACCTGCGAGGGCGGGACCGCCTGCGACCAGGGCTTCTCGGTCTGGATGGCGGCGTGGACATGGGAGCGGAGCCGCTCCGCCGCCTCGAAGCGGGAGAGCGCCGGCCGGAGGCTCTCCTCGAGCTTGCGATCGGCGTCCTCGGGGGAGGTGCCGGCGAGCTTCGCGGCCTGGGCCGAGTCGGAGCGGTAGACCACGACCCGGGGCCCGGCCTCGTCGGCCACCCGGGAGACGAAGGCGGGGTGCTGGACGCGGTCGAGGTCACTTCCCTCGAGCGTGGTGTGCGCGCAACCGGCGATGCCGAGGGTCAAGATGGAGGCAGCAGCGAGGCGGAGGGTCACGGGCGTGTTGTCTCCCAGGGCTAGACCACGAAGAGCGGCTCGTCGTCGGGCGTGAGCGGCAGCCGCGCGTTGATCTCCGCGCGGGCATCGCGCAGCGCCTCGAGGTGGGCACGCACTGCGGGGTAGCGCTCGAGGACCCCGGAGAGCTCGGAGACCGGCAGCCTCAGCAGTGAGGTCCGGCGCAGGGTCCGCACCGTGGCGTTGGGCGGCACGCCGTCGAGGAGGGACATCTCGCCGAACACGTCCCCCGCTCCGAGCGTGCCGGCCACGCCACCATCGCGGAGCACCTCGACCTCGCCGGCGAGGATGACGTAGAGCCCGTCGCCCTGTCCGCCCTGGGTGATGACCACCTCGCCGGCCAGCGCATCGCGTGCCCGGAACCGGGTGGCCAGCTCTCGCCGCTCCCCCCGCTCCAGCGGCCGGAACAGCGCCGAGGTGGAGAGGAGGTTGCTCAGCAGGCGCTGCCGGCAGAAGGTCTTGAGCGCCGAGGCGACCCCGGGGTGGCGGCCGGCGAGCTCCATCAGCAGCTGCCCGGAGATCTCCAGCAGCTGCGTGTCCTCGCTGAGGGCGTAGACCGAGGCGGTGCGCGGGCCTCCGGCGAGGAGCGCCACCTCCCCGAAGAACTCGCCGGCCTCGAGCGCTGCGACCGGATGCGCCAGCCCGTCGTCCTCGCGCAGGACCGACACCCGGCCCTCGCAGATGACGTAGAAGCTGTCGCCCGGCTCGCCCTGCTGGATGATGCGATCGCCGGCCTCGAAGCGCCGGAGCGGACAGCGCTCCACCAGCTCGACGAAGGCCTCGTGCGAGAGGTCCGAGAAGAGCGGGGCGCGGGGGACGTCGCGGGCCGCCGGGGCGACGAAGGGGTTGCGGGCCAGCGACGGCTCCGCCGGGGCGAGCTCCGCTGCCTGCTCGAGCGCGTGAATCAGCGGCCCCGGGTCGAGTGCGAGCGGCGGGGGAGCGGCGGGCTCGTCCTCGAGCTGGAGGTCGATGTACCCGGGATCCTCCCCCGGCTTGGGCTGCGCCGGCGGAGGCGACTCCACAGGCAGCTCGAGCCCCCCGACCCCACCGGCGTCCTCGAGGCTCAGCTCCACGAACCGTGGCACCGGAGCAGGCGCGGGCGTCGGCAGCGGTGCGGCAGGGGCGGGACCCGGAGCCGACGGGGCCGGGTTCGTGGCCGTGCCGGCAGTGGACGCAGGGAGGTCAGGGCGTGGCGCGGCCGGCGGGCCGAGCGGGACCGGCGTGTCGAGATGATGATTCGCCTCGGTGCGGAGCACCTCCTCGAGCGTCGGCTCCTTGGGGTCCGGGTCGAGCATGTACTCGGTGACCAGAAGCTCCGTCGACTCCGGGCGCGCCCGCTGGGTGGGTGCCGGAGCGGGGCTGGGGGTGCCAGGCTCGATGATCGCCGGTGCCTCGGCGCCGATCGGCTCGAAGGGCCGCACCGGGAGCGGCTCGTCCCGCGCCGGCGCCGGCCTCCCCAGCAGCGTCCGCAGCGCCTGCCCACCGGCGGCGCGCTTGGCGTAGAGGTCGGCGAGGATTCGCTGCATCTGGGTGTGGTTCGGGTCCAGCTCGAGGACCCGCTTGCTCGCGGCGATGGCCCGGGCGAGGAAGCCGTCCTCGGCGAACCCCCGTGCCGCGGCGAGGTAGGCATCGATGGCGCGGGCCTTCTCGCCGGCGCGCGCGTAGGCATCACCCAGCCGGAGGTGTGACTGGCGGTCCCGGGGAGCGCCGGCGCAGTAGGCCGCGTAGAGGGAAGCGGCGCGCGAGAAGTGTCCTGCGGCCAGGGCCGCACCGGCATCGGCTTTGAGCCGGGCAGGATCCATCGATGGAACGGGGTTTTACCTCACCCCGAGGACGCCCGGGGGAGCGGCGGATCAGCGGCGGCCGCCGCGTCTCCCACCTGCACCTCCACCCCGCGGTCCCCCGGGCCGGGGTCGTCGCTCTCCGCCACCTCGCGGCAGCGCACCGAAGCGCCCGCGCCCTCCTGCGCCGCGACCGGGCCCGCCGAAGCCCGGTGCCCCACCAGACCCGCCGCGCCGGCCGCCCGCGCTCGCGCCACCGCGGGCGTCGCCGAATCCTCCGTGCTGCCGCTCGAACGGAGCGCCGCGCCCAGGACGCCCGGGACCGCCTGTTGCTCCACCGAAACCCCTGCCCCGGCCGCCCGTCCTCGGGCCACCGCGGGCGGCCTGCCGCTCGAACGGAGCGCCGTGTCCAGGTCGCCCGGGACGGCCTGGCGCTTGACCGAAGCCCCTGCCCCGGCCCCCCGCGCTCGGGCCACCGCGGGCAGCCTGCCGCTCGAACGGAGCGCCGCGCCCAGGTCGCCCGGGACCACTTGGTGTTCCACCGTAGCCCTGGACCCCCGCGCTTGCGCCACCACGGCCAGCACGACCGCCAGCGAATCCACGACGGCGCCCCTCGGGCGCGGCCCCGCCAGGTGCACCTCGTGCCTTGCTCCAGCCCGCGCCGCGGGCGAAGCCTCCGCCCCGGCCGCCCCCCTCGTGCTCCTGGGACGGGAGGCGGCGAGCAGGCCTTCGGTCCTCGCCTGGGCCCCGGGGTGCACCGAACCGGCCCCTCGGAGCCTTCCGGTCCCGGACGCCGCCCCGGCTCCCAGCGAACGACGCGCCTCGACCGCCCGGGCCAGCTCCGCGGTGGTGCGTCGTGCCCGGACCCCGTCCCGGCTCGGCGGGCGCTCCACCGAACGAGCGACCTCCGGGTCCGCCCCGCGCTCCACGCGGATCACCCCGGTGCTCGCGGGGCCCGGCCCCCCGCCCTCCGGATGCGCGGTCCCGGGTCGATGACGCTGCTGCCGAGCGCTGCGGCTTCCAGGCCCGTCCGGCCGGCCTCCCGCCCCGTGTCCGCTCCCGGTGGTCGGTCCGCTCGCGGCCTCGAGGCGCTGCCGCCGTCCGCGGGGCGTCGCCGGCCGCGCCGGTCCCGGCGGAGGTGTCCTCCGTGGGCTCGTCGTCCTCACCGGCCCGACCGTGCCGTCTCGGCGGCAGGAAGGGCGCGGGCTCGGGCACGCTGCCCCCCGAGGCCACGGCCTCCACCCGCTGCACCTCCTCCGCCGTCAGGGGGCGGAGCTCGCCGGGCTGCAGCCCCGCGACCGAGACGCCCGCCTGGGCCGGCCGGAAGAGCCGGACCACCGGGTGCCCCACCGCGGCGCAGAGCCGCTTGACCAGGTGCGGTCGCCCTTCGCCGACCTGGAGCAACAGCCAGGTGTTCCGCTCGGTGACCTCGAAGCGCTCCGCCCGGAGCGCGCGCGCCGGTCCGTCCTCGAGGCGGACGCCCTCGAGGAGCCGGGCCAGCGTCTCGTCGGTCGGAGCGCCCTTCACCTTGACCAGGTACGCCCGGGGCACCTCGAAGCTCGGGTGCAGCAGCCGGTGCGCCGCCGCGCCGTCGTTGGTCACCAGCAAGGCCCCCTCGGCGTCCCAGTCGAGCCGGCCGACCGGGAAGACCCGCTGCTCCACGCCGGCGAGCAGCCCGGCGACCGTCGGCCGCCCCTCGGGGTCGGAGAGGGTGGTCACCACCCCGGGCGGCTTGTGGAGCAGGTACCAGGACGTGTGCTCCGGAGCGGTCACCAGCCTCCCGTCGACCGTGACCAAATCCGTCGGCTCCACCTTGGTGCCCAGCTCGGTGACCCGCTGGTTGTTCACGCTCACCCGACCGGCGGTGATGAGCCCCTCGGCGTGGCGGCGCGAGGCCACGCCGGCCCGGGCGAGGAACTTCTGCAGTCGTTCGCTCACCGGTCGGTCTCCTCGGGCGCAGGACGGGGAGCGGGCGACTCGGTGCCGAGCGACGCAGCGGTCGCCTTCGAGCGCGCCTCGGCCTCCTCCATCGCCTGCTCCAGCGCTTCCATCGCCTCCTCGGCCCCCGGAGCAGCGGCCTCCAGACCCTGCTCGAAGGTGGGGTCGGCCAGCTCCTCCACCAGACCCTCGGTGGTGGGCGGCGCTGGCGCCTCGTTGTCCACCAGGGTGCGGTGCTCCTCGGACAGCTCGTGGAACTCGCGCAGGGTCGGCAGGGCGGACAGATCCTTGAGGGCGAAGAACTCCAGGAACTCGCGCGTCGTCCCGTAGAGGATGGGCCGGCCGACCTCGTCCTTCTTCCCGAGGATCTTGATCAGCCGCCGCTCGAGGAGCGCCTTGACCACCGCCGCCGAGTCCACGCCGCGCACGTCCTCGATCTCCGGCCGGGTCACCGGCTGGCGGTAGGCGATGATCGCCAGCGTCTCCAGCGCTGCCCGGGTGAGCCGCTGCGGCTTCACCCGGAGGAAGCGCCGGACGTGCTCGCCGCTGTCCGGGTCGGTGCGGAGCTGCCAGCCTCCGGCCACCTCGGTGAGCACGATGCCGCTGGCACCTTCGCGGTGGAGCCCGGCGAGCTCCTCCAGCGCTGAGCGGAGCCGCGGCCGCTCGACGCCGGTGGCCTCGTGCAGCTGGTCCATCGTCACCGGCTTGTCGGTGACGAAGAGCAGCGACTCGACGATGGTCCGCACCCGCTCGGGCGAGAGCCGGCGGCTGCGCTGGACCAGCCGCTCGAACGGCTCGAACTCCACCGGCTGCTCGTCGATCTCCGCCGGCTCGACGTCCTCCAGCTCGGCGTCCGCCGGCGGCTCGGCCACCGACTGGACCTCGGCCTCGCTGAACGGCACTTCCGGGCCGGGGCGCTCTCCACCCTTGCCCGGCTTCTCAGGAGTACTCACGCTCGTCGACCTCCAGGGTCCCACCCTCGAGTGCACCGGCCTCGGCCGACACCCAGATGTCCCTCGACCCCTCGTCCTGGTTCACGCGGAGCAGCCGCAGCTTCACCATCTCGAGGAGCGCGAGGAAGGTGACCACCACCGCGCCACGGGTCCTCTGACCCTCGAAGAGCTGGAAGAAGGCGATGCGCTCTCCGGGCCGGAGCCGGGCGGTGATGCCCTGCATCGCGGCGGAGAGGGTGAGCTGATCGCGCACCACCTCGTGCCCCACCCGCGGCTCGAGCGCCTTGAGCACCCGATCCAGCGCCTCGATCAGCCGGTAGACGCTCACCTCCGCCAGCGCCGCCGACTCGACCTGCGCCGCGGCCGCGGGGGTGATGCGCCGGGTGAAGACGTCACGGTCGAGCAACTCGTTCTCCGCCAGCTGGCGGGCGACCTCCTTGTACTTCTGGTACTCGAGCAGCCGGCGGACCAGCTCGGCCCGCGGATCGCCCTGCTCCTCCGCGGCCTCGCCAGCCTCGGTCGGGGCCTCGGTGCGCGGGAGCAGGAGACGGCTCTTGATGTGGGTCAGCGTCGCCGCCATCACCAGGAACTCGCCGGCGACGTCCAGGTCCAGCGCCACCATCTCCGCCAGTGACTGGTTGTACTTCTCGGCGATCAGGGCGATGGGGATGTCGAAGACGTCGAGCTTGTGCTCGCGGATGAGGTGCAGCAGCAGATCGAGCGGGCCCTCGAAGGCGGGCAGCTTGACCTGGAGCCCGGGGTGCAGCGGGGCGGCGCCCACCTGAGCGACGTCCTCCGGCTCGGCCGGGGTCTGGGAATGGGTGGGCACCGTGCGCTCTGGCCCTACCAGTCCCGTCCGCGGAGGGTCAACGCTCGATCCCCACCGCCCGCCGCACCCGGTCGATGACCGGAGCGGCGACCGCCCGGGCCCGCTCGGCCCCGGCGCGAAGGATGGCGTCCACCGACCCCGGATCCTTCTGCAGCGCCTGGTACCGCGCCCGCGGCTCGTCGAAGGTCGCGTGGTACGCGGCGAGCAAGGTCTTCTTGAACTCGCCGTAGCCCTTGCCGCCCTCCCGCCAGGCCCTGTCCACCGCTGCGAACTCGCTCTCCGGGAGCATCACCTTGAGCAGCTGGTAGAGCGGGGTGTCCACCGGCTTCGGCGCCTCGACCGGGGTGCTGTCGGTCTTGATCCCCATGATTCGCTTCTTCACCTCGCCCTCCTCGCCGAAGAGGTCGATGGTGTTGTTGTAGGACTTGGACATCTTCTGCCCGTCGGTGCCCGGAACCACCGCGGTCGCCTCCTGCACCAGCGCCTCGGGGAGCTTGAGGATGCCGGGCTTCCCGCTCCTCGCCCCCCCCGGGTCCGCCGGGTCGTAGCCCGGCAGGTAGGTCAGGTTGAACTTGGTGGCCCAGTCGCGGGCGAATTCCAGATGCTGCACCTGATCCCTCCCCACCGGGACCAGGTCCGAGCCGTGGAGGAGGATGTCGGCCGCCATCAGCACCGGGTAGGCGAAGAGCCCGAAGTCAGCCGAGATGCCCTTGGAGACCTTGTCCTTGTAGCTGTGGGCGCGGTCGAGGTTGGACAGGGGGACCACCGTCCCGAGGATCCAGTACAGCTCGAGCACCTCCGGGATGTCGCTCTGCCGGAAGAGGATGGCCTTCGCCGGATTCAACCCCAGCGCGAGGAAGGCCATCGCCGTCTCGCGGGTGAGGGCCGCGGCGGCGGCCGGGTCACGCACCGTGGTCAGGGCGTGCAGGTTGGCGATGAAGTAGAGGGCCTCGCCCTGGTTCTGGAGGTCCACGAACTGGCGGAGCGCGCCGTAGTAGTTGCCGATGTGCTGCTTTCCCGAGGACTGGATGCCGGACAGGATGCGCATGGTGCGGAGCGGCGAACCTTAACCGCTCCGGCTGCGCGGGTGGGCGGCGTCGTAGACCGCCCGGAGCCGCCGTCCATCGACGTGGGTGTAGATCTGGGTGGTGGCGAGGTCGGCGTGGCCGAGCATCGCCTGCACCACCCGGAGGTCCGCGCCGCGCTCGACGAGGTGGGTGGCGAACGAATGGCGGAGCTTGTGCGGGCTCAGCCGCTTCTTGATGCCGGCGGCGAGCGCGTGACGGCGGAGCAGCTTCCAGACTCCCTGGCGGGTGAGCGCCGTCCCCCGTGGGCCGACGAACAGCGCGCGCGAGGCGCGCCCGTGGAGGAGCTGGGGACGACCGGCGGCGAGCCAGGCCCGGACCTCGGCCACCGCCCGCCGCCCGAGCGGGACCAGACGCTCCTTGTCGCCCTTTCCGCGCGCGACGAGGTACCCGGCGTCGAGCTGGACCGAGTTGACCGTCAGCCCCACCAGCTCGCTCACCCGCAGCCCCGTGGCGTAGAGCACGTGCAGCATCGCCCGGTCGCGCAGCCCCCGGGCGGTGGTGTCCCTGGGCGCCTCGAGCAGCGCCTCCACCTCCTCCAGGGTGAGAAACACCGGGAGCCGCCGCGACTGCCGCGGGGTCTCCACTTGCTCGGTGGGGTCGTCCTTGGTGTGACGGTCGGCCACCAGGAAGCGGTGGAACATGCGCATGGCCGCCAGGTGACGGGCCTGGCTCCGCGAGGAGAGCCGCCGGCCGAGCGTGGCCAGGTGCCCTCGCACGTGCTCCTGCCTGACCGCATCGGGGGCGCGCACCCCAGCGGCCCGGAGCGACCCCAGATAGCCGATCAGGTCCCGGGCGTACGCCTCCACCGTCCTCGGAGACAGCCCGCGCTCCGCCCTCACGTAGGCGATGAAGGCGTCGAGGTAGGGCTCCAGGGGGTCCAGGGAAGCGGCCATCGGCGCCCACGGTAGCCCCGTCCCGGGAGGGGGGAACTTTTCTAGAGCCCGGCCACGACTCCCACCCCCTGGCGCAGCACCTCGATGCTGTCCCCCATGAGCGAGAGGACCGTGCTGGGGTGGCCCTCCAAGGGTCCGGCGTCGAGCACCTGGGCGAGCGCGTGGCCGTAGACGTCGCGCACCTCGGCCGCGTCGGTGAGGGGCTCACCCTCGACCCGGGTGGAGCGTCCCCGGCCTCCGTCGAGCAGCTCCTCGAGCGCCGTGGCGGTGGTGGTCACCAGCGGCCCGCCGAGCCCGGTCACCAGCGCCCGGGCCACGGGTGCATCCGGGATCCGGAGCCCGACCTCGCGCTTTCTGTGCAGCAGCAGCTCCGGCACGAGCCGGGTGGCCGGGAGGACGAAGGTGAACGGGCCCGGGGCGAGCTGGCGCAGGACCCGGTAGGCGAAGTTGCTGACCTGGGCATAGCGGGCGAGGTCCGAGAGGTCCGCCACCAGCAAGGCGAAGGGCTTCTTCGGATCTCGGTGCTTCAGCTGCGCCAGCCGCTCCACGGCGCGGCGCTGGTGGGCGTCGCAGCCGAGGGCGTACGTGGTGTCACTGGGGTAACCGAGCAGCTCGCCGTCCTGAAGCGCCTGCACGGCAAGCCCGACCGTCCTCGGCTGCGGATGCTGTCCGTCGACCGGAACGAGGGGCGCGGTCACGCCCCTCGCATATCAACCCTTCGAGGGCTCGTGTCCGGTGTTCCCGGCCGCCGCCGCTGTTGCCGCCGCGTCGCGCGCCGCCCGCTTCCCCTCTTCGATGAGCTTCTTGACCTTCTGCCCACCCTTGCGGCCGATCTCCTCGTAGAAGTTGGGGCCGCGGGTGGCCTTCACCCGGTCGCCGCCCTTCTTGCCGATCTCCTCGTAGAACTTGGCGCCGCGCTCGGCCTTCACTGTCTCGCCGCCCTTGCGGCCAATCTCCTCGTAGAACGCGCGCCCGCGCTCGGCCTTGACCGTCGCGCCGCCCTTCCTGCCGATCGTCTCGTAGAACTCCCGGCCGCGCTCGTTCCGGACCGTCTCGCCGCCCTTCCTGCCGGCCTCCGCCACGGTCATGCTTCCCTTGTTGTCCTTGTCCGTCATGTCTTTCCTGTCTCCCTTCGCGGCCACCCCGACCAGCCCTCGCTCCGCTCCTTAGGACGCAAGGTGCGACGGCGCACGGGAAACGCAAGCAAGTCCCGTGCACAGCCAGGCATTCGACCGAGAAGCTGTACCTTCTCTGTGGTCGATGCCACTGAAAGTTCCCGACCTTTCGGGAACTTGACCGATGCAACGGTCCCAGGGTCCAAAGCTCCTGGCCTGTGGTGGGGGCAACCCGCCGCACGTCGGATTCATTCCGCCCCGACGGAGCGCACGGCCAAGCCCCCCGCAACCGAACGCTTGGTCGTCTGGCTACCCTTCGAGCGTGGGGGCAGGAACGGCCGCAGCGAGCTGTGCCCGGACGGTCTCGACCTCGCCGGGGTCGGTGAGCTTCTCGCCCCGCCGGGTGACGTAGAAGGAGTCGATCGCTCGGTTGGCCTCGGTGGCGACCTTGGCGACGGCGATCTCCAGCCGCGCCCCGGCGAGCGCCGCCGCGAGGTCGTGCAGCAGCCCGAGCCGGTCCTCGCCGCGCACGTCCACCACCGTGAAGCGCTGCGAGGCGCGGTTGTCCACGCTCACCCGGGTGGCCACCGGAGGAAGCGCGCGGTGGAGGATCTTCCCCCCGCGCCGCCGGGCGAGCAGCGCTGGCACGTCGAGCTTTCCTCGCGCCGCGGCGACCAGGTCCGCCCGGGCCCGGCGCCAGCGGGTGCGCTCCACCGGCCGCCCTGCCCGCCCGCGCACCTCGAAGACGTCGAGCGCGTAACCGTCGGCGGTGGACACGATGCGCGCCGAGAGGATGTCCAGCCCGTGCGCGGCGAGGACCCCGCTCCAGGTGGCGAGGAGCCCTGGCGCATCGGGCGCGGCGACGTGCACCTCGGCGTGCCCCTCCAGCGTCCGCCGGAGCACCGCGGCGATGGGGAAGCGCCGGGCACGGCGGAGCAGCACCGCGTGCCGGAGCGCGTCCGCGGGCGGGGTCGCGTCGAAGTACCGGTCGGGGAGCGAGTCCAGCAGCCGCGAGGCCTCCTCGGCCCCCAGCCTTCGGGTCCACGCCTCGGCGAACGCCTCGCGTTCGGCGCGCTCGGCGCCCTCCTTCCCCGACAGCACCGCGTGCGCCTTCCGGTACAGCTCGTGGACCAGCCCCGCGCGCCAGGCGTTCCACATCCCGGGCGCGACCGAGGACATGTCCGCCCAGGTGAGCAGGTACAGCGCGGTGAGCTTCTCCACGTCGCCGCACAGCTCGGCGAACCAGCGGATGAGCTCCGGGTCGGAGAGGTCCCGGCGCTGCGCGGTCTGGCTCATCGTCAGGTGGTGCAGGACCAGGAACTCGGCCACTGCCCGCTGCCGGGGAGTGAGCCCGAGCCGCGCGCCGAGCGTCACCATCAGCTCCCGTCCCCGGACGGAGTGGTCGCCGCCCAGACCCTTGCCGGCGTCGTGGAGCAGCATTCCCAGGTAGAGCGGCAGCGGATCCTCCAGGTCGGCGAGCATCCGTCCGAGCTCCGGCTCCACGTCCACCAGGTCTCCGGCGCGAAGCGCGTAGAGCCGCCGGAGCGCCCGGAGGGTGTGAACGTCCACGGTGTACACGTGGTACAGGTCGTTCTGGTGGTGGGCGGTGATCCGCCCGAACTCGGGCACCAGCGCTCCCAGCACCCCGAGGGCGTGCATCTCGTCCAGCACCGCCCCGCGCCCCGCCGGGGAGAGGAAGAGCGCCTTGAGCGCTTCCACCACCTCGGGCTCGCCGCGGGCCGCCACCAGCGCCGGCAGCGCCTCGGCGATGCGCTCGCGCGCCCAGCTGTAGATGGGGAGCCCGAGCTCCCCGGCGTTCTGGAACAGCCGGAGCACCTCGGCGGGCGAGCGCTGGAACAGGGTGCCGTCGTCCACCGTGAGCCGCCCGCGGAACTCCTTGAAGTGGCCCACCCTGCGCTCGGAGCGGAAGATGCGGCGGGGCGCCCGCTCCTCCTCGGCCCGGGCCAGGACCGCATCGGACACCCGGCGCAAGGTGCCCGCGGCCAGGTAGAGGTGACGCATGAAGCGCTCCACCGCCGCGCCCTCGGGCCCGTTCCGGTAGCCGAGCTCGGCCGAGAGGCTCGCCTGCAGCTCGAAGGTCAGCCGGTCCTCCTTGCGTCCGGTGGCGAGGTGGGCAGCGTTGCGGACCCGCATCAGGAAGTCGCGGGCGGAGCGGGCCTCGCCGACGTCGTGCCGCGGGAGGGCTCCGCGCTCGAGCAGCTGGCCCAGGGTCCGGGCGCGGAAGCGAACCTGGGCCACCCAGAGGGCGGCCTCGAGGTCCCGGAGCCCGCCCTGTCCCTGCTTCACGTTGGGCTCGAGCAGGAAGACCGTGTCTCCGAACTTCTCTCGCCGGGCACGGAGCTCGGCGGCCTTGGCCCGGACGAAGGCATCGGCGTCCCGGGTCCGCTGCTCGGCGAGCACCGAGCGCTCGGCACGGCCCCAGAGCCTGCCGTCCCCGGCGATGCGCCGGGCGTCGAGCAGCGCGGTGCGGAAATCGGTGTCCTCGCGCGCCGCACCGGTTGCCTCCGCCAGGGTCCGCACGCTCCAGCCGACGTGGACGCGGGCGTCCCAGAGCGCGGTGGAGAACGCCCGGGCGAAGCTCGCTACCTCGCCCCGTCCGGTGTGCAGGAGCAGCAGGTCCCAGTCGGAGTCGGGGCTCATCTCGCGCCGGCCGGTCCCTCCCACTCCGACCAGCACCGCACCGACCAGCTTGTGGGCGGGGGCGAGGACGTCCCACAGCGCCTCGAGCGCGGCGTCGGCCGCAGCAGTCACCAGCCGGGTGGTGGAGAGCCCAGCGCCCCCGCCCGCGTGGAAGGCGCGGATGCGGGCGAGCGACTCGGTCCGGTGCCGCCGCAGGCGTTCCCCGAGGCTCCCCTTCGCCGGGAAGGAAGGGACGGAAGCGACCAGCGTCTGGGAGCAGACGCGATCGGGCGTGGGAGGCAGCGCGTGAGGGTCGGCGGACACGGGGAGAAGGGTCTCTTGCCCCGAGGATAGCGAGGTCCGCCCTCGAGCGGTGTCGGGGCGGCTAGTTCACCTTGGCCAGCCGCTCGCGGTAGCCGAGGAAATCCTGCACGCCGGCGGCGATCGCCCGGGCGACATGATCTTGATAGTCCGGCGAGGCCAGGCGCTTCTCCTCCTCGGGGTTGGAGAGGAAGCCGGTCTCCACCAGGATCGCCGGCATCTTCGTCCCCAGCAGCACGTAGAAGAGCGCCTCCTTGGTGCCGAGGTCGCGGATCTTCCGGTCCCCGGGCGTGAGCTTCGAGACCAGTCCCGACTGCACCTGGGTGGCGAGCCGGACCGACTCCTCGGTGTTGGCGCGCGTCGCCAGGTCGGCGAGGAGGAAGCGGAGATCGGACATGCCCTTCTCGGAAGTGGCGTTCTCTCGTGCGGCCAGCCGGATGGCGTACCGGTCCGAGGCGAGGTTCAGGGTGTAGGTCTCGATGCCCCGGATGTGGCGCTGCGGCAGCGAGTTGCAGTGCACGGAGATGAAGAGGTCGCCCCGGGCCACGTTGGCCAGCCGTGCGCGCTCCTCGAGGCGCACGAAGTGGTCGGTCTCGCGGGTGAGGACCACTTCCAGGCCCTGCTCGGTGAGGACCGTCCGCAGCCGCTTGGAGATGGCGAGGGCGACGTCCTTCTCGCGGGTGCCGTCGGCGCCGACGGTGCCGGTGTCGTGGCCGCCGTGGCCGGGGTCGATGACCACCCGGCGAACCTTGAGCCCGAGCTGCTCGGCGAGCGTGACCTCGCTCGGGGCGCGCTTCTTGATGGCCCGAAGCCGCTCGCGGACCTGGGTCGCAGGGGCCTGGGCGAGGAGCGCGCCGGCATCGGCGGGGCTCGAGGTTCTGGTCGCCTCGGTCGGAGCAGGCGCAGTGCCGGCCACCGAGCGGCGCCGGTCCGGCTCGCTGGTCGTCGCAGTCCGGGCGGGCTCGGCAGCTCGGTCGACGGGCTCGGGGGAAGCCTCTTCGGCCTCGTCTCCGCTGGAGCCTGCCTCCTCCTCGGCCGACCCGGGCTTCGCCGTGGTCACCTGCTTCAACCACTCGGGCGTCTCGACGGGATGCACGGGCGTCTGCCGCACGCTGAGCGCGGGTCCGGAACGGCCGTCCGTGCCACCCCGTGCTGCCGGGACCGGGCGCGACTCGCCCGCCGATGTCTCGCGCTTCGCGACGTCCTCGCCCTTCCCCGTCCGCCGGCCGGTGTCCTTCGGCTCCGGCGGGAGCGAGGCGGTCAGGGCACGGAGACGAGATGCCTGGTCGCCCTTCGGAAGCTGCGCGGCGCGCTGGAGTACCTTCCGCGCGGGCTCGGGCTGGTCGCGCTCGAGGTACGCCCGGGCCAGGGCCAGGGCCGCGTCGTCGGCGAGCGAGCTGCGTGGGTAGCCCTCGAGGAGCGTCCGGTAGTCCTCCATCGAGGCCGCGGCGTCCTCGGCAAGGAGGCTGATCCGGCTGAGGTCCGACAGGAGCTGCGCCGCGGTGAAGAGCGAGTCCGGAGCGCGGGTGCTCTTGGGGAACTTCTTCGCCACCCCCTCGAAGCGATGCGCCACGTTGAGCCAGCTGTCGCGAAACTTCCGGCGCTTGGGGTCCTTCTTCAGGGCGTAGTAGCCCTTGCGGGCGGCCTGGTATGCCTGCTCCGCCGGCTCGGGCGCGGCGATCGCAGGCAGGGCGAAGACACAGAGGGCCAGGGCCAGGCGGGTAGGATTCACGACTACAGCCATGTGAACCCGGGCCGATCGGCTGGGCAAATTTTCCGGCGGCCGTCTCCCTTGGGGCGTCCTCCAGGGCGCTCCGAGAAATTAACGGAGAGTGCGGCTTTCGTGGTTCCAACTCCCTGAATTTTCGTTCGGGGGCTTCACCGCCATTCTAAGTTGGAGATATAGCTCCAACTCAAAATGGGGGTGAAACCAGGGAACCACCTTCCGGGCACTTGGACTTCCCAAATCCATACTCTCCGTTGAATTCTCGGAGCAGGCGCCGGGCCTTCCCGGGCCTCCGGGTGGCCGGCCGCGCCCGGCGCGAACGGCCGGCCCTGCGATCCGAGGTCAGCCCTCTCGGGTGCCGGCGAGTTCCTTCTGCAGCGTCGCGAGGAGCTGGAGCGCCTGGAGCGGTGTGGTCTCGTCCAGCCGGGCTTCGCGGAGCTGTGCGAGCACCTCGGACTCCACCGACGGCCCGTCCGGCGTGACGTCGTCGGGGAGGTACGTGGGCGCCCCGCAGTCCTCCAGCCGCAGCGGCAGCTGGGCCTCGTCCACCCGCACCATCCCGGGACGCGGCGCGCCTTCCGTCTCCAGGCGGCGCAGCACCTCGCGGGCCCGGCGAAGCACGCTGCCGGGGAGGCCGGCGAGCCGCGCCACCTCGATGCCGTAGCTCTTGCTCGCCCCGCCCTCCACCACCGTCCGCAGGAACACCACCTTCCCGGCGGACTCGCGGACCCCCATCGAGAGGTTACGCACCCGGGGGTGCGTCCGGGCCAGCTCCACCAGCTCGTGGTAGTGGGTGGCGAAGAGCGTCCGGGCGCCGATCTGGTCGTGGAGGTGCTCGGCCACCGCCCAGGCGATGGACAGGCCGTCGAAGGTGGAGGTCCCCCGGCCGATCTCGTCCAGCACCACCAGGCTCCGCTCGCTGGCGTGGTGGAGGATGGCCGCCGTCTCCGCCATCTCCACCATGAAGGTGGACTGGCCGCGGGCCAGGTCGTCGGAGGCGCCCACCCGGGTGAAGATGCGGTCCACCCTGCCGATGCGCGCCCGTGACGCCGGGACGAAGCTCCCCGCCTGGGCGAGCAGCACGGTGAGCGCCACCTGCCGGAGCAGGGTGCTCTTCCCCGCCATGTTCGGCCCGGTGAGGACCACCAGCTGGGAGTGGGTGCGGTCCAGGATGAGGTCGTTGGGCACGAAGGGCTCGGCGGAGACCCGCCGCTCGACCACCGGATGGCGCGACTTCTCCAGCTCCAGCACGTCGGAGTCGTCCACCGCCGGGCGGCAGTAGCCGTTCTCCGCTGCCACCCGGGCCAGCGAGGCCAGGGCATCGGCGGAGGCCAGCGCGTCCGCTGCGGCCCGCAGCGCCCCGGCCCGGGCGAGCACCGCCTCCCGGAGCTCGTCGAACAGGGCCCGCTCCAGGCCGATGCGCTTCTCCTCTGCTCCCAGCACCTGGGCCTCGAAGGCCTTCAGCTCCGGGGTGACGAAGCGCTCGGCGCCCACCATCGTCTGCCGGCGCTCCCAGCCCTCGGGGACGAGGTGCAGGTTGGCGCGGGTGACCTCGAAGAAGTAGCCGAAGACCCGGGTGTAGCGGACCTTGAGGCTCCCGATGCCGGTGCGGGCGCGCTCGCGGCGCTCGAGGTCGACCAGGGTGCTCCGGCCGTCGGTGGCCAGGGCGACGAGCACGTCCAGCTCCTCCGAGTAGCCGGGGCGGATGAAGCCACCGTCGTCCAGATCGGCCGGAGGGGTGTCCACCAGCGCGCGCTGCAGCTGGGCGGCGAGGGGCTCGAACCCGCGCAGCGGCCCGGCCAGTCGTCTCCAGAGCGCAGCCCGGCAACCCTCGAGCGCGGTGGCGAGGTCGGGGAGCACCGCCAGGCTCCGGCCGAGGCCGGCAAGGTCGCGCGGCGTGCCGAGCCCGGTGGCGAGGCGCCCGAGGATGCGCTCCACGTCCGCCACCTGGCGGAGCAGCCCCGCCCACGCCTCGCGCCACACGGCCTTGGTCGAGAGCTCCTCGACGGCGTCCTGCCGGGCGCGGATGACGTCCAGCTCCAGCAGCGGCGCGAGCAGCCACTCGGCGAGGCGGCGCGCCCCCAGCGCGGTGACGGTCCGGTCCACCACCCCGAGGAGCGAGCCCGACCGGGAGCCGTCCCGCATCGTCCGGAGGAGCTCGAGGTTGACCCGGGTGGTCTCGTCGAGGACCAGGGTGGACTCGAGCGGCACTCGCCGGAGCGCATGGACGTGGCGCGCCTCGGTGCGCTGGGTGTCCTTCAGGTAGCGGAGTGCCGCGCCGGCGGCGGCCACGGCCCGCGGCGCCTCGTCGACCCCGAAGCCTTCGAGGGTGGCGACCCCGAAGTGGGTCCGGAGGAACGCCCCGGCGCGACTGGGGTCGAAGTGCGAGGCCTCGCGCTCGGTGACCGGAAGCGTTCCCAGCGCGTCGCGGATGGCGGTGCGCACCACGGCCGGCGAGTCCGCAGCGACGAGCACCTCGCGCGGCTCGTGCGCGGCGACGGCCTCCAGCACCACCTGGAGCGAGGGGCCCTGCAGAGCCCGGAAGTCCCCGGTGGAGACGTCCAGGAGCGCCGCGCCGTGGGCGCCCTCCCCCGCGCTCACCGCCACCAGCCAGGCGGCCCGGGCCGCATCCAGCACGTCCTCGTCCAGGACCGTGCCGGGGGTGACGATGCGGACGATCTCCCGGCGCACGATGCCAGCCCCGGCGCCGGGCGCCTCCACCTGCTCGCAGATGGCCACCTTGTGGCCGGCCTCGAGCAGCTTGGCCAGATAGCGGCGGGCGGCGTGGAACGGGACGCCGCACATCGGCACCCGCTCGGGACCCTTGCTCCGCGCGGTCAGGGTGATGCCCAGCAGCTCCGCGGCGCGGACCGCGTCCTCGAAGAAGAGCTCGTAGAAGTCGCCGAGCCGGAAGAAGAGAAAGGCGTCCCCGGCGCGGGCCTTCGCGTCCAGGTACTGGCGGATCATCGGTGTGACCGGCGCGTCCGCCGGCTGCTCGTCCACCACCGTCCGTGCTGTCGCCGCTGCGCTCCGTTCCACCGCCGCCGCCTCTGCGCTCCTCGTGTGCCCCCACGACGCCCGGGGGGAACAGGTGGTAGCACCCTGGGCTGACCCCTTGAATCTCCAGGATCTCAACAGGCTCCGACAGATCGCCACCATCGCCGCGCGGCACGGGTTCGCCGATCTGCTGGACCGTGCCGGGGTGTTCCGGCTCATCGGCCGCCGCGAGCCGGTGGAGCAGGCCCCCGACACCCGGGCGCAGAGCGCGGCGCGCCGTTTCCGCCGGATGCTGGAGGACCTCGGGCCGACGTTCGTCAAGCTCGGGCAGGTGCTCTCCACCCGCGCGGACCTGCTCCCCAGCGAGTTGGTGATCGAGCTCCGCCAGCTTCAGGACTCGGTGGCCCCCATCCCGCTCGAGGCGGTCCGGGCGCAGATCCAGTCTGGGCTGGGCCGCTCCCCCGAGGAGGCCTTCGCCAGCATCGACCCTCAGCCGCTGGCCGCGGCGAGCATCGCCCAGGTGCACCGCGGGACGACGCGGGGCGGTGAGCCGGTGGTGGTGAAGGTCCAGCGCCCCGGCATCCAGACGCAGATCGCCTCGGACCTTCAGGTCTTGCGCGCACTCGCCCGGCTACTCGAGGCGGTGGTGGAGGAGACCGGCATCTACTCGCCGGTGGGCATCGTCGAGGAGTTCGACCGCGCCATCCGCGAGGAGCTGGACTTCGTGCACGAGGCGGAGAACGTCCGCGCCTTCCAGGAGACACACCGCAGCCGCGCCGGCATCCGCATCCCCAAGGTGCACGACGAGCTGAGCAGCGGCACCGTACTGACCCTCGAGTACTTCGAGGGGGTGAAGCTGCTCGAGGCCGATCTCGATGCCGAGCGGCGCGCCGCGCTTGCCCGCACCGTGCTCGATACCGCCTTCCGCCAGCTCTTCGAGGACGGGCTCTTTCACGCCGACCCTCATCCGGGAAACTTCCTCCTCCTCCCGGATGGCACCATCGGCCTCATCGACTTCGGGCTGGTGGGCCGGCTGAGCCGGCAGATGCGCGAGCAACTGGTCATCCTCATCGTCGCCGTCGCGCTCAAGGACTCCGAGTCGGTCGCGCGGCTGCTCTACCGGATTGGCGCTCCCGACGCCCGGGCGAACATCGCCGCGTTCCGGAGCGACATCGATGGGGTGCTCGCCCGCAACCTGCCCCGCACGCTCGGCGAGGTGAACGCCCGGCATCTGCTCACCGACCTGCTGGACCTGGCGGTGAAGTACCGGGTCCGGGTGCCCCGCGAGTACGCGCTCCTCTCCCGCGCCTCGGTCTCGATGGAGGGAATCCTCCGCCAGCTCTCGCCCGAGCTCGACATCCTCGGCGTGGTGCTTCCCTACGCCAAGGAGCTGCTCAAGGGACGGTACGACCTGGGCGACATGCAGGGCGGGATCCTCCGCGCGCTGCTCCGCTTCCAGGGGCTGGCGGCGGACCTCCCGACGCAGCTCTCGCAGATTCTCCTCGACCTCGAGACCGGCCGCTTCGCGGTGAACGTTCGCTCGGCGGCGCTGGACAAGGTGAACGCCAGCCTCCGCGCGGCGGCGGTCATCACCTTCCTCGGCTTCTGCGCTTGCGGCTTCATCGTGGGCGCGTTCATCAGCTTCTCCCAGGTGCCGTGGACGGTGCGGGGCTACCCGGTGCTGGGCCTTCTGGGCACTGCCGGCGCGGCGGCCCTCTTCGGCGCGGCGTTCACCTGGTACCTGTTCGGCAACCGCTTCGGGAAGATCAGCGTGCGGCGGCTGCTCCCTGGGAAGAAGCGGCTCGGCCACTGAGGGTTCTCCCCACCGGCCGGTGCGATCTCCGGGCGGCACAGCTGCGTCGCCGGGAGGCCGCAACACTCGCCTGAATCGCGCACCGCCGGAGGTCCCGGGGTTCCCCACCGGGCACACCCTTGGAGGTGGGATGGACGTCTCGACGCGTGCGGTGACTGCATTCCGGGCCGTTCCGCTGGAGCGGTCGCGGCTGCTTCCGGTGGACTGGCTGCGTGGCCTGGTGATGGTCCTGATGACCGTGGACCATTCCTCCTCGGCCTTCAACGCCGGGCGACTGTTCGGCGACTCGGCGCAGGGCTGGGTTCCGGGCACGGCGCTCCCCGCCGCCCAGTTCTTCACCCGGTGGATCACCCACCTCTGCGCGCCGACGTTCCTCTTCCTCTCCGGCTACTCGCTCTACATGTCGGTGCAGCGGAAGAAGCGGGACGGAGCCTCCGAGTCGGACATCACCCGGTTCATCGCTCTTCGGGGGCTGCTCATCGCCGCGCTCGACCCGCTGTGGATGGTACTCGTCCACCGCTTCCTGTTCGTCCTCCAGGTCCTCTACGCCATCGGGCTGAGCATGGTGGCGATGTCCGTCCTCCGACGGCTGCCGGCGCGGGTCTGCGGCGCGCTGGGCCTGCTCCTCATCGTGCTCCAGGAGGCGGTCGCCACGAGGCTGGCCCACGTCGAGGGCGTCGGCCGGGCGCTGCTGGTGTTCACCCTGGTGCCGGGGCGGGTCGGTCCGTTCCCGGTCTGGTACCCGGTCGTCCCCTGGCTGGCAGTGATGCTCCTCGGGTGGGCCGCGGCGGACATCGCCCGGCGGGAGCCCGAGACGTTCCCGGGCAAGCTGATCCTCGCCAGCGGCCTGGCGCTGTTGGTGTTCGTGGTGGTCCGGGGCCTGAAGGGGTACGGGAACGCGGGGCTCTTCCGCGAGGGGAGCTCGCTCATCCAGTGGCTCCACACGTCGAAGTACCCGGCCAGCCTCGCCTACCTTGCCTGCGAGCTGGGCATCGCCGGGCTCATTCTCACCGCACTGTGGATGGCCGAGCTGCCGGGCTGGCTTCGCCTCCCGCTGACCGTGCTCGGCCAGAGCGCGTTCTTCTTCTACCTCCTGCATGCGCACCTGCTCCGGCTCGCGGCCTGGACGCTGGGGCTCCTGCATCGGACCGGGCTGGGGATGACCTACCTCGCCGCCGCGGTGGTCATCGCCGTGCTCCTCCCCGCCTGCGAGCGCTTCCGCCGGTACAAGGTCTCGCACCCGCAGAGCCTCGCCCGGTACATCTGACGGGTCACTGCTCCCGAAATCGATCGCCGGCCCGTGCGTGACCTGGGGGCATGATGGCTGGCCGCCTCGCCGCGCTGCTCCTGCTGCTGACCGGAGCCCTCGCCTCCGCGGGCCCGGACGGCGGAACCCAGCGGGTTGGCCTGGTCGACGCCGCCGAGGGCTGCGCCGAGTTCTGGCGCCGCGCGCCGGGGGCCACGCCCGAGGAGCAGGCCCGCGCGTTCGAGGAGCTGCTGCGGGCGCCCCACCCCACGCTGTACACCGCCACGGTGCTCGGACTCACCGAGCCGCTCTCGGCCAGCGTCCCGGAGCGGCTGAAGAAGGCAGCGCGCTTCCATCCCGACCCGGCGCGAGTGGATGAGGTGCGCCGCACGCTCGAGGCGGACCTCCAGGACGCCGCAGTGCAGTTCCGGAAGACGTTTCCCGGCTTCACCTCGAAGCACCCGGTGTCGGTCGTGTGCTCGCTGGGCGCGTTCGACGGCGGGACGCGAACGGTCGAGGGCAGGGAGATGTTGCTCTTCGGCCCGGATGTCATCGCCGCCCTCCGGCCGCGGGGCTCCCGCCTGCGGCCCTTCCTGGAGCACGAGCTCTTCCACGTGCACCACGGGAATCTCCATCCCGACGCCCCGGAGACGGTCGGCGAGGCACTCTGGGAGGAGGGGCTAGCCACCCAGGTGAGCGCGGCGCTCAACCACGGGGCGACGAACGACGAGATCATGGTGCCGGACACGCTCGTCGCCGAGGCCACCCCACGCACTCCGGAGCTGGCGAGCCGGCTGCTCGGGCACCTGGACGATCCTGCGCCCGGGCCGGTCTACCGGCAGTTCTTCCTCGGCTCGAGCGAAAAGGGCGAGGTTCCCTCGCGCAGCGGCTACCTCCTCGGCTGGCGTATCGCCGAGGCCGCGGGGAGGACGCACTCGCTCGCGCAGCTCGCCGCGATGCCGCCGGCGGAGAGCCGGGCCCTGGTCGAGCGCGCGCTCCGCACCATGGCGCAGGGTGCCGGCGCCGGCGCCGCGAGGTAGCCAGGCCGCCGCAGTCCAGGCCCGTGCCGGGCCTCGCCCCAGTGTCATCCGCCCGCCCCCGCCGGGCGCCAGCCGGCGTCGTCCGGTGCCTCGAGCCGAGGGGCGCGGAAGCGGAACCGGAAGACGTCCTTCCCCTGTTCGATGCGGACCGACAGCGGAAGCTGCACCGGGCCGATCCGTTCCCAGCCGGAGAAGCGGAGGGTCAGGGTGCCCACCGCCCCGCCCCAGGTGATGCGGGCCGCGACCGGACGACCGGTGGAGAGGAGCGCGAGCTCCACCGGATGCCCGGCGACGTCGCGCCCGGAGACCCAGACCACCGGCTCGTCGTCGAGGCGTCCCTTCCGGGCCGGGCCGAGCTGCGGGAAGACGCGATCCGGCGCCAGGATCATCGCCAGGAAGTGATGGCCGAGGATGCGCGCCTGGAGGTCAGTGTCTCCCTCGGTCCAGTGGCCCGCGTCTCCGCTGACCCAGCTGTCCTCGCCCAGCGCGACCGAGTCCCAGATCTGCACCTCGTCGCGCCACTGGGTGAACCGTGCCCAGCCATCCGAGCGCCGGAAGGCGATGCGGGTCTGGTACTCCCCACGGGGGCCGACACAGTCGGCCGTGGCGTCGTAGCCCGCGACGCCGGCCCCCTGCCCCACCCAGGCCTGCATCCGCCCGAGCGGAGAGCTGGGCACGGCGGCCGTGAGCAGGAGGAGGAGCAGCGCTGCCATCGGTCCTGAGGAACCCGCAGCCCGGCGGGGTTGCGCCACTGCGTTGCAGCGGCCGTCCCCGGGGACGCAGCGAGACCCTCAGAAGGACCGCCCGAAGAACAGCGCGGCGAGCACGGCGAGCGGCGCGGCCACGCCGGACCAGCGCCAGGCCTCGCTCCTCCAGGCGGCGGCGGCCGACTCCTGCTCGGCAGGAAGGACCACCGGCGCGGCGCCACCGGCGATGCCCACCAGTCGCCAGCCGCCGGTGCGGTCGGGCTCGAGCGTGCCGAGCGCCAGCGCCCGGGCCCCGAGCTTTCCCACCGACTCCCAGGACATCACCTCGACCAGCTCACGCTCGCCCTCGGCCGGAACCTCGCCCGCCTCGCGCTCGAGCGACACCAGCACCCGTCGAATGCGGGTCGGAGCCGCGGCGCGGGTCGGCGAGAAGCGGAGGGCGACGCTCTTCCGCAGGCCGCGAAGCTCGAGCGGCAAGCTCGCCGCGCGCTCGCGGGCCACCAGCCGCCCCGGCTGGCCGCGCTCGCCGATGAGCCGCAACTCGGCCTCGTAGAAGGCGCAGACCACACCGCCGGGGGAGGTCACCTCGCCGCGGGAGCCGAGATGGCCATCGAGGACCAGCCAGCGGCCCTCGCGCTCGCCGGCGGGGAGGTTGAGTGCCTCGTCCACGGTGCAGGGGTGGGCGAAGCGGAGCAGCTCGGCGTGTCTCCACAGCTGTCCTGCGGTCCACGCCGCACCGATGCATCCGGCGCCGGCGGCGATGCCGAGCACCCACCGGAGGACCCAGCCGGCGGGGGTCCCGGCGGCGAGGGCGAAGGCGAGGACCCCCCCGAGGAGCAGTCCGGCGAGCACCGGCACCGGCGCGACCGGCGGGGCGATGGTCGGCACGTGTCGCTGAACCGCAGTGCCCCGAACCGCCAGCAACGCTCCCGACGCTCCCAGCCCCAGCGCGGGGGCAAGAACGGTCTGGAGGTCGAGGCCCGCGAGCTCGGTCACGGCGGTGCGAGCAGGGCAACCCTCGTGCCACCCGCTCCAGACGGAGGCGGTGCGTCACCCGGGCCGGGGCTGTAAAAAAGAGCGCCTCTACCCGGTGGTCCCGGTCGACGTCGGCTCGTCGATCCCCATCACCCGGAAGGTCTGCACCGCCCGCTCCTTGCCCTTCACGTGCGCCAGCGGCAGCGCCTCGACGTGGAATCCGGGCCCCGCCTTGGACACCGTGGTGTCGGCGGCCAGCACCTCGTTGCCCTTGGCCACGTTGCAGAGCCGCGAGGCGGTGTTCACGCAGTCGCCGATGGCGGTGAACTCGTGCCGGTCCGCCGAGCCCATGTAGCCGACGACCGCCTGACCGCTGTTGACCCCGATGCCGATCTCGATGCGGGTCTGGCCGTTCGCCTCCCGCGCCTCGTTCAGCGCCTCGACCGCGGCCTGCATCTCCAGCGCCGCCCGGAGCGCGCGCGCCGGGTCGTCCGGATGGGGCGAGGGCGGCCCCCACACCGCCATCACGCAGTCGCCGATGAACTTGTCCAGGTTCCCCTCGTGCCGGAACACCACATCGGCCATCGCGGAGAAGAAGGCGTTCAGCATCGACACCGTTTCTTGAGGACTCTCACCCTCGGCGATGGAGGTGAAGCCGCGGATGTCGGCGAAGAGCACGCTCACCTCGGCCAGCCGCCCCTGCCGGAGCAGCTCGACCTGGCCCTTCACCACCATCTCCGCGACCGCGGGCGAGAGGAATCGCGACAACTCGGCCCGGGTCACCGCCTCGGTCTCGATCTTCTGCGCCAGGTCGGCGTTCTCCAGGGCGATCGCCGCCTGCGAGGCGATGCCGGAGAGGATCTTGAGGTCCTTCTCGCTGAAGGCGTTGGTCCGCTCCCGGGTATCGAGGAACAGCACGCCCTTGAGCTCGCCCTTGGCCAGCAGCGGCACCGCCATGGCGCTGCGGATGCCCTGGGCGACGATGCTCTCGCTCCCGCTGAAGCGGCTGTCGAGGATGGCGTCCGCGGTGAGCACCGCCTGGCGGGTCTCCAGCACCCGCTTGAGCACCGTGTCGGAGAGCACCACCTCCTCGTCGCTGCCGGTCCGGTGGCGCACCGCCTGGGCCACCAGCTCACCCTGGTCGTTGACCAGGAAGATGACCCCGTGGTCGGCGGCGAGGAGCTGGAAGCTGACCGCGAGGATCTTGTCCAGGAGGCTCTTCTGGTCGCGCTCCAGCCCCACCTGCCGGTGGAACTCGTGGGCGATTCGCAGCTTCTCGTAGTCCTGCCGGAGGGCGGCGGCGTCCTTCAGCTGCTCGGCAGGCCGGAACTCGGTCTCCTCCACCGTGGGCTGGTCGAGCTGGGCGAGGAAGGCCGGGGCGGCCTGGGCCGAGGCGAGCACGGTGACGCCCGGGCTGCCGGTGCTGGTGAGCACGTCGCCGGAGTGGAAGACCAGCCGGCTGTTGCCGAGCGCGATCTCGTCGCCGTCCTTGAGCCGCAGCTCGCGCACCCGGCGCCCGTTCACGTAGGTGCCGTTGGAGCTGCCCAGGTCCTTGAGGAGGTAGCCGTTGCTCACCTTCTCGATGGCGGCGTGCTCCTTGCTGACCTCGCGGTCGGCGAGGCGGAGGGTATTCGCCGGGTGGCGTCCGAGCGTGGTCCTCGCTCCGAGCGGGAACTCGCTCAGCTTGCCGTCCAGGAGCCGTCCGGTGAGGTATGGCCCGCGCGGGCTGGTGCGCACCGAGGGCACCTGGCTCGAGGACAGCGACTCGCCGCAGCCCGGGCACCGCGGCGGGTTGGGCTGGGCGAGCGGTGTTCGACAGCGTGGACAGGCGCTGAGCATCGGACCGTCGGCCGATGTTACAAGCCTTTCCCCCGTGCGCATCAAGCAACGACCCGAGGACTTCAGCGTCCGGGAGTCCTACCGCTTCGACCCGGTCCCGGACGGGCGGTACCGGGTCTACCTCATGGACAAGCAGAAGCTGTCCACCTTCGAGGCGGTGGAGCGCATCCGGAGCCGGTTCGGGCTCCGCCCCGGCGCGATCAGCTTCTGCGGCCTGAAGGACAAGCAGGGGCGGACCGAGCAGCTCATCGCAGTGGACGGCGCCGAGGTGGACTTCCAGGAGCCCGACCTACGGCTCAAGCCGCTGGGGCGTACAGGTCGGCCTCTGTCGGCGGAGAACACCACCTCCAACCGGTTCAGTGTCACGGTCCGGGCGCTGACCGACGAGGACCTGTCCGAGCTGCCCCGGGCCGCCGCCGAGGTGAACCGCCTCGGGGTGGTGAACTACTTCGACAGCCAGCGCTTCGGGTCCCTCAAGCACGGACAGGGCTACATCGCCAAGGACCTGATCCGCGGCGACTTCGAGGCCGCGCTGCGCAACTACCTGGCGAAGCCATCGCCGCTCGACCGCTCCGACGACGCGAAGGTGAAGCAGTTCTGGCGGGCCAACTGGGGCGACTGGACGCGCCGGGTGCCGTACGAGGCCGCCCACCGGTACGACCGGGTCATCCGCTCGCTCCGGGAGAAGCCCGAGGACTACCTCCGGGCCTTCCTCCAGGTGGACGCCGCGTACCGGGCGTTGCTCCTCTTCACCTACCAGAGCTGGCTCTGGAACGAGGGCGTGCGGCGGCTGCTGCAGATCGCGCTGCCCCGGACCGCGCTGTTTCCGCTGCGGTACCAGGCCGGGACGCTGCTCCTCCACCGGGACGCGGACCCCGAGACGCTGCGGTGGCTGCGGAACCTCACCTTCCCCCTGCTCGCCCCCGACACCCCCCTGGAGGAGCCGCGGGTCCGCGAGGCGGTGGAGTGGGTGCTCGGCAAGGAGAAGCTCCGGCTCGATCAGCTCCGCATCGTGGGGGCCGAGCGGCTGCTGTACTTCAAGCACGAGGAACGGGCGGTCCTGGTGCAGCCGAGCAAGCTGGTGCTCGGCCGGACGCAGCCCGACGAGCTCAACCGGGGGTACGCCAAGCTCAACGTGGCGTTCACGCTCCCGCCGGGGAGCTACGCCACGCTGGTGGTGAAGCGGCTGTTCCACCGCACCGCCCGGGAGGACACGCCGGAGGAGATCCAGGCGACCGGGCGGCGCGGGGCCGAGGAGCCACGGCCGAGCGCTCCCGACCCGGGTGTCGGCCTCCATCGACCGGCCACGACGTCCCGCGTCGAAACCAGCAAGACGAGTTCTCTGAGACCCCGTTCGGGCCAGACGAGTTCCCAGACGAGTTCTCTGAGACCTCGCTCGGGCGGCCAGACGAGTTCTCTGAGACCTCGCTCGGGCGTGGTGGAGCCGGAGCGGATGGGCTATCGGGCCCATGCAAAGGCCCGAAAAGAGGCGAAAGCCGAAGCTCGGGCACGTCAGAAGCTGCGGTAGAGTGCCCCACCTCCGGGACGGGGCCGCCCCCGGTCCGGACCATGCCGCCCAATCGTCATGGGCGGGGGCAATCGCCCAGGGAGTACGGGCGTATGGGTTGGCGTGACCACCCTGCTCTCCTCGTGGCTTCCCTCCCCGGCGGCGCTGGGGTCGATGCTGGCCGAGCGGACCGAGACCGTGCCGTACCGCGCCGAGGTGCGCGCCGCGCGCCGCGGAGACCGGTCCGCCTTCGAGGCCCTCGTCCGGGGCGTCCAGCGCTCGGTCTACGGCCTCTGTCTGCGGCTGCTCCGGACGGAGGCCGAGGCCGCCGAGGTGGCGCAGGAGACCTTCCTCCGCGCCTACCAGCACCTCGGCCGGTACGACGACTCGAAGCCCTTCGACCTGTGGGTCCTGGCCATCGCCCGGAACCTCTGTCTCGACCTGCTCCGCCGCCGCTCCCGGGTCCACACCACGGACGTCGACGAGATGCACGAGGCGCTCCCCTCGGGCGAGAAGAGCCAGGAGGAGGGCGTCATCGCCGCCGAGGAGCACCGGAGCCTCGAGTCGGCGCTCGCCACCCTGGGAGCGGACGACCGCGAGGTCCTCGCGCTGTACTACGTGCAGAAGCGCACCACGAAGGAGATCGCCCAGGTGGTGGGCGTGGCCCCGGGCACCATCATGGCCCGCCTGTTCCGCGCGCGTGAGAAGCTGCGCCGGCAGATGAAGACGGAGGACGCCCAATGAACTCCTGCCCCGAGCTCGAGACCCTGATGGTCGCCGCGGCGGAGTACGACGCCGAGGCCCTCGCCCACCTCCGCAGCTGCCCGGACTGCGCCTTCCTCGCCGAGGAGCACCGGCAGCTGGAGAAGGACCTCGGCCGCCTGGTGGACCCCCTCCCCCCGCCGGACTTCGTGCAGTCGGTCATGGCCCGCGTGGCGCTCGAGCCGCTCCCGGCCCGGGTTGAGATGCGCACTGGCCTGTCCATCCTCGCGGTGACGCTGATGGGCGCCACCCTGGCCTTCGTCGCCGCCCACGGAAACCTCGGGCTGCTCGGCACCCGCGCCGCCTCGGCGGTGGTGGCGTGGCGGAACCTCTTCTTCGGCGCGTCCGAGGCGCTGGCGGCCATCTGGAGCACCGCCGCCTTGCCCACGGTCGTCGCCATGGCCGGCCTGGTGATCCTCTCGTCCCTGGGCCTCCGCCGTCTTGCTGCCCACCGGGTCGTGGAGGCACAGGTCAGGCCGTGACGCGCGTCGTTGCACTGCTCGCGGTCCTGGTGCCGCTCCTCGGACTGGCTGGAACCCCCTCGGACACCTCGAGCCGGGAACCGGCGGCCCGCATCACCCTCAAGACCCACGGCACGCTGCGCGACGTCGCCGAGCGCATCGCCAGCGAGGGCAAGCTGAGCGTCGTGGTCCGGGGCGACCTGGACGAGGACGCCGAGGTCTTCTTCCAGAACGTTCCGGCCGACGAGGCGCTGGAGACCCTCGCCCGCGCCTATGGCCTCTCGCTGGAGCGGCGGGGGAAGATCTACACCCTGCGGCCCCACGAGCAGGGCTCGCCGCCGCCGAAGCTGGTGGCGCCGATTCCACCCGTTCCCCCGATGCCTCCGGTGGCGCCTCTGCCGCCCATGCCACGGATGGGTCATCCCGGGCACCCCTCGAGCGGCGACGACGAGGACGCCGAGAACGAGGCCGACTCCGATCAGGACCAGGACGAGGAGGAGGCGGAGAACGCCACCCCGCCTTCCGACGACCTCCAGGACAAGCTCGGCCGGCTCAAGGACTTCCGCGATCTGAAGGACCTCAAGGACCTGAAGGACCTGAAGGACGTGCTCAAGTTCCACCACCGTGGCGGCGGCTCGGACCGCCAGACGGTCGGCACGGGCAACGTCACGGTCGAGGAGGACCAGGAGGTCGACGACGCCGTGGCCTACGGCGGCAGCCTGATCATCAAGGGCCACGTCCGGAACGATGCCGTCGCCTTCGGGGGCAACGTGCAGCTCGGCCCCCACGCGGTGGTGGGGGGCGACGCGGTGGCCTTCGGCGGCAGCGTCGAGCGCGAGCAGGGGGCCAAGGTCCACGGCCAGACGCTGTCCTTCGGCGGCAAGTCCGGCGGCCTGGGGGCGATCGGCGCGACCGAGAAGAAGACCCGCTCGTCCGACAAGCACTCGGGGTCGTCCATCTTCTGGCTGCTGATCCAGTTCGCGGTCTACTTTGCCCTGGGCTTCGTGTTCATCATGTTCGCCCCGCAGCCGATGAAGCAGCTCGAGTCGGAGATCCGTCGCGACCCGCTCCGCTGCGCGCTCACCGGCCTGCTTGGCGCGCTGGCCATCGCCGGTCTGGCGGTGCTGCTCACCATCATCGTCATCGGCATCCCCTTCACCCTGGTGCTGCTGGTGGTGACCGGAGTGGGCATCGCCATGGGTTTCTCGGCACTCGCCTCGGAGCTCGGGACACGGCTCCCGGTCCTCCGCGCGAACCGGAAGACCCAAGCCGCGGTGCTGGCGCTGGGCATCCTGGTCCTGCTCATCGTGCAGCTCATCCCGGTCCTCGGCCCGATGGCCCTGACCGCGGCGGGCTTCGTGGCCCTCGGGGCCATCATCCGGACGCGGTTCGGCACCCGGCCCCGCGAGTTCCCCGAGCCGGTCTCGGCGAGCGGCGGTTTCTAGCCCGGACGGCCGGCGACCCTGGTGCCACGCGGGGAGTCACCGCCCACCCGTTCGGTCGGCGCCGTCCCGATGATCGGTCGTTGAAGGTGGCCGGGGGCGGCGCTAGAGGGCTGTCACCATGTCCACTCTCGCCGCCTTTCCCCGTCTCGCCGAGGACATCCAGGCCTTCAACGCCCGCGGGCAGCTGGGGAAGGATCCCGTCGCCCAGTACTTCGCCGAGCGCCGCAAGGCCCACGGTCTCTTCACGAACCTCCTGACCGACAAGGAGCTCGAGCTCCTC
>DATIWB010000110.1:0-2451 GCA_035519675.1 Myxococcaceae bacterium
CGGGATCTTCGTCAATGCCAGCGGCACGGTCCCCTTCGACCCTGCCAACAACCGGATCTTCGTGCGCTTCACGGATGCGGGCTTGGTGACCCGTGGCGCGACGAGCGTGGCAGTGCGGACGCAGTAGCGTTCTGCTAACACCGGCAGTGGCGGCGAGATCCCTCGCTCGTCAAGTCACCGCCTGGAGGTGTCAAGACCGAGGGGAGTTGTCCCGAAAACACCGAAGTAAGATGTCCCCTGTTCACCGACCGTCGTGTCTGTTGGCTCACGCCTCGGCTCCCACCTCCTCGAGTTCGCCGGGTTCGCCGGCCGGTTTGGGCCGGCGCCCGAGCAGGCCGGCCTTCTTCTTTTCCCGGAGCCGGTAGCTGTCGCCCTTGATGTTCACGGTGGTCGCGTGATGGAGCAGGCGATCCAGGATGGCGGTGGCCAGGACCTGGTCGTTGAAGACCTCGCCCCAGTCCACGAAACTCTTGTTGCTGGTGACGACGAGGCTGGCCCGCTCATAGCGGCGGACCAGGAGCCGGAAGAAGAGGCTGGCCTCCTCCCGCGTCAGCGGCAGGTAGCCGAGCTCGTCGAGGATGAGGACCCGGGGATAGACGAGCTGCTGCAGGATCCGGTCGAGGCGGTTCTCGTGGCGAGCCCGGACGAGCCGGCCCATGAGGCTCTCGAGGGTGAGGAACAACACGGTGTGCCCCGCCTCGACGGCCTTGACCCCGAGGGCGATGGCCAGATGGGTCTTGCCCACGCCGGGCGGGCCGAGGAGGACCACGTTCTCGGCGCGCTCGACGAAACTGAGGCCGGCCAGCTCGCGCACCTGCTTGCGGTCGATCGAGGGCTGAAAGTCGAAGTCGAACTGATCGAGGCTCTTGACCCAGGGCAGGCGGGCCAGCTTGAGGCGGCTCTCGACGCCCCGCTGATGCCGACCGCGCCATTCGGCCTCCAGGGCCTGGGTGAGAAAGCCCTTGTAGTCGAGGTCCCCTTTGGCCGCGTGCTCGCAGACACCATCGAGCTGGGCCAGGAGGTGCTCCATCTTCATCCGCTCGAGGAGCGTGCTCAGTTCCATGTCGCCACCTCCTCGTACACGGCCAGGGGCCGGCGCTCGACGGCGAGCGTGTCGGCCCAGAGGGCCGCATGGTGATCGGGTACGGTGACCCAGCCTTGGGCGACAGGCTGCAGCGCATGCTGGGCGACACACTGCGCACCGTCGTAGACGGCGACGGCGCCGTCGAGGGTGATCCGCACCCGCACCGGGCGCCCGGCCAGCGCCCCCGGCACGCTGTAGCGATTGCCGCGGATCTCGACGTAGGCGTCCCAGGCGACCTGACGCGATTCCCAGTACGCCGTGTCGTAGCGCCGGGGCGGCAGCGGCTGGAGGGTCGGCGCCTCCCGGGCAAACCGCTCGGCCACGACCTCGTGGAGCGTGCCGTGCACGCGCGGGTCGGCTTCTTCCCGGAGCCATTGCTCGGCGAGCTGGTTGAGATGCGCCCAGCTCTCGAACGCGCGGTAGCGGACGAAGAAGTGGTGCTTGACGTAGCCGACGTTGCGCTCGTCCTTGCCCTTGGTCTGGGCACGCGCCGGGCGGCAGGCCCGCGGGCGGAAGCCGTAGTGGCCGGCGAGATCGAGGAAGCGGGGATGGTACTGGACGTCGCCCCCGCGGCGATGGGCCAAAACGGCGGCCTTCTGATTGTCCACCAGGACCTCGGCGGGGACCCCGCCGAACCACTCGAAGGTCCGGACCAGCGCCTCGTAGGTGTGCTCGGCGTCCTCGCAGTCCGTCCCCCAGAAGTGGAAGCGGCGCGAGTAGCTCAGCGTGCTCACCGCGAAGTGCACCTCGACGGGCTGTCCGGCGATCACCGTCGGGTGCACGGCCCAGTCCGTCTGCAGCTGCCGCCCCGGCTCCGTCTCGAAGCGCACCGTGGCCCGGCCGCCCGGGCGCAGCGCGCGCTTGGGGCGGAGATAGTCGCGGATGATGGAGATCTCCCCCGGATAGCCCCGGGCCTGCAGCTCCCGCCAGATCACCACCGCGTTCCACACCCCCTCGGCCAGGAGCCCGTCGATCACCGGCCGGTACGGATCCAGCAGGCTGCCGCGCCGGCCCCGCCGCGGCGCTGGCGGGCCCCCGCGCTGCACCGCGCGGCTCACCGTCTTCGGATGCACCCCGAGCTGCTCCGCAATGTCGCAGCGGTAGACACCGCGCTTGACCAATGCTTGAATCGTCATGAAGTCCTCCAGTCCCAGCATCTGTCCCTCCTCCCGATGGCGATCGGTGAAGGGACATTGTCGCTGAGGGTTGGGGGACTTCCTATTTCGGCGTTCTCCGGACTTCTACCATCGGTGCTGACACGCATAGACAGTAGTCACCCCGAACGGAACGAACCCGTGGTGGGCAAACCGGTGGTCGTCGAACGGGTGATGAGCGAGCGGACGTGCGCCACCCGGATGGCTGACATG
>DATIWB010000111.1:0-23387 GCA_035519675.1 Myxococcaceae bacterium
ACGATCACCAGGCCCACCAGGCCGGCGTCCACCGCGGCGCGGAAGATGAGCAGCTTGCCCATGAACCCCGCCATCGGCGGGATGCCGCCCAGCGACAGCATGAACACCGCCATCGCCACCGCCCAGGCCGGCTTCCGCTGAGCCAGGCCCGCGAGCCGGTCCAGGTCCCAGGCGAAGCCGCGCACCTCGTCGTCCTTCTGCTCCAGCGCTCCCAGCACTCCGAAGGACCCCACCGTGGTCACGGTGTAGGCCAGCAGGTAGAAGAGGATGCCTCGCAGCGCCGCGGCGGTGTCGGGCGTGGCCCCGGCGGCGAGGGTGGTGACGCCCAGCACGCCACCCCGGGTGCTCCCGCTCCGCACGAAGAGCGAGGCCACTCCCACCAGGAGGTAGCCGGCGTGGGAGATGGACGAGTAGGCCAGCATCCGCTTCACGTTCCGCTGCGGGAGCGCGAGGAGGTTGCCGACGATCATCGTCAGCAAGGCGAGCATCGAGAACCCGCTGAGCAGCGCGTCGCCGGGGATGCCGCGCCCCAGCACCAGGAACACCCGCACCATCGCCGCGAACGCCGCCGCCTTCACCGCCGCGCTCATCATCGCCGTGACCGGCGTGGGTGCGCCCTCGTACACGTCGGGGGTCCACATGTGGAACGGCACCGCGGCGATCTTGAAGCCGAATCCCGCGCCCACCAGCGCCAGGCCACAGAAGGCCAGCGGGCGGCGGTCGGCCAGGCTGGGCTCGGAGAAGATGCGCGCCAGCTCTGTTGCCATCTGGGGGAGCAGGGTGCTCCGGGTGGCCCCGAAGAGGAGCGCCGCCCCGTAGAGCAGCACCGCCGAGCTGAACGCGCCGAGGATGAAGTACTTGAACCCCGCCTCGGCCGGCCGTGGGCCCCGGCGCAGGTACGAGGCCAGGGCGTAGGTGGCGACGCTGAGGATCTCCAGATTGATGAAGAGGAGGATCAGCTCGTTGGACAGCCCGAGCAGGCTCATCCCCGCCCCGCCGAAGAGCAGCAGCGCGTAGAACTCGCCGCGCTCGGCGTGCCGTCCGCGGAGGAACGCCGGGGCGAGCAGTGCCGACAGTCCCACCCCGATGCACACCACCACCGTCACCAGGCTGCCGAACGGATCCAGCACCGCGAAGCCGCGGAACACCTCGATCGGGGCGGAGAAGGCCGTCGCCGCGGCCACCACCCCTGCCAGCACCGTGGTGCCCACGGTCAGCGGCGCCTGGAAGCTGCGCGACGTGGAGGAGAGGAACACCTCCGAGAGGAGCACCACGCACGCCCCGGCGCTGAGGATCAGCGCGGGCCAGAGCGGGGCGAAGTCGGCGGCGGTCAGGGTGGGCAGAGGGAGCATGGGAGCCTAGCGCCGGGCGGAGGCGCCGGCGGGCACCGCCGCCACCGGCGAGGGAGTGGGGAGCGGAACGACCGTCACCCGGGTCTCCTCGTCGCGCATCTGCACGTCGAGGCCCACCTGCGCCCGGGCCACGTACCGTCGGCTCGATGTCTCGAGTCGGTCCAGGAAGAAGCCGGGGAGCACGCCCATCACCAGCACCATCACCACGAAGGGCAGGGCGGTCGCCAGCTCGCGGCCGTTCACGTCGCTCAGCCGGGAGTTCTCCACCTGCACCAGCGGGCCGAAGAAGACCCGCTGCACCATCCACAGCATGTAGGCCGCGCCGAGGATGACGCCGGTGGCGGCGAAGACCCCCGCCCAGAGCGACAGCTGGGTCGACTTGAACGTCCCCAGCAGCACCAGGAACTCACCGACGAAGCCGTTGGTCCCCGGGACCGCGATGCTGGAGAAGGTGATGATCAGGAACAGCGCGGCGAACACCGGCATGCTCTTGGCGACGCCCCCGTACTCGATGATCGCCCGGGTGTGGCGCCGCTCGTAGAGGAAGCCGAAGAGGCAGAACAGCGCCCCGGTGGACACGCCGTGGTTCAGCATCTGGTAGGCGCTGCCCGACGCGCCCTCGGCGGTGAGGGCGAAGATGCCCAGCATGCAGAAGCCGAGGTGACTCACCGAGCTGTAGGCGATGAGCTTCTTCACGTCGCGCTGGGCGAGGCACATCATCGCCCCGTAGACGATGCCCACCACCGAGAGCGCGGCGAAGGCTCCCCGCATCTGCTGCGCGGCCACCGGGAACAGCGGAATGGCGTACCGCCAGAACCCGAAGGTCCCCATCTTCAGCATCACCCCGGCGAGGATGATCGACCCGGCCACCGGCGCCTGGACGTGCGCGTCCGGCAACCAGGTGTGCAGCGGGAACATCGGCACCTTGATTGCGAAGGCCACCGCGAAGGCGAGGAACATCCACGGGCCGTAGGCGCGCAGGGTCTGGGCCATCGGCGAGAGCGAGGCGCAGCTCACCGCCTTCCCGGCGAAGCAGGCCGCCAACTCGCGGTTGGCCGGGGCGAGCGAGTTGTAGAAGGCGGAGTAGTCGAAGCTGCGGGCGCCCGCGGGCTGGCCGAGGAAGTACACCGCGAGGATCGCCACCAGCATCACCAGCGACCCGGCGAGGGTGTAGAGGAAGAACTTCATCGCCGCCTTGGTCCGCTCCTCCGAGCCCCACACCCCGATGATCAGGTACATCGGGACCAGCATCGCCTCGAAGAAGACGTAGAAGAGGATCACGTCCAGCGAGGCCAGCGCGCCGAGCATCGCGGTCTGGATGACGAGCAGCGCCAGGTGGAAGCTCTTCACCCGGCTCTCGATGAAGCTCCAGCTGGCCAGCACCACCAGCGGTCCGAGGAAGCCGGTGAGCAGCATCAGCGAGACCGCCAGGCCGTCCACGCCCACGTGGTAGCTGATGCCCAGATCGGCGATCCACTGCAGGCGCTGCTCGAGCTGGAACTCGGGACCCCGGGGGTCGAAGAGCGCGTAGAGCAGCACCGTCAGCCCGAAGTTCAGGAAGAGCGCGAGGGAGGTCCAGGCCCGGACCAGCCGCTTCTCGTTCTGGGGAAGCAGCGCCACCAGCACCGCGGAGAGCAGGGGCTGGAACACCACCACGCTGACCAGCCAGGGAGTGATCGCCGCGGTCATCGGAGCACCCAGGTCAGCACCACGCAGATCGAGACCAGCAGGCCCACCGCCATCACCGTGGCGTAGTTCTGGGCGTTGCCGGTCTGGGTGTAGCGAAGCCAGCCCCCGACCTTCCGCAGCGCTCCGGCGGTCCCGCCCACCGCGACAGTGTCGATGAGCCCCGCGTCCACCACCTTGTACAGGACGTTGGAGAGGGCGGTGAACGGCCGGATGACCAGGAAGTTGTACAGCTCGTCGACGTAGAACTTGTGCCGGGCCCAGCGCCAGGGAACGGCGATCCACGGCGGCAGCGGCTGGCCGGCCCGCGCCGGGAGCCAGTGCCGGTAGACGATCCACGCTCCAGCACCGCCGACCAGGGCGATGGCCCAGGCGATGACGAAGCCGAGCAACGGCGAGGCGTGCTCGTGCTTCATCAGCCCGTAGCGCGACCCGAGGTCCTCGGCCATCAGGAGCACCGGGGCGAAGTACCCCTCGAGCAGCGCGACCTTCTCGCCCCTCGGCCCGACGACCACGCCCGGCAGACCCCAGGCGATCCCCAGCACCGAGAACACCGCCAGCACCACCAGGACGAACACCATGGGGAAGCCGCTCTCGTGCGCGTGGGGAACCCGCGCATCCGCGGCCCGCTTGCCCTCGAAGGTCAGCACGTACAGCCGGGTCATGTAGAAGGCGGTGCACAGCGCGCCGAACAGGCCCAGCCCGTAGACGACGTGACCCAGGTGGGGGAAGCCCGTCAGCTCCAGGGTGTGCGCCCCATGGAGGATCGCGTCCTTGGAGAAGAAGCCGCTGAGGGGGACGATGCCGGTGATCGCCAGCGTCGAGATGCCGAAGGTCGCCCAGGTCCAGGGCATCTCCTTGCGCAGCCCGCCCAGCCGCTGGATGTCGGTCTCGTCCGCGTTGCCGTGCATCACCGAGCCGGCGCCGAGGAAGAGGCAGGCCTTGAAGAAGGCGTGGGTCACGAGGTGCAGCGCCGCCGCCCACCACACCCCCACCCCCACGCCCATGAACATGAAGCCCAGCTGGGACACGGTGGAGTAGGCGAGAACCTTCTTGATGTCGTCCTGGGCGAAGGCGATCAGCGCCGCCCAGACCGCGGTCACCGCGCCGATCATCGCCACCCAGGCCATCGCCGTCGGAGACAGGACGAGGAGGAAGCTCAGCCGGCAGAAGAGGTACACCCCGGCGGTCACCATCGTCGCCGCGTGGATCAGGGCGGAGACGGGGGTGGGGCCGGCCATCGCGTCCGGCAACCAGACGTAGAGCGGAATCTGCGCGCTCTTCCCCGCCGCTCCGAGCAGCATCAGCAGCAGCACCGCGGTGAGGACGTGCCCGAAGGTCTTCCCCTTGAGTGAGCCCTCGGTGATGACCGTGTTCAGGGTCATCACCCCCCGGGTCTTCTCGCCCTGGTCAGGGGGCATCCGCGATGCCCAGCCGCGGAGCACCTCGACGTTGAGCGGCCCCTGCTCGTGCATCGCGGCGACCCACGCTTTCGCCGGGCCGAGGTCGGTGAAGTTGCCGCGCCCCGGTCCCGCCCGCCCCATCGCCTCCGTCGCCTGGAGGGTGAGGGCCAGGAGAATCATCCCGATGAGGAAGCCGAAGTCGCCGATGCGGTTGGTGATGAACGCCTTGCGGCCAGCGAACGCCTTCTCGGTGTCCTGGTACCAGAAGCCGATCAGTAGGTAGCTGCAGAGGCCCACGCCCTCCCAGCCGACGAAGAGGAGGACCAGGTTGTCGGCCATGACCAGGGTCAGCATCATGGCCACGAAGAGGTTCAGGTACGCGAAGTACCGCCAGTACCCCTCGTCGTGCTCCATGTACTCGGTGGAGTACAGGTGGATGAGGAAGCCGATGCCGGTGATGACCAGGAGCAGCGCCCCGCTCAGCCGGTCCACCACGAAGCCGTAGTGGGCGGCGAAGTCCCCCGCCCCGAACCAGCGGCCCAGGTCCAGCCAGAGCGCCCAGGGGACCGGGGCGCCGCTCCCGGGGGAGATGAACTGGGTGCTCCGGGTGCCGACGGCAAACACCGCGATGGCCGAGAGGAGGAACGAGCCGGCCACCGTGGCGCAGGCCAGGAAGCTGGTGTTGGCCCGGCCCATGAACTTGCCGAGCACCCCGCAGAGGAACGCCCCGGCCAGCGGAAGGGCGATGATCACCCAGAGCAGATCGGCGATGGCCTGGGGCTGCCAGGGGTACGGGGCATTGAGGAAGTCGAGCGCGAGCATCGGTCGGTCAGAGCCTCATCGTCCGGATGTCGTCCACGTTCACCGTCCCCCGGCTACGGAACACGGCGATGATGATCGCCAGGCCGATCGACGCCTCGGCCGCCGCGACGGCGATGACGAAGAGCGCCGGCAAGTGCCCCAGGTCCATGCCCGCGTCGCGGGCGAAGGCGAGGAAGGTCAGGTTGGAGGCGTTGAGCATCAGCTCGACGCACATGAAGACCACCAGCGCGTTGCGGCGCACCAGCACGCCGAACACACCGAGGCTGAAGAGCAGCGCGGCGAGGAAGAGATAGTGCTGGAGGGTGATGCCGTCCACCGATGCCCCCGGGTCAGACGCGGGACTTGGCGACCACGACTGCACCGACCATGGCCACCAGGAGGAGCAGGGACACCGCCTCGAAGGGCGCGAGCCACTGCGTGTAGAGCTGCGCTCCGATGGACTGGAGCGTGCCGAAGCTGGGCGGCGGCTGCCCGCCCAGCGGAAGGAAGGGTCGAGCGGCGATCACCAGAGCGGCGAAGAGGCCCGCCGAGGCGATGCCCCCCACCACCCGGGGGAAGGTGACCCTGGAGGGGGCCACCGCCTCGCCGAGCGACAGGAGCATGATCACGAAGAGGAACAGCACCATGATCGCCCCGGCGTAGACCAGGACTTGGAGCACGGCGATGGTGTGCGCCAGCAGCAGCACGTAGATGCCGGCCAGACAGAAGAACGTCCCCACCAGCGACATCGCCGAGTAGATGGGACTCCGCGCGGCGATGACCCCCGCGGCGGCCACCACGGTGAGGATGGCGAAGAGATAGAAGAGGAAGGTGGTCACGCGGTCATCGCTCCGTAGTGGCCCCAGGGCTTCTCGCCGTAGGGGCACTTCCCCAGCCGGATGTGGTCCTCGAACTCTTGCCGGAACTTCACCACGAAGCTGTGCACCGGGAGCGCGGCGGCGTCGCCCAGCGCGCAGATGGTCTGCCCCAGCCCCATCGGCGGGTAGGGGGCGATGCTCTGGGCCACGTTGAGCAGGGTCTCGATGTCCCCCGGCTCGCCCCGCCCTTCCTCGATCTTCCGCAGCACCCGGGTCATCCACGGCGTGCCCTCGCGGCAGGGGGTGCACTGGCCGCACGATTCCTCGGCGTAGAAGCGCGACACCCGCCACAGGCTGCGCACCAGACAGGTGGCGTCGTCCATGACGATGACCCCGCCCGATCCGGCCATGTTCTGCAGCGCCTTGAGCGCCTCGAACTCCAGCGCCACGTCCAGCTCGTCGGCGCTGAGCACCGGGGCCGACGAGCCGCCGGGGATGACCGCCTTCACCTTCCGGCCGGGGGGCATCCCCTGGCCGAAGTCCGGGCTCTCGATGAGCTCGCGCACCGTGGTGCTGAGCATCACCTCGAAGACGCCCGGGCGGTTCACCGAGCCGGAGAGACACACCATGCGCGTGCCGCCCGACTTCTCCGGCCCCAGCCGGGCGAACCAGTCGGCGCCCCTCTGGAAGATGGCCGGCACCGCGGCCAGCGTCTCCACGTTGTTCACCACGGTGGGGCAGCCGAACAGGCCCACCACCGCGGGGAAGGGGGGCTTCAGCCGCGGCCACCCCTTCTTCCCCTCGAGGGACTCGAGCATCCCGGTCTCTTCCCCGCAGATGTACGCCCCCGCCCCGCGCACCACCCAGCAGTCGAGCGGGAAGTCGCGGCCCAGCACCGTCTTTCCGAAGATGCCCGCGCGGTACGCCTCGTCCACCGCCTTCTGCAGCCGCTCGGCCTGGAACCGGAACTCGCCGCGCACGTAGATGTAGGCGGTGTGCACCCCCAGGCCAAACGCTGCGATGGCGATGCCCTCCAGCAGCATGTGCGGGTCGTTCTCGAGGATGTAGCGGTCCTTGAAGGTCCCCGGCTCGGACTCGTCGGCGTTCACCGCCAGGTACTTGGGCTTGGGGCTGTCCTTGGGGACGAAGCTCCACTTCATCCCGGTGGGGAACCCGGCGCCGCCCCGGCCGCGGAGGTTGCTCCTCTTCACCTCGTCGATGACCTGGGCGGGCTGCATGCCCAGCACCTTCTCCAGCATCGTGTAGCCGCCGGTGCTCCGGTAGGCGTCGAGCGTCCAGGAGTTGGGGCGCCCCCAGTTTCGGGTGATGACCTTCTCGGCTGCCAGCGGCATCGGGCGACTCCTACAGGCCTGCTACGAGGCGGGCTTGAGCTGGGCGAAGACTGCGTCCACCGCCGCGCGCGACCTCAGGTTCTCGTGGTGGACCTCGTTGATCTGCAGGCACGGCGCGGTGCCGCAGGAGGCGAGGCACTCGGCCTCGCGGAGGGTCCAGGTGGTGTTGCTCTCCCCCGCCTTCACCCCCAGCTTCTGCTCGAGGTAGGCAAGCAGGTCCTCCGCTCCCCACAAGCTACAAGAGAGGTTGGTGCAGACGTCGACCACGAACTTGCCCGGCCTCCGGGTGTGGAACATCACGTAGAAGGTGGCGACCTCGTACGCCCGCTCCGGGGGGACCTCGAGCTTCCGGGCCACCATCTCCATGCCATCGGGTGGGAGCCATCCCTTCATCGACTGCAACAGGTGCAGTGCAGGAAGCATTGCCGCGCTCTTCCGGTCCGCCGGGTAGTGCGAGAGAATTTCCGCGAGCCGGTCGTCGAAGACCCGCTGCTCTTCGGCCGTCAGAAGGGGCGAGGCCATGGGCCCGCGCTTCGTAAGGGACGACCCAACCGCTTGTCAACGATGGGGATTCTTGATGGCCACTGAAGACAAGCGAGCCGATCCGCGCGCGCCCTTCATCCTCCGGGTGAGCTTCCGGGATCGCGCCGATTGCCTCGACGCCACCGAGAATCTCTCCCGGGGCGGGCTGTTCGTGCAGACCTCGGAGCGCTTCACCATCGGCCAGCCCGTCCATCTCTCGGTGGGCTTCCCCGGCCTGCTGGAGCCGGTGGCACTGCAGGGCGAGGTGGTCTGGGTGCGGCCCGGGCGGCAGGACACCGCGGGCGGGGTGGGCATCCGCGTCGCCGACGAGGGGGATCGCCGCCGCCTCGACGAGGTGCTGGGTGGGCGGGCCAGCCCCACGCTGCATTCGCCCGAGGGCGGCTACAAGGTCCTGCTGGTCGAGGACAACCCGCTGGTGGTCGAGATGTACAGCTACGTCCTGAAGAAGCTCGCCGCCGCCGAGCTCCGCGGGAAGGTGCCGATGGAGGTCCACTTCGCGGCGGATGGGCACGCGGCCCTGCAGGCGCTCGCCGAGGGTGGCTTCCACCTGGTGCTCACCGACCTCTACATGCCGGTGATGGACGGCTTCGCCCTGGTCCAGAAGATCAGGTCCGAGCCGGCGCTGCGCCACATCCCTGTGGTGGCGATCAGCGGAGGTGGGCGCGAGGCGGAGCTTCGCGCCAGAGCAGAAGGTGTGGAGGTGTACCTCCGCAAGCCGGTGAAGTTCGCCGAGGTCCTGGAGACGGTGAAGCGCCTTCTGCGGATCAGCTAGAGTCTCACTCTCGCTTCAACCTTGGGTAACGAATGACGACGGCCACACGAGCAGTCCTCAACCGCGACACGGTCAGCGGCGAGGCCCTCTTCATCCTCAAGAACCTGCGGGAGAACTCCAAGCAGGGGCGCTCCAACAAGCTGGCGGAGGTGAAGACCGCGCTGGAACCGGCGGTGAGCCTGGAGTTCGACGCCTACTTCTTCTTCCTCCGCAAGTTCCACTACATCGCCATGGACCGCGAGGCACAGCTGAAGCTGACCGACTCCGGCGAGCGGGTGGTGGACGGCGCAGACCTCGACCGGTTCAGTGGCGAGGTGGGCGAGTTCTTCAGCGAGCAGCTGGCACCGGTGGACGAGCCGATCAGCGACGGCCCACTTCCCTTCGACACCGACAACGTGACCGACGACCTCTCCGTGGAGACCGCCGACTTGACCCCTCCTCCCGCCCCGGCCCCCGCCGCTGCTCCCCGTCCTCTCCGCCGCGCCTCCGCTCCCGCCGAGCCCGCCCCGGACCTCGACGGCCGCTACTCGAAGGGGGAGGCGATCGGCGGCGGCCCGCTCGGCTCGGTGCACCGGGGCAAGCACCTGGCCCTGGGCACGGAGGTGTGCATCAAGGAGCTGAAGGACATCTTCGGCTACTTCTCCTTCCTCCAGCGGGGCGAGGTCCTGAGGCGGCTGAAGCGCGAGCTGTGCGCCCAGGCCCAGGTGCGGCACCCGGCGGTGGTCGCCATCGTCGACCAGGCCATCGAGGGCGCCCGCCCGTACGTGGTGATGGAGCTGCTGCACGGGTCGCTGCGTGACCGGCTGGAGCGCGCCGGGGGCAAGAGCCTCCCGGTCGGCGAGTCGATCCGCACCTTCCTCCAGCTGTCCTACGCGCTGCGGGCCGCGCACGCCGCCGGGCTGACCCACCACAACCTCAAGCCGGAGAACGTGCTCTACGACGGCTACGGCAACGCCAGGCTGGGCGACTTCGGGCTCAGCCGGGTCATCGAGGTCGAGCCGGGCAAGGGAATGCCCCAGGTGTTCGTGGGCACGGGCTCGCTCAGCTACCTCGCCCCGGAGCTCATCACCCGCAAGGACGCGGGTCCGGCGGCGGACGTCTACGGCCTGGGCATCCTCCTCTACGAGATGCTGACCGGCGGCATCCCCGGGCGACGCTCGCCGCTGCCCTCGGAGGTGAACTCCGAGGTGCCGAGCAAGCTCGACCCCATCTTCGACAAGATGACCCAGGACCGGCGCGAGTCGCGCTACCCGGACTTCGACGCGATGCTGGACGAGTTCTACGGCGCGTTCAGCGACGGCGAGTTCCTGCACCGCGGCGACCTGGTGCTGTCGTCCGAGCCTCCGGGCGCCTGAGCGACACGGCGGCGATGTCCGGGGTCGACCCCGAGCTCCTGGCCGGTGCCCGCCTGCTGGCCGCCGGGGCGTGGCGTGCCGCGCACGAGGCGTTCGAGACCGCCTGGCGCCGGAGCGACGGTGACGCCCGGCCCCTCCTCCAGGCGCTGGCCCAGCTCGCCGCCGCGCTTCTGAAGTGGAGCAAGGGTCACTCCGAGCCGGCGGCGACCTTCCTCGGACGGGTCCGTGGGCGGCTGGAGGGCCTGCCCTCGCGCGTGTCCCGGGTGGACGTGGAGACCCTCGAGTCGATGGTCCTGGGCTTCCAGGAGAGCCTGGCCCTGCGCGAGCCGGCGCCGGGGCTGGTCCAGCTCCCGCTCGAGGGGCAGCCGTCCGCGCCGGCCGTCCGGGTGGCGGTGGGCGTCCCCTGCCCGTACTGCGGCGAGCGGGTCACCGTGCACGTCGAGCCGACCGGGATGTCCGCCGAGCAGTACGTGGAGGACTGTCCGGTCTGCTGCCGCCCCTGGGTGGTCGAGGTGGAGCGAGGTGCCTCCGAGCCCACGGTGCGCCTCGCCCGCGAGGACGACTGACCCCGGGGACGCACGCGAGGTCTTCGGAGCCTTCACCCAGAGCCAACAGGGCAGAGGTCAGCCCGTCGCCTTCTTCCCCAGCCCGAGCGGGACGCGGAACAGCTCGAGCAAGGTCTCCACCTCGACGGGCTTGGGCAGGCAGGCCACGGCCCCGGCCTTGAGCGACTGCTCCACCAGCTCGGGGCTGTGCCGCCCGGTCATGGTGATGAGCCGCACTCCCTCCAGCGACTTTCGTGCCCGGATGCGGCGGCAGACCTCGAAGCCGTCCATGTCCGGCATGTTCAGGTCGATGAGCATGCCGTGCGGCTTCAGCTCCGAGACCAGGAGCAGGGCCTCCACCCCACTGGAGGTGGTGGTCAGATCCACCTCGGCCGCGTGCGACTTGAAGGCCCGTCGCATCCCGTCGAGCACCGGCTTCTCGTCGTCCACCACCAGGATCTTCACCGACCCGCTGCCCAGCTCCTCGGGCAATGGCATCTGGTGGGCGATCAGGAAGCTCCGCAGATCCCCGCTCCGCACCCGCCGATGCCCGCCGGGGGTCCGGAAGGCGAGCAGGATCCCCCGGTCGATCCACTTGCTGACCGTGGACGGGTCGACCTGCAGCAGCCTGCTGATGTCGTGGGTCGTGTAGAGCTGGTCCATTCGGCCCTCTCCCCCGGATCGCCGCGGAATGCGAAACACGTCAGGAAGTCGCATCGGCGTCAAGCGCGCATCCGTTGCGCCATCTCCCCGCGACTGCCGGACCACGACTCCAGCGGAATGCTGAAGCTCGGGTCAGGCTTGACCGAGGGCGCGGCGGATGGCGACCAGCTGCCCGAGCAGCGCGTCCGCCATGGCCGGGGTGAGCGAGGACGGCCCGTCGCACGGCGCAAGCTCCGGATTCTCGTGCACTTCCATGAAGACGGCGTCCACCCCGGCCGCCACCGCCGCCCGGGCGAGGACCGGCACGAACTGCCGCTCACCCCCGCTGGCGTCGCCCGACGCCGATGGCAGCTGCACCGAGTGGGTGGCGTCGAAGCAGACCGTCAGGCCGGCGCTGCGCATCAGCGCCAGGCCGCGCATGTCCACCACCAGGTTGTGGTAGCCGAACGAGGCGCCTCGCTCGGTGACCAGGACGTTGGGGTTTCCCGCCTCGGTGGCCTTTCGCGCTGCGTGCACCATGTCCAGCGGGGCCACGAACTGGCCCTTCTTGAGGTTCACTCCACGGCCGGTGCGGGCGACCGAGACCACCAGGTCCGTCTGCCGGCACAGGAACGCTGGGACTTGAAGCACGTCCACCACCTCGGCGGCGGGTCCGACCTGCACCACCTCGTGGACATCCGTCAGCACCGGAACCCGGGCCTGCTCCTTGACCCGGGCCAGGATCCTCACGCCCTCGGCCAGCCCCGGCCCCCGGAACGCGCTGCCGCTGGTCCGGTTGGCCTTGTCGTAGCTGCACTTGAAGACGAACCGGACGCCGTGCCGGGCGGCGAGGTCGCGCAGGAGCACCGCGTGGCGCAGCGCGTGCTCCTCGCCCTCGATGACGTCCGGGCCGGCGATGAGGAGGAGCGGCTGCCCCTGGCCCACCTTCATCCCGGCCAGTTCGATCATCTCCGCGAGCCATCCCGGTGCTCGAGCGCGGCGCGGATGAAGCCGCTGAACAAGGGATGCGGGGCGAAGGGCTTGCTCTTGAACTCGGGATGGAACTGGCAGCCGATGAAGTACGGATGGTCGGGCAGCTCGATCATCTCCACCAGGTTCAGCTCGGCGTTGTGCCCGCTCACCACCAGGCCCCCATCCGACAGCCGGCTCCGGTAGGCGTTGTTGACCTCGTAGCGGTGGCGGTGCCGCTCGCTGATCTGGTCCTTCCCGTACAGGCGCGCCGCCAGCGAGCCGCTCTTCATCACGCACCCGTAGGCGCCGAGGCGCATCGTCCCGCCCTTGTCCAGGACCTGGACCTGCGACTCGAGGAGGGAGATGACCGGGTGGGGCGTCTTCTCGTCGAACTCGACCGAGTTGGCGCCGGTCAGCCCCAGCACGTCCCGGGCGAACTCCACCACCGCCATCTGCAGCCCGAGGCAGATGCCGAAGAACGGCACCTTGCGCTCGCGCGCGTACCGGACCGCGGCCACCTTTCCCTCGGTGCCCCGCACCCCGAAGCCGCCGGGGACCAGCACCGCGTCCACATCGCCCAGCAGCGCCGGCGCGCCCTGGGCCTCGACCTCCTGGCTGTCGACGTACTTCAGCGTGACCCGGACGTCGTTGGCGATGCCCCCGTGCATCAGGGCCTCGTTGAGGCTCTTGTAGCTCTCCTTGAGGTCGGTGTACTTGCCGACGATGCCGATCCGCACCTCACCCTTGCCCGGGGAGTAGACCTTCTCCAGGATCCGCTCCCAGCGCTCGAGGCGCGGCGCGCGCGACCAGATGTTGAGCACCTCGGAGAGCCGCTCGTCGAGGCCCTGCCGGTGCAGCTCCAGCGGCAGCTCGTAGATGCTCTTCACGTCCGGGCTGGAGAACACGCTGCCCGGGTCCACGTTGCAGAACATGGCGATCTTCTGCCGCATCTCGGCGGGAATCTCCCGGTCGGTCCGGCAGATGAGGATGTCCGGCTGGACGCCGATCTCCCGCAGCTTCATCACCGAGTGCTGGGTGGGCTTGGTCTTCACCTCGCCGGCGGCGGCGATGTACGGCAGCAAGGTCAGGTGGATGTAGACCACGTTCTGCGGCCCGGTGTCGTAGCGCATCTGCCGGACCGCCTCGAGGAAGGGCAGCGACTCGATGTCGCCCACCGTCCCGCCCACCTCGACGATGATCGCGTCGTGCCCCTCGGCGGCGGCGCGGATGACTGACTTGATCTCGTCGGTGATGTGGGGAATCACCTGGACCGTCTTTCCCAGGTACTCGCCGCGGCGCTCCTTCTGGATGACCGAGTTGTAGATCCGGCCGGTGGTGAAGTTGTTCGACCGGCTCATGCTCGCCGTGGTGAAGCGCTCGTAGTGGCCGAGGTCCATGTCGGTCTCGCCACCGTCGTCGGTGACGAAGACCTCGCCGTGCTGGAAGGGACTCATCGTCCCCGGGTCGACGTTGATGTACGGGTCGAGCTTGAGGAAGGTGATGTCCAGGCCGCGGTTCTCGAGCAGAGCACCGATGCTGGCCGAGGCCAGGCCCTTCCCCAGGGAGCTGACCACCCCACCGGTCACGAAGAGGTACTTCGTCTTCTTGGAGCGCATGGGGAGATTCCATGTGCCAAGAACCGGGCGCGGCGTCAATGCGCCGTGCGGCCGTGCTCAGCGGAGCGCGACGCTGGCCGAGGCAGCCGCGGTGCCGAGGCGACACGTCCCGAGCGGCGCCCGCTGCGCCTCACCGGTCCCCACCGACACCATCACCGAGCGGGCGCCTGGGCAATGAGACCGTAGCATTCCGACGGCCCAGATGCCGGCCGCGGTGAATGACAGGCTGGCAGCAGGGGTGGTGGGCAGAGGACACCCCGCCGGGGGTGGAGAGATCTGTCGGCCCTTCCCGTGCCATGCTGCCGCAGATGCTTGCGCTCCCTGCTGCGCTTCTCGCCTGGTCGGCGGCCACCGCCGTCGCCGCGGCACCGGTGACCACCACCGACTTCGTCAAGCAGGCGATGGAGCAGGAGCGCGCCATCTCCCGCTGCGCCGCCTGGGTCGAGGCCCAGCACGCCCGGGAGTTCGACGGGGACGGGCGGGTCAAGGCTGGGCGCGAGCTGTTCGTGGTGCGCCGCTTCCTCGGTCCGCCATCCTCCCAGCGCATCGACATCGTGTCGGCCAGCCGCTCCGGCGAGGACGTCGCCGCGGAGATGCGGAAGCAGCAGAAGTTCGCCTCGGAGACCCAGAAGTTCCGCTCCCCCTTCCACCCAGACTCGCGGCCGCTCTACATGTTCTTCCGGGCGGACGCCGCGGCGAACGAGCCGATGCGGGTCAGCTTCCACCCGACCTACGCGCACCGGAGCGACTCCGGGCTCTTCGAGGGCACGGCGCTCTTCGAGCGCAGCACCGGACGGCTCCTGGAGTGGACCGCCGACCTGGTCAACCCGCCCACCTTCGTCACCAAGGTCGAGGTGCAGGCCAAATACGGCGCCCGGGTCGGACTGCTCGACGCCCGCTCCGAGGTGAGCGTGGCCATCGAGGGCGGCCTCCTCTTCTACAAGCGGCGGGGGAGGATGGACTTCCGCTACAGCGACTACAGCTGCCCCGAGTCGATGCCACCCCCGGCCGAGCCTGCCGTCGCCGAGCCGCGCGGCACGCCTCCGGCGCCCGCCTCGGCGCCGCGCGCCGAGCGAGGTTCCTGAGCCCCGTCGGCGCGGGCGGGTGATCGCGGAGGCGACGTGGCGGAGACGAAGGGCAAACCGGCGAGCGACGGTCGTGAGGCGGACTGGCTGGACGTGGCGCTGGCCCGCGCGGCTGGCGCTGCGCCGGTGTCCGGCAATCGCATCGAGCTGCTCCGCGACGGTCCGGAGAACTTCGCCGCCTGGCTCGAGGCCATCGCCTCCGCCCGCCGCTACGTCTACTTCGAGACCTACATCTTCAAGGCCGATCGGACCGGGCAGCAGTTCGTCGACCTGCTGGGCGAGCGTGCGCGTGCCGGGGTGCGGGTCCGGTTCCTCTACGACTGGGCCGGCTGCCTCGGCACCCCGTCGCGGGTGTGGCGCACACTCCGCGAGGCAGGGGTCGACGTCCGCTGCTTCAATCCCTTCGACTGGTCCAGCCCGCTCGGCTGGGTGCACCGCGATCACCGCAAGACGGTGAGCGTGGACGGCCGGGTCGCGTTCGTCTCCGGGCTCTGCGTGGGGGACGCCTGGTCTGGAGACCCGGCGAAGGGCATCCCTCCGTGGCGCGACACCGGGGTGAGGATCGACGGTCCGGCAGTGGCGGACGTCGAGCAGGCCTTCGCCCGCGCCTGGGCGACGTTGGGAGCGCCGCTGCCCGAGGGCGAGCGGCGACCGCGCTCCGAGATGGACGTCGCCGGGGACACGCGCCTCCGGGTCATCAGCGACGAGCCGGGAACCGCGGGCCTGCTCCGGCTGGACCAGTTCATCGCCAGCGCGGCGCGCCAGTCGCTGTGGATCACCGACGCGTACTTCGCCGGCACCCCGGCGTACGTCCAAGCGCTGCGGGCCGCGGCGCTGGACGGGGTGGACATCCGGTTGCTGGTGCCCGGTTCGAGCGACATCCCGGCGCTCCAGCCATTCTCCCGGGCCGGGTTCCGCGCCTTGCTCGAGGCCGGCATCCGGGTCTTCGAGTGGAAGGGGCCGATGCTCCACGCCAAGACCGCGGTCTGCGATGGACAGTGGGCCCGCGTGGGCTCGACCAACCTGAACGTCGCGAGCTGGCTCACCAACTACGAGCTCGACGTGGCGCTGGAGGACGAGCGGTTCGCCGGCCAGATGGAGGAGATGTTCCTCGCCGACCTCGAGAACTCCACCGAGCTGGTGCTCGCCGGAAGGCGCATGCGGAGCTCCGAGCCCCGGCCGCGGCCGCAGCGGCTCCCGCGCAAGGTACGCGGAAGCGCGGGGCGGGCGGCGGCCGGAGCGCTGCGCGTCGGCAATACGGTCAGCGCCGCCATCAGCGCGCGCAGGACGCTCGAGGGCGGTGAGCGGAGGATGGTGTTCTTCGGCGGCCTCGCGCTGCTGGTGTTCGCCGCGCTCTGGGCGCTCTTCCCGCGCATCCTCGCGGTCCCGGTGGCCCTCCTCCTGGCGTGGCTGGGCCTGTCACTGGTGTTGAAGGCCTGGCGCCTGAGGAGGCCCCCGCAGACTGCGGCAGCCGCCTCGCTCCCCATCGCGCACGATGCGCCGCCCGTGGTTGCACAGACGGGCTCTGGCCGTCCCGCAGCTGGGCTCCACGGCGACGCTTCCGGCGGAGCGTGACTGCCGGGGGATGGGATGCCCGGCAGCGCTTCGTTGCCGCTGGTGCCTGGCGGGCGATCCGGGGCAGCCTCACCGCCTCGACCCACCGACCCACCGGAGGTTCCCCATGCAGCTCTCGCGTCGCCTGCCGCTGCTCGTGGCTCTCCCTGCCGCGCTCGCCCTCGCCGCCGATTCCAAGCCCCCCGCCATGGACGACCAGCTGGTCGTTCAGGTCAAGGACGCCAAGTGGACACCGCCCAAGGCGCCGGAGATTCCGCCGGGGGCGATGGTCTCCCCGATCGCCAGCGATCCGGGAGGAGCCAACATCGGGTACGCGAAGTTTCCCCCGGGCTACACCTTCCCGATGCACTGGCACTCGGCCACCGAGTCCACCAGCCTGGTCAGCGGAAGAATCCAGTTCACCGTGGCCGGCAAGAGCTACGACCTCGAGCCAGGGAGCTACATCGTGATCCCGCCCAAGGCGCACCACCAGGCGAAGTGCGCGCCCGGCGCCGAGTGCATCCTCCTCACCCGCCGCCCCGGCCCGGTCGACTACAACTGGGTGAAGTGAGCCCCCGCTCGTGCTCGTCCGCTGCGGTCCTTCGGTACCGACGCACCACCAGGAGATCGAGCAGCACCGGGAGCACCAGGAGGGACAGCGCGGTCGAGGAGACGACCCCGCCGATCACCACCGTGGCCAGCGGCCGCTGGACCTCGGCGCCGGCCCGCGTCGAGAGGGCCATCGGGAGGAAGCCGATCGCCGCGACCAGCGCGGTGGTGAGCACCGGCCGGAGCACGGTCAGTGACCCCGCCCGGAGCGCCCCTGCCTCTCCTTCCTCCATCCGCCGGCGCACCTCGCTGGCCATCACCACGCCGTTCAGCACGGCGATGCCCGCCACCGCGATGAAGCCCACCGCGGCGGGGATGGAGAACGGCAACCCCCGGAGCACCAGCGAGAGGACGCCGCCGATGAGGGCGAACGGCGCCCCGGCGAAGACCGCCGCGGCCCAGGCCGCCTGCCCGAACATCAGGAAGAGCATCCCGAAGATGACGAAGAGCGCCATCGGCACCACCACCAGGAGCCGCTGGCTCGCCCGCTCGAAGTTCTCGAACTGCCCGCCCCACTCGAGCGTGACGCCGGGTGGGAGCGGAACGCTGGCCACCGCGGCCTGGGCGTCGCGGACGAACGACACGAGGTCCCGACCGCGGACGTTCACCTCCACCAGGACCCGCCGCTGCAGCGACTCGCGGTTGATGACCGCCGGCCCCTCCACCTCCCGGATCTCCGCCAGCGAGGCCAGGGGGACGAGCTGACCCAGCGGGGTGCCCACCAGCAGCTCGCCGAACGCCTCGGGCGTGGGCGCCGCGGGGGGATACAGCAGCATCAGGTCGAACCGCCGGGGACCCTCGAAGACCCGGCCCGCGTTCCACCCCACCCGCGACGCCTCCACCACGTTGAGCACGTCCTCCGCCGGGACGCCCACCCGGGCCAGCTTCTGCCGGTCGGGACGGACCTCGAGCATCGGCAGACCGAGCACCCTCTGGACGCGGAGGTCGCCCCGGCCGGGGATTCCCGAGAGCGCCTCGCCGATCTGCTCCGCGGTGGACTTCAGGGTGGGCAGGTCCTCGCCGAATACCTTCACCACCACGTCGGCCCGCGAGCCCGAGAGGAGCTGGTTCACCCGGTCCTCGATGGGCTGGGAGACCGAGACGAAGGTGGCCGGCACCGCCCTCTCCACCGCCTGCTTGATGGCCTCTCCCAGCGAGTCGAGGTCCCTGGCGGTGGTCCACTGGTCCTTGGGCTTCAGCTGAACCACCACCTCGGTCTCGTCCGGGCCGACCGGATCGGTCGCCACCTCCGCGCGTCCGGTGCGGGTGACAACCGCGGTCACCTCGGGAAACCTCGAGAGCACCTGCTCGACCTGGAGCCCGAGCCGCTGGGCCTCGCTGATCGACACCGAGGGGAGACGCTTCACGTCGAGCGCCAGCGCCCCCTCATCCAGGCGCGGCACGAACTCGGCGCCCAGGTTGGCTCCGATGACCCCGGTGACAATCAGCGCCCCGACCGCCAGACCGAGCGCGCGGCGCGGGCTGGCCAGCGCCCCGTCCAGCAGCCGGGCGTATCCGCGGCCGAGCTTGCCGAAGACGCCGTGGTCCGGGTCGTGGGCCTTCTGGGGGACACGCAGGAACACCGCCGCCAGCGCCGGAAACGCCGTCAGGGAGAAGGCCAGCGCGCCGAACAGCGCGAGCGCGACGGTGATGGCCATGGGGCGGAACATGCGCCCCTCCACCCCCTCCAGCGCCATCAGCGGCAGGTAGACCAGGAGGATGATCGCCAGGGCGAAAGTGACCGGCCGCGCCGAGCGGCGCATCGCCTCGGCGATCGCGCTGCGGACGTCCTCGGGTCCCTGCGGACGCCTCACCGCCAGGGTGAGCAGCGCCGCCTCGAGCATCACGATGGCCCCATCGACCAGGAGTCCAAAGTCGATCGCCCCGAGCGACATCAGGTTGCCGGTGACGCCCAGCCGGACCATGCCGATGAGGGCGATGCCCATGGCCAGGGGGATGGCCAGCGCGGCGATCAGCGAGCCGCGAATGCTCCCCAGGGTGAGGAAGAGCACCACCACCACCAGGCAGGCTCCCTCGGCGAGGTTGATCGCCACCGTCTTCAGCATCCGGTCGATGAACTCGGCGCGGTCGTAGTACGGGCGGATCTCCACCCCCTCGGGCAGCTCCTTCTGGATGTCCCGGAGGCGGTCCTTCACCGCCTGTACCACCTGACGGGAGTTGGAGCCGATGAGCATCATCACCGTCCCGGCGACGATCTCTCCCTCGCCCAGGCGGGTCACGGTGCCGAAGCGGAGGGCGGCCCCGGTGCCCACCTGCGCCACTTGCCGGAGCAGCACCGGCGTCCCGTCCACGTCGGTGGTGACGACCGTGGAGGCGATCTCCTCGGGACTCTTGAACAGCGCGTCGGCGCGGATGACGAAGGCCTCGGCGTTCTTCTCGATGTAGCCCGCGCCGAGCGAGGCGTTGTTGCGGGTCAGGGCCTCGTGCACCTGACGGAGCGACAGCTTGTAGGCGGCGAGCTTCCGGGGATCGATCGTGACCTGGTACTGCTTGGCCTCGCCCCCCATCGCGTTCACCTCGATCACCCCGGGCACGCTCCGGAGGCGGTAGCCCACCACCCAGTCGAGCAGGGTGCGGAGCTCCATCGGACTGTGCCGGTCGCTCCGGAGGAAGAACTCGTAGATCTCCCCGAGCCCGGTCGAGACCGGCGCGAGCTCGGGTCGACCGTAGCCCGGAGGGATGTCGGCCTCCGCCTGCTTCAACCGTTCGTTCACCAGCTGGCGGGCGAACCAGACGTCCGTCCCGTCCTCGAAGACCACCGTCACGGCCGAGACCGCGGTCCGGGAGATGGACCGGATCTCGGTCACCCGGGGCATGCCGTTCACCGCCATCTCCACCGGGCGAGTGATGTACTGCTCCACCTCCAGCGGCGAGAGACCCGGGGCGCTGGTCAGCACCGAGACCTGGACGTTGGTGACGTCCGGCACCGCATCGATCGACAGCTTGCCCAGCGCCCACCAGGACGCCGCGGCGATCATCGCCCACAGCACCAGCACCAGACCCCGGCGCCGGACCGAGAAGTCGACCAGTGACTCGAGCATCGCTACCTCTGGAGCTCGGACTTGAGGAGGAACGCGCCGTCGGTGGCGACCTGCTCGCCCTCGCTCAGTCCCTGCCGCACCGCGACCAGCTCGCCTCCCGAGGGCCCGAGCTCCACCATCCGGCGCTCGAACCCGCCGTCGGTCCGGACGAAGACCACCGGCCTCCCCTCGATGGTGAGCACCGCCTTGCGGGGCACGGCCAGCGTCTCCAGCGTGGCGAGCGCCGGCTCCCCGAGGATGCGGGCGGTGACGAACTGCCCCGGCCGGAGCTTGCGCGCCGAGTTGTCCACCTCGAGCCGGACCGCCGCGGTGCGGGTCGTCGGGTCAATGAGCGGATGGATGTACTCCACCCGGGCATCGAGCACCTCGGGGAACGACTCGGTGCGGACCTGGACCCGCTGCCCGGGCTGCACCCGCGCCAGGTCCTTCTCGTACAGATCGAGGTTCACCCACAGCCGGGACAGCTCGATGATCTCGAAGGCGTCGGTGGCCCGCTCCACCGCCTGACCGAGCGTCACGCTCCGGGTGACCACCGTGCCATCGATGGGCGTCCGGAGCGGGAGCCGGCCTCCGGTGGTCAGTCCCTTCCGCAGCGCCTCGATGTCCGAGTCCCGGAAGCCGAGCGCCCGGAGTCGCTCCTCGGCCGCCCGGCGCTGGGCACGGGTGGCGGTGGCCTCGGCCTCGGCCACCTCCCGGTCGCGCGCCGAGGAGATGCGCTGCTGCGACAGCTCGCGCTCGCGCTTGGCGTTGACCTCGGCGGCATCGGAGCGGGCGGCGGCGCCGATGTACTCCGCCTCGGCGGCGCCCACCTCGGCGCTCTCGATCTCGGCGAGCACCTGGCCGGCCTTCACCGGGTCGCCCGGGCTCGCCCGGAGCCGCGCGACCCGCCCGGGCACCAGCGGGCCCACCACCGCGTGGTGGTTGGGGTGAAAGGTGACCGAGCCGACGATCTCCACGTCGGAGGCGAGCCGGGTCTTGCGGACCCTCTCGGTCCCGACCGGGTTCCGGGCGGCGGCCTCCTCCCGGAGGGTGACCGCGGAGGGGGCAGACGCCGGCGCCTGAGCCGCGGGCGGAGGTCTCGCCGCCTCGGCGGACTTCCCGCCGCAGCCCAGGAGAGCCGAGAGGACGAGCAGGCCAGGAGCGATGAGGACGGTAGGTGCGGTGTTCATGGGTTCCCCGTGACACGATCGAGATCGATGACTGCGGCCCACGCGGTCCCGAGCAGCCGCAGCTGCAGGGCCCGCGCCTCGGCGCTCTCCCGGAGCGCCTGGACCACCCGGAAGAAGTCGAACTTGCCGGCCTGCCAGCCGCGGGCGACCAGCTCGGCGTTGGCCGCCGCCGCCGGGGCGACCTCTCGTTCCCAGCGCACCGCCTCGGTGGCCAGCGCCCGCGCCGAGGCCGCGGCCACCTCCACCTCGGACTCCACCTCGCGCTCGACCAGCACCCGCTCGCCGTCGAGACGCTCCTGGGCCGCCCGGACCCTGGCCTTCGCGCCCTGGTTCTGACGCCACAGCGGGATGGGGATGGCGATGCCCCCGCCGAACCAGCTCTGCTGGGGTTGCTGGCTCGCCCACTCGAAGAAGAGCGTGGGGCTGGGGATCACCTCTCGCGACAGCAGCTCCAGCGTCGCATCGAGCTGGCTCCGGCTGGCGGTGAGGGCCGCCAGCTCGGCCCTGCGGTTCCGGGCGGCGGTGACCAGCGCCTCGGTGTCCTCCCCGGGCGCGGCGGGGAGCTCGAGCACGGAGGTCAGCTCGAGCGGTGGCCCGCGGGGGAGGTCCAGCAGCCGTCGCAGCGCCTGGTCCGAGGCGACGGCGGCCACCCGCGCCGCGGCGACCTCCTGCTCGGCCCGGCCGGCCTCGAGGATGGCCAGGTTGACGTCCACCTCCGCCGCGGCGCCGAGGCCGGCCCGCTGCTGGACGGACGTCCGCACTCGCTCGGCGAGCTCGAGCCGCTGCTCGGAGAAACGGACCTGCTCCCGCGCCAGCAGGGTGCCCACGTACGCCGAGCGGACCCGGGCCCGGGTCTCGGACAGCGCCACCCGCTCGCGGGCCCGCGCGGCATCCACCGCCCGCTCCACCTCGGTGAGGCGCGCTCCGCGCTGCCCTCCGATCTCCACCTGCTGCTCGACCCGGACCCCGAACTCGGCGCCCGCCGCCGGAGGCACCGAGCCGCTGAGGTCGCTCCGGCTGCCCCCGGCGACGCTGACCACCGGGTTGGCGGGAAAGAAGAGGCCGGCACCCACGGCCTCCGCCTCGACCGAGCGGCGCTCGAGCCGGGCGCGCTGGACGGCGGGACTTCTGTCCGCGGCGCGGGCGAGCGCCTCGTCGAGAGAGAACGACCGGGGCTGGGCGGATGCAGCGGTGCAGCACAGCGTGGCGAGCAGGCTCGCCGCGTTGCGAGGAGACATCGGGGTGGACTCCAGGCGAGGACGGAACTCGGGCTCACCGCCGCGGGGCCATGGCTCCCGCGCCGGCGTCAGGACCGACGAGACGTGGGCCGGCGGGCCCTACGCCCGCGGAGGCCGGTACCGTCGCTGGTCTTGCAGCAGCGGGGTGTGGCGCTCGGACCGCGCCGGCGGGGCGAGTGTCCGGTGTTCGAGCACCACGGGCGACGGCTCCCTCACGACCCAGGGCGAGTCGTCGAGCGCCTCGTCGTCCACCACCGTCTGGACCTGGAGCAGGTCCACGCTGGCGCAGGCCTCCATCGGCCAGAGCGGTGCCCCCAGCCCGACGGGGGCCAGGCACAGCAGGACGATGGCGAGGACCGGACGCATCGGCGGGCCCAGTGTAGCGGCGCCGATTCGCGCCGCAACCAAACCGCACCGCAGGTACCTCGGCACCCGGCCGACGGTGCTCACCGCGCTCGCCCTGAGCCAGCAGAGAGGAGGGCCTCGGCGTGTGCCAGGTCCTCGGGAGTGTCGATCCCGATGCTGGGGTGAGTGGTCCGGACGCAGCGGACCCGGATCCCATGCTCCAGCGCCCTGAGCTGCTCCAGGGACTCGGCGCGCTCGAGCGGTGTCGGCGGGAGGGACGCCAGCCGGAGCAAGGTGGCCCGCCGGTACCCGTACAGCCCCTGGTGCGCCCAGCGCTCGACCACCGCGCGGTCGCGTGCGAACGGCACGTCGGCGCGGCTGAAGACCAGGGCGTCCGAGCGCAGGTCGACCAGCGCCTTCACCACGTTCGGGTTCGTGCGCTCGTCCTCGGCGAGCGGCCGGATGAGC
>DATIWB010000112.1:0-72870 GCA_035519675.1 Myxococcaceae bacterium
AGAGGTTGTTCAGGACCACGCCGGAGATCGCGTCCCGCTTCAGCTCGATCACCAGCCGCATCCCGCGCCGGTCCGATTCGTCCCGGATCTGGCTGATGCCGTCGATCTTCTTGTCCCGAACGAGCTCGGCGATCTTCTCCGTGAGCCGGGCCTTGTTGACCTGGTAGGGGATCTCGCTGACGACGATGGACTCGCGCTCGCCCTTCGTCTCGATCTCGTGCCGGGCGCGCAGGGTGATCTGCCCGCGCCCGGTCTCGTAGGCACGCTGGATGCCCTCCCGCCCGAGGATGAACCCGTGGGTCGGGAAGTCGGGACCGGGGATGTGTTGCATCAGCTCGCGGACGGTCGCCTTGGGATGCTCGATGAGGTGCAGCGTTCCGTCGATGACCTCCCGCATGTTGTGCGGCGGGATGTTGGTGGTCATGCCCACCGCGATCCCCGCGCTCCCGTTGACCAGGAGGTTGGGGAAGCGCGTGGGGAGGACCAGCGGCTCCTTCGTCGAGTCGTCGAAGTTGGGGCCGAAGTTGACGGTCTCCTTGTCGATGTCCGCGAGCATGGCCTCGGCCAGCTCGGTCATCCGGCACTCGGTGTAGCGGTAGGCCGCGGCGGAGTCCCCGTCGACGCTGCCGAAGTTCCCCTGCCCGTCGACGAGCAGGTAACGCATGTTCCACGGCTGGGCGAGGCGGACCAGCGCGTCGTAGACGCTCGCGTCCCCGTGGGGGTGGTACTTCTTGAGCACCTCGCCGACCACGCCCGCGCACTTGCTGTACTTGCGGTTGTGGAGCAGCCCCTCGTCCTGCATCGCGTAGAGGATGCGGCGGTGGACCGGCTTGAGGCCGTCGCGGACGTCGGGGAGCGCCCGACCCACGATGACCGACATCGAGTAGTCGAGATAGCTCTTGCGCATCTCGTCCTCGATGTTGATCGGGACGAGATCGCCGGCGCCGCCACCCGGCGGAGTCGGGGGCGCGGGAGGGGTCGGAAGGTCTTCGGACATGAGGGGGGCTCCGTCCTACCTAACCGCCCGGAACCTCTGGGTCAATCCTCCTCCGGCACCGGGTGCCGGCGGTCCCGCATAGAGTGCGGCGCCCCCCCCCAGGAGGTGCCTTCCTGAGACGACTGCTCGCGCTGGCCCCGCTGCTCCCCTCGCTCGCCCTCGCCGAGCCGGCCTACCAGACCAGGAGCCTCTCCAACGGGCTGACCGTCCTGGTGGCCGAGGACCCGTCCTCTCCGCTGGTGACCGTGGAGATCGGCGTCCGGAACGGCTCGATGACCGAGTCGCCCGAGTACAACGGCTTGAGCCACCTCTACGAGCACATGTTCTTCAAGGCCAACGCCGTGCTCCCCGACCAGGAGGCCTACCTGGCTCGGGGCAGAGAGCTCGGCCTGGTCTGGAACGGCACCACCAACACCGAGCGAGTGAACTACTTCTTCACCACCGCGCGCGAGCGGCTGCCCGAAGCGCTGGTGTTCATGCGCGACGCCATCGTCACCCCGCTCTTCGAGCAGAAGGAGCTGGAGCGCGAGCGGGTGGTGGTCACCGGGGAGATCGACCGGAACGAGTCCACGCCCCAGTACCACTTCTGGCATCAGGTGACCCAGCACGTCTGGTGGAAGTACCCATCGCGCAAGGATCCGCTCGGCAACCGCGCCACGGTGCTCGGAGCCACCGCGGAGAAGATGCGGACCATCCAGGCGCGCTACTACGTGCCGAACAACTCCATCCTGGTGGTCACCGGAGGGGCGAAGGCGGAGGACGTGTTCTCCCGGGCCGAGTCCCTCTTCGCCGGCTGGAAGGCGAGCGGGCGCGATCCGCTCGAGGCCTATCCGCTGGTGAAGCACCCACCGCTGAAGCGTTCCGAGCTGGTGCTGGTGGAACAGCCAGTGCAGACCGTGTCGGGGCAGTTCGTCTGGCACGGTCCGTCCACGGTCGGAAGGGAGCTCGCCGCCACTTACGCCGCTGACGTGCAGAGCGTGGCTCTGAACCGGCCGGACTCGCGATTTCAGCGGGCGCTGGTGGACTCAGGGCACTGCGTGCGCGCGGAGATGAGCTGGCTCACGCAGAAGAACACCGGCCCGAGCTACGTCTTTTTCGAGAGCACACCCGAGCGGGCCAAGGACTGCGTCGAGGCGATCCAGCGAGAACTCCCGAAGATGGCCCAGCCGGACTACCTGACCGCGGACGAGCTCCGTGACGCCGTGCACCGCCTCGCGGTGGACCGCGCTCTGGAGCGGGAGAAGCCGAGCGACCTCGCCCACGTCCTCACCTTCTGGTGGAGCTCGGCCGGGCTCGACTACTACCGCGCCTACCTCGACCGGGCCGGGGAGGTGACACCGGCGGACGTGAGCCGGTACGTGCGGACCTACCTGCTCGACCGGCCCTACGTGCTCGGACTGATGGTCTCGCCCGAGATGGAGAAGCAGGGGCTGGACCGCGCCAGCCTGGCGAAGCTGGTACGCCCGGTGCGCGCCCCGCGTCCGGTGACCCAGGAGGCGAACCGATGAGATCGCTCGCGCTCCTCGGGCTCCTGCTCGCGGCCTGCGCCTCGAGCCAGCCCCGCCCACCCGCGCCGGCGCCCGCTCTCGCACCAACCGCCACCGTCGCGACGCCGGCCTCGGAGTCGCACGACCCGGACACCCGCGTCGAGGACTGGCAGGCAGTGCGCATCGTGGTTCGTCGGCGACCGCAGGCCGAGCTGGTCACCACCGAGCTCGTCGTCCGGGGCGGCGTGACCCTGTCCGACCCGGCCACCGCCGGCGCCGAGTGGCTGGCGTTCCAGACCGCGGCTGCCGGCGGAACCGAGCGGCTCCCCAAGCAGGAATTCCAGGCCCGACTGGCCCGGCTGGGGAGCTCGCTCGAGGCGCGGATCGAGGCGGATGGCTCGGCGCTGGAGGCCAAGTCCCTGAGCGCCGCCTGGCCCGAGACGTTCGACTTGCTGGCCGAGGCGTTCCTCCACCCGGCACTGCCCGCCTCCGAGCTTGCCCTCCAACAGAGGCGGCAGCTCAACCAGGTGCGGCGAATCGAGGAGGATCCGGACCTCCTGCTGCTGGACCTCGGCCGGCGGACGGTGTTCGAGGGCACGCCCTACGCGCAGCGGGTCCTGGGAACGACGGAGAGCGTTCCCCGGCTCACGGCGGAGGTCGTTCGCCGGCAGCTCGAGGCGATGCGCACCCGGAACCGCCTGCTGCTGGTCGTGGTGGGAAACGTCGACCCGGAGGTGGTCCTCGCCCGGGCCAAGGCCGCGTTCGGCGCTCTCCCCGCCGGGGCGCCGCTCCCCGCACCCGTCGCTCGGCCGAGCTTCGCGGCCGCCCGGGTGAACGCGCTGCAGCGCGCGCTCCCCACCAACTACGTGCTCGCCCAGGTGCCCGCGCCCGCGTGGGACGAGCCCGAATTCGTGCCCGGGCTGGTGAGCATGCGCATCCTGGCGGATCGGGAATTCGAGGCCATCCGGACGAAGCGGAACCTCACCTATGCCGTCAGCGCGGGTCTGGTGAGCCGGCAGCGGGTTCCGCTCGCCAACCTGTACGTCACCGCGGTCGACCCGCCCACCACCTGGCGGGCGATGCAGGACGAGGTCCGGCGGCTCCAGGAAGAGGACGTCGAGCCCGAGCGGCTGAGCGGCGCCGTGGCCGAGCTCCGGACTCGCTGGCTGATGGATGGGGAGAGCACCAACGGCGAGGCGCAGCAGCTGGCGCGCGCCGAGCTGCTCGGCGGCGACTGGCGCCTGCAGCGTCGCATCCCGGACGCGTTTCCCTTCGTGACCCGCGAGCAGGTGAAGTCGTACGCCCGGCGCTGGCTGAAGGACTGGCAGGTCGCGGTGGTGGGAGATCCGGCAAAGGTCGACCGCTCGCTGTTCCGCTGAGCTCAGCCGGGGTGCGCGCTCCGGCGGCGAAGCGCCTCGGCGAGCAACGTTCGCCGCTCGTCCTGGACGCGCGCCCGGTCCCGCCGGATCGCCTCCACCAGCTGAGGCCCGGCGACGCGGGGGGAGCCGCTGTCGAAGGGGGGAGCCGGGTCGTACTCCATCATCAGCTGGATGCGCCGGGCGGTGTCGGCTCCGCGCAGCTCGGCGACGAGGGTGAGCGCGAAGTCGATCCCCGCGGTCACCCCGCCGCCGGTGACTCGGTTCCGGTCGCGGACCACGCGCGCCTCCACCTTCGTGGCGCCGAAGGTGGCCAGCAGATCCATCGAGAGCCAGTGGGTGGTCGCCCGGTACCCCCGGAGCAGCCCCGCCGCCCCGAGCACGAGCGCCCCGGTGCAGACGCTCGTCACCCACGAGGCGGAGGCGCCCCGCCGGGCGACGAAATCGAGCACCGGGTCGTCCCGGAGGATCGCGTTCACCCCCACGCCTCCCGGGACGCACAGGACATCGAGTGGAGGCGCCTCGGCGAGCGTGCAGTCCGTCCCGAGCGTGAGGCCCCACTCGCTGCGGATGGGTCCGGGCCGCGTCCCCACCAGCACCACGCGCACGCCCGGTAGACGGGAGAAGACCTCGTACGGCCCGGTGAGGTCGAGCTGGGTGAGGTCAGGGAAGACGAGCAGACCGGCTGTCAGCGAAGAGGAGCCCATGCCTGGGATGGTAGAACGCCCACCCATGGCCGAGTACACGCCGAGCGACCTCAGCACGCTCCCCGAGGGGCTCCCCGTCCCGGTGGACGACGGGCGGGCGAAGCACCTGACCGGCCTTGCAGTGCCGTCCGTTCCATTGCCGGCGACCACCGGCGAGCGGATCGACCTGTCGACCATTCCGGGCCTCGCGGTGGTGTTCGCCTATCCGCGGACGGGCCGGCCCGGACAGCCGCCGCTCACGCCGGACTGGGACCTCATCCCGGGCGCGCGGGGTTGCACGCCCCAGACCTGCGCCTTCCGGGACCTCGCGGCCGACTTCGGCAGGCACGGCATCCGCATCTTCGGCCTGAGCACCCAGGAGCCCGCCTACCAGCGTGAGCTCGCCGACCGACTGCACCTGCCCTTCCCGGTGCTCAGCGACGCGGAGCGGGCGCTCACCGATGCGCTCCGGCTGCCGTCGCTCAACGTCGCCGGCCACGTCCTGCTCGCCCGGCTCAGCTGGCTCCAGCGCAACGGGCGCATCGAGCGGGTCTGGTACCCGGTGTTCCCGCCCGACCGGCACGCCTCCGAGGTGCTCGCCGCGCTGGTGCCCTGACGCCTCGGCTCCGGCGGGGATACAGTCGACCGGGTGACCTCTCCGGCCACCGGCTCCGTTCCGAACCGCGCCGCAGCCGGCTACCTCGTCGCGCAGGCCGTGGCGGTCCTCGGGTGGTGGGGGGCGGTCCTCGCCTCACAGACGGTGCGAGGCTGGTTCTTCCCCTACGGCGGGCTCGACCCGGCGTTCGTGGCCTTCCTCCTCCCGGACCTGGTGCTCATCGTCGGTGGCTCGCTGGTGGTCGCTCGACGGCGGCTCCGCGGAGACACGGCCCCACGGGCCTCGGGCATCCTCCTCGGCGCGGTGGGCTACGGGACGCTGTACACGCTCGCCTGGACCTTCCTGCTCCAGGCTCCGGCGGGCGGCCTCGTCGCGATGGCGGTGCTGGCCGTCGGCACCTGGCGCGCCTGCCGCTGAGGGGCCTCAGCGCTGGAGCTGCTTGCCGAACGGGGCGAGCGCCAGCATCCCGAACTTGAGGTGCTGGAAGGCGAAGGGAATGCCGATGATGGTGAGCGCCAGCCCGACGCCCAGCACCAGGTGGCTGAGGAAGATCCAGATCCCGGCGACCAGGAGCCAGAGCACGTTGAGCGCAAAGCTGCCCACGCCAGCGCCAGGCGCCTCGTCGAAGTCGTGTCCGAACGGGACCAGACCCAGCTTGGCCAGCTTGAAGCACTGGAGCCCGAAGGGAATCCCCACGACCGTCAGACAGAGCACGACACCCGCGGCGAGGTACTCGAGGCAGATCAGCCAGCCGCCGCCGAGGATGACCCACAGAACGTTGAGGAGGAAGTCCACTGCCCGATCTACGCCGGACCAGGCCCGCCCATTTCCGGTCCGCCGTTCAGGCCCCGGAGCAGCCGTTCGGCCTCCTTGCCCACCGCGCCGTCGGGGTCGAGGCCCCGCGCCTTCTCCAGGGCGGCGCGGGCGGCAGCGCGATCGCCCCTGAGCTTCAGGGCGATGCCGAGGTTCAGGTGAGCCCGGGGGTTGTCGTGCTGCTTGGCGACCGCGGTGCGGAACTCGGCGATCGCCCTGTCCACCTCGCCGCCGAGCAGCTCCTCCTTGCCCTTCTGGAGGTGCTGCTCGGAGTCGTTCACCAGCTCGACGTCCAGCACGCTCCGGCCGGCGACGTTGACCAGCAGCGCGCGGAGGATCCCGGTCCAGTAGAAGGTGAGCCCCTCGGCGGCCACCACCGCGGCGAGCGGGAGGTCCGGGAGGAGCGGCTTGCCCCGGAACTTGAAGCGCACCTTGGTGTAGCGCCCGGCGCTGGCCCACTGCCGCAGGGTATCGGTCACCTTCCGCAGCGCCTCGTCGATGGCACCCGGCTGGACGTCCACCGGGAGCGTGGAGGATGGCTCCTTGGGGGTCGGGCGGGGTGACTTCGCGGGCGCTCGCTTGCGGCCGGGGGCGGAGCGCCGCGCAGGGGCCTTGTGACGTTTGGGAGGGGCCATGGCCAGGCCGACGCTAGCAAGCGCTCGGGCTGCGTGCGGCGAGGCGACGACGCAATTCCTGCGCGTGAACGGTTTTTCCTGGGCGGTCCGGGCACCCTGGCCCGGGTCATGCACCGTCCGGCTGCCTGACCGGCATGCATGAGCTGTCCATCTCGCAGGGCATCGTGGAGTCCGTGTGCGAGGCCGTCCCCGAGGGGAAGGTGCTCGCGGTGACGGTGGAGATCGGCCAGCTCTCCGGCGTCGTCGCGGACTCGGTGCGCTTTTGCTTCGACGCCTGCGCGCAGGGCACCCGGGTCGAGGGCGCGCGGCTGGACATCGTCGACGTGCCCGGGCGAGGGCGCTGTGGAAGCTGCAACCGCGAGATGGCCATGCCGGAGCTGGTGACCCGCTGCCCGTGCGGCAACCCGTTCCTGGACATCCTCGGTGGGCGCGAGCTGCGGATCCGAGCGGTGGAGGTGACGTGATGTGCGCGACCTGTGGATGCTCCGGGGCCGTCGGCGCCGAGTCGGCGATGCTCGGCGTGCATGAGCATGGGCACTCCCATGACCACGACCACCACCACGGCCACGAGCACGACCACGACCACGGCCACGAGGACCCGCACGCCGCCGCCGGGCCCGACTCGACGGTGGCCCGCACGGTCCTGCTCGAGCAGGAGATCCTGGGCAAGAACCGCCTGCTCGCCGAGCGCAACCGGGGCTGGCTCGAGGGGCGGGAGATCTTCGCCGTCAACCTCATGAGCTCGCCAGGCTCGGGCAAGACCACGCTCCTCGAGCGGACCCTCCGCGACCTCGGCAAGCAGGTCGTGGTCTCGGTCATCGAGGGCGATCAGGAGACCCGGCTGGACGCCGAGCGGATCCGCGGCGCCGGGGCGCGGGTGGTGCAGATCAACACCGGGACCGGCTGCCACCTCGATGCGCAGATGCTGGGCCGTGCGCTCCACGAGCTGGAGCCGGCCGTGGGTTCGCTGCTCTTCGTGGAGAACGTGGGGAACCTGGTCTGCCCCGCGCTCTTCGACCTCGGGGAAAGCACGCGGGTGGTCATCGCCTCCACGACCGAGGGCGAGGACAAGCCGCTCAAGTACCCCCACATGTTCCGGGCCGCCGACCTCATCGTCCTGAACAAGGTGGACCTCCTGCCGCACCTGACCTTCGACGTGGAGCGGTTCACCGCCCACGTGCGCCTGGTGAACCCGACCGCCAAGGTGCTCCAGGTCTCGGCGAGCCGGGGGGACGGGCTCCCCGAGTGGTACCGCTGGCTCGCCGCGCGGCGCCCGTCGGCCCGCCCGTCGAGCTGACCGGGCGTGCCCGCTGGGCCGGCGATCCGTATCCTCACCCGGAGATGGCACGGTTCCGCCTGGTGGCCGAGAAGTCCGAGCTGTGGGCGGAGGCCCGCTCCAGCCTTCATCCGGTCCGCGTCCATACCGCGGGCCTGAGCGGAGTGGTCGAGGCGGAGCTCGGCAGCGGGCAGCCGACGCTGGGGATGCCGACCCACGTCGAGCTCGAGGCGAGGCGGCTGCGCTCCGGAAACAGGCTGCTCGACGCGGAGATGGAGCGACGCCTCGACACCAGGAGCCACCCGACCATCCGCGCCGAGCTGACGGGGGTCGCTTCCGGAAGCTCGCCCGGCACGCTGCGGCTCACCGGCGCACTGACCTTCCATGGAATCACCTGCACGCTCGAGGTGGAGGTCACGGTTCGAGAGGAGAGCCCCACCGTGCTGATCGTCGAAGGCGGGCGGCCGATCGACATCCGCGACTTCGGCCTTCAACCTCCCTCGTTGCTGCTCTTCCGGGTGGATCCTCGGGTCCAGGTCCAGGCCCGACTCGTCGCCATCCGCGAGCCCTGAGGCGGTTGCCCCCGGGGCCGCTCAGGATCCGCTGAGCCGCTCGGTGGGCTGGAGCTCCCGGACGCCCTTCGGGTCGATGGTGAGGAAGAACAGCGGCTTCTCCGCCTCGCGCTTGTCGTTGAAGCTGGTCTTCCCGGTGGCGCCCTCGAAGTTCTTCGTCGCCGCGAGCCCGTCGCGCACCGATGCCCGGTCCAGCGCCGCGGTCTGCTTGTCGAGCAGCTGGCGCAGCATCCGGGCCGAGTCGTACCCCACCGCGTCCAGCAAGGTGGGCGTGCTGTCCTTGTAGGCCTCGCCGTAGAGCCGGACGAAGCGCTTGGTCGCCTCGTGGCTGCTGTCGGCGTAGAACCCGTCCACGAAGACGCTGCAGAGGACGAACTTCCCACCCCGCTCGACCAGCTGGGGGATGCCGTCGCCGTTCTTCGGCGAGTTCCAGCCGTTTCCCCCCAGCAAGGTCACCGTGCGGATCTCCTTCTTGCCGGTGGTCTTCTTGAGGTTCTCGATCTCCTTCGGGTCGCAGGTGTTGGTGATGATGTCCTCCACCGCCAGCGCCGGCGCCACCAGCCCCACCCGCTGCCACTCGTCGGGGATGAAGAGCGCCTCGAAGTCGACGATGGGATCGAGCTTGCTCTTCGCCTTCTCCACCGCCTTGCGCCGGCGGTAGCTGTCCTTGACGTCCCTGGTCGCCTCCTGGACCTCCTCGAAGTAGTCGCGGCGATCCTCGAGGTAGTACCGCCCCACCAGCTTCTTGGCCTGGGCGGTGAAGGTCGTCTGGTCCGCGGTGTAGCTCTCGGCCCCACGCACCGCACCGCCGCCCTGCACCACGTCGTCCCAGAAGTCGTTGGTCATCTCCACCCCGTAGGGCGTGTTGGGGTAGAGCACGGCGAAGGTCCTGTAGCCCATGACCTTGGTGGCCCAGTCCACCAGGCCTCTGGTCTGGGCCGAGTAGGTCAGCATGTTCCGGAAGACGAACGGGCCGATGGCGGTCACGTCCTCGCTCCGGGTGAGCGTCAGCAGCGGTAGCCCGAGGTCCTGCGCCACCAGCGCCGCGCGCTTGCTGTCCTCGATGAACAGCGGGCCGATGGCCGCCACGGCGCCGTCGTTGAAGACCAGCTCCTCCACCGCGGTGGCCGCGCGCGTGCCGTCGCCCTGCGTGTCCTTGACCACCAGCTCGACGTCGCTGCCCTTCAGCCCCAGGCGAATGCCGCGCATCACCGCCTCGCCGAAGGCCTTGTACTTCCCGGTGAGCGGGAGCAGCACCCCCAGCGTCCGCCCGCGCACCTGACCCACCCGGTCGGCGCGGGCGAGCATCTCCTGCGCCTCGGCGGTGTACGGGCTCCCCGGCGCGTTCGAGAGCAGCGACTGCAGGGTGGCCTTGAGCTTCAGGAAGTCGCGGGTGTGCTGGTACACGCGGGCGAGCTTGAAGGTGAGGAGCGGCCACGCCGGGTGGGAGGGGGAGAGGTCCGCCTGCACCCGCGCGACCTCGTCGCTCCCCACCTGCGCGTCCACCAGCTCGCCGATGTGCGCCAGCGCCGCGCTGCGCTCCTCGGGCGTGGAGGCCTGCTCGACCTTCTGCAGCGCCATCTTCATCGCCTGGTCGTACAGCCGGGCGCCCTCGGCCGATCGGCGGAGCGCGTCCTCGAGCTGCGCCCGCTGCTCGGCCGGGATGCGGTCGCGGAGCGGGAGCAGCGTCTGGTACGCGTCCCGGTAGCTCTTCAGCTCCAGCGCCGACAGGCCGAGCTTGAACCGCGCGTCCTGCGCCTGGGGGAAGAGGGGATTCTCGAAGAGCAGCTCGTTGAACTGCTTCCGGGCGTTCAGGTAGTCGCCCAGCTCGAAGGAGAGGACCCCGGCCCGGTAGAGGGCCTCCTCGCCGGCGGTGGTCGCCGGGTAGGCCTTCCGGAAGTTCTGGTAGATCTCCACCTGCTTCTGCTTGGGCTGGCCGCGCGCGGTGGCCTCCACCTGCGCGAGGGCCTGGTCGGCGTTGGGGTCCTTGCGGATCTCCCCGCTCGGCCTGCGAGGCGGGGCTCCCGGGAGGTCAGGCAGCGCGCCGGAGCCCTGGCCGGCGCAGCCGAGGGCGAGCAGGGCGGCCAGCGCGGCGGCCGCGAGGCGAAGGTGCATCATGGGGGTCGCTCCTTACCAGACTGACGCGGAGGGGCGACCCCTTGCCAGCGCTACGCCAGTCGCTGAGGCGACTCGGTGACCTCGCGCACCCCACCCTCGGCGTGGATCTGCTCCAGGAAGCGGGTGAACGCGTCCAGGGTGCAGGCAGGCCCGGGGGGCCCGAGGCGGCACACCGCCACGCCTTCCCGCTCGACGAGGATGGTCTCTCCGGCCTGCACCCGCTCGAGCAGCTTGGCGAAACGGATGACGGCCTCGGCCTCGGCGACGCGGGTCAGCATGCGCCGGCTATCCTCCCGCCCGGTGCGGGTCGCAAGCCGCATCGAGTCAACCGCGACACATCGGCTGCAGACAGTGCGGGCGTGCGGGCGACCGCGCTCCTCCAAGCAGCGAGCACGATCGCCGGGACACTCGCGTTCGCCATCGCGCGAGGGATGGGTGGCGCAGCTCAGAAGCCACGAGCATGCGTGTGTGCGGATTGGATTCACTCAGGGTGAAGGCGGAACCGGCCGGTGGTGATTTGTGCGCGAGAGCGTGCCCGCTCCGCCACACGAGGTTGCGCAGGGTTTTCGTCCAGCTCGCTCGGCCTGAGGTCGTCTGCGCCGCCGGCCGACGAGGCCGGAAGCGCTGGGCCAGGCAACGCCAGCGCCCCTTTCCCGGAGGACGAGATGAAGCGTTTCCTGGCACTGTGTCTGACCACCGGAGTCTCGGCGTACGCAGCACCGATCAGCGGAGTCCCTGCCGCGAACATCAAGGCCGATGGCTACGCTCCGGCGAGCCAGCTGACTCGCGAGTGGCGTCAGCACCCGGTCGCGGTGGGCGCGATGCCGGTGGAGAACCCTGACGGGATCGTGGGCTGGTACGGCTACGAGAACGACAGCCCCAGCCCCACCGACCCGACCCAGCCACAGACGCTGCCCACGCCCCTCAGCGCGGTGGAGGCTCAGAAGACCGAGCCGGACAAGAACACCTATCTGGTGCTCTGGAACCAGAAGGGCGCTGACCCCCACTACAACTATGGAACGCACTTCCTCTTCCAGGGCCACGAACTCGGTGCGAAGGACGCGGCCGGCGTCTCCCACAGCTACATCACCCGGATCAACCTCGACGCGGACACCGCGCACCGGGTGACCCTGATGGCGACCCACGACGTCAACGGGAACCCGATCGCCCCCATCGACGGCTCGACGTGGGACCCGTTCGCCCAGCGGCTGCTCTTCACCACCGAGAGCGCCTCGGCGCCGGTCTATGCCGCGACGCTGAGCGTCCCCTCGCAGGTGGAGGACGTGTCCGGGGCCCTGGGCCGCGGTGGCTACGAGGGGATCCAGAACGACAACTACGGGAACATCTGGATCGTCGAGGACATCGGCGGCGCGAACAAGCCCGGCACCGTCTCCAAGCGACCCAACAGCTTCCTCTACCGGTACGTGCCCCGGCATCCCGGTGATCTCCACAACGGGAAGCTTCAAGTCCTCCAGGTCTGGGTGGGCGACCATCCGGCAACCTTCGATTCGCAGGCGGCGCTCTTCGCGCCCGACCAGGTGGCGATCAGGACCGCCGGGACCTCGTACAAGACCCGGTGGCTCACCATCCATGACACCGCCGTGGACGGCACCACGCCCTTCAACGCCAACACCCTGGCGAAGGCCGCCGGCGGAACTCCGTTCAAGCGGCCGGAGAACGGCGTGTTCCGTCCGGGCAGCCACTTCCGCGAGTTCTTCTTCGACGAGACCGGCGACACCAACGCCACCAGCGTGGAGAACGCCGGCGCCGGTGGATGGGCCTCGATCTTCAAGCTGAGCCAGCACGGCGCCAATGCCGACGAGGGCCGGCTCTCGATCTTCTTCCAGGGCAACCAGGCCGTGGCCGGGCTGGACAACCTCTGCTTCCTCTCCGACGACCTCCTCCTGGTGGTCGAGGATGCCGGCGATGGGCTCCACGGCCAGCGCAAGGCGCTCGACTCGGGCTTCCTCTTCGACGTCGACGCGGACTACTCGCACGGCAGGCAGCCGATCCGCTTCCTCGCCGAGGGCCGCGACGCCTCGGCGACGATCGATTCGGCCTTCGGGGGCTTCGGCAAGAACGAGGGCGACAACGAGATCACCGGCATCCACGTCTCGGACGGCGATCCGTCGGTGAACGGGATCCTCGGCGCCAAGGTTCCTCACTTCGGCCACGACGGGTGGCGGATGTTCTGGACCCAGCAGCACGGCGACAACGTCACCTGGGAAGTCACCCGGGCGAAGCACGGCGACAACGACGACGACCACGACGACTGGTAGCTGACCTGGGGCCCTGGTGCGTCTCGTCGGGAGGACCCGGCGCGGCGCACCAGCGCGCGTTCCAGGGAGGCCTGTGCTTTCCGCCGGATGCGGGGTTCTTGCGCCCCGCCCGGCGGGGTTCAGAATCTGCCGCCCGGGGAGGACATCCAATGAGCACTCACCCCCTGACCGCGTGCGGGCTGGTGGCGCTTATCGGCGCCGCCTCGAGCAGCTGGGCCGGTGAACACCACGAACGGCCCGAGCAGGAGCACGTCTTCCGTGTCCCGCAGCGCTACGCGACCATCCAGGCCGCGGCGGACGATGCGAGCGATGGCGACCAGATCGTCGTCGCCCGGGGACGCTTCTGCGGGGCGACCATCACCAAGCGGCTGGACTTGCGGGGGAAGGACGGGGCGACCATCATCGGATGCGAGACGCCGGCGACCGGCGCGTACCGGGTCGGGTTCCTCCTGCCCGATGCGCGGGCCTCCGGGACGAAGATTCGTGGGTTTCGCTTCGACGGGCGGGGCGTCTCCAATGCCAACCTCACGCCGCTGGGCGCGGGCATCCTCGCCCGCTCCGCCGACCAGGTGACCGTGATCGACAACGACTTCCAGGGCACCTTCCAGGCGGTGACCAACACCGACGGAAGCCACTGGAGTGTCCTCTTCAACCGCGTCGAGCACCTGACGGCGCTCACCTGCGACGGGGGCTGCGCGGGGGGCGACGCCATCGTGTTCCAGCAGCGGCTGGTGCTGGACCAGCGACCGAAGGGCAACGTCGCCGCGTTCAACCATGTCCAGGGCGACATCCCCGATGGTCTGAACGAGTTCTCGATGACCGGGGTGTTCGTGCTCGGCCAGGAGCGGGCGCGGGTCGCCGCCAACCTCTTCCGGATCCCCCACAACCCGGCCGCGGCGGCCCATGGCGTGGGGGTCCTGGTGAGCGACCAGTGCTGCGCGGCGGTGGTGGTCTCGACCTCGGTGAAGACCGACGTGCTGTTCAACGACGGCCGGCGCTCCGAGCTGGTGCTCCGGGTGGATCCAGACGCCCAGGGCGGGGCGGGAAATCTCGAGGGCGCGCGCATCTTCGGGAACCGCGGACAGGTGGATCTGCCGGCGGGAGCAACCCCCGGGCACGATGCCCTTCGTCTCCGCCAGCAGTCGGCGGCGGCGACGGTGGGGCACGCCGTTCTCTACTGACGCCGCTCCCGGGCCCCACGCCGCGCGCCGAGCTCCACACCGAGCTGGAGGCGACGAGCGTGGGGTCAACAGGTCAGGTGCAGAATCGCGTTGGTGCGGCGCCGCCGCTCGGCGGAGAGCAGCTCGACGGCCTCACCGGTCGGCAGTGCGATCAGCTCGACGTGGCGACGCGCGGCCTCCCGATGGACCGCGGGCATGATGGGGAGTGCTCCCTGGGCGCCGGTTCCGACGATGAGCCGCTTGCAGCGCCAGGGAATGCGCTCGTCGAGCGACAGAGGCGTGTGCCCGAGGGAAGCTCGGTACTTCTTCGAGGCCCCCTTCTTGCGGCGCACGATCTTCCCTCGGTCGATCACCACGTCCTTGCAGTACTCGGAACCGTCGATCCGGATGCTGCCGAATTCGTACCGGTCGAATCTCATGGCGCAGCTCGCTTCCCGGGTTGAGCTCCCGCCTCGGTCGTTGCAAGACCGGAACCTGAGCGATCAGGCTCGTTCCGAGGGTCGGCGGGCGCAAGGCTTGCGCGTCCCCCTCCCTGCTCCAGAACCGGCACGGGAGATGCTATCCGGATGGACTGGAGTGCACCCATGACTCGACCGGCGACCGCGGCAAGGGCCCTTCGCGAGGAGATCGCACCCGGTGTCGTTCGCGGCGAGTGGTGGCATCGCCTCGACGACGGCCGCATCCAGTGCGATCTCTGCCCGCGCTCCTGCAAGCTCCACGAGGGCCAGAAGGCCTTCTGCTTCGTCCGTGAGGCCCGGGACGGGCAGATCGTGCTCACCAGCTACGGGCGCGCGACCGGTTTCTGCGTCGACCCCATCGAGAAGAAGCCGCTGAACCACTTCTACCCGGGCTCGAGCGTGCTCTCCTTCGGCACCGCGGGCTGCAATCTCGGTTGCCGCTTCTGCCAGAACTGGGACATCTCCAAGGCCCGCGAGGACCGCATCCTGTCCGCGAGGGCGTCGCCGACACGGGTCGCGGAGGCCGCGCTGGAGGCCGGCTGCAGGAGTGTCGCCTTCACCTACAACGACCCGATCGTCTTCGCCGAGTACGCGATCGACTGCGCCATCGAGGCGCACGCGCGCGGAATCAAGACGGTGGCGGTGTCGAGTGGCTACATGGCCCCCGAGGCCCGCCGCGCCTTCTACGCCCACATGGACGCGGCGAACATCGATCTCAAGGCGTTCACCGAGAGCTTCTATCGAGAGCTGAGCTTCGCCCACCTCGAACCGGTCCTCGACACGCTGAAGTGGCTCAGGCACCAGACTGCGGTCTGGCTCGAGGTCACGACCCTTCTGATCCCTGGCCGCAATGATTCCGAGGAGGAGGTGGAGAAGCTCTGCGCCTGGTTCGCCAGAGAGCTGGGCCCGGAGGTGCCGCTGCACTTCACCGCCTTCCACCCCGACTTCATGATGATGGACGTTCCCCCGACCCCGCCGGCGACGCTGCTCCGGGCGCGCGAGCAGGGGAAGGCCGCTGGCCTGAAGCACGTGTACACGGGGAACGTCCGCGATGTCCGTGGCCAGTCGACCTACTGCGCCAGGTGCGGCCAGCAGATCGTCGGCCGGGATGGGTACGAGATCACCGACTGGCAGCTCGACCGGGAGGGCCGGTGCAGTGCCTGCAAGGAGCGCCTCGCCGGCCACTTCGACGCCCAACCGGGTCGCTGGGGGTCCCGGCGCAGGCCGCTCGTCCTTGCCCAGGAGTCCCACTGAACGGCTTCCCGATCCAACCCCACGATGGGGAGTGTCGACCGATGTCATCGAACTCGGTGAGCAAGGTGCGGCGACCGGCAGTGGCCGGGTCCTTCTATCCCGGACACCCCGAGGCACTCCGCGGCACCGTGGACCGGCTCCTGGCCCAGGCTGCTCCACCGCCCATCCACGGTTCGTTGCGAGCGCTGATCGCGCCGCACGCCGGATACGTCTACTCCGGGCCGATCGCCGCCAGCGCCTATGCCGTGCTCGCCTGGGCATCTCCTCCCCCTCGCCGGATCGTGCTTCTGGGCCCGTCGCACCACCTCGGCTTCTCCGGACTGGCGCTCCCGGAGGCGGAGGCCCTCGAGACTCCGCTCGGCGTGGTCCCGATCGATTCCCTCGCCGCATCGCTTCCGGAGCGCTTTCCCCAGGTGCTCCGCTCGGATCGGGCGCACCAGCGGGAACACTCGCTGGAGGTGCAGCTGCCATTCCTCCAGCGTGTGCTCCCCGCAGGGTTCACCGTGGTGCCGCTGGCGGTCGGCCGGGCCGGGCCGGAAGAGGTGTCCGAGGTGATCGAGTTCCTGTGGAGACACCCCGGCACGCTGGTGCTGGTGAGCACGGACCTCTCGCACCATCTGCCCGCAGGCGAGGCCCGGGTGGTGGACACCCGGACGTCCGAGCTCATCGTCGCCGAGGAACCCGGGGCGCTCGATGCGGACATGGCCTGCGGCTACCACCCGCTCGCCGGCTTGCTGCTCGCGGCAAGGCGGGCCGGGCTCTCCATCGAGCTGCTCGATCTGCGGAACTCCTCGGACACCGCGGGAGATCCCGACCAGGTGGTGGGCTACGGCGCGTTCGCGGTGGTCGAGGGCCGCAGCGCCTCGGGTTGAAACCGGCACAGCAGACCCCGGTCGACGAGCTCACCAGACCCGAGCATCCCGGGGGGAAAGCACCGGAGATCAGTCCTCGTACCGGTCGTGGTGCCGCACCCAGGCCTGGGTGAACTCGAGGGCGTCCTCGTCGCGACCCTTCGGCACCAGGTCCAGGTAGTTGTAGGCGGTGTTCACCAGGTCGATGCCGCGGGCGTAGGCCGAGTAGGTGTGGAAGATGGTTCCGTCGCCGTCCCTGTAGAAGACGCTGAGCCCTTCCCGGTCCTGCGCCTCGCCCATGTCCTCCCGGGAATAGTTGTAGAGGACCGGCCCCTTCTTCAGCTGCTCGGGGGTGAAGGAGACGCCGTAGTCGTAGTTGAAGTCCGTCTTCCCCGAGGACAGCCACTTGAACTTCCACCCCATCCGCTTCTTGAAGGCCTCGAGCTTGTCCAGCGGCGCCCGGGAGATGGCGACGAAGGTCACGTCGCGGTGGTTCAGGTGCACTCCGATCTCGTTGAAGTTGTCTGCCCAGAACGAGCAGTGGGGACACCCCTCCTTCCAGTCCGGGCCGAACATGAAGTGGTAGACGACGAGCTGGCTCCGCGTCTCGAAGAGATCGCCCAGGGTCTCCTTCCCCTTCGGGCCGTCGAAGACGTACCGCTCGTCGACCTTCACCCAGGGGAGGGCCCGCCGTTGCCGACTCAGCTCGTCCCGGAGACGGGTGAACTCCTTCTCCTTGGCCAGGAACTTGGCCCGCGCCGACAGCCACTCCTCGCGCGAGACGACAGGATGGTCCTTGATGCCACTGCCCGCGTTGCCCATGCGCTCACCTCGGCTGCTCCGACCACCCGATGGGCGGCCCCGTCCACTGGGCGGGAGCTAGCCCCAGCACCTCTGTAAGCGCAAGCTACAATTCACTCGATGCAGTGGGCAGCGACCGGTGACGGACTGGCCCAAGACGGATTGACTCGGTGTGTAAGCGGTTGCTACATCTCTCGTCGTGGAAGCCGTCCTCGACGCCATCGCCGAGCCGCGCCGCCGGGAGATCCTGCGTCTGGTCCTCCGGCAGCAGCTCTCCTCCGGGGAGATCGCCTCCCGGTTCGACGTCACCCGCTCGGCAATCTCCCAGCATCTGCGGATCCTCGAGCGCGTCGGGCTGGTCTCCGTCGAGCAGGCCGGGACTCGACGCCTGTACCGCGCCCGCCCGGAGGGTCTGGCCGGATTGCGTGAGTACCTGGAAGAGTTCTGGGGTGACCGCCTGGTGAATCTCAAGCAGGCGGTGGAGAACCAGGAGCGCAAGGAGGCACCGTGGCGGAGGAGCCAGGGAGAGCGATCGAGCTCTCGATCTGGATCGCGGCGCGACCGGAAACGGTCTTCGCGTTCCTGACCGACGCGGAGAAGCTCGTCCAGTGGATCGGCCTGGAGGCCGAGCTGGAGCCGCGGCCGGGTGGGCTGTTCCGGGTGGACATGAATCGCCAGACCGTGGTCCGGGGCCAGTACCTGACGGTGGAGCCTCCCCGGCGGGTGGTCTTCACCTGGGGACACGAGGACGGCACGGTGCTTCCCGCGGGCTCGAGCACGGTGGAGATCGTGCTGACCCCCGACCAGGGCGGAACGCGGGTCCAGCTCCGCCACTCGGACCTCCCCGGGTCCGAGCAGCCAGCGCACCGGGCTGGATGGGGGCACTACCTCGCTCGCCTCAAGACACGGGTGGAGGGTGGTGATCCGGGCCCCGATCCCTACGCCGCGCCGGACGCCGTCCACGGCTCTCGCCGGGCCTGACTCCATGGTTCTGCCTGCGGCGTCGGCGCACCGCGCAACACCGACTCGCGCTGGCGCCGGGGCCGAGGGTCTCATCGCCCTGCACCGCGTCGCGCGTCATGCGACCTGGAAGGCGCGTCTCGCGACCCGGTTTGACGCTCGGCGAGCTCTGGTGTCACGGTTCGCGGGAGCGGGGGATCCGCATGGACTGCCCGGCACCGGACGCACCGCGCTGGCCTACGTCGGGAGCGACGGGGGAACGCTCTTCGTTCGCGGCGACGGCGGCTGGTCGCGCAGCGCGCTGGGGAGCGAGGCCAACGGGGTGATGGGCACAGCTCGTCCAGGATCCTGCTCTCCCGCAGAGCTTCCAGCGCGATGCGACGTTCGACGAGGTGCCCTGAGCCGCGCCAGCCCGGGCTCGACCCGGCGCCATGCCCCGGCGGCAGCGGAGCGGGCCTACCTGGGGAGCGTCTGCGAATCCGCGGCGGGCGTGCCCCACTGCACGCCGAGCACCACTGCTGCCGCGCGCCCCGCCGCCAGCACGGCCTCGGGCGACAGCTTCTCCCCCGCGTCGAACGAGGTCACCGGCACGCTGCAGATCCACGCCCGACCGACGAAGCCGAGCGCGCGGGCCATCTTCACCACCCGGGCCAGCGCGAAGCGGTGAAGGCGATCACGCTCGTCGGTGGCGAGCGGGCTCAGGGTCACCTCGCGTGCCCGGACGTCCGCGTCGACGAACACCACCGTGTCGTGCCCCGGCAGCTCCCCGGCGAGCTCCGGCATCGCGCCGAGCACGGTCCGAAGCTCGAGCCACCCAGCCCGGGCGGCGCGCAGCAGGTCGATCACGAACGGCCCCACCCCGTCGTCACCGCGCAAGGTGTTTCCAATGCCGACCACCAGGGTGCTCACTCACCGCTCCTTCCTGGCCAGCAGCTCGCCGCCGGGACCATGCACCTCGACCACCATCGCCATCTGCCCCAGCGCGTGTGTGGAACACGACAGGCACGGATCGAAGCACCGAATGGCCGCCTCGACGCGGTTGAGCATCCCCTCGGTCAAGGCCGCCGGGTTCACGAAGCGCTCCGCGGCCTGCTTCACCGCCCGCTGCATCGGTCCGCCGTTCTGCTGGGTGGCGATGAGGAGGTTGGCCTTCCTCACCTGACCGCCGAGGTCCACCTCGTAGTCGTGGAAGAGCGTCCCGCGCGGGGCCTCGCAGCAGCCCACCCCGGTGGTGTGGTTGGGCCGGGCCCAGCTCCTCACTCGCGTCCACTGCAGCTCGGGATCTCGCAGTCCCTGCTCGATGCGCTCCACGCAGTGGAGCATCTCGATGAGACGGGCGTAGTGGTAGTGGAAGGACTGCGAGACCACGCCCTGCTTTCCGAGCCAGCGAAAGTTGACCAGCTCGGCGTCGGCTCGGGGCGTGCCGGTGGCCTTCACCACGTTGAGGCGGGCCAGCGGACCTACCCGGTACATCCCCTTCTGCTCGCCGAGCGGAGTGTAGAACACCGGCTTCACGTAGGTGTACGGCTCGGAAACCTCGCTCAGGTACGTCCGGTACTGGCGCGGGTCGAGGCCCTCGGCCACCACCGCTCCACCCGAATCCACCAGCCGCAAGGTGCCGTCGTAGAACTCGAGGTTCCCGTCCTCGTCCACCAGACCCAAGAAGAGCGAGGGGAAGTCGCCCAGGGCGGCGATCTCCGCGCGGAGCGGCTCGAAGGTGCGCTTCAGCCGGTCGAGCGCGAGGCGCATCGACTCGTAGAGCTCGGGGATCCACGGGAGCAGCTCGTCCACCGCGCTCCGGCTGACGACGCCGGTCACCCCGCCCGGGACCGACCAGCCAGGGTGAACCTTGCGCCCGCCCAGCAGCTCGATGGTGCGCTGCCCGAACTGGCGAAGCCGGATGCCGCGGCGGACGAAGTCCACGTCGTCGGTGCCGGCCATCGCGAAGAGGTTCCGCCGGGCCGGCTCGGCGTCCATGCCCACCAGGAGGTCGGGGCTCGAGAGGTGGAAGAAGGACAGCGCGTGCGACTGCAGCACCTGCGCCCAGGTGGCCAGCCGCCGCTGCTTCACCGCCGCCACCGGCACATCCACGCCCAGGATGCGGTCGCCGGCCTTCGACGAGGCCACGGCGTGCGACACCGGGCAGATCCCGCAGACCCGGGCCATCAACCCAGGCATCTCCTCCAGTGGGCGGCCCTCGCAGATCTTCTCGAAGCCGCGGAACTCGACGATGTGGAACTGGGCGTCGGTCAGCTTCCCCGCGCCGTCCACCTCGAGGGAGATCTTCGCGTGGCCCTCGATGCGGGTGACCGGGTCGATGAGGAGGGTCCTGGTCACCGTCTCACCCGAACCTTCGCTCGAGCCGGGGCTCACGGCCCTCGAGGAGCGCGGTGATCGCCTCCCAGATATGGTCGGCGCTCGGGGGGCACCCCTGGAGCCAGAGGTCCACCTTCACCACCTGGTGCAGAGGCTTCACCTTGGACAGCAGCCGCGGCACCCCCGCCTCGCCGGACGGGAGGCCGTGCACCACCGCCGACGTCTCGCGGTAGGCGCGGTCGAACACCTCCTGCACCGGCCAGGCGTTGCGGATGGCCGACACGTTGCCGGTCACCGCGCAGTCGCCGAAGGCCACCAGCACCTTCGAGCGCTGACGGACGAGCGAGAGCATGTCCACGTTCTCCTCGTTCACCACCGCGCCCTCCACCAGCGTCACGTCCACCTGGGGGAAGTCGGGGGTCTTGGTGTCGACCAGCGGCGAGGCGAGGAGGTCCACCTTGCCCGCGAGCTCGATCAGCCGCTCGTCGAGGTCCAGGAAGGACATGTGGCACCCCGAGCAGCCGCCGAGCCACACCGTGGCCAGCTTCAGCTTGCCGCTCACGGAACACCCCACTGCTTCCGCTCTCGCCCGTACACGATGTACTTGAGGAACCGCCGGTCCTTGGTCATCTGACCCACGCCCGCGCCCTTCACGAACAGCGCGCCAGTCGGGCAGACCTGCACGCACTTGCCGCAGTCGGTGCAGGCCTCCGAGTCGCCCCAGGGGGCGGCGAGATCCGCGACCAGGTGCAGCTTCTCTCCGCGCCCCGCCATGTCCCAGACGTGCGCGCCCTCCACCTCGTCGCAGGTGCGGACGCAGCGGGTGCAGCTGATGCAGCGGTTCAGGTCCAGCCCGAACCGCTCGTGCGAGAGATCCACCGGTCGCGTCGGATTCCGGTAGGCGACGCGAACGTGGTCCACCCCGACCTCGGCCGCCATCTGCTGCAGCTCGCAGTGGCCGTTGGAGACACACACCGCGCAGACGTGGTTGCCCTCGGCGAAGAGCAGCTCGAGGAGCAGCTTGCGGTACTCGCGCAGCTGGGGGGTGTCGGTGTGCACGACCATCCCCTCCTCGACCTCGGTCATGCACGAGGTCTGCAGCCGCGCCCGGCCCTCCACCTCGACCAGGCAGAGCCGGCAGGCGCCCACGTCGGTGACGCCACCCAGGTGGCAGAGCCGGGGGATCTTGATCTCGTTGTGCCAGGCGACGGTGAAGATGCTCTGGCCCGCTACTCCGGTGACCATGCGCCCGTCGATGGTGAGCGTCTTGACGGTCATGGCCTCGGCGGCTCCTTCTTCATCCGCGCGGCGAACTCCTGGGGGAAGTACTTCAGGGCGGTCATCACTGGATTTGGTGCGCTCTGGCCAAGGCCGCAGAGGCTGGTGTTGCGGAGCAGATCGGCCAGCGCCTTCAGCAGCGCGAGGTCCTCCTCGGTCGCCTCGGCGTCGCAGAACTTCTGGAGGAGCAGATGCATCTGCACCGTCCCTGCACGACAGGGCACGCACTTGCCGCACGACTCGTCCCGACAGAACTCCATGAAGTAGCGGGCCACGTCGACCATCGAGGTGGCCTCGTCCATGACGATGAGCCCGCCCGAACCCATCATCGAGCCCACCGCCACCAGCGACTCGTAGTCCACGGGCACGTCGAGCAGATGTTCGGGCACACAGCCACCGGAGGGGCCTCCGGTCTGGATGGCCTTCACCTTCCCACCGCCGGCGATGCCGCCCGCCATCTCGTTGACGATGCGCCGCACCGGCGTGCCCATCGGCACCTCGATGAGCCCGGTGAGCTCGGTCTTCCCTGCGACCGCGAACACTTTGGTGCCCTTCGACTTCTTGGTACCGATGTTCGCGAACCAGTCGCCGCCGTGGGAGATGATCGGCGCGACGTTGGCGAAGGTCTCCACGTTGTTGATCAGCGTCGGCTTGCCCCACAGCCCCTTCTCCGGCGGGTAGGGCGGCCGGGGGCGGGGCTCGCCGCGCTTGCCCTCGATGCTGGCGATCAGCGCCGTCTCCTCGCCGCAGACGAAGGCACCGGCGCCAATGCGGATCTGCACCGAGAAGTCGAAGGTGGTGTCGAGGATGCGCGCCCCGAGCAGGCCCTCCTTCTCCGCCTGCTTGATGGCGGTCTGGAGCCGGCTGATGGCCAGCCCGTACTCACCGCGGACGTAGATGTAGCCGTGGCGTGCGCCCACGCCGTAGGCGGCAATGGCCATGCCCTCCAGCACCCGGTGCGGGTCGCCCTCCAGCACGCTGCGGTCCATGAACGCGCCCGGGTCGCCCTCGTCGGCGTTGCAGACCACGTACTTGACGTCGTTCTCCTGCTTGGCGACCAGCTGCCACTTCACCCCGGTGGGGTAGCCCGCGCCACCGCGGCCGCGCAGCCCGGAGCGCGTCACCTCGGCCACCACCTCGGCCGGCTTCATCTGGGTCAGCGCCTTGGCCAGCGCCGCGTACCCGCCAGCGGCGACGTAGGAGTCGATGCGCTCGGGGTCCACCTTCCCGGCGTTCTCCAGGACGATGCGGAGCTGGCCGGCGAAGAACGGGTGGGTCTCGAAGCTGACCTTCCGCGTCTGGAGGGAGGGCGCGGGCACGCCGTCGACCAGCCCCGGCGCATCGTCGCCGGTCACCTGGAGGAAGAGCGCACCGTCGCTCTCGCGCTTCACCAGCGGCCCCTTGCTACACAGGCCCATGCACCCGGTGCCGACCACCTCGACGGCCTGACCGCCGGCCTTCGCCCGCGCCTGCATGCCGGCCTTGAGCGTGTCGCTGCCGATGGACTGGCAGCTCGCGGCGGTACAGACGTGGAGGCGCTCGCGGAACGTCGCGATGCGCTCCCGCTCGGCGTCGGCCCGGTCCACGAGGTCGTCAGGGTTCATGCCCATCTCAGGCCCCCACCTCGTCCAGCGTCTTCTCCAGCGCCGCCACCGAGAGCTTGGGAAGGATGCGACCGTCGAGCACCACCACCGGGGCGAGGCCGCACGAGCCGATGCACCGGGCCTGCTGGATGCCGAGCTTTCCCGGCTCGCCGCGCGCGGCGGCCAGCTGGCATCGCTTCCGGGCGGCGTCGAGCAGGGCCTTGGACCCGGCGACGTAGCAGGCGGTGCCGGTGCAGACGAGCGCGGTGTGCTCGGCCTTCGGCTGGAGCGAGAAGAAGTTGTAGAACGTCGCCACGCCCAGCACGCGGGATGGCGGCAGCTTGAGCTTCCGCGCCACCTCCCGGAGCCGGTCCATCGACAGGTAGCCGAAGAGCTCCTGCGCGGTGTGCAGCACCTCGATGAGCGCGTCTGCGGCGTACCCCTGCCGCGACATGGCGCGCTCGAAGAGCTTGCTGCGGTTGTCCTTCACGGCCGAGGCCGTGTCCGCCATGATGGTCTCCAGCGCACCGCGCGCTCGCGGCGCCACCCGGTCACGGGGTGCGTGGGCGCGAGCCTGACAGCCCATTCAAGGCGCGTGCCGTGTCACCTCCGCCCGAAGTCGGGCGCGGACGCTGGGCCGCGCGCAGAATCCGCGCGGCCGTTTCTTTCGCCCCGCCCTGGGCGCGCGGGGTGCGGCAGCCAGGAAGCCAGGGTCCGACCGCCCCGGGGCCGGATCAGGGGGCGCTCAGGGTGCTTGCCACCGGCGAAAGACCTGCGTCGTCGGATCATTCATCGGAAAGAACGACTCCACCCGTAACTCCTCGAGGGCGATGTCCTGCGGGGTGCCGAGGGTCGCGATCGTCGTGAAGAGGCTGAGATCAGTGCCCTCCTTGCGAAAGTGCATGGGGAGCACGGGGTTGCGAGGCTCGTCAGGCTGAACCTTGCGCAACGCCTCGCTCACGCCCTGATACGCCATCAGGCGGTCCAGCAGCGCCGCGACCTCCGGGCTCCCGTCCGCGGCTGCGTCCGCCTCGACGCTGCGGATGAAGTAGCGGACGACGCTCTCCCAGTTGACCAGCGCGCTCCTGGAGATTGCCCGGCCGATGCTGTCGACCACACCCAGGTCACGCAACTACCCCGGAGGTCATGCGCCCGCTGATGAGGTTGGCCGCGACGGAGCTCGTGCTAGCCGAACAGCTCGCGCACCTTCTCGAAGAAGGTCTTGGTCTGCGGATGTGTCTGCTCGCCGGAGAGGTCGGCGAAGCGCTCGAGCAGCTGCTTCTGCTCGGCGCTCAGATGCGTCGGCGTCTCCACCAGGATGCGCACGTGCTGGTCCCCCCGGCCGCCTCCGTGCAGATGGGGGATGCCCTTCCCCTTGATGCGGAAGACCTTGCCGCTCTGGGTGCCGGCCGGAATCTTCATCCGGTGCTTGCCGTCGAGCGTGGGCACGTCGAGCTGCGCCCCGAGCGCGGCCTGGACGAAGGACACCGGCACCTCGCAGAGCACCTCGGTGTCCTCGCGCACGAAGATGGGGTGGTCCTTCACGTGGATGACCACGTAGAGGTCTCCCGGCGGACCGCCGTGCTCACCCGGTTCCCCCTCGCCTCCGACGCGGACCCGCGTCCCGGTGTCCACGCCAGGAGGAATCTTGACCGTGAGCGTGGTCTGCCCGTCGATGCGGCCGGCCCCGCGGCAGTGGGTGCAGGGCGTGGTCGCGGTCCGTCCCGAGCCGCCACAGGTGGTGCAGGGCCGGCTGACCGAGAAGAAGCCCTGTGTGTAGCGAAGCTCGCCTGCTCCTCCACAGGCCGGGCAGGTGCGCACCCGCTTGTCCGCACTGCCCGTCCCCTCGCAGTGCTCGCAGCGCTTGGGCTTGGGGATGCGGACCTGCACCTCGGATCCAAACGCCGCCTCCTCGAAGGTGACCTCGAGGTTGTAACGGAGGTCGGCGCCACGGCTCCGCCCGCCTCGGCGCGCGCGCGTGGCGCCGAAGATGTCGCCGAAGATCTCCCCCAGCACGTCGTTCAGGTTCGAGGCGTTGAACCCGCCGAAGCCCTCGAACGGCGTGCCGCCGTGCCCGAACCGGTCGTAGCGGGCACGCTTCTCCGGATCCGACAGGACCTCGTAGGCCTCCGAGGCCTCCTTGAAGCGCTCCTCCGCCTGGTGGTCCCCGGGGTTCCGGTCCGGGTGGTACTGCAGGGCCAGCTTCCGGTACGCGGTCTTCAGCTCCGCCCCCGTGCACTCCCGCGCCACACCGAGGACCTCGTAGTAGTCACGCTTGCTCGCAGAGGCCGTCATCGGTCCTTGCTCAACCCTTCACCGCCACAGGGGATTCTTGCCTCGGGGGCACCCCGGGCGGCGGGGAGCATAATGCAGCGCCGTCGCCCCGCAACGCGGGGCCGTTACACGAGCCAGATGTGGCTGCGGTGGACGTCGATGTCCCGGAGCCGCCGGCGGAGGCTCAGGGCGATGCTCCCCCCCGACGTCCAGCGGGGCACCACGAAGTGCAGCTCGGCCGAGTACAGGCGCGCGGCGCTGGCCAGGAGCGACCAGCGGTTCTCGCTCCCCGGATCCTCGAGCTCGCCGTGGAGCACCACCTCGAGCAGCACCGGGGTCCGGGCGCGGTCACCTTGCCGGCAGGTCAGGTCCGGCCGGTGGTCCTCGAGGGTGCCGCTGAGCACCGCTGGCGCGGTGTGCCCCGGCAGCCGGGCCTTCACATCCGAGTACCCGAGCGTGCGGAAGTACTCCACCATCAGCCACAGGACGCGGCGGCGCGGGCCGTCGCGCAGCACCGGCTCACACGCCGCCGGCAGCGTTCCCTCTGCCTCGGACTCCCACCGGTGCTCGGCCTTCATTTCAGGGCGGACGGTTTGAATCCCGGCGAGCTCCGGCAATCCTTGACACGAGCACACGCCGGAACGCATGGCTGCTCACCGGGCATGAACTCCACCCTGGGCCAGCTCCTCGGCCTCCTCCGCCCCTCGGCGCGCCTCGTCACCGGCGCGGTCCTCGCTTCCGTGGTGAGCGCCGCGGCCGCCGCGGGGTACGCCTGGCTCATCGGGCCGCTGCTCCGCAGCGTGCTGCTGTCCGAGCCAATGCACCTGGTGGGGGTGTACACCTCGCCGGAGCGGGCCCGCTGGCTCCTCCCCGGGCTCCTGGTGCTCCTGGCGCTGGTCAAGGCCGGCATGCAGCTGCTGCAGACCGGCTGGATGCAGGTGGCGGGACAGCGTGCGCTCGCCCGCATGCGCTCGGACCTCTACGCAAATCTCTTGTCGCTCCCCCCGGCCACCCACGAGTCCCGGGCGAGCGGCGACGTCCTCAGCCGGCTGACCGCCGACGTGGCGCAGGTGGAGTTCGCGGTGACCCAGGCGCTCACCAGCTGGGTCCGCGATGCGCTGCAGCTCCTCGCGCTGCTCTCGGTGTGCCTGGTGCTCGACTGGAGGCTCTTCGCCCTGAGCTTCGTCGTCTTCCCCGCGGCGCTGCTGCCCATCACCCGTTTCGCCCGGGCGGTGAAGAAGGCGGCCCGCACCACGCAGGGCAGCCTGGGGAACCTCACCGCCCTGGTCGGCGAGCAGCTCCAGGCGCTCCCGGTGGTGCAGGCGTACGGGATGGAGCCGCGGGTCCGGGCGGCGTTCGACGCCGAGCAGGCCCGCTACCTCCGGGAGATGGACCGCTCGCTCCTGCTCCGCGGCGCGGCGAGCCCGTCCATCGAGCTGCTCGGCATCACCGGGCTGGCGCTCGCGCTCGCCGTGGGCGCCCGGGCGGTCCGGGCCGATGCCTCGCTCGCCAGCCACCTCATGTCCTACGTGGGCGCGGTGCTGCTGATGTACGGCCCGCTGAAGACGCTCTCCTCCACCGTCACCCAGGTGGTGGCCGGGGTGGGCGCGGCCGAGCGGGTGTTCGAGCTCGAGGACCGGAGCGTGCCGCCCGATGCCGGGGAGCCCGCGCCCGCGCTCCATCGGGGGCTGCGGCTGGAGGACCTCCGCATCCAGTACGGCGAGGTGGATGCGCTCCGCGGGCTCACCCTGGAGCTGCCGGCAGGAAGGACCGTCGCCCTGGTGGGCGCGTCGGGGGCAGGCAAGACCACCCTCTTCTCCGCCCTGCTCCGCTTCGTCGACCCGGCCGGCGGGCGCATCCTCTGGGACGGGCAGGACGTGCGCAGCTACACCCGGGCCTCGGTGCGGGGCCGCATCGCCTGGGTGCCGCAGGAGCCGGTGCTCTTCGCCGGCACGGTGCGCGACGCGGTGAGGGTCGGAAGGCCAGAGGCCACCGACGCCGAGGTGTGGAGCGCGCTGGAGCGGGCGCACGGCGCCGAGTTCGTCCGCGCGCTGCCGCAGGGTCTGGACACCCAGGTGGGCGAGCGGGGGGCGCAGCTGAGCGGCGGCCAGCGGCAGCGGCTGGCCATTGCCCGGGCCTTCGTCCGGGAGCCATCGGTGCTCCTGCTGGACGAGCCCACCAGCAGCCTGGACGCGGCCAGCGAGGCGCTGGTGCAGGCCGGGCTCGCCGAGCTGAAGGCGGGCCGGACCACGCTGGTCATCGCCCACCGTCTGTCGACCGTCCGCAACGCGGACACCATCGTGGTGCTCGAAGCGGGCCGGGTGGTCGAGCAGGGAACGCACGACCAGCTGGTGGCGCACGGCACCGTGTACCGACGGCTCCTGGACAGAGGGGACGCCGATGGGCCGGCGTGAGCGCCGCGCGCGCGAGGAGCCCCGGTTCGTCCACCGGTTCGAGAGTCCCGAGGTCCTCGCCGAGCTGCTCGGCATCGCCGGGTCCCAGCTCGGGCCCGAGGAGGTGCTGCAGAGGTTCCGGGCCGGGCGCGCCGAGGGAGCGGAGGCCAGCGAGGTCATCCCCACGCTCTTCCCCGAGCCGCCGCGCTTCCCGCATCCGGACATCGCCCGGCGGCTGTTCCAGAACCTGCTCGGGCTCTGGGACGCCGCAGCCTCGCCCGCCTTCCGCCTCCCCCGAGCGTCGCCCCATCCGCGGCGTCCCCGGCCCGGGAGGGCTGGGCCCCCGGGTCCCCCCGGACCGGGCGGACCGGGTGCGCCGTACGTGGAAGCCGTTCGCGCGTGGCTGGCGACGGACCGCCGGGCCCGGGCACGGCTGACCGATTCGTTCGAGAACCGGCAGGACGCCCTCCTGGGCTCCCTTGACGCGCGGGGGCTGTCGGACGAAGGTTGGGGGGTCCTCCGCCAGCTGGCGTTCGAGTTGCACGCCGTTCTCGAGCACGCAGATGGCGCCGCCCCGGCGTCGGTTCCGCCCGAGGCGCTCGAGGGTGACCCAGCGTCGAAGGGCCCGGTGGAGCTGCTCGGCCTCGTCGACCAGGCGTTCGCCCGGGCCGAGCAGGACGGCACAGGACCGGTGCCGGAGGCGGAACGCGACACGGTTCGCACCCTCGGCCGGCAGGTGCTCGGCGCCCTGTGGGAGGCCCGGGCCCGGAGGTGATGGACACCATGGTGAAGGACGACGACGACGGCGGCGGCCTCACCGGGAAGCGCAACAAGAGCTGGCGGGAGATCGACGCCCGGCGGGGCAAGAGCAAGTACCATTCCCGCCAGGACGACCCCGCTCAGCAGCGCATCGAGCGCAGCGCGACGTACACCCGGTACAAGCAGGCCGCAGACGCGCTCTTCACCGGCGGGGCGCTCCCGGAGGGCCTGGCCAAGACGTTCGACCCGGACGGCAAGCGTCAGGCGCAGAAGGAGGCGATGGCCAAGCTCCGCGAGCTGCCCGACCGGAAGGCCTGGGCCCAGGGCGTGCTCGAATACCTCGAGAAGTACCCGGAGCTGCCCGAGGACCCGTACTTCCTCGACTCGCTCCTGGACCACCCCCGCGAGCGCGTGGTGGGGCAGGCGCTGGGGAAGCTGGAGGGGATGCAGGAGGCCGGGACGCTGAAGGCCAAGCTCCCCAAGAGCCTCGATCAGCGGCTCAAGTCGCTCGAGCTGACCAGCATGGATCCGGAGCTGCAGCAGCGCGCCCGGGCGCTGCGCGAACAGCTGCGGGCGTGAGCGCCGGCTGGACGATTCGCCCGGTCCGCCCCGACGACGCGCCGGCACTGCGCCGGATGCGGGAGGAGGCCGGCTGGGACGTGGAGAAGGTACCGGCGTGGATCGCCGCGTCCCTCTCCGGCGAGCGACCGACGTGGGTCGCCGAGCTCGGGGGCGAGACGGTGGCGATGGTCAGCCTCGAGCTGACCGACCCGGATCCCGAGGTCGCGGACGGCCGGGAGGTGGCAGCGGTGACCAGCCTCTCGGTGCTGGCCAGCGCCGCCCGCCGGGGCATCGGCCGGGCGTTGACCGTCTTCGCCGAGGAGCAGGCCCGGGCCCGGAGCGTGCGCGTCCTCACCCTCAACACCCGGCCGACGAACGCCGCGGCCATCGCCCTCTACGAGGGCCTCGGGTACCGGCGGTGGAAGGAAGAGGAACGGTCGTGGGGCCGGGCGGTGTTCCTCCGCAAGGCGCTCGGCGGGCGATGAGAGCCAACGCGCTCGGGTCCACCGTCGGCCGGCGCTTCTGGTGGCTCTCGCTCATCCAGGCCGCGCACAGCATCGAGGAGGTGCTCGGTGACCTGCCGGAGTTCGGCAGGACCGTCGCCCGTCCCCGAGGTCTGCCGGCGCCGACCTTCACCGAGAGCACCTTCGCCGCGATCAACCTCGGGCTGGTCGCCTCGCTCCTGGCGGTTGCACCGTTCGTCGCCGCCGGACGCGGCTGGGCCCGGGTGATCGCCGGAGTGGTGGCACTGGTCGAGCTCGCCAACGGCCTGGCGCACCTCGGCGAATCCGCGGTCCTCGGTCGGTACGTTCCAGGCTCGTTCACCGCACCGCTGCTCCTGGTCGCCGGCGCCGGCCTCGCACTTTCGTTGCGCCGAGCTGCCCCGGGCTCCCCGTGATGGCCGACGCTTCCTGCCAGCTCGCCCCCCCTGGGTGTCCAGCCTGCAACCGACCGCGTTGATTGGTGAGTCAGGACCGGACCAGTCGTGGTTGGATGCGCCCCCCGTTTGGATCTCGTGACCTGGGAGGAGGACCCATGATTCGTCCAATTCGACGGCTGGGCTGGAGTCTGACCCTGGCGTTCCTTGCAGCGGCGTGCGGGAGCGACAACGGCGGCAACACGAACATCGTGAAGGTCGATCCGACGATGAGCGAATCCGCCATCGCCTCGGCGTTCTCCGGCGCCGCGGCGGACTCCACGCTCGAGATGGCGGCGGGCACGTACCACTTCACCAACTCGCTCAACCTCTCGACCAAGAACGGCATCACCGTGAAGGGCGCGGGGATGACCTCCACCATCCTCGACTTCGCCGGACAGACCACCGGCGCCGACGGCGTGGTGCAGAGCGTCCCGTCGGGGCAGACGGTGAAGGTGACCTTCCAGGACTTCGCCATCAAGGACACCGCGGGCGACGGCCTGAAGATCACCGGCGGCAACGGAGTGCACGTGAACCGGGTGGCGGTCTCCTGGCCCACCCGGACGCAGCACGGCGGGTACGGCATCTATCCAGTGCAGTGCAAGAACGTGCTGGTGGAGAACAGCTCCGCCGACGGAGCGAGCGACACCGGCATTTACGTCGGTCAGTCGGACACCATCGTGGTCCGCAACAACGTCGTCACGCACAACGTCTCGGGCATCGAGATCGAAAACTCGTTCAACGCCGACGTCACCGGAAACGACTCCAACAACAACACCGCCGGTGTCCTGGTCTTCGACCTACCCAACCTGCCCCAGGTGGGGGGCCACAACGTGCGCGTCTACAACAACCAGCTCAGGGACAACAACACGCCCAACTTCGGGGACCCCTCCGGAACGGTGGCACTCCTCCCGGCGGGGACCGGAGGCCTGGTCCTCTCCAACACCAAGGTCGAGGTCTTTGGCAACACCTTCAGCGGAAACGCGGCCGCCGGTTTCGCGATCGCCAGCTGCTTTGCCGCCTTCTCGCTGCAGACCTGCACCACCGCACCCAGCGGGTACAACCCGTTCCCCTCGCAGGTCTACGTTCACGACAACACCTTCACCAACAACGGCGCCAACCCGCTCGCACACAACACCGACCAGAATCACCCCAGCTTCCAGCTCGCGGCGTTGCTGGCCAGCGGCTTTTCCCCGTCCCAGGGCGCGCCGGGCTGGCTCGACAACCACGTCTCGGACGTCATCTACGACGGCATCCTCGGGCTCGGCGGGAGCGGGAACCCGTTCCAGATCTGCGCCAAGACGAACGGCTCGGGGCACTTCGCCAACATGCACCTCGACCAGTTCGACGCCCAGGCCCCGAACCTCAACGAGATCCTCACCTTCGACGAGAGCGCCTACGGCTGCACGCTTCCGGCGCTTCCGGCGGTCCCGGTGCCCGCACTCTAGCCAGGAGAGCTTCCCAGGATGTCGATCGTCGCCCGGTGGGCCATGGCCGGCGCTCTGCTCGCGCTGGCCGCCTGCGGCTCCAAGTCCAGCGGCACCTGCACCCCGCGCGTTCCGACCGACGACACGGCGCCGGGAACGCTGGCCGAGTGGTGCCAGGTGGAACTGGTGCAGGGCGACGTCTCCGCGCTCGCCGGCGACGTGGTCCCCTTCACCCTCACCACCCCCCTGTACTCGGACGGCGCCATCAAGCGTCGGACCGTCCGGGTTCCCCCGGGCACCGCGGCCTCCTACAACGACGCGGGCGTGCTCGGGTTCCCTGACGGAACGGTGTTCACCAAGAGCTTCGGGTTTCGCGCCGACACCCGGAACACCGCGCTGCCCATCCACTGGATCGAGACCCGCGTCGAATGGAGGGCGGCAGGAGCCTGGAACTTCATGGCCTACCGCTGGAACGACGCCGGCACCGAGGCGCTGCAGCTGCCCGGGGGCGAGGTGGTGAGCTTCTCCTACGTCGACGTGGACGGGGTGGCTCAGGACGCGCACTACCTCGTGCCCAGCCGCCTGCAGTGCGAGCAGTGCCATTCCGAGGGCGGGGCGGTGGCGCCCATCGGCCCCAAGGCACGCTGGCTCAACACCGACGTGGCCTACGAGGGCGGCACCGAGAACCAGCTGGCCCACTGGACGCGGACAGGCATCCTCTCCGGAGCGCCGGACCCGGCCGACGCGCCGAGGCTGCCGGTGGCGGCCGACCCGGATGCGGGCACGGTGGAGCAACGGGCGCGGGCCTACCTGGAGGCCAACTGCGGCTTCTGTCACACCCCCCAGGGGAACGCGCGGGCGAGCGGCCTCTACCTCCGCGCCGACGTGACCGACCCGGACCAGCTCGGCGTCTGCAAGCGACCGGCCGCGGCCGGACCGGGCGCCGGCGGTCGACCGTTCGACGTCGTCCCCGGAGCCCCGGAGCAGTCGGTCATCCCCTACCGGATGGAGGCCACCACCCCCGCGGTGGCGATGCCGCAGATCGGCCGCAGCATCGTGGACGCCCACGGCGTCGCGCTGGTCAACGAGTGGATCGCCGCTCTGCCGGGCAGCTGTCTCTGATCGCCGGGTGCTCCGGGCTCGGCGCTGCAGGCGGAAGGGGTCCCGCACCACCACCTGGCGCCCGGCAAACGTCTCCTGCTCCATCCCCGTGGTTGCCTGCCGACCGAGGATCGGGCAGAGCACTGCCCCTCCATGTTCGTCGCCCTGGCCCGGGCCGTCTCCCGGCACCGCTTGCTGATCCTCGCCGGCACCCTCGGGGTGCTGCTGCTGGCCGTGCTGAGCCTGATCCGCGGCGGGACCTTGACCAGCGGCACCATCGAGGGGACCGAGTCCGCCCAAGCTGCGGCGCTGGTCCGGGGAGCCCCCGGCGCCGACACCGATACCAGCATCGTCGCCCTCTTCACCCACCGCTCGCTGCCCGCCCCCGACCCGGTGTTCCAGGGAGCGCTGGGGCTGCAGCTGGAGAAGGTGAGCAGGCGGCCGGAGGTGGAGAGCGTGGTCTCGGTGATCACCGCCCCCGAGCAGGCCCGGGCGCGCTTCCTCTCCCGCGACGGGAAGACCGCGCTGGTGCTGGTCCGCCTCAAGGGCGACGAGAAGGAGGCGGTCCGCGCCTTCCCGGCGGTGAAGGCGGCGCTGCGCGACGGGCCGTTCCAGGTCGCGGTCACCGGCAAGCCCGCGTTCCTCAGCGACCTCAACGCCGAGCTGGAGCGCGATCTGCTTCGCGCCGAGCTCCTCTCCTTCCCGCTGGCGCTGCTGGTGCTGATCTGGGTGTTCCGCACGCTGGTCGCCGCGGTCCTTCCGATCATCGTCGGCGGGCTGGCGGTGCTGGCCGGCGTGGCGGCGGTGCTCGCGCTCTCGCACCACCTGGACATGGCCCAGTACACGCTCAACGTGGTCAGCCTCATCGGGCTCGGCGTGGCCATCGACTACTCGCTCTTCATCGTCAGCCGGTTCCGGGCGGAGCTGCTGGAGAACGCCAGCGTGAGCGCGGCGATCGAGCGCACCATGGACACCGCGGGACGCGCGGTCGCATTCTCCGGGCTGGCGGTCGCCGCCGGCCTGTCGGGGCTGCTCTTCTACCGGGGCTCGTTCCTCGCGGCGATGGGGCTCGGCGGCGCCATCGTGGTGGCGTTCTCGGTGCTCTTCGCGCTCACCATCCTCCCGGCCATCCTCGGCTGGCTCGGTCCGAGGGTGGACCTGGGGCGGGTGCCGCTGCCGGCGTTCGGGCAGACGGGCGGCCTGTGGAAACGCCTCGCGGGGTGGGTGATGGAGCATCCGCTCCTGGTGCTCCTGCCGACGCTGGCCTTCATCGCCCTGCTGGGCTGGCCCTTCCTCCGGCTCCAGACCGCCGGCACCGACATCACCGCGCTCCCCGAATCCGCCGAGTCGCGGCAGGGCGCCGCGGCGCTGGCCCGCGCCTTTCCCGAGCAGAGCGCGACCCGCATCCTGGTGGCGGTGAGGTTTCCCGGTCCACCCTTCACCCCCGAGCGGGCCGGAGCGCTGTACGACGCGACCCGGCGGTGGGCCCGCCTCCCCGGCGTGGTCGGCGTGGAGAGCATCGTCGACCTCGACCCGAACGTGACCCGCGAGCAGTACGTGCAGCTCGCCGGCGCCGGGCCGGCGTTCCGCCCACCCGAGTTCGCGCTGGCCGAGGCCGCATACCTGCACGACGACGTCGCCGTGGTGCAGGCGCTCACCTCCGCCCCGGCCTCGAGCGCGGAGGCGCGGCGGCTCGTTCACGGGCTCCGAAGCGACCGGGGGGTTGGCGACGGCCAGGCCCTGGTCGGGGGGCAGACCGCGGGCGACGTCGACTCGACCGCCTTCATCGTCGGCCGCGCGCCGCGCGCCGTCGGCTTCGTGGTGCTGGTCACGCTGGTGGCCCTGTTCGTGCTCCTCGGCTCGGTGGTCCTTCCCCTCGAGGCGGTGGTGATGAACTTCCTCTCCATGGCCGGCAGCTTCGGCGCGCTGGTGTGGATCTTCCAGGAGGGCCACCTGCGCTGGCTGCTGGACTTCCAGCCCGGCCCGCTGGAGCCGGCGCTGCCCGTCCTCCTCTTCTGCACCCTGTTCGGGCTGTCGATGGACTACCAGGTGCTGATGCTCTCCCGGATGCGCGAGGAGTGGAACCGAACCCACGACAACCGCCGCGCGGTGGCCGAAGGGCTCGAGCACACCGGGAGCCTGATCACCAGCGCCGCGGCGATCATGATCGCGGTCTTCGCCGCCTTCGCCCTGGCCCGGATCCTGGTGGTGAAGGCGATGGGGGTGGGGATGGCCATCGCCGTCGCTCTCGACGCCACGCTGGTGCGGGTCCTCATCGTCCCGGCGACGATGAGGCTCTTCGGACGGGCGAACTGGTGGGCGCCGCGGGCGCTGCAACGACTGGCGCTTCCGCAGCACGCAGAGAAGAGCACCCCATGAACACCGTCCTGGTCGCGCTGGCCATCGTCTCGTTGCTGCTCCTGGTCGAGGGGCACGTGCGGCTCCGTCGCGTGCTCGCCCGCCGTCCGACGCCGCCGCCGTTCCCCGCGACCGCGCCATCCATCACCGTCATCCGCCCGGTGAAGGGCGTGGACACCGGGGCCGAGGACAACGTCCGCGCCTTTCTGGAGATGGAGTACCCGGGGGAGCTGGAGCTGCTCTTCGTCGTCGACTCGGCGGAAGACCCGGCGTACCCGCTCATCCAGCGTCTGGTCGCCGAGCACCGCACCACCGCCCGGCGGGTGGAGATCCTCTTCTCCGGGTCGCCCCCACCGAGGCGGACCGGGAAGCTGAACGCGATGCTGGTGGGAGCCACCGCCGCCACCGGCGAGCTGCTCGCCTTCAACGACTCGGACAGCCGGCCGGCGAAGGATCTCCTCGGACGGCTCGTCACCGAGCTGCTCGCCCGGCCGGACTGCGGCTGCACCTTCGCCCCGGTGGTGGCCTCGGCCGATGCGCCCACCGCCGGTGACGTCGCCTACGGCCTGTTGATGAACGCCTGGTATGGCCCAACGGTCTCCTGGGCCGCCGAGCCGCGGGGCGAGCTGGACTTCATCATGGGGCAGCTCATGGTGTTGCGGCGCCCGGCGATCGACGCGGTGGGCGGGGTCGGCGTGGCCGAGGGCCAGTTCGTCGACGACATGTACATCGGCCGCGCGCTCTGGCAGGCCGGCTGGAAGAACGTGGTCATCGAGGCGCCGCTGCGGATCGTCATCGGCGGAATGGGGCCGCTCCAGTTCTTCAGGACCTTCCGGCGGTGGATTCTCTTCTCCGAGGGCGGGCTGTCCTTCCGCTTCACCTGGCCCAACTGGGTTCGGGGCGTCGCCTGCTGGATCGCCTGGGCAGTGCTGGGCGTGGCCCTGGGCACCGGGCAGTGGATGGCCGCCGGGGTCGCGTTTCTGCCCATCGCCTTCTCGGTATGGACCCAGGCCTCGCTCCAGCGCGCGTACCACGGCCCGCGCATCGCCCTGCACCAGCTCTGGGTACCGGCGGTGCTCCCGCTGGTGGGCGGGCTGGTGACCATCGCCGCCCGGGTCAACCGCCGGGTCGACTGGCGAGGCCGGAGCTACGACCTGGACGGCGAGGCGCGGCTCGGGGCGAGCGGCTCGGCCGCAGCAGGGACGTGAGAGGGGAGCGCGAGGATCCGATCCTCGACCGCCCCCGCCATCGCGGTGCGCAGGTGCGGCAGGGCCGAGGCCACCAGGAGGGCCCCGGCGCGGACGGCCCGACCCGGACCGCGGACCGCGCGCACCCCGCCGGCGCCCAGCGCGACCAGCCCGTGCGCCACGACCCGGGCGTACTCCCGCGCCATGACCGACATGCGCGTCTCGCGGGTGGAGAGCAGCATCATGGAGATCCGCGTCCCGGTGGGCGAGCGCTCCCAGTAGCGGAAGAGCCCGCTGCGGAGCGCCGCCATCTCGCCGCTGTCGCTGCAGAAGGCCTCGTACAGCGCCGAGGCCAGGGCGATGCGGGTGCGGTTCGCCGGCCGGCGCGCCCGGGCATAGGCGGCCAGCGCGAGGGGAACATCGTTGCCTGCCTCCGCCATCGCCCGGTGGAGCACCCGGGCGTCCCGCACCGCCGAGGCCATGCCGCTGGCGCTGAGCGGATGGCAGCAGCCGGCGGCGTCCCCCACCAGCACCACGTGACCCTGGTAGACGTGGTCCATGATGCGGGTGTCGTTGGAGGCGACCAGCGGCGGCTCGCGCTGCAGGGCATCGAGCACGTCCTGGCGCAACGGCTCGGGGACTCCGGAGAGGATGTCCGGCTCGGTGCGGACCCGGTCGGGGGTGGAGCCAAGAGGGAGATCGACCATCACCCGGGCCACGGTGTCCGAGATGGGATAGGCCAGCACCGGCGCCGGTCCGCCGATGAAGAGGTGCCCGCGACCGGCGTGCGGGAGCTTCGAGGCGTCCACCAGCACGCCCACCATGGTGGAGAGGCGTTGGTGATGCTCGATGATGCCCAGCGCGCGCCGGAGCGGCGAGGCCCGGCCGTCGGCTGCGACCAGCATCCGGGCGCGCACCCGCTCGGAGCGCCCATCGTGCGAGAGGGAGACCTCCACGCCGTCCGGACCGTCCGAGAGCAGGCTGACGCGGGTCTTCCGGCGGACCTCGACGTCGCCACGCTTCTCGACGATGTCCAGCAGCGGGGTGATCAGCGCGTGATGCTCGATGCCCAGGCCGCGGTTGCCGGGGCCGTAGGGGAGGAGCGCGGTCCGCTCGTTGTCGATCACCGCGAAGCCGATGATCGGCGCGCCACCGGAGCGCAGCACCTCGGAGAAGCCAAAGGCGGTGAGCTCCTCCACGCCCACCGGGTGGAGCAGCTCGCCAGCCAGCTGCTTCTTGCGGTCCTGGCCGGCGTCGGCGAGCAGGGTGCGCATGCCCAGCTGAGCCATCGCGGCAGCGGTGGTACACCCCGCCGGTCCACCACCGGCCACCAGCACATCGACTTCGAACAAGGCAGCTACCCCTCCCCGGCCCTTCTTTCGGGGCTTCTTATAGAGTGTGCCGCGCCCCGGCGCATCTTCCGTGGTGTTCCACTGGGTGTCTCGTGACTGGACCCGAAGACTTCTGCCGTCGCGCGCTTCCGGAGGTGTCTCGCACCTTCGCCCTCAACATCCCGGTCCTTCCACCGCCGCTGGATCTGGTGGTCACCGTCGCCTACCTGCTCTGCCGGATCGCCGACACGCTCGAGGACGAGGCCCGGGGACGGGTCTCGGAGCGCGCCGAGCTGTTTCACACGCTCGGACGGCTGGTGAAGCTCGAGCCCGGATGGGAAGAGCGGGCCGCAGAGTTTGCGCGGCGCTCCGTCGCCGCGCTCCGTCCGTCGGCCCCCTCCGCCGAGGTGCAGCTGGTCCAGGGGACGCCGACCGTCCTCGAAGCGATGCGCGGGCTGCCCGACTGGACCCACCGGCACATCGCCGCCTGCGTCGGGGAAATGACCGGCGGGATGGCCGAGGTGATGGAGGAGCTCGATGGCGGCGCGCCACAGGGGCTGCCTGACCTCCGGGATACCCTGCAGTACTGCTACTACGTCGCCGGAACGGTGGGGGTGATGCTCACCGGGCTCTTCGTCGACGGCTACGACTCGGTGCGGCCGAAGAAGTCCGAGCTCGCACCGCGGGCACCGGCCTTCGGGCGGGCGCTCCAGCTCACCAACATCCTGAAGGACATCCGCGAGGACCTCGACCGCGGCTTCTGCTGGCTGCCGCGAACGGTCATGGCAAAGCATGGGCTCTCGCCGGGCAACCTCGTCCTCCCCGAGCGCCGGGCCGCCGCGGTGGCCATGCTCGACGATCTGGTCGCGGTGGCCCGGCGCGAGTGCGACGTGTCGTTCGAGTACTCGCTGCTCCTGCCGAGGTCGGAGCCCGGGCTGCGCCTGTTCTGCCTCTGGCCGTTGCTCTTCGCGCTGCGGACGCTGGGGGCGCTGGCGCACAACCCGGCGGTTTTCGAGCCGACCCCGGTGAAGATCGATCGAGAAACGGTGATGCGGATCATGGTCCTCACCCGCGAGAGCGTCGGTGACGACCGGGCGCTGGAGTCGCTCTACGCCGAGTGCGCCCGCGGTCTGCCCGAGGGACACAGCGCATGACGGTTCCCCGGACGCGCACCGCCCCCTCCGCCATCGACCGGGGGCTGGAGGTGCTCGCCGCCACCCAGGACGCGGGCGGCTCGTGGAAGGGCGACTACGGCGGGCCGCTGTTCCTGGTGCCGGTGTACGTGGCCGGGCTCGAGCTGCTCGGCCGCCCGCCGGACCCGGCCATGCGGGAGGGATTCGTCACCTACCTGCGTGGCCACCAGAACCCGGACGGCGGCTGGGGGCTGGACGTCGAGTCGCACAGCCACGTCTTCACCTCGGTGCTGGTCTACGTCACCTTGCGGCTTCTCGGCATCCCGGCGGAGGACCCGCAGCTGCAGCGAGCCCGGGCCTGGTTCCTCCCCCAGGGCGGGCCGCTGTCCAGCGGCTCGTGGGGCAAGTTCATCCTGGCGATGCTCGGGCTCTACGAGTACCGGGGCCTGGTCCCGGTGCCGCCCGAGCTGTGGCTGCTGCCCGAATCGCTGCCGCTCCATCCCTCGAAGCTGTGGTGCCACTGCCGGATGGTGTACCTGCCGATGAGCTGGCTCTACGGCCGCCGGGTGCGCGCCGGGGAAACGCCGCTGCTCGCCGCCATTCGCCGGGAGATCTACGCCCAGCCCTACGAGACGGTGGACTGGCCTTCGGCCCGTGAGCGGGTGGCGGAGACCGACGCCTACACTCCCCGCACCTCGTACCTCCGGGCGGCGAACGCGGCGCTCGGGTTGTGGGAGCGGCTCGCGCCGGCGGGCGCTCGCCAGCGGTCGCTGGACATGGTCCTCGACCAGATCCGCCGCGAGGACCAGGCCACGAGCTACATCTGCATCGGCCCGATCAACAAGGTGCTGAACACCGTGGTCTGGCACGTGGCCCGGCCCGGTGGGCCCGAGGTCGAGGCCCATCTGAAACACCTGCCCGACTACCTCTGGCGCGCGGCGGACGGGCTGAAGATGCAGGGCTACAACTCCTCCGAGCTCTGGGACACCGCGTTCGCGGTGCAGGGCATCCTCGCCACCGGAGAGCCGGAGCGGATGCGCCGCTCGCTCGAGCGAGCGGCGCACTACATCGAGTCCAACCAGGTGCTGGAGGACGTGCCGGAGATGGACAAGGCCTACCGGCACCGGAGCCGCGGAGGGTGGCCCTTCTCCACCCGCGCCCACGGCTGGCCGATCAGCGACTGTACCGCCGAGGGGCTCAAGGCGTCGCTCCTGCTGGAGAAGGTGGGGATGAACCAGGTCCCGCGCGCGCGGCTGCGCGAGGCGGTGGAGGAGATCCTCTCGCTCCAGAACGAGGACGGCGGCTGGGCGACGTACGAGTTGCAGCGCGGACCGAAGTGGCTCGAGGCGCTCAACCCCTCGGACGTCTTCTCCACCATCATGGTCGACGTCTCCTACGTCGAGTGCACCTCGGCCTGCGTCCAGGCCCTGGCGGCGTGGAGCGCCTTCGCCCCGGAGGACAGGCGGTGGCTCCAGCGGCCCATCCGGCGCGGCGAGCGCTTCCTCCGGCAGGTGCAGCGGGAGGACGGTTCCTGGGAGGGCAGCTGGGGGGTGTGCTTCAGCTACGGCGCGTGGTTCGGCACCGCGGGGCTGGTCGCGGCGGGCGCGGGTGCGGACGACCCGGCGCTCCGGCGGGCGGCGGACTACCTCCAGGCGCGGCAGCGTCCGGACGGGAGCTGGAGCGAGACGCTGGAGTCCAACCGGCAGCGGCGCTGGGTGGACGGGCCGCGCGGACACGCGGTCCAGACCTCCTGGGCGCTGCTCTCGCTCGCTGCCTGTGGTCGCCGGCGCTCCGAAGCCGTGCGGCGCGGCGTCGCCTGGCTTGGTGAGCACCAGGGCGAGGACGGCCGGTGGCCGGACCAGCCCATCACCGGCGTCTTCAACCGCACCTGCGCAATCCACTACGACATCTACCTGCGGCTGTTCCCGGTGTGGGCCCTGGCGGTGTGCGGTGACGCGCCCCGGGAGGGGTGAGCGGCCGGTCGTCCTTTCACTGCATCGCGGTGACCGTTCACGGCACCCCGTGCAAGAGTGCCCGGCCCTTTGCGACCCCTGCCGGACGGTCACTCTTCCAGGAAAGCCACGGATGCGCCTCGCCCTCACCTTCCCTGCCCTGACGCTCCTCGCCTGTGCCAGCACACCCGCGCCCGCTGCCTCGACTGCGGCCACCGCTCCGGCCGCGCCCCCGGCGGTGAAGGCTCCGCCTCCGCTCGACGAGCCGGAGGGCACCGCCGCCGCGCGCATCTCGGGGCCCGCGCCGGCGTTCTCCGCCGCCTGCCAGGAGGCGATGGCTCGCGCCCGTGCCGGGCTGGAGGCGGTGAAGGCCAGCCGGCCGCCCAGGGACACGGTGGCCACGCTCACTGGCTACGACGACGCACTCGCCGCGATCAACGACCTCGACGCGCAGTCGGAGCTCGCGCGCCAGGGCAGCCCGGACCCGGCGGTTCGCAAGGCCGCCGAGGAATGCGACCGGCAGATCCAGGCAATGTTCACCGCCATTAACCAGGATCGCGCGCTCTACGACGTGCTCTCGGCGCTCGACCTGTCCGGCCAGGACGCGACCACGCGGTGGTGGATGACGCGCGACCTCCGCGAGTTCCGCCGCGCCGGCGTGGACCGTGACGATGCGACGCGTGAGAAGGTGCGCGCGCTCAGCGACGAGCTGGTGGCCATCGGGCAGGAGTTCGACCGGAACATCCCCGCCGACGTGAAGAAGGTCTCGCTCGATCGGGCGGACCTGGCGGGGCTCCCGGCCGACTACCTCGCCGCGCACCCCCCAGGACCGGATGGAAAGGTCGTCATCACCACCGACTACCCGGACTACTTCCCGGTGCGCAGTTACGCCCGGAAGGCGAAGACCCGCGAGGCCCTGTGGCGGGCGTTCATGACCCGCGCCGCTCCCCAGAACATCGCGGTGCTCGAGCGGATGCTGCTGAAACGCCAGGAACTGGCCCACACCCTCGGCTACGCGAACTGGGCGGACTACGTGACCGAGAACAAGATGATCCGCAGCGGGAAGGCCGCCTCGGACTTCATCGAGCGCATCAGCGCGGCGTCCGCGGACCGCGCAACCCGGGAGAAGAAGATACTTCTCGAGCGGAAGCGGAAGGACGTGCCGGGGGCGAAGGCGCTCGATCCGTGGGACGTCGTGTACTACGGCGAGCGGGTGAAGGCGGAGCGCTACCGTTTCGACGCGCAGAGCGCTCGGCCCTACTTCGAGGCCAGCCGGGTGTTCCAGGGCGTGCTCGACGTCTCGGGTAAGCTCTTCGACATCTCCTACGTCCCGGTGGAGAAGGCGGTGGTCTGGCACCCCGACGTACGGACGTTCGAGGTGATCGCCGGCCCCTCGTTCGGCGACCGCGCCGGGAAGTCGCTGGGGCGCATCTACCTGGACCTCCACCCCCGTGACGGCAAGTTCAAGCACGCCGCGCAATTCACCCTCATCTCGGGCCAGGCTGGACACCGCCTGCCCGAGGGCGCGCTCCTCTGCAACTTCCCCAAGGCCGGCGGGCTGATCGAGTACGACGACGTCCGGACGCTGTTCCACGAGTTCGGCCATCTGGTGCACCACGTGCTCGGAGGGCACACCCCCTGGGCGGCAAACTCCGGGGTTCGCACGGAGCAGGACTTCGTGGAGGCGCCGTCGCAGATGCTCGAGGAGTGGGTGCGCGACGCGGGCGTGCTCCAGAGCTTCGCCCGCCACGTGAAGACCGGCCAGCCGATCCCGGCGAAGATGGTCGAGCAGCTCCGGATCGCCGAGGAATTCGGGAAGGGGCTCGAGGTGCGGCGCCAGATGTTCCTGGCCGCGACCAGCCTCCACCTGCACGACCGCGAGGCGAGGGGGCTCGACTCCACCGCGGTGGTCGCCGAGTCGATGGAGAAGTACTGGACCTTCCCCTACGTGAAGGGAATGTACATCCAGGCCTCGTTCGGTCACCTGAACGGGTACAGCGCGGTGTACTACACGTACATGTGGTCGCTGGTCATCGCCAAGGACCTGTTCACCCCGTTTGCGAGCAAGGGCGTGTTCGATCGCGACTCGGCCGCCCGGTACCGCGAGCGGGTACTCGAGCAGGGCGGCGGCAAGCCCGCGGCCGATCTGGTGGCCGACTTCCTCGGCCGCCCGTACGACTTCACCGCCTACGAGGCCTGGCTCGACCGGGGAGCGCTCCCCGGACCGGCGAAGGGCCCTGCCCGGACCGGCCCGGCGACCGTGCGCTGAGGCCTGCGGCGCGCAGCGTTCGCTGACTGCGGCGGCCCTGACTCAGAGCGATCGAAGGAAGGTGAGCAGCTGCTCCTGCGACTCGGGCGGCAGCGCGCCGAAGGCCTTCCCGGCCGAGGCTGCCTCGCCCTGGTGCCGGGCGATGGCCTCCCGGAGCGTGGGCGAGAGGCCGTCGTGCATCAGCCGGCTGCGGGTGCGGAGTCCCCAGAGCGGGGCGGTGCGGATCCGGTTGGCGCTGGCGGCGAACGTCTCCTGCATCGCATTGTACTGCCCGCCGTGGTGCTCGGGGACCGCGAGCACGATGCCGTCGCCCGTCCCCACGTCGTGCGTGAGGTAATCGCTGTACGGGTGAATGGTCCGGCTGCCCAGCGCCTCCGGGACGCGGTACGGGCCACCGAACAGCGGCGTGCCGGCGGCCATCGTGGTCAGGGTGGGGGCGTGGCACACCGCGCAGCCGATGGTCTCGAAGAGCATCGAGCCGTTCCGCGCCTCCGGGGTCGCCGTCAGACGGGCGTCGCGCGGGGGCGCCTTGGTCGCCCGGATGAAGCGGGCGAAGCGGTCCACGTCGGTGGTACCGGTCGCGTCCGGGCGGTCCTCCGGGTCGGGCACCGTGTCGCAGAGCGAGGTGACGTCGGTGGGGCGGAGCGGGCTGGTCACGCCCATCTCGTTGAGGTACGCGTCCGCGGAGAACGAGAGCAGGCTGGCATGCTCCGCCTTCCACCCGAAGCGTCCGATGCGGACGGTGCCCGGTGACTCGAGGACCGGCACGAGCATCGGCACGCCGCACACCCCGAGGCCGGCCTGACCGCACTGCCACTGGGCGATGGTCTTCAAGAGGTCGTCCGGAACTGCCTCGACGTAGCCGTCGCCCAGCAGGCTGACGGAGATCCTCAGGGCGCGGACGTTCTCCGAGTCGGGCAGGTGCTCCTGCGCGTCGCCCTCCAGGAACTCGACGCCCGGGCAGATCGCCTTGTCGTTGATGAGGGTCCGGCCCGAGACCACGACGCTGCCGCCCCCGATGCGAACCTCGGGGAAGCCGAACACCCCCTGCGCGTCGCGATGCCCGGCGCGGAGCTCGGTCACCTGGCTCCCGCCGCCCGCCACCGGGTTCTCGTGACAGTCGCGGCAGGAGTGCGCGTTGTAGAGCGGTCCGAGACCCGCCGCCACCTCCTCCTGCTTGTCGAACGCGGCCTGGTCTCCCCGGTGGGTGGCGACATCCACCATCCCGTTGGGAAGTCCGTCGAACGCGGCGGGCGCGTCGGCACCCCGCTCCGGGGCGGGCGCCGGGGTGGCCACCGGGGCGTAGGTCGCAGTCGCGGTACAGGCGGCACAGGCGAGGACACAGGTGAGCACCCACCGCATGGGGCACCTCCGTCGGCGTCCGCGCTCCCCACCCCAGACGCTGCCCCTTCCTTCTACCGCTTGGACCAGCAGGCGGGCAACCGTGCCCGAGTCGCTGATGCCGGCGTGGGTCAGCGTGAGCGCGCTCGCTCCCGCGCTCGCTGCAACGTCGGTCAGCCCCCGTCGCGACTTCGGCACGGGGCTCGTCGGATCCGGGACGCTCAGTCCCGTTTCTTCAGTTCGGCCTGGTGGTCGCGGATGAAGGCGCGGATGTCGTCGGCCATGTCGAGCAGCTTCAGCCACTGCTCCTGGTACAGCGTCACCGGGAAGCGTCCCAGCCCGTAGACCGAGAGCCCACCCTTCTCGCTGACCTTCATCGACACCGCACCGGACCGCCGGTTCCGGAGCGCCTCGTTCTCCGCCTTCAGCCGCTCCAGCTCGGCGCGCAGCTCGTCTTCGGTGGGCATGGCGTGCAGAGTACCTCCGGCGCGCGGGGCCGGGGAGGCCGGTGTCGAGGGGCGGCCAGTGCAGGCCCGCCCCCCGGCGTCACCGGTGACGGTCAGGGCATCGAGGAGATCAGCTTGCGGTACTCGGGCTCGGTGAACACCCGCATCGTGTCGGTGCGAACGTTGCCCAGCGAGCCGATGCTCAGCGCCACACGGGCCGCCGTCTCGTCGTTCGGGCCCTCGACCACCAGGACCGCGTCGTAGTTCCCGAGCGCGAGGTAGAACGACTTGATCTCCGCGCCGGCGGACTGGAAGAGCTTCTTCGCCGCTTCCAGCCGGGCCGGACTCTCCTTGATGTTGCGAATGCCCTGATCGGTGAAGCGCATCAGCGTCACGTAGGTCGGCATGTCACCACTCCTTCGCGAGGCCGACGCCGGCACTGCGCCAGCGCCGGTCGTGGCACACTGGACCCGCGCACCGGTCGGCTGCAAGCGACCCCCGGCACCGGCCGCAGGGTCGCCCGTTCTCGCGGCGCTGGATTCCGTTCGTGCCCGATCGGTCGGCCGGCGGTGCAGTGGCCGGAGTCGAAGACTCCGGCCCGCCCGGCTTCTTCTCGAGGCGCCGGAGAGTCATTCTCCGTCGTCATGCGAGCCCAGGTTCTGGAGCGGCCGCGGAGCGAGCTGGTGCTGCGAGAGCTGGCTCCTCCGGTCCTCGGCCCGGAGCAGGTGCGGATCCAGGTGAGCGCCTGCGGGGTGTGCCGGACGGACCTGCACGTGCTCGACTGGGAGCTGCCCCGGCCGAAGCTTCCGCTCGTTCTCGGCCACCAGGTGGTCGGGACCGTGGTGGAGCGCGGCGAGGCGGTGACTTCACCGACCATCGGGGACCGGGTGGGCATTCCCTGGCTGGGATGGACCGACGGGACCTGTGCCCGGTGCCGCTCGGGCCGGGAGAACCTCTGCGCGGCCGCGCGCTTCACCGGCTACACGCTGGACGGCGGCTACGCGGAACAGACGGTGGCGGACGCGCGCTTCTGCTTCCCCCTGCCACCGGGCCTGGACGACGCCCACACTGCGCCACTCCTCTGCGCCGGGCTCATCGGCTACCGTGCGCTGCGGCTCGCCGGGGACGCCCCGCGCATCGGGTTCTACGGGTTCGGCGCGTCGGCCCATCTCCTCGCCCAGGTGGTGGTCGCGCAGGGGCGTGAGCTGTTCGCCTTCACCCGCGACGGTGACCTGCGCGGCCAGGCCTTTGCCCGCGAGCGTGGAGCCGTCTGGGCCGGCGGATCCAGCGAGCGGCCCCCCGTCCCGCTCGATGCGGCGATCATCTTCGCCTCCGCAGGCGATCTGGTGGTCCGGGCGCTGGCCGCGCTCTCGCCGGGTGGCACGGTGGTCTGCGCCGGCATCCACATGAGCGACATCCCGTCCTTCCCCTACGACCTCCTCTGGGAGGAGCGGAGCATCCGCTCGGTGGCCAACCTCACCCGAGAGGACGGACGGGAGTTCCTACCGCTCGCCGCGCGGCTGGGCGTGGTCCCCGAGGTGACGGTGTTCCGGCTCGAGCAGGCGAACGAGGCGCTGCTGGCCCTCCGCGAGGGCCGGTTCACCGGGGCGGCGGTGCTCCAGGTGGCAGGCTGAGCGGCCCCGGTCGAGAGGAGCGTCTCAGCGGGCGAGAACGAAGGCGCAGACCGAGTCGAGCTGGAGCTGGAGCCCGTCCAGCGCCTCGGCCAGCCGGCGGTGATGCGCGCGCTCCTGGTCCAGCTGGGCCTGGACCGCCGCGGGTGAGAGCCCCTGATGCCGCAGCGCGCGCTCGAGCCGGGTCAGGACCCGGTCCCGCTCGTCGTCGAGCTTCTTCTGCGCCTGGACCTGCAGCGACTGAAGCTCGGTGTTCGCCGCCCGCATCGCCTCGGCGACGGCCGGGGTGACGAATGCCGCGAGGTCGGGGAACGCCGCGCGGATCTGGTCCCCCTGGAGCGAACGACCCTCCTCGCGGGCGAGCAGGTCGCGCAGCTTCGGGTCGAGCCCGGGAGTGCCGTCCGGTCGTGCCGTCACCACCACCGAGATCAGGCTTCGGTCCACCACCCGCGAGAGCTGCCGCGAGGGGACCCGGGCCCCCGGGCTGGTGTCCTCGGGCTCCGGCGGCACGACGTGGAACAGCACCTCCAGGCCCCGGGCCGGCGGGCCACGCTGCTGGATGGCCCGGCACCCGTTCCGGCCGTAGGGGCCGTCCCGGAGAAAGCCGAACAGCGCCTCGACGATGGGGTGCCCGGTGGCGAAGAAGTCGATCTCCTCCTGCTCCACCGCCGTGTCGCGCCAGAAGGTCCCGAGCACTGTGCGCTCCTCGCCGAGCTGCAACCCCGGGAGCGCCTCGACCTTCAGCGCGTGGCCGAAGTGGAACGCGCACTGGAAGGCGTCCACCTGCTCGTCGGTGTCGACGCCGATTCCCACCCGGCGCGCCAGCTCGGTGACCGTCTCCTCGAGGCGCTCGTCCAGGTCGCGGGCAATGGCCCAGAGCCCATCCTCGAGCGAGCCGTCCTCGTCGAGCTCGAGCCCGATGCGAACTCCGGTGCGATCCACCAGAGCCTGCACCGCCTCGCGGTCGAAGCTGCGCTCGTCGAGCAGCGGGTCATAGGCGCGGCGGATGGCGCTCCGGGCCTCGGCCACCCGGGCGGCAAGCACGGTCCGGTACTCGGTGCGCTCCGCCGGCGTGGCCTGGGCCAGCTCGAGAATCCTGGGCTCGACCTCCTCCAGCACCGCGTCCAGCCCGCCCACCGTCTCACCGAAGACGCCCACCGCATCGGCCAGGAGCGAGAGCACGTCGGAGGCGAGCGTGCCCCGGACGTCGAAGACGTGGATGTCCACCGGCTGGGTCTGGCCGATGCGGTCCAGCCGTCCGATGCGCTGCTCCATGGTGGCCGGGCTCCAGGGCAGGTCGTAGTTCACCAGATGGTGCGCGAACTGAAAGTTCCGCCCCTCGCCGCCCACCTCGGTGGAGAGGAGCAGCCTCGGGCCGTCCGGATCGCGGAAGCGAGCCACCTGCCGGTCGCGGTCCACCAGCGGCAGGTCGCCATGGTACGCGAGCGCCTCGATCCCATCGGCCGAGAGCAGCGACCGGAGGCTGTCCAGCGTCGCCTGGGCCTCGGTGAAGAGCAGGACCTTGGCCTCCGGCTCACCCTCCCAGATGTCGTCGAGGAGCGCCCGGAGCGCCTGATACTTCGCGTCGCGCGCCGGAAGGGTGGGGGGCGAGGGGAGCACCCCGCTCGCCGCCTGGGCGAAGGCGGCCGGCGAGGAGTCGAGGCGCCGGAGCAATCCGGCGAGCGCGGCGCCCCGGACCGATCCCGACCGCACGGCCCCCATCACCGCGTCGCGGGACAGCAGCTCGGCCTCGGGCGGCTCGACGACGTGGCGGTGGAGGCGACGGGCGCTGAAGCCCCCTACCCGCGCGCGGCGGTTGCGGACCAGGGCCTCGGAGAGGCTGTAGGTCTCGGCCAGGTGCCCGAGGAGCGCCTGGTGGTCGGTGAGCGAGCCGAGCTCGGGGTCGTCGGGGAAGCGGGCACGGAGTGCGCGGACCGCCGCGGCCGCCTCGACGTCGTCTCCCTCGAGCAGCGCGCGGACGGTGAGGGAGAGCGCCTCTTGCCGCTCGATGCGCGCCCGGAACGCGCCAGCATCGGGGGCGGTCAGCGGATCGAGCAGGGTGAGCAGCGCCCGGTACTCGTCCGGGTCGAGCTGCATCGGGGTCGCGGTCAAGAGCAGGAGGCCCCAGGTGTGGCCGGCGAGCGCCTCCACGGCCGCGAAGGCTTTCTCGCCCCGGAGGTGGTGCGCCTCGTCGACGATGATCAGGTCCCAGCCGGCGGCGGCGATCTCCCGGACCTCGTCCGGGGAGCGCGAGAGGAGCTCGAGGCTGGTGACCACGCGGGGGAAACGCTCCCAGGGGGAGGTGTCGGGCTCCTCGCGGCGGCTCCGGGCGAGCCGGTCGCCGTCCACCAGGGTGAACAGCTGCTGGAACTTGTGGAACAGCTCGGCCAGCCACTGCACCGTGAGGTGGCTGGGGGCGACCACCAGCACCCGCGCGGCGAGCCCGGAGAGGCGCAGGGCGGAGAAGATCATCCCCGCCTCGATGGTCTTGCCCAGCCCGACCTCGTCGGCGAGCACGAAGCGGGGCCGGCGCGCCGAGAGCACCCGCTGCACCACGCCGATCTGGTGCGGCTTCACCATCACCCGGCTCGCCAGCAGGGCGCCGAGCGCGTCGTTCCGGCGCTCCTCGTCGAGGGTCAGGGCCTGCCGCCGGAGGAGGAAGGCGCGCGCGTCGGCCACCCGGCCCTCCCGCAGGCCGCTGAGGAGGTCGGTGTCCGGGGGTGGCGCCTGCACCTCGGACTCGGGGAGCTCGTCCTCGCTTCCGTCCTCGTAGCGGAGGATGTACCGCCGCAGCCCGCGCCCACCCGGCTCCTCGCCGGTGATGGTCGCCGACCGCCCCTTCGCGGTGCGGACCCGGTCGCCGGGAACGAAGGGGTGGGGGAGCAGGCTCTTGCCGCGGGTGGAGACCAGGGTGGCCTGCGCCCGACCCGGGAACAGCACCTCGGCCACCGCGCCGCCTTCCAGGGTGCGAACGAGGTGGCCCACCCCCCACTCGGGCTGCAAGGCGTAGCGGACCTTCATTCCTGGGACGAACGCCACGAGAGGCGTTTGCTCTGCTTTCCCCATGCACGCAAGCGGCACGGATGCCCGCAGCGGAGGTAGGACTCCAGTCGGACTTGCGTGGCGGCCGGCGGACAGCCTCGGGCGACGGGCGGGCGGTCAGCGCTCGACGGGCGCGGCGGACCCGAGGGCGCTCTGCTGCTGCGGACCGAGGCCGTGCAGGGCGAGCGCGTTGTCGCGGAGCACGCCCTTGCCGATCTGCAGCGCCTGCGCGCGGGTCACCAGCCCGTCGGTGATCATCCGGGAGAGCGCGATCGCCAGGGCGGCGCGGGTGGTTTCTGCGCCGAGGAAGGTCAGCTCCGGCCAGCGGAGCTGCGGGGCCGAGGGATCCGACGCCGCGTCGGTGGCGAAGCACACCCGCTCCGGGGCCAGCTCGAACCAGCGGCGGAGCGACTCACCCAGCTCGGTCGGCGAGCGCACCAGGTCCTGCACGCTCACGTCGGCGTAGACGTTCGGCCGGAGGAGCAGAGGACCGGTCTCCTTGTCGAAGGGGAAGCCACCGTGGACCAGGAGCCACCGCGTCTTCTGCAGGGTGGGATCGGCCATCGCCGGGCCGAGGAGGATCGGATTGCCGTTGCCCACGATGCCGGTGGCGTCGCGTGACATCCCGGTCTTGACGTGCACCACCAGCCCCACCCGTCCGGCCTCCCGGGCCAGGTAGCGGAAGGTGTAGTCCTGGAACGCCTTGAGGTCGGCCGGGGCGGCTCCGAACTCGCCTCCGATGACCAGCCGGCCGTAGGCCGCTCGGGCGGTCTCGGCGTTCACCGCGTCGAAGTCGAGGCTGCGCCAGGCGGAGATGCCGAGGTCGATGCCCACCGCACCCTCGGAGACCCAGCGCTCGAGCGCCGCGGTCACCACCTTGCCCAGATACTCGTCCAGGCCCTTGGGCAGGGTGTACATCCGCGCGGCGATGAAGAACGGCTTCAGTGCCTCGGCCGAGTCCTGGGCGAACGGCCGGAGAAAGACGTCGGCCCGGGCCACGAAGCGGAAGCGCTCCAGGCCTTTGCCGGCGAGGGGCTCGCCGGAGACGATGGCCAGCTCCACGTTCGCCTGGTCGAGCATGTGGGCGGAGAACTCCGCGCCCAGGTCCTCGACCAGCAGCTCGCGGGCCTGCTGCAGGTCGGCGAAGCGCTTCTCGGGCTCGGTGAAGCGCTTGTCCGAGGGGTCGGGGACGTTGACCTTGTAGAGCAGCTTCCAGGTTCGGGCCCACTCGGGGCCGAGGCCGCGGAGCCGGAGCGGCAGGTCCGTGGCGCTGCGCTGCTGGGCCAGCGCCTTGCCCGCCGGCTCCACGCGGTTGAGCAGCAGATGGGAGTGCGCGTCCACCGCCTTCACCTTCGCCAGCTCGGTGAGGAGGGCGCGATCGGCCGACTGGGCCAGGACCGTGGAGGGCAGGACGGCGGCGAGGAGGAACGGAGCGAGCCGACGGACCATGAAGGAGCGCAAGCCTCGCACGGCGAGCCGACCCTCGCCATTCATCGAGCCGTGGTCCCCCGGGTGCGACAACGGAGCACGTCGCCCGGGGGCCGCGACCGAGGGCTCAGCCGAGCAGCGGGAGCAGACTCCGGTAGAAGGGCCGGAAGTCTCCGCGCGCTCCGAGGAGCCGGAGATTCTGCTGCAGGCCGCCGAAGGCCCGGAGGAACATCACTCCCTCGGCCGGCGGACGGATCTTCAAGAACTGCGCGGCGTGTCGGGCGAACAGCTTGCGGCTGTCGGGCGCCATGCTGTCGTTCCCGTAGTCGTAGTCGTCGGTGCGCAGTGCGCGGCCGGCGAGGTGAATCATCTCCTCGAGCAGCGGGCGGGCCTCGTCGTCCGGCAGGTCCACGGTGAAGCCTACCCGGCGCGCCAGCGCCAGCACGTCGATCGGCTGCTGCTCGAGCACCAGGTGGAACACGTCCCGGTGACCCTCGAAGAACTCGCGGCTGAAGCGCTTGACGCTCCCGAAGTCGAGAACCCCGAGGCGGCCGTCCGGCATGACCATGAAGTTGCCCGGATGCGGGTCGGCGTGAACCGTGCCGTCGACCAGGAACGCGCCATGGATGGCCCGGACCATCAGCCCGGAGATGCGGAGCCGCTCGGCGTTCTCCGGGTGCGAGGCGAGGAAGCTCTTCAGCGTGTGGCCGGGGATGAGCTGCATCGTCAGCACCCGGGTGCTGGTGCGCTCGTCGATGATCTCCGGCACGACGATGTCCGGCAGGCCCGCGGAGGCCCGGGCGAACTCGCGCGCCAGCCGGCCCTCGCGGGAATAGTCGAGCTCGTGCGCCAGCTCTTCGGCCAGCTCGTGGAAATATTGCCGGCCGTCGAGCGCCCGGTGGGTGAGGGCCATGGTCCTCACCACCATTCCCAGGTTGTCGATGTCGCTCTTGAGCGCCTGGTCGATGCCGGGGTACTGGATCTTCACCACCACGTCGCGGCCGTCGCGCAGCCGGGCGCGGTGAACCTGGCCGAGGCTGGCGGCGGCCATCGGCTCACGGGAGAACTCGGAGAACAGCGCGTCCGGGCTGCCTCCCAGCTCGTCCTCGATGATCGCCGCCACGCGGCCGAACGGCATCGGGGGGGCCTCGTTCTGCAGGCGGGCGAGTACCGCGCGCACCTCTGGCGGGAAGAGGTCCGGGTCCATGCTGGCCACCTGGCCGAGCTTCATCGCCGCCCCCTTGAGGTCGCCGAGGGTCTGCACCAGCTTCTCGGCGGTTCCCTTCGACAGGCTGCTGGGGTCGGCGCCGGCCAGCCGCTTCACCCCGCGGGTGAGCGCATCGCTGCCCAGCTGCGCCCCGAGGCCAGCGAGCTTCCGCAGCCGGGCAAGTCGTGAGGACGGCGGCCCGTCGGGTTCCTTGGCCATGAGGGTGTTTGGTCACATAACCGGCCAACCGGCGCCCCGCGGTCCGATGTCGAAGCGGGGCTGATGCCAGCATGTCGTCGGGGCGAGGGACCGTGGTACGCCAGCGCGCGTGCCGCGGTCGGAACAGGCGTCGGGGCCGGAGAGCTGGGGACGGTTCCCTCGGGTCCTACAGGAGGCACTGCCGCTCGCGTGGGCGGATGACCCACTTCCGTCCGGGACGCCCGTCCTGGCGTACGGGATGGGACGCAGCTACGGCGACAGCTGCCTGAACGCCGACGGACCGGTGCTCCTGACCCGGGCGCTGCGGCGGTTCATCGCCTTCGACGCCGACAGCGGCGTGCTCCGCTCAGAGGCGGGCACCTCGCTGGGGGAGGTGACCGAGCTGGTGCTGCGCCGGGGGTGGCTGCCGCCGGTGTTGCCCGGGACGCAGTTCGTCACGCTCGGCGGAGCGGTGGCCAACGACATCCACGGGAAGAACCACCACCGCGCTGGCTGCTTTGGCCGGCACGTGCGCGCGCTGGGGCTGCGCCGGAGCGACGGGAGCGTGAGCACGCTCCATCCGGGTGACCCGCTGTTCGAGGCCACCGTTGCCGGCCTGGGGCTGACCGGGCTCATCACCTGGGTGGAGATCCAGCTCGAGCGCGTCCCGAGCGGGTGGGTGGAGGCCGAGGGCATTCGCTTCCGCTCCCTCGAGGAGGTGGAGGCTCTGGACGACGCGTCGAGGGACACGCACTCGCACACCGTGGCGTGGATCGACGGGCTGGCCAGAGGCAGGTCGCTGGGCCGCGGCGTCTACTTCCGGGGCAACCTGGCCGAGGGACCGGCGACCCCGCCGGCGCGGCCTGCGCCGAGGAGCCTCGGATTCGAGGCGCCGGAGCTCCTGCTTTCCCCCTTCCTGCTGCGAACCTTCAACGCGCTCTACGACCACCTGCCCCGCTGGCGCTCGCGGACCTCGGTGTGGAAGTTCTTCCATCCGCTCGACGCGCTCGGCAGCTGGAACCGGCTGTACGGTCGCCGCGGCTTCTTCCAGCACCAGTCGGTGGTGCCGGACATGGAGGGCATCCGGGCGCTGCTCGCCCTCACCTCGACACGGGGGCAGGGCGCGTTCCTCTCGGTGCTGAAGCGGTTCGGGCCGCTGAGCTCGCCGGGGATGCTCTCCTTCCCGCGGCCGGGCTGGACGCTGGCGCTCGACCTGCCGAACCGCGGCGAGGAGACGCTGGCCTGCCTCGACGAGATGGACGCGGTGGTGCGGACCTACGGCGGGGCGATCTACCCGGCGAAGGATGCGCGGATGTCGGCCGAGACGTTCCGGCTCGGCTACCCGCAGCTGGACGCGTTCGCGACGTTCATCGACCCGGCGTTCCGGTCGCGCTTCTGGTCGCGGGTGATGGGATGAGCGCGCCGCGGCGGGTGCTCCTGCTCGGGGCGACCAGCGGCATCGCACAGGCGGTCGCGCGGGTGTACGCGGCGGCCGGGGCCCGGCTGGCGCTGGTGGCGCGCTCTCGGGAGCACCTGGCGACGGTGGCCGCCGACCTGGTGGTGCGCGGGGCGGAGGTGGTGCTGCAACGGACCGCGGATCTGTGCGAGCTCGAACGGCACCGAACCCTGCTCGCCGAGGCCGAGCAGGCGCTCGACGGCCTCGACGTGGTGCTGGTGGCCCAGGGCGCGCTCCCGGAGCAGCAGGCGTGCCAGGAGGACCCACGGCGCGCGGTGGCGTCGTGGGACGTGAACTTCGCCAGTGCGGCCACGCTGATGGAGGCGGCGGCCGAGCGAATGGTGGTGGCGGGGCACGGGACCATCGGGGTGCTCTCCAGCGTCGCCGGAGAGCGCGGGCGAGGGGCGAACTACGTCTACGGAGCGGCGAAGGCGGCGCTGACCGCGTATGCCGGTGGGCTCGGTCAGCGGCTCCGCGGCACGGGGGTGACCGTCCTGACCATCAAGCCGGGGCCCGTGGACACGCCGATGGTGGCCGGCCGGGCCATCAACCCCCGGCTGCTGGCGGACGTGGACGTGGTCGGGCGACGGATCTACCGGGCACTGGAGCGCGGGGAGCGCGTGCTCTACGTGCCGGGCAAATGGCGGTGGATCATGGCCGTCATCCGCGCCTTGCCGATCCGCCTCTTCGAGCGGTTGCGGCTCTAGGGTCTCGATGCGGCGACGACAGCTTCGGGTCGTTCCCGTCCCTGCCAAACGAGGTGTCTGGCACCGCGTGAGGGCATCCAACTATCTGTAAGTACAGCTTGTTCTCGCCCAGTGGCGGAGTCCGAAGTATTGACAGTCATTTCTGTCTAGACAATGATGCTGGTCGTGCACGCCGGAGGGCAAGCGTCCGTCGAGGTCCTCCAGGCTGCCGAGACGGCAGCGGCGCTGCTCGACCCGGCCCGCCTGCGCATCCTGACTGCCCTCCGGGACCCGGACTCGAGCGCGGGCGTGGCCAGGGCCCTCGGGCTTCCACGGCAGCGCGTCGGTCACCACGTCCGGGCGCTGGAGGCGGCGGGGCTGCTCAGCTGCGTCGGCGAGCGGAAGAAGCGCAACTGCGTCGAGCGGCTGCTGCAGGCCACCGCCCGCTCGTACGTCCTGGCGCCCCAGCTCCTCGGTCCCCTCGGCATGACGGCCGGCGAGGCCCGCGACCGGTTCTCCAGCACCTATCTGCTCGCGGCGGCGAGCTGGGTCATCCAGGAGGTGACCACGCTCCGCCCTCGCGCCGAGGCGGCGGGAAAGAAGCTTCCCACGGTCAGCGTGCAGACCGAGGTGCGCTTCGCCTCTGCCCGCTCGCAGAACGAGTTCCTCGAGGAGCTGCTCACCGCCTTCTCGGAGCTGGTGGCGCGCCATCACCGACCCGACGCCGCCGGGGGTCGCTCCTTCCGCCTCTCGCTGTTCGGTCACCCGGCGCTTCCGTCCGAGCGGCCCGTCGACGTCGCACCCACCGAGGAGACCGGCCCATGAGCGACTCGCCCCCGAAGACCCGCAGCCTGGTGCTCGAGGCCCACCTCCCGGGGACTCCCGACGAGCTGGCGCGGATGCTGACCGACCCCCTCGAGCTCGCCCGCTGGTTCGCTCCCTTCGTCGAGGGGCCGGGCACACCGGGCGCGCTGGTCACCTTCCGCTGGAGCCCGGACATGGTCTGGAAGACGCGGCCCGAGATCATCGAGCCGGGCCGACGCGTCCTCTGGCGCGACGCGCCCCCCGAGGAGCAGCCCGGCGGTCCCCCCGGCGCCACGATGGTCATCGAGTGGAGCCTGGCTGCCGAGGCGGGCGGGACGCGGCTGCGCCTGGTCCACTCCGGCTTCGGCGAGGGTGCGGAGTGGGAGGACCAGTACGACGCCACGAACGCCGGCTGGCGCTTCTTCCTCTGGCACCTCGAGGAGACGCTCCGCCATCACCGGGGCGCGGATCGGGCGGTGGTCTGGGAACGCAGAGCAAGTGGACTCTCCCGCGACGCGCTCGGTGAGCGGCTCTTCGGCCCCGCCGGTCTCGCCCTCTCCCCGGCCCGTCCAGCGCCGGGAACGGTGGCCCATCTCTCGCTCGGCGGAACGCCCAGACGCTTCGAGGTGGCGAACGCCCACCTGCCCACGCACCTGTGGGGGAAGTTTCCGGGGCTCGGCGGAGCCATCCTCCTGGTGGAGATGGAGCCTGGACGCACCGGTCCGTTTCACACCGGTCTCTGGCTCAGCACCTGGGGGCTCGCCCCCGACGTCCTCGCGTCGCTCCGCGCGGGGCTCCGCGCGATGGCCGACGCGGTGTTCGGTCCGCCTCCGGGCTGAGACGTACCGCTCCCCAAGGGCAGCCCCGCATCGGCGCAGCGCCAGGAGAAGACGGTCGGCGAGCGCCTGGGCGATCCACCCACGGTGAAGGTGGCGCAGAAGGCCGCCTCGACGGTGGGACGGTCCATCCCGGCACGGCAGCGCTCCCCTGGCCGGCAACATGGCCTCGCACCTCCACTGCGGAGTCGTGCTGGACCGGGGTCTTGCGGTCCTGCGGGCGGCCCTCGGCCGGTAGAGCCTGCAGGGCCGCTCACCGGGCCAAGCAGTCGCCCGATGGACCTTCCCGGGGTCCCGGCGTCCAATGCTTCAAGTCGGGCCCCGGTGTGTGCTAAGCGCCCGCCCGCCACGGGAGGGGTTCCCGCATTCCCGTGGAACGAGGCTGCGCTGAAGCGTCCGCGCGATGCGGGCGGCCAACCCCTCGATCGTCCTTTCGAGGAGATGTGCACATGATCGCGTCACGCACCCCCGGGTCTCGCCCGGGTCTTCGGGGCCTGGCCCGGTGGACGGGCCTGGCTGCGTTGGTCCTCTCCGGATCGGCGTTCGCCAGCGAGGCGGAGCTGAAGCTGCCCGACCTCACCCAGGTCACCTTCCTGGGTGGAACCAACGGCCGCTCGCTCCTGATGTGGGGCCTGCTGGTCTGCCTCTTCGGGTTCGGCTTCGGCATCTACCAGTTCGCCCAGCTCAAGAAGCTGCCGGTCCACAAGGCGATGCTCGACATCAGCGAGCTCATCTACGAGACCTGCAAGACGTACCTGATCACCCAGGGAAAGTTCATCCTCGCGCTGGAGGTGCTGATCGGCGCGGTGATGGTCCTCTACTTCGGCGTCCTGCAGCACATGGATGCGGTGAAGGTCATCACCATCCTGATCTTCAGCCTGATCGGCATCGGCGGCAGTTACGGGGTGGCCTGGTTCGGTATCCGGGTGAACACTTTCGCCAACAGCCGCACCGCCTTCGCCAGCCTCCGCGGCAAGCCCTACCCCGTCTACGCCATCCCGCTGCGGGCCGGGATGAGCATCGGCATGGCGCTGATCAGCACCGAGCTGCTGATCATGCTCTGCATCCTCCTCTTCGTCCCGGCGGACTTCGCGGGTCCGTGCTTCATCGGCTTCGCCATCGGCGAGTCGCTCGGCGCCTCGGCGCTCCGCATCGCCGGCGGCATCTTCACCAAGATCGCCGACATCGGCTCCGACCTCATGAAGATCGTCTTCCGCATCAAGGAGGACGACGCTCGGAACCCGGGCGTGATCGCCGACTGCACCGGGGACAACGCCGGGGACTCGGTGGGCCCGTCGGCCGATGGGTTCGAGACCTATGGCGTGACCGGTGTGGCGCTGATCACCTTCATCCTCCTCGCCGCCCACGACCCCACCGTCCAGACGCAGCTGCTGGTGTGGCTGTTCGTGATGCGGGTGGTGATGATCATCGCCAGCTTCATCTCCTACGTGATCAACGAGGCGATCCAGTCGGCCCGGTACAAGGATGCCACGAAGATGAACTTCGAGGCGCCGCTCACCTCGCTGGTGTGGATCACCTCGCTGATCTCGGTCGCCCTGACCTTCATCATCAGCTACCTGATCATCGGCGACCTGGGCGACGGCACCTTCTGGTGGAAGCTCTCGGCGATCATCACTTGCGGCACGCTGGCCGGAGCGATCATCCCCGAGGTGGTCAAGGTCTTCACCTCCACCGAGTCGAGCCACGTGCATGAGGTGGTGACCTCTTCGCGGGAGGGCGGCGCCTCGCTCAACGTCATCTCTGGTCTGGTCGCCGGCAACTTCAGCGCCTACTGGATGGGCATCGTCATCGTGGCGCTGATGGCCATCGCCTACGGGGTGAGCACCCAGGGCCTGGGAGCGCTGTTCCCGGTGGCGGGGAGCACCATCGACCCCTCGCCGGTCTTCGCCTTCGGCCTGGTGGCCTTCGGGTTCCTCGGCATGGGCCCGGTGACCATCGCCGTCGACAGCTACGGCCCGGTGACCGACAACGCCCAGAGCGTCTACGAGCTCAGCCTGATCGAGAACGTCCCTGACGTGTCCAATCAGATCCAGAAGGAGTTCGGGTTCAAGCCCGACTTCGAGAAGGGCAAGAAGCTCCTCGAGGAGAACGACGGCGCGGGCAATACCTTCAAGGCCACCGCCAAGCCGGTGCTCATCGGCACCGCGGTCGTCGGCGCGACGACGATGATCTTCTCGATCATCGTGGTCCTCACCGGCGGGCTGACCACCGGCGTGGGCAACCTCTCGCTCCTCCACGCCCCGTTCCTGCTCGGCCTGGTGACCGGCGGGGCGATGATCTACTGGTTCAGCGGCGCCTCGATGCAGGCGGTGGCCACCGGCGCCTACCGGGCGGTGGAGTTCATCAAGCGAAACATCAAGCTCGAAGGGGTGGAGAAGGCCTCGGTCAGCGACAGCAAGAAGGTGGTCGAGATCTGCACCCGCTACGCGCAGAAGGGGATGATCAACATCTTCCTCGCCGTCTTCTTCAGCACTCTCGCCTTCGCCTGCGTCGAGCCGTTCTTCTTCATCGGCTACCTCATCTCCATCGCGATCTTCGGCCTCTACCAGGCCATCTTCATGGCCAATGCCGGCGGCGCCTGGGACAACGCCAAGAAGGTGGTGGAGACCGAACTCATGGCCAAGGGCACCGATCTGCACGCGGCCACCGTGGTCGGCGACACCGTGGGCGACCCGTTCAAGGACACCTCGAGCGTGGCGATGAACCCGATCATCAAGTTCACCACCCTGTTCGGGCTTCTCGCGGTCGAGCTGGCCATCACCCTGCCGCGGGGCACCAGCGCCGTCCTGGCGGTGGCGTTCTTCGCCGCCTCGCTGGTCTTCGTCTGGCGGTCGTTCTACCGGATGCGGATCGAGGTCAGCCCGGCCGAGGCGAAGGCCCCGGTCCCGGCCAAGGCCGCCTAGGAGCCTGTAGGGCATCGGCGGTGCATCCGCGGTGCTCAGCCTCGGGGCATGCAGATCCTCCCCCGCACCGGACCGCCCGGAGTGGTGCTGGCCCTGCTGCTGGCGAGCGGCGGCGGATGCGCGCACGGGCCAGGCCAGGGGCCGGCCGCGAACAGGACGGTCAGCCAGATCAACGTCGTGCCTGACTTCCTCGCTGCCTGGGACTCGGTCCGGACGGCGCCGCGGGCCGAGCAGCTCGACCGCTCGCGGCAGGCGCTGCTCGCCAGCCATCCCGAGCTCTTCGGTCCCGAGGTCTTCGGGCCGGCCCCGGCGCTCGACCGCGACCTCGAACGGCTCCTGGTGGAGATGCCCAGGCTCGAGCCGAAGCTCGAGGCGCTGTCGGAGCGGATGCCCGGCGACGTCGAACGGAGCGCGCGTTCCTTCCTGGACCAGTTCCCCGAGCTCGACTGGGCCGGCCCGGTCGCACTCAGCCTGTCGTTCAGCCACTTCGAGGCGGTCTGGCGGACGGTGTCCGGGCGGCGGACGCTGGTGCTCGGACTCGACGCCTTCGCCTACTACCGGGGCCCCTACGCGCCGGTGGAACCGGTGGTCCACCATGCGCTGGCGTCGGCGCTGCTGCCGCCGTGGAAGGGCCCCGGGCCCGTCCCGGTGTGGTGGGCGCTCTGGGAGGAGGGGTTCCCGCTGGCCGCCGTTCGCACCCTCGACCCGGGCGTGACCGACGCGGAGCTGCGGCTGCCGGACGAGGGCCGCGACCCGGCGTACCTCGCCGCGCTCGCCCGGCGCGTCCGTGGAGCGCTCGACTCCACGCGCGAGTCGGACCGTCGAGCGGTGACCAGCGTGGCGGGCATAGCCCCGGCCGGAGCAGGGCGCTGGCTCGCGCTGCGGGCCGCCCAGCAGATTGTCGCCGGGCGCACCCTCCACGACGCTGCCCGCCTGGGCGGCCCACCGCTCCGGGCAGCCGTCGACTCCGCCCTCGCCACCCTGGAGCGACCCGGCAGCTGAGGTCGGGGCCGACGGGTGTCGCTCTAGCGGGCCAGCTCGAGGACCGGGGTGGTCGCTCGCGGTCGACGGCAGAAGAGGGCTCCGGTGCGGCTTGGCGCGCTCCGGACGGCCGTGTTAACGCCCCTCCCCCGCCGCAGTCGGGAGGAGCAGAAGAACGCCGTGGGCAACGCCGGGATGTCACTCTTGCGCTTCACCTTCCTCGGCACGTCGGCCGCCCAGCCAACGATCCACCGGAACCTCTCCGGCCTGGCGGTGAAGGCGGACTCGGACCTGCTGCTCTTCGACTGTGGCGAGGGGAGCCAGCGGCAGATGATCCGCTACGGCACCGGCTTCTCGGTGGACGCGGTCTTCTTCACCCACTTCCACGCCGACCACTACCTGGGAATCATCGGCTTCCTGCGCACGCTGGGAATGATGGGACGCGAGGAGAAGCTGGTGCTGTACGGACCGGTGCCGGCGAAGCGGCTGCTGAACCAGGCGGTGCACCTGGGCGTGGACCAGCTCGGGTTCCCGCTGGAGATCGTCGAGCTGAAGGATGGCGAGAAGGTCCAGCGCCACGGCTACTCGGTCCGGGCGGTCGGGGTACAGCACCGGATCAACGCCCTCGGCTACGTGCTGGAGGAGGACGTGCGGGCGGGCCGGTTCAACCTCGAGCGCGCCCGGGCGCTGGGCGTCCGCGAGGGGCCGGACTTCGGACGGCTGCAGCGCGGCGAGTCGGTGACCGCGCTCGACGGAAAGACGGTGGCTCCCTCGGACGTGATGGGAGCCGCCCGAGCGGGCCGGAAGCTGGTGCTCTCCGGCGATACCCGGCCGTGCGAGGCGATGGCCGAGGCCGCGCGCCAGGCGGATGTCCTCATCCACGAGTCCACGTTCAGCGACGACGACCAGGCCCGGGCGCTCGAGACGCGCCACTCGACGGCGCGCGAGGCGGGCCGGATCGCGCAGCAGGCCGGGGCCCACCGGCTCATCCTCACCCACCTCAGCTCTCGGTACGACACCGACTTCGGACGGCTGCTGGCCCAGGCCCGTGAGGAGTACCAGGGCCCGGTGGAGGTCGCGCACGACGGCCTGACCGTCGACGTGCCTGTGCGGGAGTGAGCCAGGTTTCAGGAAGGGCTGGTCCCTCTTCCCCGCTCCCAAGGCGCCACACCCCTGTCCGTCGCCACGCCGGCGCCCGTACCAGTTCCCGCATGGTCCGTCGCCCCGGGCGCAACACCGATCCGCCCCCGAGGGGCGCGGCAGGCAACTGCTGACTCCCCAAGTCCGCGCGGTCCTTCGAGGAGCAGCCTGGCAGGGCCGATGCAATCCCCGGTGCTCGTTCCGCCCCGAACTCCTCGCGGCGGTTACCTGGGGAGTCTCTCATGCGTCGCACCATCCTGTTTGCCTTCTTCCTTCTCGCCGCCTGTGGCGGCGGGGTTCGCAACACCGACACCAGCGCCGTCGACCGGTCCGCCCAGATGAGGGCTCAGGCGTTCCTGCTCACAGCCGACGCCCAGGGCGTGATCGCCGCCTTCGCCCAGTCGGCCAGCCAGGACGCGCTGGACAGCTGCCTCAACGCCTGGGTCGAGGAGGCTGCCAGTGGACAGGGGAGCCTGCACGAGCCGGTGGCCAAGCCTGACGTCGCTGGGTTCCGCGCGTTCCTCTCCGCCTGTCTGGGGAGCTCGGTGCCGGGGGACGTCCGTGCTGCGCCGGTCTTCGACGCCCGCACCACCGGTCCGGGGCACCTTCGCGCCGCGCCGCCCGCTGCTCTGCGGAGCACCGACGTCCAGTAATTCCCTGCTGCACACCAGCTCCCGGTAGCATCGAGGGCCGCTTCCATGGCGGCCCTTCGCATTTCATGGCCCTGGGCGCTGGCCCTGGCGACGGCAGCGACGGTGGTGGCGCTGCTCGCCGGCCGCTTTCCCGGGATCCACAACGCCGAGGACGCCGCCTACGACCTGCGGCTGACCAGCTTCTCCCCTCCGTCCGTCCGGGAAAAGGACCTGGTCATCCTCGGCGTCGACGACGCCACGGTGCAGGGGCTCCGCGCCAACGAGAGCTATGCGCGCGCCTGGGGAAACTGGCCCTATGCCCGCTCGCTCTGGGCCCGGGTGCTGACCCACCTCGAGGCGATGGGTGCCCGTGCGGTGGTGCTCGACTTCACCATGGACGAGCAGAGCACCGACCGCGGTCAGGATGCGCTCCTCCGCGAGGCCATCGCCCAGCTGCACATCCCGGTGGCGCTCGGCTACGCGGTCAACGTCCCCTCGCAGAACGGCGAGCCGCTGCCGGCAGTGACGCCCCACAACTGGACGGTGCAGAGCCGTGCGCCGCGCCCGCGGGTGAAGTCCGAGGACCCGTTCGCCCCGCCCGAGGGGACCGAGGCGCCGGCGACGCCGGAGCTGGTGGCGAGCGTCCTCGCCTTCCCGGTGCGCTCCGAGCACCCCTTGCCGGACCTCTCGGTGGACCTGCCCGGCGCTCCGCGGACGATGCGCCACCCGGTCCCGCCGGTCGCAGCGCTGCTCGACGTGGTGTCTGCGCCCGGGCTCGTGTACCCGGAGCCCGATCCGGACGGGAAGCTGCGCCGCACCCGCTTCGCCTACACCGACGGGACCAACCAGTACGTCACGCTGGCGGTGGCCCTGGCAGCGGACCTGCTCGGGGCCGACGCCCTGGTGCTCTCACCGGGAAAGCTGCAGCTGGGCTCACGCACCCTGGCCATCGACGACGACGGGAGCGCCGCGCTGGACTACGGCGGGACGCTCGGACAGCGCTTCGATGCCCGGAGCCTCCTCGCGGTGGTGGACGACTCGGTTCGCCGCGAGCACGGCGAGGCGCCACACCTCGGACCGGACTTCTTCCGCGGCAAGGTGGTGCTCATCGCCGGGTTCGCGGTGGGTACCTTCGACATGAAGGCCACCCCATTCGACAGCGCCACGGTGGGGGTGGCGAAGCCGGCGACCGAGCTGGCCTCGCTGCTCGGTGGCCGGTTCATCACCCGGGCGCCCTTCGCCGTGACCGCTGCGCTCGCGTTCCTGGTGGCACTCGGCTCGGCACTGCTCGTCCTCGCCACCCGGAACGTCTGGGTCGAGGGCCTGTGGCCTCTCGCCGCACCGGTGCTGCTGTTCCTCGGCACCGGCTGGCTCCTGGTCTCGGCCAAGCTGCAGGTGGCGCTGGTGGTCCCGGTCCTCGCGGTCTCCATCGCCAACCTGGCTGCGGTGGCAATGAACCATCTCTACGCCGACCGTGAACGCGCGCGGGTGAAGGCGATGTTCAGCCGCTACCTCTCACCGCAGGTGGTGGAGCAGCTGGTCGCCCAGCCGGAGCTGCCGCGCCTGGCCGGCGATCAGCTCGAGGTCACCGCCTTCTTCTCCGACATCAAGGGCTTCAGCACCTTCAGCGAGCGCTTCGCCCAGGACCCTCAGGGGCTGGTCCGGGTGCTGAACACCTACCTCACGCGGGTCAGCGGGGTGCTGCTGCAGCACGGGGCCTGCCTCGACAAGTACATCGGCGACGCGGTGGTGTGCATCTTCGGCGCGCCGGTCCGCATGGAGGACCACGCGGTCCGCGCCTGTGCCGCGGCGCTCGACGTCCAGGCGGAGGTGGAACGCATCCGCACCGAGTTCGCCACCCAGGGCCTCCCCGACGTCTACACCCGGGTCGGTCTCAACACCGCGGTGATGTTCGTCGGGAACTTCGGCAGCGAGCAGCTCTTCAACTACACCGCGATGGGCGACGGGATGAACCTCGCCTCCCGGCTGGAGGGAGCCAACAAGCCGTACGGCTCGCGCATCCTGATTGGTCCGCGGACCCAGGCGCTGGTGTCGCACGCCTTCGAGACCCGCGAGCTGGACCGGGTCCGGGTGGCGGGAAAGCACGAGGCGGTGGCCATCCACGAGCTGCTCTCCCGCAAGGGCGAGCTGCCACCCCGGAAACACCAGATCTGCGTCCTCTACGCCGAGGGGCTCGCCCTCTGGCGGGGCGCGCGGTTCGCCGAGGCGCGCGACGTCTTCGCCCGGGCGGTCGCGGTGGACCCGGAGGACGCCCCGTCCAGGGCACTGCTGGCGCGTTGCGACAGGCACGTGACGTCGCCTCCGCCGGCTTTCGATGGAGTCGTCGACCTGGACAAGTAGACTGGCGCGCGCCTGCGGGAGGGTATGCCGATGCGACAGTCAGCAGTGGTGCTCGCGCTGGTCCTGGGGGCGGGGGCGGCGTGGGCGCTCGCCCCGGGAGACCGGGTCTTCGTCCGTGGACGTGACGTGGCCGTGCTCCAGAGCGCTGCGACGAACGCGACGACCCTGGCCAAGCTCCAGCCCGGCGACGCGGTGGTCTGGCGCGGCGCGGACAAGAAGAAGCCCACCTGGCACAAGGTGGAGGCGAAGGGGACGAGCGGGTTCGTCTACTTCGCGAACCTCTCGGTGACCCCGCCCGCCTCCGAGCTGCTCACCTCCCCCCAGGGGGCGAAGAAGGTCGACGCGCAGGCTTTCGCCAGCTCCGGCGCCGCGGGCAAGGCGCTCACCGAGGGTGCCATCCGCTACGGCAACCAGGAGGAGAAGAACAAGGGCGAGCTGCACCCGACGATGAAGGAGGCCGTCCGGCAGACGCAGACCCTGGAGGCCATCGCCGTCCAGCGCACCGACCAGGAGATCGCCGCCCAGGCGGACCGGGTCGCCGGGGAGCAGCAGTGAGGCGCGCGCTCCTCTCACTGGGCGCCCTGGCCCTGGTGGCCTGCAGCGCCGCCGCGGGCTTCATGAAGGGCGACACCAACTCCATCGTCAGCGGCATCGCCGAATCGACCACCACCGTGGTGGGCCTGACCCAGGACCTCTCCAAGTGTGACCAGATCGGCGCCGCCGAGGTCACCTTCGACGAGGAGCGGACCATCGGGGGGGCGGTGGCCCTCAACTGGGTACAGCAGGGCGGCGGGCTCCTGGTCGACGTCCCGACGGGCGATGCGAGCGCCCTCGGCAACCCGAAGACGCTCGGCGTGCAGGCGACGCCCCGGAACCAGCTGCACCGGTACCTCAACGTGGTGGGGAAGAACCTCGCCTCCCGCTCCACCCGGCCCACCCTGCAGTGGACCTTCGGGGTGCTGGACTCGGAGGTGGTGAACGCCGTCTCCGCGCCCGGCGGCTATGTCTTCCTGACTCGCGGGCTGCTGAAGCGGGTGAGCAACGAGGCGGCGCTGGCCGGCGTCCTCTCGCACGAGATCGCCCACGTCACCCGCAAGGACGCCTTCGCCATCTACCAGAAGACCAAGGTCGATCAGTGCAAGAGCCTGGCGTACGCCAAGGCCGGCCAGAAGGAGGGCGCGGCGGTGCTGCGCGCCTACTCACCGGGATTCATCAACCAGGCCTATTCGGCGCTGCAGGCCTTCAGTGGTGGGGCGCTCGATCTCAATGCCGCGGCGAACAACGCGCTCCTGACGCTGTTCAGCGACGAGTTCGTGCACCGCTACCTCGAGGGCGGCTATGCCCGCGACCAGGAGATCTCCGCAGACTTGACCGGGCTCGAGCTGGCAGTGGCCTCCGGGTACAGCCCGCGTGGCTTCGTGGACTTCATCGGCGCGCTGCCTCCGGGACAGAACTTCTGGGCCCACCACCCCGCCCCGAGCGACCGGGTGGCCTCGATGAAGCTGCTCCTCGGCAAGACGCGACTGGCGAGCGCGACCTCCGGCCCGCCGGGCTCGCCGTTCTCCCCCTTCAGCCAGGACATGTCGGCTCTGCCGCTGGTGCCGCTGCGAGACGAGCTGGCTGCGGCGCGCTGACCTCGTCGACGATTGCCAGCTTGAGACCACTTCACCGTGGGCCTCGACTGCGGCCGCCCTGACGAATCTGACTGCGGCCGCCTGGACCTCGCCGACGATTGCCAGCTTGAGACCACTTCACCGTGGGCCTCGACTGCGGCCGCCATGACCTACCTGCGCGCGGCCTCGGTCAGGGCGCGGTGGACCGACTCCAGCGCCTTCCGGGCCTCGAGCAGCTCCGCGCGCTCGGCGGTGAGGTCCGCCACCTGCCGGGCCAGGGTGTCGCGCTCGGCGCTGAGCACCTCCACGCTCTTCCGGAGCTGCACCGAGTCGTCGCGGAAGCGCTCCAGCTCCCCCGCCAGCCGCTCCTCCTCGGAGAGGCTGTCGGCGAGCTCGGCGTCCTTCTTCGTCAGCTCGGCGGAGAGCCGTTCACGCTCCTGGTGCTCGGCCGCGGCCTGGGTCCGTGCATCCTGCACCGCGAGCAGCGCCTCGTCGCGCTCCCCCTCGACCGAGTGCAGCTCCCGCTCGAGCTCGGAGAGGAGACCGGCGCGCTCCTCCATCTGCGCCACCAGCCGGCGGGCCTCCTCCACGCGCCCCCGGGCCTCCTCGGTCGCGCGCTCGGCGGCGCGGCGGGCCACGTCCAGGTCGTGTTGGAGCGCGGCGTTGTGCTGCTTCGCCGCGGTCAGCTCCGACTGCAGCTGGGCGATCCGCTCCACCGCGAGGACGCCCGCGGCGGCCACGCTGGTGGGCAACGGCTCCGGGCGGGGATGCTCGCGAACGGTGCGCAGCCGCTCGCGGAGCCGCTCCCGGCGAGCGGCGTTGTCATCCGAGGGCGGCAAGGACGGACGGTGGGCGACGGGCTCGACCGTCGTCGGGACGACGGTCTCGGTGCGCACGGGCGCCGCCGGGCGGCGGTCCGTGCCCGCTGCGGACGCGGGAGTCGCCGGCGCCGGTGGTCGTGCGGCGGCCGTCGCCTGACGGGCGGCCGTCGCGGGCGAGGAGGCACGTCCGGAGGGCGTGGGAGACGAGGGGGCGGCAGGAGCGCGGGCAGCGATTCGCTGTGCCTCGGAGGCGCGGTGGGCCGAGGGTGGGCCCGGGACCACGGTCGACCCGGAGGGCGCGGAGCCATGAGAGGAGGCGGTCGCCCCTCGCGCACGGGCGCCGACCGCCACCGTGACCCGCTCTTCCTCCACCGCCGGCTCGGCCACCGCGGCGGTTCCGCGCAAGGTCGCCTCCACCCGGCTCCGGGTCGAGACCTCCTCCTCCTCGGCAGCCGTCGCCCGGGCGGCCGCGGCCAGTACCTCGCGGGCGGTAGGCACCGGCCCCTCCGCGGCGGGCTGCTGGCCCGCGACCTGCGCCGCGACCTCGTAGACCCAGTCCTCGTCGGGCGCGCGGATCTCGGGCCCGGCCGGCTCGGGCGACGACCCACCGAGCTTCAGCCGCGGCTTGGCGCGGGACACGTTCTGATCGAAGGCTTTCTTCATCGGCTCTCCCCTACCCTGCCCGCACGTCGGTGGCGGCCCGTGCCCTGGACTGCTCCAGCCGGTGCAGCACTTCCCTGAGGAACGCGTCCACGTCGTGCGCGCCCTTCGAGTCACGCTCGGCCATGAAGACCGGAACGCCCTCGCTCGAGGCCTGGGCGAACTTGGTGCATTGCCGGACCAGGGTGGTCAGGAGGTACTCCGGGTAGTGCTCCCGCAGCGCGGCCAGGGCCTCCTTGGCCAGCTTGTAAGTCTGGTTGTAGGCGTTGACGACGATGAACACGTGGTCGAGGACGTGGTTCAGGTCCTCCTCGAGGCTCTGCACCGTCTCGAAGAGCAGCTTCAGCCCGTGGAACGACAGGAAGTCCGGCAGCACCGGGACGAAGAGGTCCTGCGCCGCCATGAGCGCGTTGAGGTTCAGGAGCCCGAAGGAGGGCGGGGCGTCGAAGACCACCACGTCGTAGCGGTCCTCGACCTCCTCCACCGCCTTGCGGAGCTTGAACTCCCGGCCGGCCATGGGCATCAGCGCCAGGTCCACGGTGCTCATCCCGAGGTTGCTGGGGACGAAGTCCAGGTTGGGCAGGGGCGTGTGCTGGATGGCCTCGGACAGCGGCACCTTCCGCACCAGCACGTGGAGCAAGGTCTTCTCGAAGTCCTCGCCCTCGTAGCCGAGGCACTTGGTGGCATGGCCCTGGCTGTCGAGGTCCACCAGGAGCACCGCGTACCCCAGCTCCGCCAGGCGGAAAGCGTACGAGGTGGAGAGCGACGTCTTCCCGGTGCCGCCCTTGAAGTTGAGGAAGAGCTGCTTCCGCCGGCCGAGCGTGCGCGGGTAGAGCCGGAGCGCCTTGCGCAGCGCCCAGAGGTCCTGCCCGGTGTAGCTCTCCTGGGCCAGCGCAGATCGGAGCGCCTTGGGCGGGATGCCGAGCAGCTCGGCGGTCGTCTTCGGGGTGTAGATGGGGATGTCCATCTGGTCAGTCCTCGTGCTCGTCAGGCGACGAACAGCTTCGCCCCGCGGCGGACCACCTGCCCGCGCGCCGTGAGAAGTGCTGCGGCTTCGATCACCCGCTCGTCCGTCACACCCAGGTGCGTCGCCAGGTCCAACACCGTGCGCCCGCGCATCGAGGTGCGGAGCTCCGAGGCGATCTGCATGCAGAGCGCCTCGTCGGCGTGCAGGCTCGCCCCGGCGTGCTCCCGGGCAGGTGAGGGGAGCGCCACCTCGATGTGGGCCGGCTCGGGAGCGGACCAGGTGGGTGCCGGCACCGGCAGGGAGTCCCCGGGGGCGGTCTCGAGCTCGGACCACGGACCGACCGTCTCCGGCTCGGGCGCAGCGTCCAGGACAGGGCGACGCGGGGCGAGGGCCAGCGCCCGGGCGCGCTGCGACAGGGGCACCGGGGGGACCGTCGCCAGCCGACGCACCTCTCGCCGGCGCTCCTCGTCGGAGAGCGTGGCGACGTGCCCCACGTCCATCCCGAGGAGGCCCGACAGACTCCGGGCCGCTGCGCGGCGGACGCCGAGGTCCTGATCCTCCAGCGCCCCGAGCAGCCGCGTGCGGGCCTGCTCGCCTCCGGCTGCCCCGGTGGCAAGGACGGCCAGCCGCCGGACCTCGGGGTCCGGATCACGGGAGACCTGCCGCTCCAGCTCGAGCATTCGCTCCGGGCCCAGCGACACCGCCAGGAGCGCGGTCCGCCGACGCACCGAGGCGTCCGGGTCGTGCGCCGCGCGTGAGAGGTGCGCCGGGGCCGCTTCCGGATCCAGATGGGTGATGGCCCGGAGCGCCGCGATGCGCACCACCGACTCCGGAGCGCCGAGCAGCGGCTCGACGACCGCCGCCCCCTCGCGGCTGGCCAGGCCGCGAAAGGCCTCGAGCAGGGCGACCAGCACCGTCTCCTCCCGCTCCGCATGGAGGGCCACCGCCAGGGCGGGAGCGGCGGTACGGTCGCCGAGCGCGCGCAGGCGCTCGGCGGCGCGCGACCGGGCCGAGGGATCCGGGCTCGAGAGCTCGCGGATGGAGAAGCCGAACAGGCTCTCCTCACCCACCCTCGGGCTCGGCGGCACGGCGAGCCGGCCCTGCTCGAAGAGACGCTCGGCCTCGCGGGTCACGGCGAGGATGGTGGCCGCCGAGGAGACGGGCGGCTCGGGCGCGCTCCGGGGAGGGGTCGGAGAACGCATCGACGGCCACGCCGGCCCGGCCGACGCCACCACTGTCTCCAGGGCCGGCGCCTCGGCGCGCACCGAAGTCGCCACCTCGGGTGCAGGCTCCGTAAGCCTGGCTGCAGGAGCCTCGGGCACCCTGAGCGCGAGCGCCTCGGCCCGCAGGTCGGCGATGAACCCGGCGAGGTCGAAGTCGAGCCCGGCCTCGTGGCCCTGGATGCGCGCCGCCTCCAGCACCTTCCCCATCAGCCCGGCCCGCTCGCCTCGCATCGCCTCGAGCACCCGGGCGCCTTCCTCGCGGTCGCGGTGGGCCCGGCCGAGCTCCACCTCCAGCTCGGCCACCCGGCGGCGCAGGTCCACCTCGCGCTGGGAGGCGGCGGCGAGATCGGCGCGCAGGGCATCGGCCTCCGCCCGGAGTGTCGCCGCATCTGCCTGAAGCGTCTCCGAGCGTGCCTCGAAATAGACGATCTTCTCGAGGGCACTCCGGAGGAGCGCCTCTGCCCGTCCATCGCTCACCGGCCGGGCAGTGTACAGGGGTGATCCGTCGTCGCCAGTCTTGTGACACCTGCGACAGGAAGCTACCGAGCAGCCGGGGCTGGCTGGGGCGAAGCTTCCGTCATTCCGGGCCCCTGGGCCACGTTCTTGCCCGGGGCCGGAGGCACGGACGGGACATACGCCTCGGCCAGGGGGGCCGTGGCGTCGCCCACCTTCGGAGAGAGTCGGTCCACCAGCTCGGTGAGGCTGTTCGCGAGGTCGGTCTGGGCGGCGGCGGTGCGGCGGAGCTGCCGCTCGAGCTTGCCCATGTGCTCGTAGTGCTCACGGTCGCGCGAGGCCTGTCCCTGCGCAGTGCGGAGCTCGAGCGCGAGCCCGGCATTGGCCCGGAGCCCGTCCAGCACCCGCTCGATCAGCGCCTCGGCGTCGGCGTCGAGCCCGCCCTTGGGGTACGCCTTGAGCCCGAAGCGTCCGCCCGCCCAGACCCGGCCCAGCTCTCCGTAGCCCTCCTCGGGGCCCTCTGGCAGGTCCTCCACGACCAGCGCGGGCGTGCTCCGCAGCGGGAAGCCGGGGGACATCACCGCGAAGACCAGCGCGCCGTCGCTCCGCGCCCGGGCCACCGCCACCGCCCCGTCGAAGGGGAAGAACGGGTCGATGGCGCCGTCCAGACCCGCGGACAGCCGCAAGCGGGCCTTGCGATCCAGGCTGGAGACCTCGCCGCGCTCGCGACGGGCGCTCTTCTTCAAGGTGGTCATCATGTCGCGCACCTGGTCGATGGCGACGACGACGTTCAGCGGCGTGTTGCCGGCGTACCCCGCGTGGTACACGCCCACCAGCTCGAACTCCCCGGTGTGGCAGGACACCGCGAGCACCGGCGAGCCCGAGTTGCCGGGCGACAGCTGGGCGTCCACCACGAAGTCGACGTGGTCCCAGTCCTTCTCGTCGTCGTGGTCATAGGTGGACACCACCTTGCCGACGTTGGTGGCCTTGAAGGCCCCGAGCGGGAAGCCGCGCACGTCGACCACGTTGCGCTCCTTGAGGTCCGCGGACCGGCCCACCTTCCAGGGCAGGATGGGCAGCAGGGCGTGCGCCTTGAGCACCGACATGTCCATCGACTTGTCGGTGACCACGCGCTGGAGCGGGATGTCGTCACGGTCGTAGGTGTCGCGCTCGGACTCGACGATCTTCAGCTGGTCCGAGACGCGCTTGCAGCCGGGCGGCACGTCGTCGACCTTGTGCTCGTCGTCGGTCACCGCGGGCCACTCGGACACGTGGTGGTTGGTGAGGAGGTAGGTCTCGCCGTTCTGCTGCCGGTAGCCGAAGCCGGTGCCGTGGGCGAGCGCCTTGCGCCGGACGCGACGGACATTGCCGTCGCCGGCGTAGCTCAGGCACTCGTAGGTGGCGGCGGTGCGGATGGCGTAGACCCAGGACTGCGACTGGGGCTTCTGCTCCGCCTCGCGGGCGGTGGGCGAGAGGGCGGCGAAGTCGTCGGCGTAGGCGCCTGCGCAGTACGCGCCCTTCCCCGAGGAGGCACCGCCCGGCCCTCCCCGAGCCTGCACTCGTGGGGCCACGATGGCCGTCACCCCGACGAAGGTCAGCGCCAGCCCTGCGACCGCTCCGCGCTTCATCCACACCCGCCTTCGCGCGCTCGCGTCGCTCTCCTGCTCCATGGGGGCTCCGGTCCCTTCAGTCTAGGCCCGGCAGCGGTGGAACGCGCGCCCACCCCCGAGGTCTTCCCAGCCTGCCGCAGCGTGACAGCGCGGCCACACCGGCCATCCGCCTGCACGTCGGGGGGCGGGCCCCGCTGGCGGTCATCGACAGCCTCCTTGACAGTGGGGGACGGCTGCCCGAGCGTCCGCCGGGCAGTCCCACTTCCGGGGAGACTCGAATGAACTTCCGTACCCTCGCCCTTGCCGCTGCCCTCCTGGTTCCCGCCGCAGCCCTCGCCGACCACACCTACCAGGTGACCGGGCCGGTGGTGTCCTCCTCGCCCGAGTCGATCACCGTGAAGAAGGGCAGCGAGAACTGGGAGATCGCGCGCGGAGACGACAAGACCGAGGTCAAGGCCGGCGACAAGGTCACCATCACGTACACGATGACCGCGAAGAAGGTCGACGTGAAGCCGGCCTCGAGCGGGGGCAAGAAGGCCAAGAAGTAGGCGCGTCCGCGGTCGGTGCGGATGAGCGGCGAGCGTGGCGCGTCGTGGTGCGCTCGCTGCCGGACCAGCCTGGCGGCGGCCGAGCGTGTGCCCGATCGACTGCGGGTGGCGCTGGGCGAGCTGCTCGAGTCCGGGGGACTGGACCCTCGTGACGTAAAGCGAGTCACGGTTCATCTCGCGGGCCCGGGTCCGGCCTGCGGGAAGTGTGGGGCCCGCCTCGAGGGCACGGGATACGTCTGGTGCTCCGCTGCCCGAGTGCCCTCGAGCCGCCGGTGCGACGCGCAAACCTGGTCTGGTAGGCGGGCGGACCCTTTCAGGCCCTGACCAGCGGCTTGTAGCGGATGCGGGTCGGCTGGAGCGCCTCCGCCCCGAGCCGCTTCTTCTTGTCCGACTCGTAGTCCTCGAAGTTCCCCTCGAAGAAGAAGACCCGGCTGTCTCCCTCGAAGGCCAGCATGTGCGTCGCGATCCGGTCGAGGAACCACCGGTCGTGGCTGATCACCACCGCGCACCCGGCGAAGGCGAGCAGACCCTCCTCCAGCGAGCGGAGGGTCTCCACGTCCAGGTCGTTGGTTGGCTCGTCGAGGAGGAGCACGTTCCCACCACTCTTCAGCATCTTCGCGAGGTGGACGCGGTTGCGCTCGCCGCCGGAGAGATCCTTCACCCG
>DATIWB010000113.1:0-9906 GCA_035519675.1 Myxococcaceae bacterium
CAGGGCTCCGAGCCCCGCGAGAATCGGCCCATCGTTGTCGACCACCAGCACTCGGCCGGTCGTGACCTCCCGGCGAGCCACACCCTGCCCGGCCTCGCGATCTCCGTCGGGTTGACGACCTCGTTGGGGTGAAGGACAAGCATCGTCCGTTGCGACCGCGGTAGCCGGTCCGCCCTCGAGCCACGAGACGCTGGTCATCGTACAGGGCCTGCCTGAGCGTGGCCCGCGGCCGGCAGAGCAGGATTCGCTGGATGCGAAACACGCTTCCCAGCCACGGTCCTTCGCTCCCTTGGGTTGTCGGGTGAAGATCGGATGCAACTGGCACGCCGCCCATCGGGGAGATCAGAAGCGCCGGGAATTCAGGGGGTGGCGGGGGAACCCTCCCGAGAGAATCCGACACCGTGTCGGGTTCCCCCACAGGTCTGTGCGTCGGCCGTCGAGCTCCACCTATACGAAGATAGAATGGTGGAACTACGCGTGAAGATGGAGAGTTGATTTTCAACATCAGCAGTCCGCGGGTGTCCGAGAGGAGTCTTGCCCAACAGCTCGAAAGTGGCGGTGGTGGACGACGATCCGTCCCTCCGCGAAGCGCTTCGTGCGCTTCTGCGGTCGGCCGGATTCACGGTGGAGCTCTTCGGCTCGGCCGAGGAGTTCCTGCGTTCCGGTCAACGGTCGGGCTTCGCCTCTCTGGTGCTCGACGTCCGCATGTCCGGAATGAGCGGGGTGGAGCTCCAGGAGCATCTCGCGGCCTCGGGCTCCACGGTTCCCATCGTGTTCATGACCGCGCACGCCGATGCGAGCGTGCGGGCACGAGCGCTCGCGGCCGGAGCGGTGGACTTCCTCGAAAAGCCGTTCACTGACGATGAGCTGCTGGATGCCATCGGGCGGGCGGTCAATCGCCGGCGGCCCTGACCCGGTGAGGTCGCTACTTCTTCTCCAGTAGCTTCAGGCTCTCTCCCATCCGGACCAGGTCCGCCAGGGAAACGGCGCGCATCTTCCGCATGACGTTGCCGCGGTGGACCTTGATGGTGATCTCCTTCCTGCCGAGCTGGGCAGCGATCTGCTTGTTTGGCAGCCCCGCCACGACCAGCGACATCACCTCTCGCTCCCGGGCGGTGAGTGACCGGTAGAGCGCATTGAGCTCGTCCTGGTGCGCACGTCGATCACGCCGGAGCCGGTCCAGCGCCAGCGCCGTGGAGATCGCTCCCAGAAGGTCCTCGTCCGGGAATGGTTTGGTCAAGAACTCGAGTGCACCGGCCTTCATCGCCTGGACGGAGGTGGGGACGTCGGCGTGTCCGGTGATGAAGATGATCGGAACTTCTCGATCGAGCTCGGCCATGCGCAGCTGCAGATCCAGCCCACTCAGCCCGGGCAGGCGCACGTCCAGCACCAGGCAGCATGGGGTCTCACTCGCCGGCGAGTCGAGAAACTCGTTTGCGGAGGCGAAGGTTCGAACTGCGTGTCCGGCGGACCTGATGAGTGCCGCGAGGGCAGTCCTCACGCTCGGATCATCATCCACGATGAACACCGTTCCGCCGGCCTGGCCGGACGAGTCGCGTGAGCTCACGTTCCTCGAGTCTTCAATTGCGGCGACGGCACGTCATCCGCAGACGTCTCCTGGCTCGGCGTCAACACTCGGGTTGCAAGTAGCTCGGCCACAATGCCATCCCCGGCCGACAGATGAACTCGATGGGCCCCAGTCCGATGGGAACTCACGCGGCGCCCCGTGCGTCCTGGCCGGGTCCCGTCTCCTCCACGAGCCGTGGAGACACCTCTCGGCCCATCTGGTCGAGGGCTGCGCGGTGATCGCGGAGCGCGAGGACGGCTGCCTCCCGTCCCTCCTGGGAGAGCTCGTAGCGTGCGCCGATCTTGCGCACCAGGCGTAGCCCCGCGAGCCGGTCCACCGTGGCGAGCGCCACCGCGCGATCGAAGGTTGGGCCTGCGCCGAGAGCGAGAGCACGCCTGGCGAGGTCCAGCTTCGCGAGCGGCTTCTGGAAGAGGGCGGTCAGCACGGCCAGGTCGGAGAGTGAGAGCGTCGTTCGCATCGACGCCCTGCCGAAGGGAGGGTTCAGTGAGCCGGTCATTCCTGTCCTTGCAATCTTGGTCACCCACGCATGCTGGATGTTTCTCGAGGGGTTTCCGGTGGCGCCCACGCCTGGATCAACGGTGTTGTCCGGGTGACGCACTGACGTTGGCCTCCGCATTGCTACGTGGAATCTCGCGATGCGAGGAATCATCACCGGACGCGACGTGCTGCAGAACGTCGGGATCATCTATCAGGAGTTCGGCGCCCGCTGTCTCGTGCGGTGCCTCTGGGTGCTGGCGATCGGCAAGCGGACGACGTTCCTCGAGATGATCAGTCAGCACTGAAGGCGTCGAGCGTGACCAGGGCTGGTCAAGCCCTCGGAACGCCGCGTGGGCCTCCTTTCGTCTGGGTGGCGGCGCTTCCGCACTCGCAACAAGCCGAAGCTTCCTCGATCGGCGCGGAGTGCTGTCGGGCTTCCTCACAACTGGGGAGACACAGCGTCGGTGTCTCGACACCGACCCCCGGGTGCGTCCTCCCACGAGGCGGCCAATGTGCGGAACCACGACCGTTTCGCGCTCTGGCGTGGACCTTGCTCCCGACCCTGACCGAACGTGACGACGAACCCTCATCGCCTCTGCCGGGTCTGCCAGGCCCGGATCATCGCGCTGCTGCTCCTGCTTCTCGCAGCGAAGGCCTTGGCCGATCCGATCACGACGGCTCCGCCAACCGTCTCGAACGAGGCCCCGGTTCCGGAGGACACACCGCTGGCGGAGGGAACGTCGCAGCGGACCGCTCCGGACTACCGGGGCCAGAAGCCGCCCCCGGCGACGACTGGTGACGTCCTGATCTGGGGCCCGCGGGTAATCCTGCTCCCGGCCTATCTGGTCACCGAGTACGTCGTCCGGGCGCCCGTGGGAGGCGTGGCAACGGTGGCGGAGAAGAACGACTGGGGGACGTCCGTCTACAACTTCTTCGCCTTCGGACCGGACCACAAGGGAGGCATCTTCCCCGTCTTCCTCCTCAACTTCGGCTTCCGTCCGAGCGTCGGCGTTCACTTCTTCTGGGAGCCCACGTTCGTCGAAGGGAACAAGGTGACCGCCGACGTCGGGTACGGTGGCTCCAACTGGATCACCGTCGCGCTCGGCGATCGATACAAGTTCTCCAAGGACAGCTGGCTGGCGGTTCAAGTTCACTGGAACCGCCGTCCCGATTCGCTGTACTTCGGGATCGGCTCGGAGATCCCAGACACCTTCCGCTCCCGCTACGGAAGCGACATGGTGGACGGCTCGGTCACCTACACCCAGGTCATCCGTCGCGTTCTCCGTCTCGACGCGAAGGCGCGCCTGTATCGAACGGTGTTCCGCGATTATAGCTGCTGCAACGATCCCACCATCCAGCAGCGGGTCGATGCCGGCGACTACCCTGCGCCGCCGGGCTTCGGGGAGAACACGACCACCGCCGAGGTGGGCTTCAAGGCGGTGATGGACACCCGGTCACCGGTCGGCAACCGCAGCGGCTTTCGGGTCGGAGTCTCGGGGGCGCCGGCTGTCGACGTGACCAAGGGCTTCGACCGCTCGTGGATTCACTACGGCGGCGGCATCGAGGGCTCCTGGGACGTCACCGGAACGGGCCGTGTGCTGAGCCTGGGCGTGATCGCGATGTTCTCCGACCCGCTCGGAAGTCAGCCGGTGCCCTTCAACGAGCTGGTCACCGTGGGCGGAGCGGAGCCCTTCACCGGGTTCCTGCACGGCCGGCTCCGGGACCGGAGCGCGATCGGCGCCGAACTCTCCTGGCGATGGCCGGTGTTCCCCTTCCTCGACGGGGTGGCGGGGGTCGGCTTCGGAAACGTGTTCGATCACCACCTGAGCAACTTCCGCTGGGATCTGCTCCGCCTCAACGCGGAGCTGGGGGTGCGCACCGCCTCGGCCTTCGGGGCCAGCAACTTCCAGTTCATGGTGGGCATCGGTAGCGAGCCGTTCAGCCAGGGCCTCCGGATCACCTCTTTCAGCCTGGCCTTCGGAGTCACCTATGCGCTCTGACAGGCATTTCCCGGTGCGACTCACTCGGCTGCACGACGAGGAGTTCACAAATGGCGGGTCGGTCGTCCAGCGGGCTCTCCTGGCGCCGGGGGTTGGACTCCTGGTCCTGGGAGCGCTGTTCCTGGCGCTCGCACTGGGGGCTGGCTGCAGCGCTGGACCCCGGCCGTTCTCTACTGCGCCGACGGTCTGGCGGGACGATGACCGCCACCCGTTCAAGCCCAAGCCCGACGAATCGTTCGTCCCGCTGTACTGGGACGGCGCAGACCACATCGTCTTCCGTCCGCTGTCCCACGCCTTTCTGCTCCAGACGCCCCACGAGGCGCGGAACGTGAACGCGATGGACGAGGTGCCGGATTCGAGCTGGTTCACCAACCGGGTGTCTCGGCACCCGATGACGGTCGAGGAGGTTGCGCGAGGCGCCTGCACCGGCCCGTCCCCGATGGAAGAGCGTCCGTGGAAGGTCGTCGGAGTGAAGATCGACGGGGCCAATCCCGGGTTTCGGATCAAGACCTCGTCGGGGACAGTCTACGTCCTCAAGTTCGACGATCCGGAGCAGTGGGAGCGGGCTTCCGCTGGGGACGTGGTGGGGAGCCGGCTGTACCACGCCGCAGGGTTCCACGTGCCCTGCGACCGGGTGGTCTTCCTCCGCCCGGAGGAGCTGGAACTCCCGGAGCACGAGATCAAGGATCCCGGCGGCAAGACGCTCACTGCCGAGCGCATCGAGGAGATGCTCAGGAGCCTTCCGCGGGAGCCGGACGGGAGGATTCGCGCACTGGCGAGCCAGTTCCTCCGAGGGAAGCCGCTCGGACCGTGGACCTACGACGGCAGGTGGGGTAGCGATCCAAACGACGTCATCGACCACGAGGATCGCCGCGAGCTTCGGGGCTCGCGAATCCTGGGCGCGTGGATCAACCATCACGACGCTCGCTCTCAGAACACGCTGGCGATGTGGATCGACGACGGGGAGGGGAGGGGACACGTCGAGCACGACCTCCTCGACTGGGGAGACACGCTCGGGGGGCTCACGCAGTGGGACAGCCTCTCTCGCCGCGTCGGCTACACCTACTACATCGACTTCGGGGCCATGGGCGCGGATTTCATCACCTTCGGGGCGATCGAACGGCCGTGGGAGCGGGCCAAGTTCGGGCCGGCGGGGAAGATCTTCGGGTACTTCGACGATGCCGAATTCGAGCCCGAGGAGTGGCACGTGGGCTACCCGAATCCGGCGTTCTCGGCGATGCAGGAAGGCGATGGGGCGTGGATGGCGCGGATCATCTCCCACCTCGATGACACGGCCATCGAGGCGATCGTCGCCGAGGCGCACCTCTCGAGCCCCGTTGCCAGGAGCGAGCTCGTCCGCATCCTGCGGGGTCGGCGGGATCGGATCCTCCGCCGCTACCTCCTCCGTCTGTCCTCGCTCGAGCGGCCCAGCGTGGAGGACGGTCGCATCCTCATTCGGCTCACCTCGCTGGGCACAGCGATCCCTGGAGGCGGGAACGTGGTGTGCGTCGAGGACCGGGCGGAAGCCACCGGTCTGGGCACCGCTCCTGAGCCGTCGGCCCGCCTCTGGTACTCCTCGAGCACCGCCGCCGTGCTGCCAGTGTCACCCAAGGGCGAGGGGAAGCTATGCATCGCGATTCCGGATCTCGGAGACGCGCAGCGCGTGCTGGACGTCTCCACCGGGCGCCCCGGACAGGGGCCGCTGCGGATCCATCTCCTGGGAGGAACCTTGCCCCGGGTGGTCGGGCTGGAGCGCCCCGAGGACGATCAGCCGCCACCGGGTTGAAGCACACCTCCTGCCAATGGCGCCGCCCATGCCACGCCGTGTCCTGATCCTCGCTTCGATCGCCGCCGGGCTCGCCGTGCTCGCGCTGACCCTGGACATCGGATTAGTGGCCTCGGCTCGGTCCAGAGACACCCAGCCCGCCCATCAGCTCTCCCGCGCCGCGAGTGCGCCCTTGCCGACGCTGTGGCCGGTGCCATCGTATCGGCTGGTGGATCAGGATGGTCAGGTCCGCACCTCGGAGTCGCTCCGCGGTTCGGTGTGGATCGCGGACTTCATCTTCACCAGCTGCAGGAGCGTCTGTCCCGTCCTCTCGGCCAAGATGGTCCAGGTCCAGAGGGCCATCGAGGACCCGCGGCTCAGGTTCGTGAGCTTCTCGGTCGACCCGGAGCGCGACACCCCTCAGGCCCTCCGCATCTACGCCAGGCGGTGGGCCCCCGACGAACGGCGGTGGACGCTGCTTTCCACCACGAAGGAGAGCCTCGCCGAGCTGACGAAGGGGATGAAGACCTTCGTCGAGCAGCAGCCCGACCCTGACGCCAGCATTCACACGGGCCAGTTCTACCTCATCGACGAGCGGGGCCGGGTCCGGGGTCTCTACGGGGCCGATGGCGACTCGTTCGCCGAGTTGGCCCGTGACGCCCGGCGGCTCCTCTCTGAAATGGGCGCCCCTCGAACAGCGGGGGTCTCGGCCACGGCGGTCGGGGACGAGACGGGTGCCGCGCTTTACCGCCAGGCCGGCTGCGCGGGCTGCCACGAGGTTTCGGGTATCGCCCCGCAGCTGGCTGGCATCGCTGGACGCACGGTGATGCTTTCGAGCGGAGCAATCGTCCTCGCCGATGCCGCCTACCTTCGCGAGTCCATTCTCGACCCCGCGGCCAAGATCGTCGCGACGTACCCTCCGACCATGCCCAGCTATCGCGGAGCGCTCTCCGACGCCCAGGTGACGGAGCTGGTCCGCCATCTCGAGACGTGGGCGGCGGACCGGAGAGCCGACGCCCCGACTCCAGCGAGCACCGCGGGGGTGGCGGTGGATCCGGTGTGCGGGATGCGGGTCCATGCCGGGCCCGACACGCCGCACGTCACGCACTTGGGGCGCACCGAGTACTTCTGCTCCGAGCACTGCCGGGATCGCTTCCTCGCCAACCGCGGCGAGTCCGTCCGCTGAACCCCGACTGGGGCAGAATGACGAAGCTTCGTCGAAAGTCGTGGCCCCAGAGGGCGTCGAGACCGGACGCAGGTCCTGCCCCCCTCCGTTCGCCGGCCGATCGGATGACGGCCACGTGGCCCCGGGCCCAGCCCAGCGCCGTACCAGTGCGCGACAGGCTCTCTGTCCGGACCTCCGACGCAGCATGGGACCCCCCGTGACGGGACCGCTGAGCAGCGCCCCGGGCATGGTGGACGGCCGGTACTCGCGCGCGACCTGGGCTCTGCTCGGGTTCCTGCTGGTGGTCGTCCTTTGGGGCGCCTTCGTCCGTGCCACGGGTTCGGGGCGCAGGGTTCGGGCGCAGGGTGCGGCGCGCACTGGCCGGTGTGCAACGGGCAGATCATCCCCCGGGCCAGACACTCGACTCGGGCAGGTCGCGGTGGAACCGGTGGATTCCTGCTCGCAGCGCCACAGTGAGCCGGCCCTGGTGCGCGGACGCGATCAGTCGCCGCGGCAGGGGAAGAGCGTCCACGAAGGGTTCCAGCGGAGCCTTCGGCAATCCAGGCATGAGCAAGAGAATGCCCCTCTCATCGACCCAAGGACACCCCCGCAAGTCCAACCGCTGGGACGCCGAAGCAGTGACAAGGACTCCAAGGGAGGACGGAACACCTATCCGCTCGTTAGGAAGAGGGGACGCGAACCGCCATACCGAGGGGCCTCGGCGCTGAGACCGGCGCTCGTGACCGGCGTGCACGCTCTACGTGCTTGCGGCGACTCACGGCTAGCGGATCGGCACTACCGGGCGTATGCACCCGATCGCGCCGACGCAACGAGGACACGGATGACCTGGACGTACGTGATGGACGAAACTGCGTTGCCGGAAGGCGGTATGGCGCCGGCGTATCCGCTCGGGGTGAATGTCGTGGTAGCCCGCGTGGGCGGAGCGATCTATGCCGTCTCGGGCAAGTGTCCGCACATGGCCTGTCCGCTGTTCATGGGCATGCTCTTGGGTGAGACCATCACCTGTCCCTGTCATGACTGGCGCTTCGATATCAAGAGCGGTCGATTCCTCGATGCGCCCGAGCTCGGTCTTGCGGTGTATCCGGTGAAGACCGAGGCGGGGAAGGTGTTCGTGAGCCTCGGGTGACAGGAGAAGACGATGAAGAAGGTCTCGATGTACACGCTCTCGACCTGTCCCTGGTGCAGGAAGGCGAAGCAATTCTTCTCCCAGCGCCATATCCCATTCGACGACATCGACTACGACCTCGCCGACGAGGCGACGCAGGAGAGGATCATGCGCGAGCTCGATGCCGAGGGTGCCAGCGGCTTTCCGTTCGTACGGATCGGCGACCAGGTCGTCCTGGGCTACCAGCCTGACCGTTACGCGAAGCTCCTGGCGTCTCCGTGAGCACCGACTCCAGGAAGAAGGCGCTGCGCCATTTCTTCCAGCGGGTGGTTGAGCCGCTGGGATTCAAGTTTACCCCGGACGCCGAGCTGGCGGACTTCCTTCTCGAGCAAGAGGTGAAGCTGGAGATCAAGCACGGCATTCCCTTCTGCCCCTGCCAGCCCATACGCCACGACCGGGCTCGGGACGTGCAGATCGTCTGCCCGTGCATTCCGTTCCACCGCAAGCACTTCGACGCGATGAAGCGCTGCTGGTGTGGGTTGTTCGTGCACCAGGGCGTCACCGATCCCGCCAGCTTGCCGCAGTTGTCGGCGAAGGACCTGGGCCTTGAGTGACTTCGTCAAGGCGATGAGAGCAGCCGAGGTCGCTCCGGGGGGGATGAAGACCGTCGAGTTGAACGGCCATCAGCTCGTCATCTGCAATTGCGACGGGACCTTCTACGCCATCGATCGACGCTGCGGGCACATGAACGCGCCCCTGGAGATGGGGACGCTCGACGGCACCATCGTCACCTGCGCCATGCATTGCGCGCAGTTCGACGTGACCACCGGCGAGGCGCTCTCCGGCCCTGTGCCTGGCAACGTGGGCAACGAGGTTCCTCCGCCGAGGATCGGAGCGTTTCTGACGAACGTCGCCAGGTTGATGGAGCACGTCCGCACCGAGCCCATCGGCTGCTACCCGGCGAAGGTCGAGGACGAGTGGGTTTGGCTCGCCGTCTAGGGGTGGCGAACCACGACCGTCGAGTGCCCCGCAGAGCGGGCAGGTGAGGGCGTCGCTCTAGAAAGAGGGGCCGGCGGAACTCGGCCCCGGGAATGGTTCGGCGCGGCCAGCGCGTGCGGGACGGGTTCGGGTGCCACCGCGCAGAAGGGTGCGCCAAGGGGAGGCGCGAAGATCGCGTCCAAGACGCGTCCAAACTCGGGGGCAATGGCGTGAACTTACGAGTTCTGGGGTGGACTCGTCGCTGCGCCAACTCGGCGACGCGACAGAGAACTTGAGGTGCGACGCACGTCTGCCCGATCGGCGACCCCGAGCTCATAACCCGAAGGTCGCAGGTTCAAATCCTGCCCCCGCAACTCCCGAAATCCTGAAGCCCCACCGGTGCTTACGACGGTGGGGCTTTGGTGTCTCTGGACCCCGAAAGAGGGGGGTGTGTCCTAAACGTGTCCAAGACTTTCGAGCGCGCGCACTGCCGCCCGCAAGTCCTGGGTGTCGACGACGTTGTACCGCTCGAACACCGCGCGCGTGCGGTGCCCGCTCATGCGCATGACGACCGACTCCGGGACGCCGACTCTGCGCGCCCGGGTGACGAAGCTCCGCCGGAGATCGTGGAACCAGAGGCCGTGGAGGTCAGCGGCCTTCACCGCGCGGAGGAACCGCTTCTTCACGTCCACCCAGCGCGTCTTCGTCTTCGGGTTCCGGAAGACGTAGCCGGTGGCCTTCGGTGTGTGGAGCGCGGCGACTGCCTCCTTCGCGCGGGCGGTGAGGACGATGAGCCGGGGCTCGTCC
>DATIWB010000114.1:0-11008 GCA_035519675.1 Myxococcaceae bacterium
GCGTTTGCTTCAGCTGCACCAGCTGCTTCTCGCTGAAGATCTCGTGGACGATGCAGCTCCCCGGCCAGAGGATGAGCTCGCGTCCGGTCTGCCGCTGCACCCATCGCCCCAGGTGCTGGTCCGGGGCGAAGATGATCGGCCAGTCCTTGGGAGCCTTCTCCACCATCTTCACCGCGTTGGAAGAGGTGCAGATGACGTCGCTCATCGCCTTCACCTCGGCGGAGCTGTTCACGTAGGTGACCACGAAGGCCCCCGGGTGCTTGGCCTTGAAGGCGGCGAAGGCCGCCGGAGGCGTCCGGTCGGCCAGGCTGCAGCCGGCCTGCAGGTCCGGGAGAAGCACCTGGCGGGTGGGGTTGAGGATCTTCGCCGTCTCGGCCATGAAGTGCACGCCGCAGAAGACGATGACCTTCGCCTCGGTGCGCGCCGCTTCCTGGGCCAGGGCGAGGCTGTCACCGATGAAGTCGGCGACGTCCTGGATCTCGCTCTCCTGGTAGTAGTGGGCGAGGATGACCGCGTCGAGCTCCTTCTTCAGCGTGCGGATCGACGATTCGAGCTCGGCGGGTGCGGGCGTGAAAGGCATGCCGGCGTGACTCCTTCACCACCTCGCTTAACCGCGTCGCGACGAGACTTCCAGCGCCGTGGAGAGGGCAGGGGCCAGCGGTGACGACCTCCAGCGGCCGGGAGCGAACCATCCTCGGACATCCGCGCGGGCTCTTCCTGCTCTTCGCCACCGAGGCCTGGGAGCGGGTCCAGTACTACGGGATGCGCGCCTTCCTGGTCCTCTTCCTGGTCGACCGGGTTCACGGGCTGGGGTGGAACGAGGCGCGCGCGCTGACCCTGTACGGCTGGTACACGGGGCTCTCCTACCTGAGCACGGTGGCCGGCGGCTGGGCGGCAGATCGCTTCCTCGGCCAGCGTCGGGCAGTGGTCATCGGCGGCACGCTGATGATGGCCGGGCAGTTCCTCTGCGCGCTGAAGCAGGAGCCGCTGCTCTACGCCGGTGGAGCGTTGCTGATCCTCGGCAACGGGCTGTTCAAGGCCAACATCTCCACCATGGTGGGGCAGCTCTACCGACCGGGCGACCCGCGGCGGGACGGCGGCTTCACCATCTTCTACGTGGGCATCAACCTCGGGGCGGCGGTGGGTCCGCTGCTGTGCGGAACGCTGGCCGAGACGGTCGACTGGTCGCTGGGGTTCGCCAGTGCCGGGCTGGGGATGGCGGTGAGCGTGCTGGTGTTCGTGCTCCTCCGGGGCCGGCTGCTCGGGCCCGAGGTGGGTGCGCCGCCGCGGGAGCGAACGCGGAGCTCGGGAGGGGTGGTGGCACGCGGCCCGCTCACCCGGGAGGAGCGCGACCGGATCATCGTCATCTTCGTGCTCACCTTCTTCGTCGCCATCTTCTGGGCCGGGTACGAGCAGGGTGGGGGGTTGATGAACCTCTTCACCGACCGCTCCACCGACCGGTCCCTCCTGGGGCACGAGATCCCCACCACCTGGTTCCAGTCGGTGAACTCGGGCTTCATCTTCCTGCTCGCGCCGCTGTTCGCCTCGCTCTGGCCGCGCCTGGCCGAGTCGGGGAAGGAGCCGCCGACCGGGCGGAAGATGGCGTACGGGCTGCTGGCCCTGGCCGCCAGCTTTGTCCTTCTCTTCCTGGCGGCGCGCCGGGCGGAGGGGGTGGGGAAGGCAGGGATGCTCTGGATGGTGGGCGCCTACTTCTTCCAGACGGTCGGTGAGCTGATGCTGTCGCCGGTGGGGCTCTCGATGGTGACCAAGCTCGCCCCGGCCCGTTACGCGTCCGCGCTGATGGGGGTGTGGTTCCTCTCCAACGCCGCAGGGAACAAGCTCGCTGGCTCCCTTGGCGCGCTGGCCGAGGGGCACGGGGATGCGACGGTGTTCCTCGGCATCGCGGTAGGCTCCGCCGCGGCGGGGGCGATTCTCTTCGCGCTCGCCCCGCTGCTTCACCGGATGACGCACGGCGCGGAGGACGTCACGCCCGAGGTCGCCGGAACGATGGCCGGCCCGGCGACGGCATGACCTGCACCGCCCCGGGGCTCAGGCCCGGGCCAGAGCGGCCGCCCGGCCTCGATCAGGTCGACGGCCATCAACGCCTCCCAGGTCCTCGCCACGTCGGCCTGGACCGTGGTCGCGACCGAATCCGAGACGTCGTACGGGGGGGGAGTCGTCGACGAGCACGGGGCCGCTCTCTCACGGCCGGCTCTTCGACTCGCTGCTGCCGGGCCCGTACGCTCCGTGAACTGGGGGCCCGAGGGGCCACATCGACACTCCGTGCTGGCCCAGCACGGGAGGGAAGGAGGAGATTGGGCGCCATCCCGGAGGGAGCGTGCGATGGCAACTGCCGAGATTGGTGTCGCGCAGCACGGGGTGGCGAGGACGGACGAGCGTCGAGAGGCATGGCTCCGGCGGCTCCTGGGACCGAGTCCGCGCATCCCCTGGGGCATCCGCTTCGAGTCGGGACACTCCGCGACCTTCGGGGAGGGCGCCCCGGCGTTCCGGCTGGTGATCGCGGACCGTCAGGGGTGGCTCGCCGTGCGCTCACTCGACGAGCTTCGCGTGTGTGAGGCGTACATGGACGGGCACCTGGACTTCGAGGGCGACATGCGTGCGGCGGTGGGCATGCGCGACCTGCTCGATGACCGGAACGTGTGGATCAGCGCCTGGCGGCGCATCCAGCCGCTCCTGGTCGGACGGACGAAGGCCAACGAGGCCTGGGTCCAGAACCACTACGACTCGAACAACATCCAGCTGGTCTACGTCGACCGAGACCACCGGACGTACACCCCGGGCGTCTTCGAGCGCGAGGACGAGTCACTCGAGGTGGCGTCGGAGAGGAAGCACCGCCTGGCCTTCGAAGGCCTGGGCCTCGGCGCGGGTGACCGGATCCTCGAGGTGGGCTTCGGCTGGGGCTCGTTCCTCGGCTACGCCGCACGGCGGGGGGTCCAGGTGACGGGACTGACCCTCTCGCGGCACCAGCTGGCCTGGGTCCGGGAGAATCTGATCGAGAAGGAGAAGCTCGACGCCGAGCTCGTCCACTCCGACTTCTTTGCCTGGGAGCCGCCGCCCGGCGTCCGGTACGACGCGATCGTCATGATCGGCGTCATCGAGGAGCTGGCGGACTACGACGGGGTCATGCGCCGGATCTCCCGGTGGCTGAAGCCGGGCAAGAAGGCCTACATCGACTTCATGGCGGCGACCGAGGACTTCGTCTTCCCCGCCTTCGTCAGCAAGTACATCTACCAGGGCGCCACCTGCCGGGTGTACCTGCCGAAGTTCGTCGAGGCCGTCACCCGATCTCCGTTCGAGCTGCTGGCGATTCACAACGATCGCCGCAACTACTACCTGACCAGCAAGGCGTGGTTCGAGCGCTACGAGCAGAACGCCGAGGCCGTGCGGGCCCGGTATGGCGAGCGGACCTACCGGATGTTCCGGATGTACCTTGCGGGCACTGCGGAGATGCTCGACAGCCCCACCCACCTCACCACCGCGTACCGGGTCTTCCTCCAGCTGCCGAGCGACGTCGGATCCGGACGGCCTAGGAGCCATATGGGCCATGGATCGTGATCCACCCGGCTGAGCGCGGCCGCCCTGACCTAGTTCGGGCCGCTCATCAGCCGACGGACGAACTTCATCCCCGGGGAGCCCCAGGAGAGCAGCCGGTCGTGGTAGGTGCGCTCGGAGAAGCCGGGCTTGACCTGTGACGCCTGCCGGAGCTTGACCATCTCGCTGAAGCCGAAGAAGTAGGTGGTCAGCTGCGCGCTGGTGAGCCGCGCCCGTCGCCACTTCCCGACGGCTTCCCCCTCCTCCTGGAACGCGTCCCTCATCATCAGGGAGAGGGCCTCCTTCTCCTCCATCGCCCCGGCGTGGATGTCGTGGTCCAGGAGCGCATTGGCCGCCATCCGCAGGACCATCTTCTGCCGCTGGAGCTTGACCTTCGGGCCGCCGAAGCCCTTCTCCGCCATCAGCCACTCGCTGTAGACCGCCCACCCCTCGACGAACGGACCGCTTCCGAGCACCGCCCGGAGCTTGGAGGGGAACTGGTTGTTGTGCATCAGCTGCAGGTAGTGCCCGGGCATCGCCTCGTGCACGGTGAGGTCGGCGAGCATCGACTGGTTGTACTCGCGGAAGAAGGACTCCACCCGCTTCGGGGGCCAGTCCGCGGGGGGAGGAGAGATGGCGAAGAAGGTCTCGGGCTTCGGTTCCAGAGGTCCCGATGAGTCGCAGTACGCCACGCTGACCCCACGGCGGTACTCGGGCATCTCGATCACTGCCAGTGGCTCGTCGGGAACGCGGACCAGGTTCTGCTCCCGGACGAACGCGGTGGCCTTCTCCAGCCAGACCTTCGAATCCTGGAGGATGGAGCGGCTGGTCGGTCGGTCCTTGGCCAGGGCATCGAGCACCCGGCGCACGAAGGCCCGTTTCCGCTCGGGGGTGTCGAGCCGCGGAAGCTTTCCCATCCGCTCCTGTGCCCAGACCTGCTTCGCGGTCTCGACCATCTCCTCCTGGGTGCGGGTGAGGAGCTGGCGCGCCGACGCCGCCAGCGCGTCGATGTCCACCGGCTCGGAGAGCACGAAGCCGAGCTTGGTCTTGAACCTCTCGCGGCCCAGCCGGAACGCGCCGTCCGAGCGCGGGAGCAGATCCGTCTTCAGAAAGCTCTGCAGCTCGTGCAGGGCGGCGGCCGCGCGCCCGGCAGCGGGAGCGAGGTCGGGCACGTCCCTGAACTGTGAAGGGAGCTGATTCTCGGTGAGGCCGATCAGGCCCGCGGTCTGCTGCAGGGCGGTCTCGGTCTGCACCCTCGCCGGACGGCCGAGGCGCTGCCTGGCCACGGCGACGATCGCCGGGATCCCGTCGAGGCGGGAGATCAGGCTCGCCACCCGGGACTCCCGGGTGCCGAAGTTCCGGGTGACGAAGGGGTCGAGCCCGGCACCGATGGTCTGGGTGTACGACACCGGCTCGAGCTCCGAGCTCCTCAGCTCGGTGAGCGCGAAGATCCCGAAGCGAAGCTCGTTCTCGAGGATCTCCGCGTCCACCTGGTTGTCGGCGCTCAGCGACGCACGTGGGATGCGACCGAGCTCCGCCAGGGTGTCCTCGAGGAACCGCCGGTACTCCGCCTCGCCCTCGACGCTGAAGTCCGACCATCGGCCGTCGTACCGGTGGTCTCCGCTGATGGTTGCGCTCTCCGGCGAGCGCTGGAAGTAGCCCTCGAGGTAGCGCTGAGAGAACGCGGCGAAGGTCTGGTCCGGGGTCTGCACGGGCTGCTCCACGGGACGAGACTGCCCAGAGGCGGCGGAGCCGGTCGAGTGGGTGCAGCCGGCGGCGCCCATCGCGAGCGTCAGGAACACCATCCACCGACGAGGAAGAGTCCAGAGCATGGGGGGCAGCATGCGTGCGGCCCTGGTGCTGGAGCAACCGAGAAACAGCCTGGAGCAGGTCGGCCAGATCCACCCGGAGGGAGGCCGGCCGGCACGGCTCTCGAGCCGGCCCCCCCCGATCACTCATGCCCCCGACCAGTCCGTGGGCGCGTTCAGTCCTTGCCCCCGTACTTGAAGGACACCTTCACCCTGGCGCGGTAAGCGCGGACCTTGCCACCCTCGATCTGCAGGTCGAGCTGGGAGACCTCGGCAATGCGCAGGTCTCGCAAGCTCTTGGAGGCCTTGGACACCGCGGCGATCGCCGCCTTCTCCCACGACTCCGTGCTGGTACCGACAAGCTCGATCACCTTGTAGACACTCTCGGCCATGACGTCCTCCTCGTGCCCCGGGTCCGGCTCCGGAGGAGACGGCTGTGACCGGGGAAGGTCAAGGAGCATCACCTCGATGCCGGGCCGACCAGCCCCGTCCCCGGGCGATGGTGACGCTCAGCCCGCCGTCACGCGCGCCAGCAGGCGCGCGTCGATGTCGAGCAGCGAGCGGACCACCGCGTCGGCGCTCCCGAACCGCGGATCCTCGACTGGCCAGCGCTCCGGCACGGCGATGCAGCGCATCCCGGCTGCGGTCGCCGCGAGGACTCCGTTGACCGAGTCCTCCAGGGCGATGCACAGCCCGGGCGGCACTTCGAGCCGGGCCGCGGTGGTCAGGTACACGCCCGGGTGTGGCTTGCCGAACCGCTCTCCCTCGGCTGACACCACCTGCTCGAACTCGCCGCGCAGCCCGAAGCGCTCCAGCACGCCCTCGATCAGCGCCAGCGGAGACGACGAGGCCAGCGCCACACGCAGGCCTGCCTCGTTGACCACCGCCAGACTCTCGCGTACCCCGGGCTTGAGCGGCGCGCGCTCGGCCAGCAGGGCCAGCACCCGCCGCAGGATGCGCTCCACCACCACCTCTGGAGCGACGCCCCGCCAGGGGTGACGGGCGGCCCAGTACCCCACCGCCTCGTCGAGGCGGAGCCCGGTCGTCTGCAGGCACCGCTCCCAGGTGAGGGGCACGCCCAGGGCGCCCAGCACCTCCATCTCCGCCTGCATCCAGCACGGCTCGGAGTCGATGAGAAGCCCGTCCAGGTCGTAGATGACGGCCTGGAGCTCGGTGCTGGAGATGATCCGCGCGCCGGTTCCCTTCATGGGACCACCGCCCGCACTCTAACTGCTTCCGAGAGCGCGACGAGGCCAGTGCCAGTCCTGTCCCGAGGCGACGGCCAGCGCGAGTGCCAGCCTCCGCCACGGGCCGTGACGTCTTTGGCGTGAATCCTGCGCATGGGAGGCGAGGGACGAGCCGGAGGAGGGTCGCGATGCCGACGCTGTGCGGGGAGCTGAAGGAGTTCGAGAGCCCGGTGGGCGGGGGAGTCTCCTCCCGGGATGTCCGGTACGTCGATCAGAGCACCGGCGCCGAGGTGGGGCGCCGCACGTTCTGGACCAAGCACCGGATGGTGTTCCCGAGGATCCGGGTCGGCGACCAGACGCTGCAGAAGGTGTTCGTCGCCAGCGACGGGCTGGGCCGGGAGATTGCCCAGGGCGCGCGGCTGGGCGACCAGGTCTGCCTCACCGTCTACGGCCACCTGCTCACCCGGAAGGTCATCATCGGGCTGAGGTCCCGATCCGGGGCGAGCTTCGTGATGCCGCCGAGAGGGCTCACCTCCGGGCTGTTCTGGTACGCGGTGTTCTCCCCGCTGGTGCTCCTCATCCCCGCGGTGGCGGTGGGGATGACCGTCGGAATGCTCGGCGGGAAGCAGGGTACCGCCCTGGGGTTGCTGCTCGGCGTCCTCTACGCGGTGGGGATGAGCTGGTTCAGCGGCTATCGGCTTTTCGTGGCGTACCGGGAGCTCGCCCGGCCGATGCAGCCGGCGCAACCGAGCCCTGCTGCCGGCGTGGTCGGGACGTCGGCGGGGCAGTCCTGAGGTCGGCGCGGAGACCCCCCCACCCGGCGCTCGGTCCACGGCGCCGCGGGGAGCTGGCCAAGCGAGATGCCCTGGCGCGGAATCGGGCAGTTCTGCGCGCTCGACTCGACCCGCGTACCTAGTCGGGCGGCGGCGCGGGAACCGGCGGCTTCTCCGGACGGGGCACCGCCGGCGGCTCGGCAGCCACCGGGGGCTGCAGCCGGCGCTCGTGGCGCCCCAAGGTGCGGAGCTCGGGAATGTCGTCGACGTAGCGCACGGGGTTCAGCCGCGGGTCGTGCCGGATGGTTCCGCCGTAGCGGAGCCATCGGGAGGTCGCGATCTGCTCCGGCGATGTGCCCACGTCGGACTCGGGGACGAGGTCCAGGCCGGCCACCCGGAAGCAGCGGCTGACGTACTGAGAGCAGAACAGGGCCTCGGGATCACGCCGGTAGCGAGGAAGGGGGAAGCTGAAGAGAAGGTGCGCGGCCACCCGGAGGAGGTCGAGCTTGGCGTACCTCAGGCCGAGGGCGCTCTTCGCCGCCGCCGCCAGCCTCGGCAGGTCAACCTTCGCCCGGGCCTCCGGGGTGAGCGGATAGAAGTCGACGTCGCCGTGGTAGCGCGCCACCGCCACGCTCAGTGGTACCGCCTGGACGCCCTCGATCAGCTCGGCCTGGAGGATCATCCACCGACGACCCCACTCCAGGATCAGCGCCGAGTGCGAATACCGCCCCGCCGAGATGCGCTGGATGATGCGGGAGAAGAGGACGTTCCCCCTGAAGAGAATCACGTCCCCGTCCTTCACCTGGTCGCGGATCTCGGCGTAGGCGCGCGTGATACGTGGTTCGGTCGGTGGGACGGTGCTCCCAGCCATGCCTCACCTCCGCGGTGAACCGGGCTCCGGCGAGGGGTGAGGGTAGTCCATCGGATGGGCGGCCGGTGCTGGTCAGCGTCCCTGGAATCGGGGCGGGCGCCGCTCGAAGAAGGAGCGGATACCTTCCTGGTAATCAGCGCTGTCGTAGATCTGGCGCCGCAGCGACTGGATGCGTTCGTATGCGTTCGGGTTGAGCGGCGTGGACTCGGCGAGCACGCGCAGCTCTTCCTTCAGCAGAGAGATGACCAGCGGAGAATTTCGCGAGATTTGCCGGGCCAGGCCCATCGTCGCCTCCTCGAGGCGTTCCGGTGGGACCACCTGGTTGACGAGCCCGACTTGCAGCGCGCGGGCGGCTGGCATCGGCTCGGCCGTGAAGAGCATCTCCTTGAGAATGGGCAGGCCGACCCGCTGCATGAGGGTCAGCACGCCCGCGATGTCGTACGGCACTCCAAGCTTCGCGGGAGTCATCGCGAAGCTGGCCCCCTCGGCAGCGATGACCAGGTCGCAGGCCATCACCACTTCGCAGGCTCCGCCCCAGACGCTTCCCTCGATCATCGCGATCACCGGGATTGGCGTCTCATGGATCGCGCGCACCGCCTGTCGCAAAGGGTCGTCGTACGTCAGTGGATCGCGGCCATTCGTCGGCAGCTCCTTCACATCGTGCCCAGCGGACCAGACCCTCACCCCTCGTCCGGCCCGTAGGATGGCGACCTTGGCCCCTGAGGCGTTCAGCTTCTGGCCCGCGTCGAGGAGGTCAGCGATCAACGCGGCGCTCAGGGCATTGTGCTTCTGCGGGTGGCTGAGCGTGACGATGCCGATCTCGTTCTCCAGCGACATCTCGACGAGAGGGATTCGCGCCTTCGCGACTTCGGCGGGTTCAGCAGCAGCCATGGCCCTTCCTCCTGGTGCAAGTGGGGTGCCACGAGCTCCGCGTTTTGATACGCGCGCGAGCGGCGGCACTCGCTCCCGGTGAACGTGAACCGAGCGTTCCTCGGCCCGGCGCTGCTGCAGGGGGCGCAATCCCTGCGCGATCCTGGGGCTCGGACGCCCTGGCCCGGGTGCAAGCCACACCTGCCGGATCAGCGCGGGACGGGCCAGCCGAGGTGCGCGAGGAGCCCGTCGACGGCCTCCCACATGATCGAGACCGTCTCGTCCGGCGACGAGTCGATCGCCAGCGCGACGGAGCGCTTGTGCGCGACGCCAGGGACCTCGGGCGTCGCGACCAGCGTCAGGAAGATGCCGAGCGGCGCGATGGCGAGCTCGATCGATCCACGGCCGGCGAAGAACAGCGCGATGCCCGCCTCGCGGCGCTTGAAGTGGGGGCGCCAGCCGAACCAGCGCTCGCGGTAGCCGTGAGCAACAAACAGCTGGGCCAGCACGGCCGGATGATAGGCGCCGGGCGCGCTGAGCCGGGTCAGGCCTTCGAGAACCGCCTCTTGCTCCTGCTGCATGACCCTGGACGCTCCTGTCTCCCCCCGGGGGGAGATCTACCGGGTCGGCCTGACTGCAGACGACCGCCTCCAGCCGGTGTCGGCGGCCGGCTCCGGCTCGGATCGGTGCTCGTCGCCGGCTTCATGTTCATCGTCCAGGTGAAGTCGACGGGCCCCACATCCAGCACTCAACTTCCTAGCCACGGGTGGCGGCACCCTCTACGCTCCGGCGCGTGCGCGCCTCCGCCGAGCGCCTCCGCCGCGTCACCCTTCGACCACGAGGATCCCCAGCCGCCGGCCGCAGGAACCGACGGCTAGCAGCACTGGCCGCGCTGGTCCTTGGCCTCACCGCGCTTGGTCTGTTGACGGTTCGAGCGACCGTCGATCCACCGCGCGGTGCGCTCGGCATCGGGTTGTTCGCGCTCGCGCTCGCGACGACGTGGTACGGGCTCGTCCGGCGCGGTGCGCTGCACATCCTGGGCTTCGCTCTCGGCGCTCTACTGGCGGTGGTCCTCGCGGTGCTGCTGATTCTCGCCGACCCGCCGCTCGGGCTCGGCGTCATGCTCGCTGTCGGGCTCGCGCTCGCGGCAGGGAGTCAGGCGTTTCGCATTCGCGTTCCGCTTCAGCCGGCGCCCCGTCCCACGCACCCGGTCGTGTTCTGGAATCCACGCTCGGGGGGCGGCAAGGCGCAGCGCGCTCATCTCCTCGAGGAGGCACGCGCTCGCGGAATCGAGCCGATCGAGCTCACATCCGGCACGACCCTCCCGCAACTCGTGCGCGCTGCGCTCGACGCCGGTGCAGATGCGCTTGCGATGGCAGGTGGCGATGGCTCGCAGGCGATCGTCGCCCGGCTCGCAGCCGAGCGTGGCCTTCCGTACGCTTGCATCCCGGCGGGCACGCGCAACCACTTCGCGCGCGATCTCGGCGTCGACCGGAACGACGTCATCGGCGCGCTCGACGCGTTCGTCGATGGCGGCGAGCGAATGGTCGACCTCGGGGAGGTCAACGGACGCACCTTCGTCAACAACGTCTCGCTGGGCGTGTACGGCGCCGCCGTGCAGCGCGCCGGCTACCGCGACGCGAAGGTCAGAACCGTGCTCGAGACCGTGCCCGCCGCGCTCGGGGCCGACGAGCCCTCGCAGCTACGCTGGCGCAGCCCCGACGGCGTCGAGCATGAAGGCGGCGCGGCGATCGTGGTCTCGAACAACGCCTACCGACTCGGCCATGTCATGGGCGACGGTACGCGACCGCGGCTCGACGAAGGCCTCCTCGGCGTGACCGCGATCAGCGTGCCGGGCGACGAACCGGGCATGCGGACGTGGACCACGTCAGCGTACGAGGTCGGCGCGCAGGACCCGGTGCCGGCCGGCGTCGACGGCGAGGCCGT
>DATIWB010000115.1:0-3062 GCA_035519675.1 Myxococcaceae bacterium
GCGAGCTTGGCGGGGGTGCGCTGCTTTGCGCGGCGACTCCGCTTTGCCATTGCCTTCCCCTTCCGAGCGGACCTGCGGCGGGAGCGCGGTCCTCCCCGCTCACGCATGCACGGCCCGGGCGCGAGTCTGGTTTGCACAGTGCTCGCAGCAGAAGATCTTGCCTCGTCTCTCGACTCCGTGGCCGATGACGCGGCATCCGCAGTGCTCGCAGGCCGGAGCGAGGGCGTGAATCGCACACTCGAAGCAGTCGTAGGTGCTGGTGACCCCGTCGAGTCGTATGTCCATCGTGCGGTGGTAGTCGCTTCCACAGACGGCGCATCGTGCCATGACCCTCTCGTCCATCGGCGCCCTCCTTGACAGGTTCAGGTCTGTGCGTGCCTGCGCAGCGGATGAACGTCACGCGGCTCGCTTCTTCATCGCGGGATCCACCACGATGCGGTCCTCGAGGCACACGGTGCCGGCCCTCGCCTTCCCTTCGCGCAGCGCGAGTTCCAGCAGGGCCTGCCTGAGCTCGGGGCGAGGCACCGATCCCGTCATCTCGACGGTGATGGGCGAGCCCCGCCAGAAGGGAATGTGGACGGTCGCGACGACGGGAAGATGGAGGAATGAAGGATCGCGGAGGAGAGACTCGGCGATCCTCGCTTCGAGTGCCGTGCTCTTGGCCGCGCGCCTCCAGTGGAGGTCATACAGCTTTGCGAGCAGCATGGCGGCTCCGAGCAGAACGATCACCGCACCGGCGAGGAAGAGCCACGCGAAGTCCTCCGCCGCGATCGGCGGGGAATTCAAGGTTACCGAGGGCAGGGTTGACCGAGCCCAGAGGCCGTCCCTGAGCGTGGAAGCCACGCCCGAGGCGAAAATCAGCTGTCGCGCGGGAACCATGTTCGGTACCTCCTGACGGCATGCCTGCATCGGCCATGCCTCGGCCGGAGGTGCGAAAGGACTTCACGCTTGTGGCACTCAAGCACCCTTTCGTCGACGGGAGATTCTGTGTGCGGCCGTGGACCGGAAGGAACAACCGATACCGCTGGTCCGGAAAATGTTTCTCACCCGGCAATGTCTCCCGGCGCTTTCCGCCCGTGTTCGAGGGGGGAGAGGAGCGTCTTCGACCGCGAATCTCCGTCGGGCACACGTCTTGCTTGATGACTTGGCAGAAGGAGCGGAGGTGAACGCTCCGATGGCCGATTCTCATGCGCATAGAAGACTATGCCGTCCTGGGCGACATGCAGACGACCGCTCTCGTGGGGCGGGACGGCTCGATCGACTGGCTGTGTCTTCCGCGCTTCGATTCGGGCGCGTGCTTCGCCGCGCTGCTCGGTGACGCCGACCATGGGCGTTGGCGGCTCGGCCCCGTGGAGCCGGCCTCGGCGACGCACCGCCGTTATCGGCCCTCCACCTTGATTCTCGAGACGGATTTCGAGACCAGGGGAGGACGCATGCGGATCACCGATTTCATGCCACCACGGCAGGCAAGCCCGGAGGTGATTCGCATCGTCGAGGGAGTGCAGGGCCAGGTCGCCGTGCGGATGGAGCTGGTCATTCGCTTCGACTATGGCTCGATCGTGCCCTGGGTCCGCAATCTCGACGGAGTGCTCTACGCGATCGGTGGATCGGACGCCCTTCATCTGCACACACCGATTGCGACTCATGGGGAAGGACTGCGCACGGTAGCGGAGTTCGTGGTCTCCTCCGGAGATCGCATTCCTTTCGTCTTGGCCTGGAGTCCGTCTCATCTGCCCATGCGGTCTCCCACCGAGCCGGAGCGAGCCCTCCGGGAGACCGAGACCTGGTGGAAGGACTGGTCCGGCCGCTGCGCCTACGAGGGCCCGTATGTCGAGCAGGTGCGCCGCTCGCTCATCACGCTGAAGGCCCTGACCTACGCGCCCACGGCGGGAATCGTGGCGGCCCCCACCACTTCGCTACCGGAGAAGCTGGGCGGATCGCGGAACTGGGACTATCGGTCTTGCTGGCTTCGCGACGCGACCTTCACCCTCTATTCCCTCATGACCGCCGGCTATCGTGACGAGGCGCGGGCGTGGCGCGATTGGCTGCTCCGCGCCGTGGCGGGCGACCCCACGCGCCTGCAGATCACCTACGGCCTTGCCGGCGAGCGGCGGCTGCCCGAGTTCGTGCTCGACCACCTTCCCGGCTATGAAGGCTCCGCACCGGTGCGGATCGGGAACGCGGCGGCCCGCCAGCTCCAGCTCGATGTGTACGGCGAGGTGATGGACACGCTGCACCAGGCTCGCCGCGTCGGTGTCGAGGACGACGGGCTCTCCTGGAACTTGCAGGAGCAGTTGCTGGGCTACCTCGAGACCGGATGGAACCAGCCCGACAACGGCATCTGGGAAGTCAGGGGCCCGCGGCGCCATTTCACCCACTCCAAGGTGATGGCATGGGTTGCAGTGGACCGTGCCGTCAAGGACATCGAGATGTATGGCCTGGAGAGCGACGTCGACCGCTGGAAGGGCCTTCGGGACGCCATTCACGAAGAGGTCTGCAAGCACGGGTTCGATCCGCGCCGAGGAAGCTTCGTCCAGTATTTCGGGGGCAGGGAGCTCGATGCGAGCCTCCTCATGATCCCTCTCGTCGGATTCCTCCCCCCTCAGGACGTCCGGGTGCATGCGACGGTCGAGGCGATCGCGCGCAACCTCTGTGAGGACGGCTTCGTGCGGCGATACGACGCGAACGCTTCAGGCTGCGTGGACGGACTGCCGCCCGGGGAGGGGGTCTTTCTCGCCTGCACGTTCTGGCTCGCGGACAACTACTGGCTCCTCGGTCGTCACGAGGAAGCGCGGCGACTGTTCGAGACTCTGCTGGGCGTGGCCAACGACGTGGGCCTCCTGTCGGAGCAGTACGATCCGGTCTCGCGCCGCCTCCTGGGCAACTTTCCCCAGGCGTTCTCCCACGTGTCGCTCGTCAACACCGCCTTCAATCTGTCGTCGTCGCTCGTCGGCCCGGCCGCGCACCGCATGAGAAGGAAGAGCTAGAGATCCTGCGTCACCGCCGCGCGCGAGGACGGCGAAGCCGCAGGACGGCCAGCGAGCGGCCGTCGAGCGGGTAGG
>DATIWB010000116.1:0-25343 GCA_035519675.1 Myxococcaceae bacterium
GCTGGGTCCTGACGGTGACCGCGTAGGGGCTGCCGGTGGTGAGGGCGGTGGCGAAGGTGAAGGGGCCGCTCGAGGCGACCGAGAGGTCGTCGCCGCCGTTGTTGCGGAGGACGAGGCCGGTCCCGGTGACGCCGGAGACCGTGCCGCCGATGGTGTACTTCGGGACCGGATTGGTGACGCAGCCCACGGTGACGGTGGTGACGTTGGCCGTGCCGACGGTGCCGGAGCCGCTGGACACGGTGCAGGTCTGCCCGGTGGGCTGGGTCCTGACGGTGACCGCGTAGGGGCTGCCGGTGGTGAGGGTGGTGGCGAAGGTGAAGGTGCCGCTCGAGGCCACGGGGAGGTCGTCTCCCGCGTTGTTGCGGAGCACCAGGCCGGTCCCGGCGAGGCCGGAGACCGTGCCGCCGATGGTGTACCTCGGGACCGGATTGGTGACGCAGCTCACGGTGACGGTGGTGACGTTGGCCGCGGCGACGGTGCCGGAGCCGCTGGACACGGTGCAGGTCTGCCCAGAGGGCTGGCTGGTGACGGTCACCGAGTAGCTGCTCCCGGTGGTCAGCGCGGTGGCAAAGGTGAAGGAGCCGTTGCCGGAGACGGCCAGCTCGTCATCCCCGTTGTTGCGGAGCGCCAGGCCCGTCCCGGTGAGGCCACCGACGGTCCCGCCGATGGTGTACCGGGGGAGCGGGTCGTTGACGCAGGCGACGGCGACGGTGGTGACGTTCGCCGTGCCCACCGTTCCGGAGCCGCTGGAGACGGTGCAGGTCTGGCCGGAGGGCTGGGTGGCGACGGTGACCACGTAGGCGCTTCCGCTCGCCAGCGGGGTGGCGAAGGTGAAGGCGCCGCTGGCGGTGACCGAGAGGTCGTCGCCGCCGTTGTTCCGGAGCACGAGGCCCGTCCCGCTGAGCCCGCTCGCGGTGCCGCCCACCGTGTACCTCGGTACGGGGTTGGTGACGCAGCTCACGGTCACCGTCGTCACGTTGGCGCTGCCCACCGTTCCGGAGCCGCTGGAGACGGTGCAGGTCTGGGACGGGTTCGCGGGCTGGCCGGCGACGGTGACCGCGTAGCTCGAGCCACTCGGCAGCGAGGTGGCGAAGGTGAAGGTGCCGCTGCTGGAGATCGGCAGAGCGTCCACCCCGTTGTTCCGCAGGACCAGCCCCGTCCCCGTCAGGCCGCTCACCGTCCCGCCGACGGTGAAGCGGGGCGTCGGGTTGGCGACGCAGCTCACCGCGACGCTGGTCACGTTCGCGGTGGCGATGGTCCCGGCTCCGCCCAGCACCGTGCAGGTCTGCCCGGACGGCTGCACCAGGACGGTTGCCGCGTAGCGGTCTCCGCTGGTGAGAGCGGTGGCGAAGGTGAAAGGGCCGTTGCCGCCGATGGGCAGGTTGTCCCCGCCGTTGTCCTGGAGCACCAGCCCCGTCCCGGTCAGCCCGGTCACCGTGCCCCCGACGGTGTAGAGGGGTTCGGGATCGTTGACGCAGCCGACGACCACGGTGGTGACGTTCGCCGTGCCCACCGTCCCGGTGCCGCCGGACACCGCGCAGGTCTGTCCGGACGGCTGGGCAGCGATGGTGACGGCGAAGGTGCTTCCGGCGGTGAGCCGGGTGGGGAAGGTGAACGGACCCGCGGAGCCGATGCCCAGCGTGTCCTGCCCGTTCTGGAGCACGAGCCCGCTTCCGGCGAGCCCGTTGACCGTTCCTCCGACCGTGTACGTCGAGGCCGGGGTGAGGCAGGTGCTGGCCGCTCCGCACACCAGTGGCGTGTTGCACGCGGTTCCGTTGCAGCACGCCTCTCCCGCGCTTCCGCAGGGTGCGTCTCCGGCTAAGCCCGAGCAGCCGACCCCGGCCAGGAGCAGGAGGACGGGAATCGCACCTGCGCCACGCCACTCGCCCAGCCGCGCGCTCACGACCCGAGGTGCCTCCCGTCCAGCAGGAGCGGAAGGTAGACCGACACCGCCCCACCCGTCAGGGGCAGGAACGAAAGATCATCGTGCCGGAACGGGTCGGGAACGCCCCTCCCGCTACTTCTTCTTGCCCGAGGCGCCCGCGGCCTTGGCCACCGTGAACGTCTTGGTCATCGAGGGCTGTCCATCCACGGTGAGGGCGACCTTGTAGTCGCCGGCGGGCCAGCCCGAGGGCTTGGCGATGTGAAATTCCGTGTGCATCGGCTTGTCCGAGGGCGGGGTGAGGTTCGCCGTCTCCTCGTGGACCGGAGTGTCCTTCGCCCCGTAGGTCCACTTCACTGCCAGGACCGCGCGCGGCTGCGGAAGGCCCTCCGAGGCGACCGAGAGGTAGATGGTGTCCTTCGGCCCGAAGCTGTCGGTGGCCGTCTGGACCGTGTTGTCCGGCTTGATGCCCTTGCCCAGCTCGGCGCCGGTGACCTTGAACGGCGGCGGTGGCGGCGGTGGCGGCGGGGCCTGGGTGACGGGCGGTGGCGGTGGCGGGGGAGGCGGCTGCTCCTTCTGGCAGCCGGAGAGGACCAGCAGGGACAGACCGAACAGCGCAGCCTTTCGGAGCATCGGTGTTCCTCGCGGACGGAAGACGGGTGTTCTTCAGGCCTTGGGGATCTTCAGAACCTGGCCGGGCTTGATTAGGTCGGGGTTGCTCCCCACGACGTCCTTGTTCGCCTCGTAGAGGACGCGCCACTTCTTGGCGTCGCCGAGCAGCGCCTTGGCGATCTTGCTCAGGCTGTCTCCGGGGCGGACGGTGTATGTCCGCTCGACCTGGGTATCGGTCGAGATGCTCGAGCTACCCCCTTGCACATCGGAGAAGTCCGGCTCGTCGTCGGGCATGTTGCCTCCCTCCAGTCGAAACCCTGTGTACGACCTTGGGGGCAGCCGCACCAATGGTCAATCGACCCTTGGTACGGTTCCTGTTGCGTTTCGGGCGCGACACGGGCAGGACTCGCGGCGCGACAGGGAGGGGAAGCCGCCACATGAGCCTGGCGAAGGACTTTCGCGAGTTCTTGCTGAAGCAGAACGCGCTCGCGCTGGCAGTCGGTGTGGTCATCGGCGCGGCCGTCGGCAAGGTCGTCAGCGCCATCGTCGACGACACCATCATGCCCATCGTCGGCATCCTGCTTCCGGGCGGCGAGTGGCGGACCTGGCAGCTGCCGCTCACCCACGACGCGACGGGGAAGGTCACCAACGCGCTCAAGTACGGAGACCTGCTCGGGCACCTGGTGGACTTCGCCATCGTCGCCCTGGTGGTGTTCTTCGTCACCAAGGCGCTGCTCAAGACGCCGCCCCCTGCGCCGACCAAGACCTGCCCGCGCTGCACCGAGGCGCTCCCCACCGCCGCCACCCGCTGCAAATACTGCACGAGCGATGTCTGATCCGACCGGTGCAAGAGCAACCGTCGTTTCACAACCGTCACCCGGTGCCCCGCCTGCTTCAGTATGGGGGACGCCGCACCGGGCGCGCACAACCCGCCGTAACGAGGACTCCCCATGCGTCGAATCGTTGCCGTGATCGCGTTGGGGGCGGCCGCCGTGGGCTGCTCCACCATCGACCCGTCTCCGAAGCTCAAGGCCGCCACCTCCGCCATCGACGCCGCCAAGGCCGCGGGCGCGGCGAACGTCCCGGGCGCGAGCGAGCGGCTGGCTCAGGCCGAGAAGTACCTGGCCACTGCGCAGGACCTCATCAAGAAGGGTGATCCGGCCGCGGCCGTCAACCAGCTCTCGCTGGCCAGCGCCGCCGCGGACGCCGCGAAGATGACCGCGACCGAGGCCACCAACATCGCGAAGGCCAAGGAGCTCGACGTGCAGATCGCCGACCTCAAGGCCAAGCTGGGCAAGTGAAAGGGAGAGCGATGACCATGCGACTGACGAAGCTCACCGTAGTCCTGGCGCTGGCGTCCGCGGGCTGCTCCGCGCCGTTCACCTACCCCGACCTGGCGAAGGCGAAGGACACCTACGCCCACGCGACCAAGACCGGAAACCCGGATCAGTTCCCGAAGGAGTTCGGGGACGCGAAGAAGGCGATCGCCACCGCGCAGTCCGCGCAGGACGCCCAGGCCGCGTTCGAGCGCGGCAAGGACCCCTCGCGGGAGCGCGAGCTGTCCACGGAGGCCCTGTACAAGGCGGAGGTCGCGGACAAGGCCGCCGCGGCGGCGAAGGCCGATGCCGACCGGCGCGCCAAGGAGTGGGAGCTGGCGGCGCTCCAGAAGGAGTGGGACGAGAAGGGCATGTCCGCCAACGAGGCTGCGGCCCGGGCGGAGGCGGAGCGCGCTGCCCGCGAGGCCGAGGAGGCCCGGCGGCGTCTGGCCAAGTTCGCCGACGTCAAGGAGGACGAGCGCGGCACCATCATCACCCTCGCCGGGGGCATCCCGTTCAAGACCGGCAAGGCAGATCTCCAGCCGGTGGCCATCGATCGGATGAAGGTGGTGGCCGAAGCGCTCAAGGGGACCCAGCGCACCATCCTGGTCGAGGGCCACACCGACAGCACCGGCAAGCCGGAGACGAACATGAAGCTCAGCCTGGCGCGGGCGGAGACGGTGCGGAAGTTCCTGATCGAGAACGGCATCCCGGCGGATCAGATCCGTGCGGTGGGCATCGGCCAGGATCGTCCTGTCGCGGACAACAAGACCTCCGCCGGACGGGCCAAGAACCGCCGGGTCGAGGTCATCCTCGAGAAGCCGCAGCCCAAGTAGGGTCCGGAATTCCTGATTGACCCGGTGGCGAGGTCCGTCCGACTCGCCACCGGTGCGCGTTGACTCGGCCCCCCGCTGAGACGGGGTGTGTGAGACCCGGCATGGCGCGCCGCGCGAAGCACGCGATAGGGTCTCTCGACAGGCGGCATCGCGCCGAGCCGCCGGTTCACCCGTGGTGTCTCTCGCCGGTCGGCGCCCTGGGCTTCCAGCCAAGAGGTGCTTTTCCGGTGAACCCGGCCGACAGCGAACGCATCGAGACGGGCCCGCTCCCCACGGCGGCGGTGTTCTCCAGCTGCGAATACGACTTCCAGAGCGGACGCATCAGCTGGACGGACCGGGCCGAGTCGCTGTTCGGCACCGTGCCTCGCACCGTCGATGCCTTTCTCGAGCACGTGCAGGCCGACGAGCGCGAGCGGGTGTGGAACACGCTCTGGCGGGCGCTCTCCGACCGCGGAACCCACGACTTCGAGTATCCGTGCATCCACCTCGACGGAGCGCTCCGGTGGCATGCCTGGTACGGGCGGCCGCTGGTGGATGCGGCCGGACGGGCGCGTGGTCTCGCCGCGCTGGTCCTGGACGTCACCACCCGCCGGATGACCGAGCGGGCGCAGCTGGAGGAGCTGGCGGAAGCGCAGTCGGCGCGCGAGCGGGCCGAGGGCGCGCTGAGGGGAAACCTCGCCCTTGCCGCGGTGGCGCACGACCTCAAGACGCCGCTCACCGCCATCCTCGGCTGGGCAAAGTCGCTCCAGGCGCGCCGCTCGGACCCGGACACGATGGAACGGGCCATCACCGCCATCCTTCGCAATGCCCGGGCGCAGGCGAGGCTGGTGGACGACCTGCTCGACGCCGAGCGGATGGCCCGGGGGAAGCTGGTCCTCAAGCGCGAGTGGGTGAACCCGGGCGCTGTGCTCCGGGACGCCCTGGAGACGGTGCAGCCCGAGTCCGAGGACCGCGAGGTCTACCTCGACGTGGAGACGTCCCCGGACCTGCCGGTGCTGTACGGCGACCCCGGCCGGCTGACGCAGGTGATGTGGAACCTCCTCTCCAACGCCCTCAAGTACTCTCCCCCGGGGGCCACGGTGGTGGTCCGCATGCAGCGGGCGGACGGCGGGGTGATGCTCGAGGTGAGCGACGCCGGGCCGGGCATCTCCCAGGAGGCGTTGCCACACGTCTTCGAGCCCTTCTGGAAGGGCTCGGACCAGGAGCAGCGCGGGAGCGGGCTCGGGCTGGGGCTCTCCATCGCCCGGCGGCTCACCGCGCTCCACGGGGGGACCCTGTCGGTGGAGAGCGGCACCGGCCGCGGCACGACCTTCCGGCTCTCCGTGCCCGTCCCGGCGCAGGAAGGGGCCCCCGCGGCGGCGGCGGTGTCGGCGCCGTCGCAGCTGCCGCTGGCCGGGGTCCGGGTGCTGCTCGTGCCCGAGGAGCGGGCCGCCGGACAGCTGATGGCCACCGCGCTCGCCCGGGCGGGAGCCGAGGTGGACCTCTCCGAGCCCAGCCAGGCGCTGGCGCATGCCCGGGCGGCGCGGCCGGACGTGCTGGTGAGTGGACAGATGGCCTTCGGCGACCCGACCCGAGGGCTGCTGGCGCAGGTCCGGGGTGTCTCGGGCATCGCGCTGCGCGCCGTGGCCCTGGTGGATGGGTCGCGCCCGGCCGAGCGCGCCCGGGCCCGCCGCGAGGGCTACGACGCCGAGCTGTCACGCCCGGTGGACTCGGTGGACCTGGTCGGGGCGGTGCTCCGGGTGCTGGGCCGGCACCGGCGCTGAGCTGACCGACCCCCCGGACAGCTCGGGGAAAGGTGCGGCGCTCGCCCGTACCGGGCGCGTCGTGCTCCGCTACGATCACTGGTTCGACGCGGTGGACCCGCTGGCGCAGAACGCTGGCGATGCCCTGGTGAGCGCCATCGCCCAGTCGATCGAGGTCCGGGCCGAATAGCAGGGGTCCTCCGCAGGACGGCCGAGCGCGGATGGGACGGCCTGAGGCTCCCCGGGGAGGCGCTGCTCAGCGCTTGGGCGGGTGTTTCTGGAGCTTCCGCTGCAGCGACTTGCGGTGCAGCCCCAGCCGACGCGCGGCCTCCGAGATGTTGCCACCCGCGTCGGCGAGCACCCGCTGGATGTGCTCCCACTCGGCGCGGGCCAGCGAGGGCGCGGCGGGCTCCTGGGGAATCTCGTCCGCGGGGAGCGGGCCGCCACGAGAGAAGGCGGCGAGCAGCTCGTCGGCGTCCACCGGCTTCTGGAGGTAGTGCAGCGCTCCGCGGCGCACCGCCTCCAGCGCGGTGGCGATGCTGCCATAGCCGGTGAGGACCACCACCGCGGTCCCCGGGTCGATGGACCGGAGCGCGCTGACCACGTCGAGGCCGCTGCCGCCCGGCATCCGGAGATCCACCACCGCACACTCGGGGGAGTCCTCGGTCGCGAGCCGGGTGGCCTCCTGGGGGCTCCCGGCGGTGCGGACCTCGTGGCCGCGATCCCGGAGCGCCCGCGCCATCCGCTCGCGGAAGTTCTCGTCGTCGTCGACGATGAGGATCGAGAGCGAGGTCACGAGGCGGGCACCAGCGGGACGGTGAGGCGGGCCCGCGTGCCCTGCGCCGGCGACGAGACCAGGCTCAGGTCTCCCCCCAGCTGCTCGGCGAGGCTCCGGGCGACGAAGAGGCCCAGGCCCAGCCCGTGCCCCGAGCCGCGGGTGCTGAAGAAGGGCTCGCCGGCCCGGGCCAGCACCTCGGGCGGCATGCCCTCGCCCCGGTCCTCGACCTCGACCCGCAGCCGGTCGCCGTCGAGCCCAAGGCGGAGGTGGACCCGGACCCCCGCCGGCGAGGCCTGGAGCGCGTTGCGGACCAGGGCCTGGACGCTCTGGCCCACGGCGCGGACCGGGAGCGCGGCGGTGGCCTCGCGGACCCCGTCCTGCAGCTCGACCTGCACCCGGTCTGGCTCGGGCAGCCCCTCCAGCGCCTCCTCGAGCAGCAGCGAGACCGGCCGCGGGTGGAGCGTCTCGCCCGGCGACTGCCCGGCCTCGGTGGACATCCGGGCCAGCGCCTCGCGGCAGCGCGAGACCTGCTCGCGGATGAGCCGGGCGTCCTCGGCCGCCTCGGGCAGCGACTGGAGGCGCCGCTCCAGCTCGTGCGCGGCCACGGCGATGGTGGACAGCGGCGAGCCGAGCGCATGGGCGGTCCCCGCGGCGAGGGTGGCCAGCGAGGCCAGGCGATCCCGCCGTCCGGTCCGCTCCCGCTCGCGGCCGAGCTCCGCCTCCCGGTCGGCCAGGGCGCGGCGCACGCGGAGCACGAAGGCCACCAGCGTGCATCCGGCGAGCGCGAAGGCGACCCACATCCCGCGGAGGTGCAGCTGCATCAGCTCGGCGTGCCCGAGCGCGGCGCCGGGGCTCCAGGGCGTGGGGAGGAAGAGCGAGCCGAAGCAGAGGAGCACCAGGCCCAGCAGCGCCCAGGTCAGCGCGGGGGTGAGGACCACCGCTCCCAAGGCCACATCAACGAGGTAGAGCACGCTGAAGGGGTTGCTCGGGCCGCCGCTGAGCGCGAGCAGCATGGTGAGCAGCAGCGTGTCCAGGGCCATGAGCGCGGCAACGGTGGTGGTGCGCACCGTCCGGTGGCGCCTGACCCGGAGCGCCAGGGCCACGTTGCTCGCCACCTGGGCCGCCCACACCCCGCCCACCGCCAGCGGCGGCACCGGAATGTGGAACACCGACCCGGCGGCCAGGGCGAGGAGGAGGAAGAGGACGGCGGCGGCCCAGCGGAGCCGGACGAGCCACGAGACGTCGAGGGGCTGCATGGCGGGTCTTGCCGGACGTTCTACTCCGACCGGGGAGGGGGATGCCCGCGGCCGAGTGCCGCAGGGCCGGCTCGCCTCGAGACACCCATCACGCGCAGGAAGGCATCCGCCTGGTACGCGGCGAGCGTCGCCAGTCGGTGTCGCTGCTCGGCCGCGGCGGAATCAACAGGCTCCCGCCGCGGCCGCAGGGGCTGCTTCAGGGCGAGTAGGTCTCGCTCCGCACCGAGGTGACGTCGGCCGCGGCGTGCGGCCAGTCGAAGTACTGGTTGAGCACCCACTGGGTCAGCATCGTCGACTGACCGAACGGGTAGGCCGCGCCGCTCTCCACGCCGGGGAGCTGCATGAAGGTGTGCGCGACCGTGCCGTCCATCGCCCCCAGCCAGCGGACGTTGCCTCCGGAGCCATAGGCGAACGTGAGGATGCTCGAGCTGCGGTCGGTGGGAGCGCCGACGTCCACCGTCCAGGCGCCACCGGGGCGGACGTACGGTCCGGGATGGTAACCCGGGTCGACCAGCGGGTAGCCCGGCACGATGAACGAGAAGGTGACGGTGTGCACTCGCCCCCAGCGCCAGTTCTTCTCGTCCCCGTAGGCGGTCTTCAGCTGCGCGTAGGCGAACCCGAGCGCGTCCAGCACCTGGGTCATGCAGGTCTTGTTGGTGACCGGTGCACCGTTCGCGCCCACGTCACGGCAGAAGACGTTGTTCGGGTTCGGGACCTGGCCCGAGAGCAAGGTGACCAGCGCCCGGACCTCGTTCCCCGGGCTCCGCCCTACCTTCGCCACGGCCTCCTCGTCGGCGAAGGTCTGCTCGAGCACCCGGCGGAGGAAGCTGTGGAACAGCAGGCACGCCTTCGAGTTGGCGGAGCTGGTCGCGTCCGTGTCATTGAGGGCCGTGGCGGGGTCCAGCGAACCCGCAGCCAGACCGGTGGGGCAGTCGAGCGGGGTGCCGGCATCGGCCGAGCCCCAGCCGAGCAGGATGTCCGCCGCCGCCGCTGCGTTGCCGCCGGCGGGAATCAGGTCGCCCTGCTTGAGCGCCTGCAGGTAAGCGACGAACGGGCGGGCCACGATGACCACGTGGTCGGCCTGGAGCGCCTGCATGTCGGCCAGGGTCACCTTGCCGCCGTCGGCCGTCTTCGCGTCCAGCACCTCCTGGATGCGAGCGATGCGGTAGCCCTGGTCGTCCCACTCGAGGCTGAGGTAGGGCACGCCGCCGGGATTGTTGGCGTACGGGTCATTGTCCGCCGAGACGCCGAGCGGGTCGGCGTTGGCGGTGGCGAGGTAGCCCTTGGCCGAGCCGATCGCCCTGGGCAGCTTGTCGTCCGGCACGCAGGCCAGTCCGCCGTCGGGCCCGGTGGCCCACTCGAAGTTGCCGCGCCCGTCCACCGGGACGACCGGGTAGGGGTACACCGCTGCGCTCGCCGCCCACGGCCGCTGCGGCACACAGGCGTGGGGGACGTAGCCGATGTGGCCCTGGTCGTCGGCGAGCACGAAGTTCTGCGCTCCGGTGAAGTACCCGGTGTAGCGCCCACCATCCGGGGCGGGGTCACCCTCCAGCGCCTGGCGGGCGTCGTCCACGCTGGCCGCGTTATTCAGCCGGAAGAAGGCGCGGATGTCGTCGCTCTGGGTCTCCTGGCCCGTCCACCGCGCGGTGATCGCCGTGCCGCCGGTTGCGTCCAGTGAGATGACCGGCCCATGCGGCGGAGCCACCAGCACCGGGGGGGTGTTGGTGGCGGTGGCCAGGCCGGTGGCGGTCCGGAACTTGTAGGTCTGCGGCACGACGATGAACGGCACCGTGTTCCCCTTGAACTCGATCCCCACCGGTGTCTGGCCCTGGAAGACCAGCTTCTCCACGTAGAGCTCGGTCACGTCGTAGCCCACCACCGTCACCCCCCAGCCGAGGTGGGTGCCGCGGCCGATGAGGGTCGCCGGCAGACCCGGGAAGATGGCCCCCTGGACGTTCAGCTGGTCCTCGGTGCCGATGAGGTGCGAGAGGTGGAAGTTCGACGGGTAGTTCAAGGGGAGATGCGGGTCGTTCGCCACGAAGGCCTGGCCGACGTCGGTGTGCTGTCCGTCGACCACCCAGTTGTTCGAGCCGGGGGGTGAGCCCATCAGGGCGCGAACTGCACGGATCGCGTCCAGTGCCTTGCTCGCCCCGTCCAGAGCGCCGCCGGCCGAGCGGAGCGACTCGAGGGCCGCGGGTGAGGCCACCAGGGTCGGGGCGTTGGGGGCGCCACTGCCAGCCAGGGTGAAGGCCTGGATCGGCGACTTGGACTGCATCCACAGCCCGATGGAGAGCTTCTCCGGGTCCACCGCCGTCCCCGCCTGGATGAGCGCGCTCCAGGTCTGCGCCCACTTGCCGTAGTCGCCCTCCTCCTCCGCGGTCTCGGAAAGCTGGAACTGGAACAGTCGCGCCACCGCGATCGTGTCCACATCGGTCCAGTCCGGGAGGTCGTCGGTCTTGGTGGGGTCGATGACGTAGACGAGCTGCTGGTAGGCCCCCGGCAGCTTCGTCGGGTCCGAGCGCAGCTGGGCGATGAAGGCGTTGACTCCGGAGGTGTAGGCCGCGAGCGGCCCGGCGACGAGCGGGTCCCCCTTCACGTGCGCGGTGAGCGCCTCGGGGACGGGTTGCCCGTCGCGCGCGGTCATGAAGGTGCGGAGCGCCTCGTCCTGCGAGAGCGCCGCGTCGCCGACCAGCTCCGCCAGACGACCGCGCCCCACACGCCGGTAGAAGTCCATCTGGAACAGCCGGTCGCGGGCGTGGATGAAGCCCAGCACCGCGTAGCAGTCCACGCTCTTGGTGCAGTTGATGGTGGGGATGTCGCGCTCGTCGTAGGTGACGCTCACCGCCGAGGCCAGCCCGGGGATGCCGCCCACCGAGGCGCTGGGCTTGGTGATGGTGATGGCGACGGTCTGCTTCTCGTCGGGGGCCTCGCTGAGCGAGGCCACCAGGGTGGCCTTGTTCGCGCTCGCGTCGTAGGTCGCCGGGGCGGTGTAGACCGTCGTCAGCCCGGCGCCGGTGGAGAGCGAGCCCGGGCCGTCGAGCTTCCAGAGGATGGTTCCGCTCGCGTCCTGGATGATGCCCGAGAAGGCGAACGAGGCGCCGACCGGAACGGTGACCGCGTTGTCCTGCGCCAGCGCGATGTGCGGGCTGTTGCAGCCGGCCAGCAGCGCCGCGGACGCGGCGAGGGCGGCCCAGACGATTCTCTTCATGTGAAACCCCTCCCTGACCCCCGTGAGTTCACGCATCTCGTATCAACCGATTTGGATGTCAAGGACGATGACGCACGGACGCCACTTCCCGGCAACCACGGTGGCCGGTCAGTTCGGACCCGACTTCGCCGCCCGCGCCGCCTTCACCGCCTCGCCGGTCGCGTCTCGCAGCGCGATGGCCCCAAGGCCCAGCGCCTCGAGGCGAGGCCGGAGGTCGGCCAGCGGCCCCACCACGACGATGGCCAGCGTCTTGCTGTTGAACCGCGCCCGGGCGGCGCGGGCGACGTCCTCGCGCGTCACCGCCTCCAGCTTCTGGACGTACTGCGCGAAGTAGTCCGGAGGGCGTCCGAGCGCCACCAGCCGCCCGAAGGCCAGCGCGGTGTTGGTGGTGGACCCGAACTCCGCCGGCAGGCTCTGGATGAGGCCCGACTTCGCGTCGGCAAGCTCGGCGGCGTCGACGCCGCCCTCACGCAGCCGGTCGATCTCGCTCAGCAGCTCCCGGAGCGCCTCCGGCGTCTTGTCCGCCACCACCGGCGCGGCGGCCATGAACAGGCCCGGCTCGCGCCGCACGTCGAAGCCGCTGAAGGCCCCGTAGCTGTAGCCCTTGCCCGAGCGCAGGTTGGCGTTGAGGCGCGACTTGAAGCCGCCGCCCAGCACCATGGACGCCAGCTGGGCCGAGTAGAGGTCGGCGCTGCCGGCCCCCAGCCCGAGCTCGCCCACCCAGAGCTGGCTCTGGGCCGCGCCCGGCCGGTCCACCACCGTCACCGCCCGCGGGGCCTTCTGCGCCGCAGGGACGAGCGAGCGTCGCTTCGGGAGCGCCTGCGGCTTCCACCCGCCGAAGCGGCGCTCCAGCTCGGGCATCAGCACGGCGCGCTGGACGTCGCCCACGACCACCAGGACCGCGTTGTTCGGCCGTACCCAGCTCCGGTGCCAGGCGGCGAGCTGGTCGCCGCGGGCGGCCTTGGTCGAGGCGACGGTGCCGGTGGGGGGGAACGCCCAGGGGTGGTTGTCGCCGAACACGGTGCGGTTCAGCACCGTGCGGCCGATCTGCGCCGGGTCCGCCTGGAGCTGCGCCAGGTCCCCCAGGCGCAGCGCGCGCACCCGCTCCAGGTCGGACTTCTTGAACGCCGGGTGGAGCACGCAGTCGCTGAAGACATCGAGCACCGGGACGAGCGAGCCGGAGGGGAAGGACACCGCGGCGATGAGCGAATCCTTGTCCGCCTGGCTCCGGAAGAGCGCCGCCTGGTCCTCGAACGCCGCGGCGATGGCCGGCGCGTCACGGAGGCCGGTGCCCTCGTCGAGCATGTCGGCCACGAAGCTCGCGGTGCCGGGCCGTCCCGCCGGGTCGGTGTCCTCGCCGGCGCGCACCACCAGCTCCACGGTGGCGAGCGGGAGCTGGTGCTGCTCGACGATCCACACCGTGAGCCCGTTCTTGAGCTTCTGCACCGAGGGCACCGGCGCACGGAAGGCCACTGGCCCGGCGGGCTCGGGGAGCACCTGACGGAACGGCGCGTCCGGGGTCCCGGTCTCGGAGACTCCGGCGTCGGCGCGGGCCACGGCGGAGGTGCCGGTGGCCGGGGCCGGAGTGCTCGAGGTCGCACAGGCGAGGAGGGCGGCCGGGACGAGCAGGGCGAGGCGGGCGAAGGAGGTCATGGGCGCGGTGCTCATCGGGCCGAGGCGGTGGGGGTGGCGGGGTTGACGGTGAGCACCACCCGGACGTCGCGGGCGAGTGCCTGGCGGGCGCTCTCCTGGACCTGCGCCGGCTTGACCGCGCGGTAGCGGGCGACCACCTGGTTCGCGAACCCTGGGTCCCCGCGCCACATCTGGAAGGCGTTGAGCAGGTCGGCGCGGCCGCCGTTCCCGTTGAGCCGCTCCAGGCCGCGGTAGAGGCGGGCCTCGATGTTCCGCTGGGCGCGGCGGAGCTCGGCGTCGGTGGGCGGCGCGCTGGCGATCCGGTCCAGCTCGGCGTCGAGCAAGGTCTCGACCTCGGCCGGCAGGTGCCCGGGCGACACCGTCACCCGGATCTCCGAGGGGCTGCCGTAGGTGCTCTTGTCGGTGGCCATGTCCACCTCCTGGGCCACCCGGCGGTCGAAGACCAGCGCCCGGTAGAGCCGGCTGGTCTTCCCTCCGGCGAGGATCTCCTGAAGCACGTCGTAGGCGAACCCCTCGTCGCTCCACGCGGGTGGGGCGATGACCCCGACGAAGATGCGCGACAGCTGCACGTCGTCGGTGAGCGTCTCGCGGATCTGCCGGGTGACCGGGACCGTCTGGACCGAGGGAGCGGGCGGCTTTGGCGAGCGGGGGATGGGACCGAAGTACTTCTCCACCAGCGCTCGGGCCTGGGCCGGATCGAAGTCCCCGGCGATGACCAGCGAGGCGTTGGCCGGGACGTAGAAGGTGCGGAAGAAGGACTTCACGTCGGCGAGCGTGGCCGCCTGGAGGTCCTCGTGCGAGCCGATGACCGCGCCGTAGTACGGGTGCGGCTTCGGGAAGAGCAGCTCGACGAGGCGCACCTCGGCCTTGCCGTAAGGCGTGTTCTCCACGCTCTGGCGTCGCTCGTTGCGGACCACGTCCCGCTGGGTGTCGAGCTTCGTCTGGTCCAGCCCGTCGAGCAGGAACGCCATCCGCTCGCTCTCCAGCCACAGCGCGAGCTCGAGCCGGTTGGCGGGCAAGGTCTCGTAGTAGTTGGTCCGGTCGTTCCAGGTGCTGGCGTTCAGGTCCGAGCTCCCCGCCGACTCGAGGAGGCCGGCGAAGTCCTGCTCGTTCCCCGCGCGGTGCTTCGAGCCCTGGAACATGAGGTGCTCGAAGAGGTGGGCGAAGCCGCTGCGCCCCGGCGTCTCGTTGGCCCCTCCCACGTGGTACCAGAGGTTGACGCCCACGGTGGGCAGGCGCCGGTCCTGGGTGAGGATGACGGTGAGCCCGTTGGGCAGGGTGTAGGTCTCGAACTGGACCAGCGCCGGCGAGGCGGCGAGCACGAGGCTTGCGAGCAAGGCGGTCATGGGTGTCCCGGCGACGGAGGGTACACCGCACCATTGCACCATTCGCCGCGGTCCTTCGACCGTCCGCTGCGCCCGCCCGGCCGTTTCACCCCGGCGTCAGCTGGCCGAAGAGGAGGTTCAGCGCCAGCGCCAGCACCGCGGTGTTGAAGACGAACGACAGCACCGCGTGCCCCAGCGTGGCCTGCCGCATCCGGTGCTGGGTCACCGTGACGTCCGACACCTGGAAGCACATCCCGATGGTGAAGGCGTAGTAGGCGAAGTCGAGCAGGCAAGGCATCTCGGTCCCGGGGAAGCCCAGGCCGCCCAGGTCGCCGTCGTCCCGGTAGTAGAGGTGGGCGTAGCGCATGGCGTACGTGGTGTGGCACAGGCACCACGCGGTCGCCACCGCGAGGAGGCAGAGCAGGACCAGCGCCCGCTCCGCCCCCGGGGCCATCACCCGGGCGTTCCGGAGCGCCACGTTGGCCGCGAAGATGCTGACGGTGCTCCCCACCACCGCCGCCGCCCAGACGAAGCTCCGCCCCACGTCCTCGGCGGCGGCATGCTGGGCGGTGTCCTCCGGGCCGGAGGAGAGGATGATCCGCCACACCTGGACCAGCAGGAGCAGGGCCGCCACGTCCCAGGCGGCCACGGTGCGCAGCGGCCCTCCCACCGCGCCCGGGAGGACCAGCGCGGTGATGCCCCCGGCCGCCACCGCGAGCAGGAGCCGGCCCGTGGCGCGACGGGGGCTCCAGAAGCCCGCCCTTCGCAGGAGGGTCCCGGTCTCGGTGGTCACGCCGCGCTCCGGCCGAAGCTCATCGATCGACCAGCGTAACCGGGGAGAGCCGTTCGCGTCCCGACCGCCGCTGATCCAGCGGTCCGTGGTCCGGGTCCATTTCTCGAGGACGGGCTGCGCACTCCAGTTTCGGAAACGCAGCTCGCGGATCAGAATGGAACGGTCACCCCGAGAGGGGGTCTCGCGCCTCCGCGGAGCGTTCCAAAATGTTTCGCGAACGCGCCCGGATGAACCCGATGGAACGGGTCCTGGCGCACGCCGACCCCCCTCGACCCGGACCGTTCCAAACTGATCCTGAGACTCCATTCCCGAAACCCGGGCTGCACCGGCGGAGGTGGGCCCTCACGACCTTGGATCAGCGAGGCCCCCCGGAGCGTGGGGAGCCGCGCAGGCCGGTCCGACTCACCGCGGCCACTCACCCGGGAGCTCCGGCGTTCGCAGGGAGCCAGGAGCGCCACGTCGCTCGAGGACCGGGAAGCGATCGCCTCCGGCGCCGAACGCGCTCAGGCGCTCTTCTGGAACCGCGGCGAGGAGTCGGCCAGCTGGTGGGCGATCTGCCCGAGCGTCCGGACCGCCGCCTCGACCTGCTCGAGGTCCGGGTTGCCGGTGTTGAGCCGGATGCAGCTCCGGTAGCGGCCGGTGGACGAGAAGATGGGGCCGGGGGCGACGCTGATGCCGCGGCGGAGCGCCTCCTCGTGCAGCTTGAGCGCATCGACCGATGCCGGCATCTGCACCCAGAGGATGGCGCCACCCTCGGGCCGCGTCATGCGGGTCCCCTCGGGGAAGCTGCTGCTCACCACGTTGCGCACGTGCTCCATCTGCTTCGCCAGCTCGCGCCGGAGTGAGCGCAGGAAGCGGTCGTATCCGCCCTGCTGCAGGAACTCGGCGATGGCCATCTGGGGGAGCGTGGGGGTGGCCACGGTCTGGGCGAACTTGAGCAGCTCGAAGCGCTCGCGGAAGCGGCCGGGCGCCGCCCAGCCCACCCGGAACCCTGCGGCCAGCGTCTTGGAGAAGCTCGAGCAGTACAGAACGTTGCCGGAGCGGTCGAAGCTCTTGGCTGCCCGGGGCCGCGCCGGCCCGAAGTAGAGGTCGCCGTAGATGTCGTCCTCGATGAGCGGCACCCCGGCGCGCTCGCAGACCCGGACCAGCGCCTCCTTCTTCTCGTCCGGCATGCAGCCGCCGAGCGGGTTGGAGAAGTTGGTCACCACCAGCACCGCCTTGATGGGCTGCTTCTTCATCGCCGCCTCGAGGGCGTCGAGCTGCATGCCCTCGCGGGGGTGGGTGGGCATCTCCAGCGCCCGGAGCTCGAGCATCTCCAGCACCTGGAGCGTGCCGTAGTAGGCCGGCGACTCGATGGCGACGATGTCCCCGCGGCAGCAGGTGGCCAGCAGGCTCAGGTGGACGGCCTCGGCCGCCCCGATAGTGGTGACGAAGTCGTCCGGTCCGAGCTGGCAGCCCCAGGCCAGCGACCGGCGAGCGAGCTGCTGGCGCAGCGCGGGCCACCCGGGCGGCATGTCGTATTCGGTGCCGACCCCTCCCGCCTCCCGGGCCAGCGCGGCGATGAGACGGGAGAGCTTCCGGGTGGGGAGCAGCTTCGAGTGCGGGCGCGCCGAGCCGAGGTTGACGATCCGCTCGTTGCCCGCCGCCAGGTACATGCGCCGGACCAGCTCGACCACGCTGGGCTCGCGCGCCGACGCCGGCGGGCGGCTCACCGGCGGCTCCGGAACGGGGGGACGACGCAGCAGCCGGACGTAGTGCCCGGACTGGGGCTTGGCCTCGACCAGGTCCCAGGCCTCGAGCTGCTGGTACGCCTGGAGCACCGTGGAGATGCTGACCCGCTCCTGCTGGCTCAGCTCGCGGACGGAAGGGAGGCGGTCCCCGGCCGCGAGGATGCCCGCGTGGATGGCGTCGCGCATGCGCGCGGCCACCTGCTCGAAGAGGAGCGGTTTGTGGGCGCGGGCGACGGCCATGAGAGACTCCTCGGGTGGCGAATGAGGCACGCTCATGTATCCGCGCCCGGCCCGCTGGACCAGTACAGTTGCTGTGAACGGTCACTGAACAGCAGCTGTGCTGTGCTGCGTCGCGCACACGGCCGGCCCAGGACCAGCGGTGGAATCTGCCGCCGCTCCACGCGAAGTTGCATCACCCAGCCCCGCCGCCGACATGTCGGGCAGCTCGTGATCGAGCAGGGCCGCCGCCACGGGCTCGCGGCCGAGCACCTCCAGATGGCTTTCGACCGCGCGTGTCGCCAGGTCATCGGCTGGCTGGTGTCGACGCAGCAGGATCCGCCCTCGCAGCGGCTGGCGTTGCGGCCGGACCACCGCGTGGGCTAGGACCCGCCCCGGCCCGAGCCCGATGCACGCTGGACGGACACTGCCCCGCTGGTTCCCGCTCTGCGCGGCGGCGCTGGTGCTCTTCCGGCTGGGCGGGCTGGCACCTCGCGGCCGCACCGCACGGGGTCTGCTGGGAGCACGGGGTGCTGGTGGACCTCGATGGCGCCGCTGCGGATCCGCAGGCCGCGGCCGCCCGACCCGGCGTGGACCGCGCGCTCGCCGTCCGCGCGGACGTGCACCCGCACTGCCCGGCGCTGTGGGTGACGCGCGCGGTTCGCCCCGAGGTCGGTGCCTCCGCGAGCATCAGCGCCCTACCCAGCGCGCCGGCCTGTCCGGGGACGCCGGTCTGGGTCGCCGTGCCCGATGGATGGGTGCTCGAGCGCGCGCCGAAGCAGTCGCCGCCGGTCTGACGGTCGTCGTCCGTCCCTGACCCCGCGCCGTGTCCGCCTCCCGCGGTCACGCGCGCCCGCGCCGTCCCGCGCCGTCGACACCCCTCGAGACACCCGAATGCCCTGCCGTACGCACCGCCCGTCGTTCCGTGGAACCCCCGCCGTCCTGGCCGTCCTGCTGCTGGCCGGATGGAGCCTGCCCGCCCTCGCCGCCAACCTCGGCATCGTGCATGGGTCGGTGCACGACGAGACCGGCAAGCCCATCCCCGGCACACAGGTGACACTGCTCCGGGGCAACGCCACGGTGGACCGACACCCCACCGACGCCGCCGGCCATTTCGAGCTCGAGCAGGTCCCGTTCGGGAAGTACCGGCTCACCTTCTCCGCGCCCGATGGGCGGCTGGACGACCGCGAGGTGCTCATCGCCTCGGGTGACGTGCTGGAGCTGGACGTCACCCTCCCCACGCTGGAGGAGACGGTGACCGTGGTGGCGCCCAAGCGCGAGGCGCCCCGGCCGCCGACCACCACCAGCTCCGCCACGCAGATCCAGCGGGAGGACATCCAGTCGCGGCCGCGCGGAGACTCGGCATCGGTCAACGAGATCCTCGCCACCCAGCCGGGCTTCGTCTACGACGCGCTGGGACAGATCTACGTCCGGGGCAACCACGCCAACATCCAGTACCAGCTGGATGGCGTGCCGCTGCCGGACACGGTGTCCGGCCTCTTCGGGCAGTTCCTCACCCCGCGCCTGGTGGAGAACATGGAGGTCATCACCGGGGGGCTCCCGGCCGAGTACGGCCAGCGGCTCTCGGCGGTGGTGAACCTGAACTCGCGCCGCCCGCCCCCCGAGGGAGAGGGGCGCCTGGATCTGCTCTACGGCAGCTTCGACACCGTCAGCCCGGGCGGCTACTGGGGGCAAAAGCTCGGGTCGGTCACCTACCTCGTGGGCGGCAGCCTCAACTGGACCAACCGCGGTCTGGACCCGCCGAACCCGACGACGTACCTGAACGACAAGGCCCAGCAGGGGCGGGTGTTCGCCAAGGTGGACGTGGACCTCAACGACCGCGACCACCTGTCGACCCTCCTCAGCTACTCGCACGACCGGTTCCAGATCCCCATCGACCCGACCTTGCAGCCGGGGGACACCACGCCCGACGAGTTCGGGAACCCGCCGCCCCCGTACTTCCCGCCCGACACCCAGCAGACCGAGACCGAGAACGACGTCTTCGGCATCCTCTCCTACCGGCACGACTTCGACGCCGCGCGATCGCTGCGCATCGCGGGGTACGTCCGGCACTCGGCGGCGAAGTTCTTCGGGGATCCGGAGCACGCGCTCGGGTCGACGCAGACCTGTCCGCCGGGCGGCACCGAGGACGATTGCCCCGGGGCGAGCAACGTGAACCGCCGGGCAGACCACGCCGGCCTGGTGACCGACTACCTCCAGCGGCTCGGGGATCAGCACACCCTGAAGTTCGGCCTCAGCGTGGACCAGCTCTGGGGCAACACTGCCTACGACGCCTACCAGCGCCAGCTCGTTCCGCCTCCGGACTTCGTTCGCATCGGACAGGGGGCGGACGAGCCCTCGGGCACCAGCGGCGGAGCGTACGCGCAGGATCGCTTCGTGGTGGGGAAGCTCATCCTCACCGGTGGCCTGCGGGTCGACTTCCAGAGCGCCACCCCCGGCGCGGGCGCCGAGCGCAAGACCGACGTCGGGGTCAGCCCTCGGCTCGGCGCGGCCTGGGCGTTCACCCCCGACGTGGTCGCGCACGCCTTCTTCGGTCTCCTCTGGACTCCGCCCTCGGTCACCGACGCCGCGGCGGGGGCCCGGCTGACGGGAACGGTGCAGCCCGGCCAGCCGATTCCCTATGACCTGCGGCCGGAGAAGGACCGCTACGCCGAGGTGGGGCTCAAGGCGCGCGTGGTGCCCACCCTGACGCTCGGGCTCACGCTCTGGGGAAAGCTCTCCACCGACCAGCTGGACGAGACCGAGGTCGGGAACACGGGCATCACCACCCCTTACAACTTCACGGAGGGGCGAGCGGGCGGCATCGAGGCGACGGTGGACTGGCTCATCACCCAGAAGTTGACCGCCTTCGGCAACGTCTCGTTCGGCACCGCACAGGGGAAGGGCATCGCGACGGCGCAGTACCTGTTCGATCCGGCGGACCTGACGAACACCGAGTGGCAGACGCTGGATCATTCGCAGACCTGGACTGCCAATGCCGGGGCGAACTACCGCGATGGCCCGACCATGGTCTCGATGCTGGTCGCCTACGCCAGCGGGCTCCGCACCGGCGCCGACAACCTCAGTCACGTGCCGGGGTGGGTCCGGGTGGACCTGACACTGGCACACGATTTCCTGAATCTCCCGCTCAGGCCCACGCTGGCCATCGACGTTGTGAATCTCTTCGACGCCCAGTACGCGTACCGCATCTCCAACGGATTCAACGGAAGTCACTGGGCACCGGGTCGCAGCGTCTACGTGCGCGGCTCGGTCAACTTCTGACTCGCCGCGTGGGGCAGGTGCGAGGTGTGCGGCGCAGGTGTGCCTTCAGTGGAGCTGTCCACGGGCGCGGACCCCGGACGGTTCCCGGCTAACCTCTCGTCTCTCACAGGATGCGGGCCCTCGAGATCTTCGACACCGACGAGCACGGCAAGCTGGCCGGGAGCCTGGAGGAGATCCTCCGGCTGGCGGATCCGCCCGCCTCGCGGCTGGTCTGGACGCTCCGCTACATCGAGGCCCGCGACGAGGTGAGCGCGGCCTGGCCCGCCGGCCTCAAGGACCTCGAGTCCCAGGCCTCCTCGCGCAGGTTCGGCCTGGAGCTGTCGTGGGAGCAGCTGAAGGCGCTGGCCGCGGTGCTCCACACGCCGGTCGACGTGCGGCTCGACGGCTGGGCGCGGGCCCCGAAGCCGGGCGATGCGCCGGGCGAGCTGGCGATGCGCATCGAGGTCCTGGACGCCACGCTCTTCCGGGTCGCGTCCCGTGCGCGTGCGGTGATCCTCGCGCTCGAGCGGCGCTTCAAGGACACCCGCGCGGTCGAGCTCAGCGAGATGTACTAGTGGCCGGGGTGAGCTCCACCAGGTCCACCGTCGCCCCCACCCTGCCGAGCAGCTCCCAGGCCCAGCCCACCGCCATCTCCACCAGGTCCCCGGTGGCCTGGGCTCCCCACACCAGGGTGAGGGTGGTGGTCGTCGCGTCGGAGGTCTTGGTCCGGACCGAGTCCTTCACCGCGTTGGCGCAGGGCCCTTCGGCGTCGAAGAGGCAGAGGAGCCCCTCCAGGTCGATCTCCTGGCCGGAGGCGTTGAAGACGTAGCGGGTGCCGGCGGGGGCGAGGTCGACCCGCACCGGAGCCCGGAGCCGGTCCACGTCCACCACGCTGATCGGCAGGCCCGAGTGGAGCGACACCACGTTTCCCACGTCGACCGCGGGGTTGATGCCCGCGAGCTTGCCCTCGCTGGCCGCGCGCACCAGGTACTCCGACGCCGGCTTTCCCCGACCGGTGGGCTTGTAGCCTCCGTGGCGGAGCAGGTCCCGGATGGCGGGCCGCGCCTCCTCGCTTCCCTGGACCGGGCCGCGGGCGCCGGGCGCGAGCAGGTCGCGGTAGACGTCGCGTGGCAGCTTCCCGAGCGGCTCCGGGAACTGTGTCACGAACGCGCGCAGCGCGAGCAGCGGGTGGGGGACGACGGTGAGCTCCACGGCGGCCCCGGAGCGTACGCCTTTCGAGGGGCCGGCACAGTGGGCATCAGGGTCACGTGGTAGCCAGGACGGACGTCTTCGCCCCGTCCCATCGTGGCCGAGCTCCTGAGTGGAGCCGACCTGTACCGCACCGTGGTGCTGGAGAAGATGGCCGGCGCCCGCGAGTCGGTGTGGATCGCCACCGCCAACGTCAAGGCGATGATGGTGGAGCAGCCGCCCATCCGGGCTCGGGGTGGGCGCTTCGCCCCGGTGCTCGGGCTCTTCCGGACGCTGGCCCGGCGCGGGGTGGAGCTGCGGCTGCTGCACGCCGAGCTCCCCAGCCGGCCGTTCCGTGCCGCCTTCGACCGATCACGGACCCTGGTCCGGGGTGGGCTCCAGCTGAAGATCTGCCCCCGGGTCCATTTCAAGTGCGTCCGGGTGGACGGCGCCTGGCTCTACCTGGGCAGCGCCAACCTGACTGGCGCCGGGCTCGGGGCGAAGCACCCCGACACCAGGAACTTCGAGCTGGGCCTGGTGACGGAGGACTTCGACACCGTGGATCGGGTCACTGCGCTCTTCGAGTCGGTGTGGTCGGGCGCGGAGTGCGGCCGCTGCCGGCTCCGGTCGGTGTGCCCGGACCCCATCGGGCCCCCCGCGCCGCGCCCGGGGAAGCCCGACCGCGTCCGGCTCGGACGTGCGCGGAGGCTTCGGCGTCGCTGAGCGGTGGGAGCCACCCACTCCGGGAGGTAGGCTCAGCCCGAGCGGACATGCCCGAGACCCCGCGTCCCCTTCTCCTCGGTGCTGCGACGGGGCTCGTCTCCGCGGTCCTCTTCGGCGCGAGCGTGCCCATCACCAAGCGGCTCCTCCCCGAGGTCGCGCCCCTGCTCCTGGCCGGCCTGCTCTACCTCGGCGGAGGGCTCGCGGTGGGCTCGGTCCGGCTCCTGGCCCGGCGCCGCATCGTCGAGGCGAGCCTCGGCCGGGCAGACCTCCCCCGCGTGCTGGCCATCGTGCTGCTGGGCGGCGTCGTCGGCCCGCTGGCGCTGGTGAATGGGCTGCGGAGCGTGTCCGGGGTGAGCGGGGCGCTGCTGCTCAACCTCGAGGGGCCGCTCACGGTGCTGGTGGCGCTCACCCTCTTCCGCGAGCACCTCGGCCCCCGCGCCGGCCTCGGTGCAGCGCTGGTGTTCGGCGGTGCGTGCCTCCTCGCCATCCCCGGGGGGGAAGGGGGATCGACGCGCCTCTCCGGGGTGCTCCTCCTCGCCACCGCCTGCGCTGCCTGGGCCCTGGACAACAACCTGACCCAGGGGCTCGCGGGGAAGGATCCGTGGCAGCTGGTCATCGCCAAGACGCTCGGAGCGGGGACCGGGATGGTCTCCCTGGCGCTGGTCCTCGGCGACCCGCTCCCCGGCGGGCGGGTGGTGGTCGCGGCGCTGGTGCTCGGCGCGCTGGCCTACGGAGCGAGCGTACTGCTCGATGCGTTCGCGCTGCGCCTGCTCGGGGCGGCGCGGGAGGCGGCCTTCTTCGCCACCGCCCCGTTCGCCGGCGCGCTGCTCTCCGTTCCCGTGCTCGGCGAGCGGCTCGGAGGCCTGCAGCTGGCCGCGGGCGCGGTGATGGTGCTCGGGGTGGCGATCCTCGTCCGTGAGCGACACGGGCACGAGCACGCCCACGAGGCGCTGGAGCACACCCACCGGCACGTGCACGACACCCATCACCAGCATCCACACCCGGAGGGGGTCGACCCGGCCAGCCCTCACGCCCATCCCCACCGCCACGCCCCGCTGACGCACGCCCACGCGCACGTGTCCGACGCCCACCACCGCCACGCGCACTGAGTCGCGACGACGGGGGTGCCAGACACCTCGTTACGCCGACGGGGTGCCCGGACGGGGGTGCCAGACACCTCGTTACCCCCCGTTACCGGGAAGGGTGGCGCGCGGCCCGCCGGACCGGCAGATTCGGTCGCCCACGGGCGAGGACCAGAGCGTGAGTGACCGGTTCGAGGCGGATGTACGGCGGATGCAGCGGGCGCTGGCGGTCGAGGACGACCGTCGTGCGCGCCGTCAGGCCCGGCGTCAGGAGCGCCGGGAACGGCGTGCGGCCCGCCGAGGCGCCCGGCGCCGCAGCCCCAGGAGCGGCGCGTTCCTGCTCGCCGGCGCGGCGGTGCTCACGGTGCTGGTGGTCGACGGTGCCCCGTTCTGGCTGCTCTTCGTCGCCCTGTGGATGATCTTCGAGGGGAGCCGCCGGCTCATCGGCCGCCGCGCGCCCGAGGTGGAAGGGGAGGCCGTCCGCGACGAGACGGGCGTCGACGCCAGGCTCGCCAGGGTGGACGCGCTGTGCGACCAGCTCCTCGCCGACATCAAGAGCGCGCCGCCCGTCCTCCGGCAGATCGTCCAGCGCCCCGAGGAGGCCGTCGAGGCGCTGCGCGACGGAGTCCACGCTCTGGAGCGCCGGGAGCGCGAGATCCGCGCCCTCGCCCGTCCCGAGGACGACGCTCGCCTCCAGTCGGAGCGCGACTCGCTGCAGCGCCGGCTGGCCGCGGAACAGGACGCGGTGACCCGGCAGCGTCTCGCTCAGGCCGTGGAGGCGCTCGACCAGCAACGGAGCCAGCGGGCCTCGCTGCTCACCGCCGCCTCGCGCCTGGAGGCAGAGCGCACCCGGCTGCTGTACACGCTGGAGGGGCTGCACACCCAGGTGCTCGCCGTGCGCTCCACCGCCGAGGCCGGCCAGGAGCAGGCGGCGGCCGATCGGCTCCGGGAGAGCCTGGACACCCTCTCCAGCGAGGTGTCCGCCGTCGCCGGGGCGCTCGAGTCGGTGCAGGCGGTCGACGCCGGGGCGGTCTCTCCGGCCGAGCCCCGCGTGCCCGACGCCCGGGTGCCGGAGCGACACTGATGATCGGCCGGCCCCAGTCCCCTCCGGGTGCCGATGCCCGGCGAGCGGACGTGCCACCATTCACCCCCACCGAGCCCTTTCGCCCCGCCTGGGGTGCGGCGGGCCCGCAGCGCCAGACGCTGCTCGCACACCTCCTTCGCCGGCCCCGCCCCCCGCCGCTCCGGCGCGAGCGCGTGGACACGCACGACGGTGACTTCCTCGACCTCGACTGGCTCGACGCCCCGCCGGAGGTCCCCCACGTGCTCGTGCTCCACGGGCTCGAGGGCAGCCCCGGCTCCGGCTACGTACGCGCGACGCTCAACGAGATCGCCCGTCGTGGCTGGGGAGCGGTGGCCATGGCCTGGCGGGGCTGCAGCGGAGAACCCAACCGCGCGCTCCGGTCTTACAGCTCGGGCGAGACCGAAGATCCGCGCCTGGTGTGCCTCCGCGTCCGCGAGGCCGGCATCCGGGGGCCGCTCTTCGCCATCGGCTACTCGCTCGGGGCGAACGCGCTGCTGAAGCTGCTGGCCGAGACCGGCCACGAGGCTCCGATCGACGCCGCGGTGGCGGTGAGCACCCCGTTCGACCTGGCGGCCTGCGCGCGCGCGCTCGATGCTCCCTGGAGCGGAGGCGCCATCTACCGACGAATGTTCCTGAGGACGCTCCGGGTGAAGGCGCT
>DATIWB010000117.1:0-8193 GCA_035519675.1 Myxococcaceae bacterium
CTTCGAACTGTGCGTTGGTGCCATCAAGGAGTGGGTGGAGAGAATCATCGACAGGGAGAACGATCGGATCGTGGACGAATTCGGTGGGGTGGCCGACATGAACCCGGCGCTAAAGTAGTGAGGAAAGAACCCCGGCAACACGAGGCCAAAGCACTGTCCGTGGTCGAGTTTCTCGACGATGAACGACAAACTGGACTATAAGTGGCCAGTCTGGCTGGAGTGAGAGATATCGTCCTTGAACCAAGCAATACTCTCCGCGCGGCCTTCCAGCAGCTCTCGCAAGAAGGTCGCCTGCGCATCGGTTATGAAATGCGCATGTTCGCGGATGTCCCCCTCCACCACGTTTTCTCGTAGGTTCTCAATTCCCGCCAGCACCAGACGCAGTAAACCGCCGAATTGGCGGGCGGGTTGCACCGTTGGACAGGTACGCAGGTATCGCTCTACATCTTCATACTTGAGCTGTCTGCTCATGGCTGGGCGACCCTCGGACTTCGTGCGGCGCGTGGGCGGCGGATAATGCGGGATCGCGAGTCCCGGACCGGCAGATGACCCTCTTCCGAGAGCGGCTGCTCGCCCGCCTCGTCGAGCGGCACACGACCCCGCGCGAGCCGGCCCAGAAGCTGCTCGCCTGGAGCCACCCGCCCTTCTCGGCCCCACCTCACCGAGGCCATCCCCGCCGCTGGAACGGAGCCCGTGGAGAGGCTTGGGGGCTACTGGTGCTCAATCTCTCGCTCCAGCGCCTGGTCTACCTCCCCGCCCACTGAAGGCAGCGCCGCGCAGGATCCGCGCGAGAGGCTCCTTGACCCGGCTCTCGGGCAGGTCATGGTCTCTCGCGCAAAGCACGGCGACCCGTGGTCATGCGATGGCGAGCCCCTGCAGGGAGGCTCTCGCCGGCACCGGGCGGGAGTTCCTACGTCTTCTTCCTGTCAGCTGCGGCAAGGATCTGTGAAGGCTGGCTCTCCAGGAACGCGAGGTCTTCATCGTCCTTGAGCCAATCGGAGACTTGACCGATCTTGTCGGCGGTTTCGTAGAGAGCCATGTAGATGAGGCACTGCTTGTTGTCCCCATCGATCGCCAGCTTGGCGAGGTAGCTCGTCTCGTACTTCAGCTTCTGGTGAATCTGGTCCAGCACCATGTTGGCGACGGGGCAGATGTAGGGAGAGACACCTTCCGCCTTGACCAGGGCTTCCTTGGCGTGGTGGATGCAGTTCCCCACCTTCAGCTTGAGCAGGATGCCATCGGGGCCCGCTTTGTGGGTGATGTTCGAGGCGATTCCTGCCGCGGTTATCTCCTTGGCGCAGCTCTCGACGACTTCAGGAACGTTCCGTCCCTGAACGCTCTTGCCCCGGATGAAATCCGTGCCTACGAACTCGCACTTCCAGTAGGCCATTCCGGAGAGTTCCTGGTACATGAGCGTCTCGAGCCTCGCCATCACCTCGTTGCAGTACTGGGTGCTGTCCATCAGACCCTCTCCCTGTTTCCGAATCTCTCCCAGTACACCATTTCCTCGAGCGGCAGCTTCGGTCTCGGGTGCTTCCGCTGCTCCTTGGGATACCCGACCGCGAGGTAGGAGAGGACCTTGTAGTAACCCATGCCTTGCGGAATGCCCAGGATGTCCTTGAACCTCATGGCGTCTCTCGTGCTGGCCACCGGGCCATAGACCCAGCAGGAACCGAGTCCCATGGCATGGGCCTGGAGGATCATGTTCTCCATCGCCGCGCAGAGGTCATAGGGAACGTCCACGCTTCCTACGCGCAGATCCCCGATCACGGCAATGACCACCGGCGCCTGCTTGCAGAACTCCGACACTCGGCCCGAGTACATGAACTCCAGGACTTCCGCTCTCTTGACGGGATCCGCGATCCCTTCGAATCTCCGCTGCAGCTCGTTGAGGCAGTACCAGGCCGTCATACGCGATCCGCTTCCCTGCTTGGAGAGATCGCCGATCCTGTTCCTGGTTTCCTGGTCGCGGACGACGATGAATCTCCACGGTTGATAGTTCTCACCCGTTGGCGCCCATCGGGCCGCCTCCAGGATCATGTCGATCATCTCGTCCGGGATTGGATCGGGCCTGTATCGTCGGATGCTCTTCCTCGACGTGAGGACGTCCAGGAATTCCTGTCCGGTCATGTGGATCGCCTCCAAGCTTGATGAGGCAACGAGGTGCCGACTCCGTCCGCGGAAGAACCCATGGGCGCTGGTCGCGGTCAGATGACAGATTCCTCCCTGAGCTTCTGCATTTCCTGCGCATCGATCCCCAGGAGGCCGCAGTAGATCTCCTCGTTGTGCTCGCCCACCGCGGGGACTCTCTTCTTCCGGTCACCTGGGGTCTTGGACATCTTGTAGACCGAACCGATGAGCCTCACCCCTCCGGAAACGGGCTGGTCCACCTCCACGATCATGTCCCGGCTCAGCAGGTGGGGGTCGTTGGCAACCTGGTCGAAGGTGGGCAGGGGCGAACAGGGCACCTGGAATCTGTGGAGAGCGGCGAGGGCCTCCTCGACCGTCTTCTCGCTGCACCACCTCTGCACCAGCGCGTCGACTTCGTCCATGTTGTTCGTGCGGTTCTCGCGGGTCGCATAGCGCTGGTCGCCGCTCAAGTCCTCCCGGCCGATTGCCTGAAGGACCTTCTGCCATTGAGGATCGGTGATCGTGCAGATCACCACGTAGCCGTCCTTGGCCGTGTAGGCGCCGAATGGGGCGGAGCTGCTGAGCTTGTTGCCGGTCCTCTTGGGAACGCTGTGAGTGTCGAAGTAGTCGGCCCGGTCCGGGAAGACCATCGACCAGATGCTGTCCTGCATGGAGATGTCGATGGCCTGGCCTTCGCCCGACAACGTCCGATAGTGAAGGGCGGCCAGAATGGCGATGACGCCGTTGTATCCCCCCATGTAGTCGGCGAGCGAGATGCCTGCCTTCAGCGGCTCGCCGCCCGGCGAGCCGGTCACGCTCATCAGGCCGCCCATGGCTTGGCCGATCACGTCATAGGAGACGTCGTTGCGCCGGGGGCCGGTGTGTCCAAACCCGGAGATGGAGGCGTAGATGAGCCGCGGGTTGATCCTGCTCAGCTCTTCGTAGCCCAGGCCCAGACGTTCCATGACACCGGTGGCGAAGTTCTCGACGAGGACGTCCGCCTTGGCCGCGAGCTTCCTCGCAATCTCCAGACCTCTTGGGCTCTTGAGATTCAGGGTTATGCTCTTCTTCCCCCGGTTGTAGGACAGGAACTGATACGACTCCCGCTTGGGGGTCATGGGCATGGCGAGCCGCTCCGGTTCGCCCTTGCCGGGCAACTCCACCTTGATGATCTCGGCCCCCAGCTCGCTCAGGATCATCGTGCCAACGGGACCCGACAGGTACTGCGTGAAGTCCAGTACCCTGACGTCCTCCAGTGCCTTAGCCACGATGCTCTTCTCCGTTGCGCTTGGCCGACCTCAATCCCCTATCACGGGAGTGGACAGGCAAGGCAGAGACTCAGGGCAGGACCCAGGAGACCGCGCACGCGCTGCGAGGACGAGTGCGGCAGCAGCTGCTGCCGATGCTTCCCGGGATCGCGTCGCCGGCCACACAAGCGAAAGGCTCTGAGTCTCTTCGCGTTCAGGCAAGCCCGCATGGCGCGGCGTCCGTTCACGGAGGGTAGGCCACCGTGTAGATGTGCTTGCCGCCGTTCAAAGGTCCCTTCAGCAGGGCCTCCAGCTCCGCCGGGTCGCGCATGGTCGTCTTCGACGCCGGGGGAAGCTGTCCCGGAGGGAAGCGCGTCATGATCTCCTCGACCAGGCCGGACAGGTAGTCGAGGAGAGCACCGAGCCCGTTCATCGCCTTCTCGGCCTTGGCGAGGGTCGGGCGCCCGATCACTCCTTCGGGATACGCCATCACCTCCGTTCCGCTCAGGCCGATGTGCTCGTGTCCCTTGATGGGACGATGGTAGACCTCGCCTCCCTGGTCGACGTGTCCTGGAGAGAGGAAGCCCTCCGACTTGGTGTCCACCACCAGGTTCATGTTCACGAACTCGGGGAAGAGCGCCAGGGAGTAGGAACCCTCCGCCTCGTCGGCGTGCTTGAACGGGGTCTCGAACGGGCCTCCGTGCGCCTTGTCCTTCAGGTGGTCGTGGATCACGGTCGGCCAGTGCAGCGAGATCAGCATGCAGGGGACCTGGTACTTCTTCGCAAACTGATGGAGAGCCAGGGGCATGACCTCTTCCTGCGCGTGGCCGTTCAGGAAGATCTGCTTGCGAAACCCGGTATTCCACAGCCCCGCGATGATGGCTCGCAGCTGTCCGATGAACACGTCCTCCGGAACGACGATCGTCCCCGGCATGCCGAGATGGTTGTACGGGTGTGATCCGTACCACACGGGCTCGGCGACCGTGCAGCCCGTCTTGAGCGCGACCTGCTCGGCCATGCGCGTGACGAGAAACGTGTCCTCGCCGAGCGGTTGCCCGGCGCCGTGGCACTCGGTGCTTCCGACCGGGATGATGATGAGATCATTGCGCTTCAGGCGCTCGTTGATCTCCGTCATGTTCATGGTCTGGTAGTACACGCCGTCGGGGCGCTCCATGTGGCCCCCGTCGGGCGGCAACCTCCATTCACCCATCTCTCGCCTCCGGTGTTTCGAGTCGTGCTCGACCGACTCGGGATCTCTAGACGGCCGGAACGGCCTCCAGAAGGGTCGCATGCTTCGGGCTCTGCGTGGCCTGGGGGTAGTACTTGTTCACCATTTCGACGACGATGCTCGCCTGGTCGGCCATCCGCTTCCCGTCGGTGGCGGAGGTCAGCTGGCCGTGTCCGCTGACGACCGAGTTGCCCGTCTTGCAGTGAACCGGCGCGGCGACGCGAACGATCTCGGGTGCCTCGTATACGCGGATGAAACCACCCGAGCCCGGCGGGTTGTCGGTGTGAACGTCCAGGGGGACCTTCACCGCTGCCCGCAGGGCCGCGATCATCGGGATCGAGAGATCGCGAACCGGGTTGATGCTGTCCGCGCCGAGGCTCTCGAGGAGCTTGAAGGAGCAGGGATTGCACTGCCCGAGGTGCGCCGAGGTCTTGAAGACGATGTCGCGGGGCAGGGCTCCGTCCTTCCGCATCTGCCCCACCAGCCACAGCATGCCCTCGTCGTAGATCAGGAAGCCGCGGCAGCCCAGGTCGTAGCCGCGCTTGACGTCCTCGACTGCCCGCAGGACCTGGTCCATGCCGCGGAGCCGGTAGCTTATTCGGACTCCCTGTGTCGACAGCACGGTCGCCCCTGTGTCGTAGGTCGCGCGGGGGCCGACCGAGAGCAGCAGCTCGGCGCCGAAGTCGTGGCAGAGCCGGCAGTACTCCTTGATCTCGTCGCGGGTGTGCCGGAACATCCCGTAGGTCTCGGTCACGCGGTTGATCGTGATGTTGTTCTTCGTGGCGGTGTTCAGCAGGGCCTCCACGGCCTCGGCCGTGTTCACCGTGGGGACCTCGATTCGGAACGCGCCACCGTCGGGGAACCGGGCCGACGAGGTCGGCATGTCGAACAGGTCACCGGGCGGCAGGCCCATCTTCTTCAGGTAGCTTCGCGTCTCTTCGAACATGGTCTCTCCTAAGAGGAACGAGTGGCGTTCTATCCGCGGTGGCTCGGCAGCGGAGGGCAGTACACCCACACGAGCTTCAGCGGCTCGTCGCCGATGTTCTCGAGCCGGTGCTTCACGCCCACGGGCGAGTAGAACGCCGTCTCCGGGCCGATCTCCCACTCCCCCTGGCCCTCGATCACGAGCTTCGCGCGCCCGCTGATCAGGAACAGCACCTCCTCCGAGTCCTCGTGCGAGTGGTCGGGGATCATGCTCCCCACCTCCGTGACGTTCATGCCCATCGAGAGGTGCTTGACCCCCCCGAGCTTGGGCGCGAGGAGGAGCTTCGAGACGCGCGGGGGCGTCCGGTACTCACCGTCGACATCGGCTGCCTTCACGAAGGGGAGCTTCTCCATGACCAGGACCCTTTCTCCAGGAACCGACTCCAAGAGCAGGCGGACTATAGCATGGAGTTTCGTAGGATGTCATCGAGTTTCGTGCTATGAAATCAGCTCGCGACCGCCCGACGCCCTCCCCGCCGAACCGAACCCTCCCGATCCCGGGCGAGTTGACGGCCCCGACGCGGGGACGACAATGTCCCGATGAAGGCCCTGCAATTGACTCGTCCCCGGTCCTTCACCCCCGTCGACGTGGCCAGGCCGGAGCTCGGCTCGGCCCCCGGCAGCCGGCTCGTCGTCGAGACTGGCTCGGTCTCGATCTGCGGCAGCGACATCCCGAGCTTCACCGGGCGCAGGCAGCCCCAGGCCTTCCCTCTGCCGGCGGGAGCACCGATACACGAGTGCGCCGGCACGGTGGTCCAGACCACGTCGACCCGGTTCTGCCCCGGCGACCTCGTGGTCGCGATCCCCGACTTCAACCAGGGCCTCGCCGAGTACTTCACCGCCCTGGCGTCACGGGCGGTGAAGCTCCCGGCCGACCTCGCCGGCGCCTCGAGCTGCCCGCTGGTGCAACCCCTGTCGACGGTCGTGAGCGCGGTGGACCGGGTGGGCGCGGTGGCCGGCCGGACGTTTGCGGTCGTGGGCCTGGGCTCCATCGGACTGCTCTTCTGCTGGCTGCTCCGCAGGCGCGGGGCCTCCGCCGTCGTCGGGATCGATCCCCTCGAGTCCCGCTGCCGGCTTGCCGAGCGGATCGGCGCCACTCGAACCCGTGCCTTGCGCTCGGCCGAGGTTCTCCGGGCGGCCAGGGAGGACGCGTCGACCTGGGAGCCTCCCGACGTCTGCGTCGAGGCGGTGGGCCACCAGATGGAGACCCTGAACGACTGCCTCGGGCTCGTGGGGAGACGCGGCACCGTCCTCGCGTTCGGGGTTCCGGACCACGACGTCTACTCGATCGAGTTCTCCACCTTCTTCCGGAAGAACGCCCAGCTCCTGGCGGCGGTCACGCCGGATTGGACCGAGTACCTGCCGAAGGCCCTTGCGCTCTTCGCCGAGCATCGCCACGAGCTCGAGGCCCTCGTCACGCACCGGCTGCCGATCCGGGACGCCGGACGCGCCTTCGAGCTCTACGAGCGACACGAGGAGGGGATCGTGAAGGTCCTCCTGGACGGCTCGGCCTGGAAATGAGGCCCCTTCCGGGCCCTCTCACCTCGCCGCGAGGCTCGTGACGGAGCTGGTGGAGCGCCCCTGCCAGCCCAGACGGCGCGAGATGGCCCCCGCGGCCTCGATCAGCGCCGCAGAGACGTCGGTGATCCGTTCGGGCGTCATGCGGCTGGTCGGGCCGGGCATGCCGAGCGCGGCAACCATCCGCGAGGTCTGGTCGCGGATCGGGGCGGATACGGCACAGATCCCCACCTCGTACTCGTCGCGATCGACGCTGTATCCCCGTTCTCGTGTCTCTCGAAGGTGAGCCCGCAGTTTCTCGGGCGACGTGATCGTGTTCCTGGTGTGAGCCTGGAGGGGTCGTTCCAGGAAGGGTTTCAGGTCTTCGACGCTCATGTGAGCCAGGAACAGCTTCCCACTGGCGGTGCAGTGGGCGGGCAGGTGTCGGCCGACCGAAGCGGCGATGGTGAACGTGTGAGTGCTGTGGATGACCTCGACGTAGAAGACGCCGTCTTTGTCGAGGATGCTGAGATCGCAGGTCTCGTCCCACTTGTCTCTCAGCCTCGTCATCACCGGAATCGCTTCGCGGCGGGTGTCCATCCGCTGAATCACACGGAAGCCGAGGTCGGCCAGCTGCAGGCCGAGCCGGTACCTGATTCCGTCGCTGGCGCGCTCGAGGAAGCCGTGGTGCACGAGGGTCGTCAAGATCCGGTGGGTGGTCGACTTGTGCAGGCCCACCGCCCTGGCGATCTCCGACGAGCTCAGGACGGGGCTTTCGTTGCCGAAGCAGGCCAGGATTCGCGCGGCCCGTTCGACGGCGCGGACGTTGTACTCGGCGGGATCTTTCATTGACCGGCAGCTGGCGCGGCTGCTCGTCCGCTGATGCTGGGGTGGCCCGTCCCGTGAGGACTTCATCTTCTCGTCCTCGGCGTCATGGCTTGCGACTAATCCTCGGTGATCTCGATGGCCGCGTCTGCAAGGCCGCAGGTGTCGGCCACAGGCTGTTCGCCCGGTCTCGGCCCGTCCGAACCGGGGTGCCTGGTTCTCATTCTACGGGACGCAGTTCCGCCGAGCAAGACAGAACCGTCAAGGACCACGCGCTGGATC
>DATIWB010000118.1:0-3386 GCA_035519675.1 Myxococcaceae bacterium
CGGGACTCTTGAGCCGCGCCCTGGCCGATCTCCCCGCCGGGCGGGCGCCCTCCCTGGAGGAGGCCTGCCGGGCGGCCGACGGCTCGCCTTCGGGCCTGTCCGGCCCCCCGCGCGCCTGCCTGTCGTCGGCCCGCCACCGGGAGCGCGTGGCCCGGGCCACCCGAGAGGCCCTGTCCGCCGGCTTCGGCGGCGTGTGCCTGGACCGCCCGGATGCCTCGCTCGCCCTGGGGCTCCTCGGTGCGGGGTTCTGCCCGGAGTGCCAAGGCGCATTCGGCCGACATCTGTCCCGCGAGTATGGAGAACACTTCCAGCCCGTCGATTACCTCGCCGTGGCGCGGGAGGCGGTGTCCGTGTCCTCGGGCGCGCTCACCTTCGACCAGCTCCCCTTCGGCCGGGACTTCTGGCGGTTCCGGGTCGGCGCCCTCGACGAGGCCGTCCGGGTCTACGTCCGGGCGGCGCGCGACGCGGCGCGAGGCCTCGATCGACCGTTCGAGGTCGTGGCCCAGTTCGAGGCCCTCGGACCCGGCCAGTTCCGGGCCGCCCGCCACCTCGACGGCGCCATCTTCCCCGGCCCGGAGACCGCCGGCACCGGCTTCGGCCACTTTCGCCTCCTGCGCGCCGTCATGGGGAGGCGTCCGGTCGCCATCGTGCCGCCAGGCGGTCCTTCGCCCGCGCCCGCCCTCCTCTTTCGCCTCGGGGCGGTGGCGGCGACCTGTGGGATCGAGTTCTCCGGGCTAGAGCCGACGGGCGCCGTCCTGGCCCCGGTCCGCCGCCTGGCCCGGCAACTGGCACGCCAGGCGGGCCGCCCTCCGGCCCAGGCGTCTCCGGTGGCCGAGTGCTGCATCCTCTACTCGTCGGAGACCGACCTGTGGTCCAATGGCCGCCACCGCGCCTCGGTGGCCCGCGCCGGTGAGGCGTTGGCCTCGCTTCACTTCCAGTCACCGGTGGTGACCCGGGTTCACGACGTTCCCCCCGAGGCCGCTTTGGTCCTGGCCGACGCGGTGGCGCTCCCGGCCCAGGAAGCCAATGATGTCCGGCGGCGGCTGGAGGCCGGAATGGCCGTCCTTTCGTTCGGCGAGCCCGCGCAGGTGGACGAGTTCGGCCGGCCCTTCGGCTCCTTCCTCCCGGGCGGGAAGGCGGGGGGCGTCAAGGTCGGGAACGGAACGCTGGCGGAGCTCCCCTCGCTCTCGCCCGAGAAGGGTTCCCCCGAGGCCATCGAGCCTGCCGTCCTGGAGAAGGCGCTCTCGGCGCTCCTCGGCCGGGGGCGCCGCGCCGCCGGCGTGTCCGGCCGCTCCCCGCTGCTCGTGGTACTCCAGCGAACCGGCGAGGCCCTGGACGTGCACCTCGTCTCGCTCGGGCCGGAGCGCGCCCAGGGGGTGACCCTGTTCCTCGGCTCCCAGGTGGCCGGGGGGGTGCGGCGCGGACGGTTCATCTCCTCGGACGGCACCGACGTCCGGATCCCCCTGAACCCATCCGGCTACTCGCTCTCCACCGTGCTGCCCAGCTTCGAGGGGTACGCGGTGCTGTCCCTCGCCACCTAGCGCGACTTTCCTAAGGCGTAACAGTGGGTCGCGGTAACGCGGCGCAGGCGTAGGGGTTCTCGCCCGGGCTGCGTATAGACTAAATAGAGCAGCGCGAGTTCCAGGTAATTGGCCTGATATGTGCGCTTGACGGTGGCCCTGTCGTGGTGTATAGACGTAACAATGGCCTCGCTCCAGCGGTTCTCCTCCCACGGACAAACCTACTGGCGCATCGTCGAGTCCTTCCGCCGCCCCGACGGCCGACCCACCGTGCGGGTGCTCATGCACTTGGGCAAGGCCGACCAGCTCCTCTCCCGCCTTCAGCAGCAGGATCGCTCGCTGCGCGTGAGTTCGCTCTCCTCGGGGGCGGTGGACGCCCTGGAGCGCCTCGCCCGGGAGTTCGACGTCGCTCGCGAAATCGATCGTGCCATCACCGCCGCTGGCGATCGCGTCCAGCTTCGGGATGGGCTCACCGTGGGCCAGACGCTCACGGCTGCCGCCATCGCCCGTGCCTGCCATCCTTCGAGCAAGCGAGCCTTCGCCGAATGGGCGGCCCATACCACCCTTCCCGAGCGGATGGGATTCAAGGCCCAGGCACTCACCAGTCAGCACTTCTGGGACCAGATGGACGCCTTGCCGCCCCAGACGATCGCGGTGGCGGAAGAGGCGATCGTCAAGCGGGTGGTCCAGGCGGAGGCGTTGCCGGTGGGCCTGGTCGCGTACGACACCACGAATTTCTTCACTCACATCGCGTCCACGAATGAGCGGCCCCGCTTGCCGGAGCGCGGGCACAACAAGCAACGTCGACACGACCTCAGGCAATTGGGCCTCGCCCTCGTGGTCTCGGAAGAGGCTCACATCCCGCTCGGCCACTACCTGTACGAGGGCGCCCGGCCTGACGTGAAGACCTTCGCCTCCCTGATCGAGCCGGTGAGGAGCCGATTGCAGCGGTTGCTCAAGGCCGAGAGCCAACTGACCCTGGTGTTCGACCAAGGAGCCGAGAGCAAGGACAACCTGGAAACGGCGCGGGCGAGTGGAGTGCAGTTCGTGACCGCCCTCAAGCCCACACACCATCGGAAGTGGCTGCGCCGCGTCGCCCAAGAGCTTGAGTCATGCAAGCTCGCCAGCGGCGAAATCGTACCTGCTCTGAAGACAACGCACGAGGTACACGGGCAACAGCAGGCGGTGGTGGTGGTCTGGTCCCAAACGCTCTACGAGGGGCAGCGCCGCGGGTTAGAGCAGCACCTGCAGCGGGCGCTCCAGCAACTCGCCCGGATTTCACGCCACCCTCGTGACGGCCTCGAAGGGGCCCGCCACCAGGTGAAGCGCATCTGCGCCCGTCAGTACCTGCGGGAGGTGCTCCGCGCCCACGTCGAGCAGAAGGGGGACGAGATCTGGGTGACCCCCTTGGTCGACGAGGCAGCGCGAAAGCGCTTGGAGCGCGAGTATTTCGGGTTTCGAATCCTGGCCACCTCCCATGCCGACTGGAACGCCGCCCAGGTCATCGAGGCCTACCGTGGGCAGGCTCGTGTGGAACGCGCTTTTCGCGACCTCAAGGATCCGTGGTTCTGTGCCTTTCGGCCTCAGTATCACTGGACCGATCAAAAGCTGCTCGCCCACGGCTTCATCGCCGTCTTGAGCCTGCTCTTGGCGCGCGTGCTGCTCCGTCGGGCACAGCGCTCTGGCTTCAAAGGTACGCAACGCACCTTGCTGGCGCGACTGGCCAACCTACGCACCAGCACCCTCATCCACATGGTGAGCGGCGGCGGCCGCCCCCGCCTGACTCGACAGCTCGAGGAGTGTGACGATTCGCTGCGAGAGCTCGCACAAGCTCTCGGTCTAATCTCCCAGCCCACGTCTATACGG
>DATIWB010000119.1:0-14385 GCA_035519675.1 Myxococcaceae bacterium
TCCGCACGGGGAGTTACGGTGCCGTCGGTCCCCGCGGATCGGAAACGGGCTTCCGCGGAAGGAGCGTCCGATGGAACTGTCGCACGAGAAGTACGACCGGCTGATCGCCCGCTGCAAGTCGATCCCGCCCACGCCCACCGCGGTGGTGCATCCCTGCGACGAGTCCTCGCTCAAGGGCGCGATCGACGCTGCCCGCGTGGGGCTGATCACCCCGATCCTCGTCGGCCCCGGCGCCCGGATTCGCGAGGTGGCGGCGAAGGCCAAGCTCGACATCGCGAAGTTCCGCATCGTCGACGCCCAGTACAGCCAGGACTCGGCGGCCAAGGCGGTGGAGCTGGTCCGGAACGCCGAGGCGGAGGCCCTGATGAAGGGCAGCCTTCACACCGACGAGCTCATGGGCGCGGTGGTGAAGCGCGAGACGGGCCTGCGCACCTCCCGCCGGATCAGCCACTGCTTCGTCATGGACGTGCCCGGGCACCCCGACCCGCTGATCATCACCGACGCCGCGGTGAACATCGCCCCGACGCTCAGGGAGAAGGTGGACATCGTCCAGAACGCCATCGACCTCGCCCGGGACCTGGGGGCCACCGAGGTGCGGGTGGCGATTCTCTCGGCGATGGAGACGGTCAACCCCGACGTCCCCTCCACGCTGGAGGCCGCCGCGCTCTGCAAGATGGCCGACCGCGGGCAGATCACCGGCGCGCTGGTCGACGGGCCGCTGGCGCTGGACAACGCCATCAGCCCCGAAGCGGCGAAGATCAAGAAGATCGACTCGCCGGTGGCGGGCCGCGCCAACGTGCTGGTGGTGCCCGACCTCGAGGCGGGAAACATGCTCGCCAAGAGCCTCACCTTCCTCGCCGGGGCGGACGCGGCGGGCATCGTGCTCGGGGCAAAGGTGCCGATCATCCTCACCAGCCGGGCCGACTCGCTGATCGCCCGGCTCGCTTCCTGCGCGGTGGCGACGCTGGTCGCCGAGGCGCGACGGGCCAGCACCCAGCGAGCGGTGAGGTGAGGTCATGGCCCAGGCAATTCTCGTCCTCAACGCCGGCTCGTCGAGCCTGAAGTTCTCGGTCTTCCTCGCCAGGGGCGACGAGCTGGAGCTGTGGCTCCGGGGCCAGGCCGAGGGGCTGTACACCGCCCCGAAGTTCGCGGCCAAGGACGCCGCCGGCAGCGCGGTCGCGGAGCGGCGGTGGGAGGAAGGGGAGTCCATCGGCCACGAGGGCGCGATCTCGCACCTGATCGAGTTCCTCCGCGGCAGCCGCGGTGACCACCGGCTGATTGCCGTGGGGCACCGGGTGGTGCACGGAGGCGTGGAGTTCTCCGAGCCCACCCGGCTCACCCGCGAGGTGGTGGAGAAGCTGGAGAAGTTCGTCCCCCTCGCGCCGCTGCACCAGCCGCACAACCTGGGGCCGATCCGCTTCGTCCTGCAGCAGATGCCGGAGCTGCCTCAGGTGGCGTGCTTCGACACCGCGTTCCACCGGGTCCAGCCCGAGCTGGCGCAGGCGTTCGCCTTGCCCAGGGAGATCACCGATCGCGGGGTGCGTCGCTACGGGTTCCACGGGCTGTCGTACGAGTACATCGCCAGCGCCTTGCCTGGCGTGGATCCGAAGGCCGCCGCCGGCCGGGTGGTGGTCGCCCACCTGGGCAACGGCGCCAGCATGTGCGCGATGCACGCCGGGAAGAGCATGGCCAGCACCATGGGCTTCACCGCGGTGGACGGCCTGCCGATGGGCACCCGGTGCGGGGCGATCGATCCCGGGGTGATGCTCTACCTGATGGACGAGCTGAAGATGGACGCCCGGGCCATCGAGAAGCTCATCTACCAGCAGTCCGGACTGCTCGGAGTCTCGGGCATCTCCAGCGACATGCGGGCGCTCCTCGCGAGCGACGCGCCGCGGGCCCGGCTGGCGGTGGACCTGTTCGTCTACCGGGTGGGCCGGGAGCTGGGGTCGCTGGCCGCCGCGCTCGGGGGGCTGGACGCGCTGGTCTTCACCGGCGGCATCGGGGAGCACGCGGTGCCGATCCGCGAGCGGGTGCTCCAGGGCGCCGGCTGGCTCGGGCTCACCCTGGATCCGAAGGCGAACGGCGCCGGCGGTCCCCGGATCAGCACCGCCGCGAGCCGCGTCCCCGCCTACGTCATTCCCACCAACGAGGAGCTGATGATCGCCCGCCACACCCGGCGTCTGATCGTCGACTGAGGAGAGATCGCCATGGATGCGAAGAGCAAGCGAACCCAGGAGCCCTGGGAGGTCGCCTGGAGGGGTTTCACCCCGGGCATCTGGCAGCACCGGGTGAACGTCCGTGACTTCATCCAGAAGAACTACACGCCCTACGAGGGGGACGGGGCGTTCCTCGCCGGCCCGAGCAAGCGGACCACCGAGCTGTGGAGGAAGCTGCAGCCCCTGCTGGCCGAGGAGCGGGAGAAGGGGATCCTCGGGGTGAGCCAGGTTCCCTCGGGCATCCTCGCCCACGACCCCGGGTACATCGACCGGGAGCAGGAGATCATCGTCGGGCTGCAGACCGACGCTCCGCTGAAGCGGGCGATCATGCCCTACGGCGGGTGGCGGGTGGTGGCGGCCAGCCTCGAGGGGTATGGGGTGAAGCCCGATCCGAAGGTCGCGGAGATCTTCACCAAGTACCGCAAGACCCACAACGACGGAGTCTTCGACGCCTACACCGCGCCGATCCGCAAGGCCCGCTCGTCCCACGTGCTGACCGGCCTGCCGGATGCGTACGGCCGCGGGCGGATCATCGGCGACTACCGGCGGGTGGCGCTCTACGGGATCGACTTCCTCATCCGCGAGAAGAAGGAGGAGAAGCTCGACCTCGACGACCGCCACTCCACCGAGGAGGTCGTCCGGCTTCGCGAGGAGCTCGCCGAGCAGATCCGCTCGCTCGAGGAGCTCAAGGAGATGGCCAAGCGGTACGGCCACGACATCTCCGGCCCGGCGAAGAACGCCCGCGAGGCGGTGCAGTGGACGTACTTCGGCTACCTCGCGGCCATCAAGCAGCAGAACGGCGCGGCGATGTCCGCCGGCCGGCTGTCGACCTTCTGGGACATCTACTTCGAGCGCGACCTCAAGGAGGGGAAGCTCACCGAGCAGCAGGCCCAGGAGATCATCGACGACCTGGTCATCAAGTGGCGGATCGTCCGGTTCCTCCGCGCCCCCGAATACAACCAGCTCTTCAGCGGCGACCCGGTGTGGGTCACCGAGGTGGTCGGCGGGATGGGCGAGGACGGCCGGACGCTGGTCACCAAGACCGCCTTCCGCGCCCTGCACACCCTCTACAACCTCGGGCCGGCGCCCGAGCCGAACATCACCGTCTTCTGGTCCCCGCGCCTGCCCGAGGGATTCAAGAAGTTCGTGATCAAGACGTCCATCGACACCAGCTCCATCCAGTACGAGTCGGACGACCTGATGCGGCCGAAGTTCGGCGACGACTGCGCCATCGCCTGCTGCGTGTCGGCGATGCGGGTCGGCAAGCAGATGCAGTTCTTCGGCGCCCGGGTGAACCTGCCCAAGACGCTGCTCTACGCCCTGAACGGCGGGCGTGACGAGATCAGCGGCGAGCAGGTGGGGCCGAGGCTCGCCCCCATCACCGGCGAGGTCCTCACCTACGAGGAGGTGATGGACCGGCTGGAACCGATGATGGACTGGCTGGCGAAGACCTACGTCAACGCGCTGAACGTCATCCACTACATGCACGACAAGTACGCCTACGAGGCGGTGGAGATGGCGCTCCACGACCGGGACGTGCTCCGGACCATGGCCTGCGGCATCGCCGGTCTCTCGCACGCTGCCGACAGCCTGGCCGCCATCAAGTACGCCAAGGTGCGGCCGGTCCGCGACGAGCGCGGGCTGATGGTGGATTTCAAGGTCGAGGGTGACTACCCCGTCTACGGTAACAACGAGGAGCGGGCCGACGAGCTGGCCTCGATGCTGGTCAGCAAGATGATGGAGAAGATCCGGAACTATCCGACCTACCGGAACGCGACCCACACCCAGTCGGTGCTCACCATCACCTCCAACGTCGTCTACGGGAAGCACACCGGCAACACCCCGGACGGGCGGAAGAAGGGCGAACCCTTCGCCCCCGGCGCCAATCCCTCGAACGGGAGGGACAGCCACGGGGCGCTCGCCGCGCTGATGTCGGTGGCCAAGCTCCCCTACGACGACGCCGAGGACGGCATCTCGCTCACCCTCTCGGTGGTGCCGACCGCGCTGGGGACCGAGGCGGACCGCATCACCCGGGGGATGAACCTGCTCGACGCGTATTTCAAGACCGGCGGCTTCCACGTGAACATCAACGTGATCAACCCCGAGACGCTCAAGGACGCGATGAAGCACCCGGAGAAGTACCCCCAGCTCACCGTCCGGGTCTCGGGCTACGCGGTCAACTTCGTCAAGCTGACCAAGGAGCAACAGCTCGACATCCTCGGCCGTACCTTCCACGGGAAGATGTAGGGGCCGGCCATGTCCGCGACCGAGACAGAGGCGGCCAGTCGCTACGAGCTGAAGGTCACCCCCGAGGGTGAGGCGGAGAGCAGGAAGGTCACCGACTACTTTGCCGAGCACCCCGGTGACGTCGACGCGCTGGTCCGCGAGGGGGACGACCTGGTCGGCTACGTGCACAGCTGGGAGGCGGGGAGCACGGTGGACGGGCCAGGCGTCCGCTTCGTGGGCTTCCTCACCGGATGCCCGCTCCGCTGCCAGTACTGCCACAACCCCGATACCTGGCACAAATTCAACGGCGTGCCGGTCACCATCGCCCGGGCGATGGCGCGGATCTCCTCGTTCGCCCAGGTGCTGAAGCTCACCCAGGGCGGGGTCACCATCTCCGGTGGCGAGGCGCAGCTGCAGAAGACGTTCCTCCTCGAGCTCTTCCGGCGCTGTCACCTGCTCGGTCTGCACACCGCGATCGAGACCTCGGGTCGGCTGGGCGCGAAGTTCACCGATGAGGAGCTCGAGCTGGTCGATCTCCACCTCCTGGACATCAAGTCCGGCGACCCGGCCACCTACGAGAAGGTCACCCGGCAGCCGCTCCAGCCCACGCTCGACTTCGCCCGCAGGCTGTCCGCCCTCGGCCGGCCGATGTGGGTTCGCTTCACGCTCGTCCCGGGCCTGACCGACGCCAGGGACAACGTGGAGCTGCTGGCCGACATCTGCGCCGGGTTGAAGACGCTGGAGCGAGTGGAGATCCAGCCCTTCCACCAGATGGGGAAGGAGAAGTGGCACCGGCTCGGGCTCACCTACCCGCTGGAAGACACCCAGCCACCCGGCGTCGAGCTGATCGACCGGGTGCGCGGCCAGTTCCGCTCGCGCGGGCTGACCGTCTACTGACAGGGGAGGACGGTCATGGAATTCGTCCAGACGCTCCTCGTCCAGCAACCGCTGATGACGCTCTTCCTGGTCATCGCCCTCGGCTACTTGCTGGGAGAGGTCAACATCAAGGGATTCTCGCTGGGCGTGGGAGCGGTGCTCTTCGTCGCCCTGGCGGTCGGCTGGTGGGTGCCCAAGGCCGCGCCGGCCCCGATGGTCGGAACCCTGGGCCTGGCGCTGTTCCTGTACGCGGTGGGGGTCCAGTACGGGAAGCAGTTCTTCACCGGCCTGACCAGCCCGAGCGGACGCAAGGCGAACCTCATGGCCCTCATCGGCGTGCTGCTCGCCGGCGCGCTGAGCCTGGTCTTCGTCAAGACGTTGGACGTGAAGCTGGGCCACTCGCTCGGGCTGTTCGCCGGCTCCGGCACCAGCACCCCCACCCTCCAGGCCATCATCGCTGCGATGAAGAACGACGACGCGGCGGTGGGCTACTCGGTGGCCTACCCGTTCGGCGTCGCCGGGCCGATCCTCCTCCTTTACATCGCCTTCATGGTGCTCAAGCCCAAGGTGGAGATGCCCACCACCGCCGGCGCCGAGCTGCTGGAGATCGCGCTCCACAATCCGGAGCACTACGGGAAGACCCTGGCCGACATCGTGGCCACGCTCCCCGAGGGCGTGCAGGTGGCGGCAGTACGCCGGGCGCAGCGGAACGAGCCGGCCTCACCGAACGCGGTGATGGCCGAGAACGACGTGCTGCTCGCGGTCGGACCGAGCAAGGAAGTACTCGCCAGGGCCAGCGAGTCCATCGGGAAGCCGGCGCCCGGCCGCCTGATGAAGGACCGCGGTGACATGGACTACCTCCGCCTCTTCGCCTCGAAGAAGACGGTGGTGGGCCGACCGCTGGGCGACCTCCAGCTTCCGGGAAAGCTCGCCTCGACGGTGCTGCACGTGCGGCGCGGCGACGCGGACCTCCTCTCTCGCCCGGACCTGATCCTCGAGTTCGGGGACCGGGTGGGCATCCTCGCCAACCGGAGCGACTTCCCCGAGCTGCGGAAGTACTTCGGCGACTCGATCAAGGGGACCGCCGAGTTCAGCTACATCTCCATCGGTCTGGGCATGGCGCTGGGGTTCCTGCTCGGGGCCATCGCCTTCCCCGTGCCTGGCATCGGGAAGATCTCCATCGGGCTCGCCGGCGTCCTGATCATCGCCCTGATCCTCGGGCAACAGCGGCGCACCGGGGGGATGAACTGGACCATCCCCCTCTCGGCGAACCTCGTGCTCCGCAACCTGGGGCTCACCCTGTTCCTCGCCCAGGTAGGCATGGCGTCGGGTCCGAAGTTCGTCTCCACCGTCAGCCAGACCGGCTTCCTGATGCTGGGCCTCGGGGCGCTGGTGCTCGCCGCGCTGGTGGTGCCGATCATGGTGCTCGGGCTGTTCGTCTTCCGGATGCCCTTCGACGAGGTGGCGGGCATCGTTGCCGGCGCCTGCGGCAACCCGGCGATCCTCGCCTACTCGAACAAGCTCGCCCCCACCGACCGGCCCGACCTGGGCTACGCGATGATCTTCCCGGGGATGACCATCGTGAAGATCCTCTTCGTCGACGTGGTCTGCGCGCTGTTCACCTGAGGCTCCGCCCGGTGTGGCCGCCGCCCACCTCCTGGCGGCGGCCCGTCCCCCCGGCCGTGCGCTCCCACGACGGAGCCACTCGCCGGGGGCCTTTCTCGTCCAGCGCGTCTGATTCCGCCTACTTCCCGCGGCCGGCAAGCGCCGACAGAGGCGACAGAGGTGTTTGACACCTTCCCGGGCCGACACCTTCCCGGGCCGGTGAGCCGAGCTGAGCTTCCCCGGGGAAGATCCGCGGGTCTGGACGACAGTCCTCCGGAAGAGACCCCCGAGGAGTCGGCCCATGCAGTCGTTCCTGTCCTGCCAGGACACCTTGCTCCGTACCCCGCCCGGACCGCCGGCGCAGGTGCTGGCCGAGGGCACGGTGCTGGCCGGCCGCTTCGAGCTGCGGCGGTTCATCGCCCGCGGCGGCATGGGCGTGGTCTACGAGGCCGAGGACCGAATGCTCCGCGCCCGGGTCGCGGTGAAGGTCCTCCTCGGCGCCGTGCCCGGGGCCGAGGAGCGCATCCGCCGCGAGGTGCTCCTGGCCCGCGCGGTGGCCCACCCCAACGTCTGCCGCGTCTACGAGCTGTTCGCCCACCCCGGCGAGCTGGGCCAGCTGCTCTTCCTGGTGATGGAGCTGCTGGAGGGCGAGACGCTCACCGAGGCCATCGCCCGGCGCGGCCGCTTCCCGCCGGACGAGGCCGAGCCGCTCCTGCGCCAGATGGCGGCCGCGCTGGGCGCGGCACATGCCCACGGGGTGCTCCACCGTGACTTCAAGAGCAGCAACGTGCTGCTGGTGCCGCAACCGGACGGACGGACCCGGGTGGTCATCACCGACTTCGGCGTCGCCCGGGCCGTCCGCGACGGCCAGCGGGTGCTCACCTGCACCGGGAGCTACGTGGGCACCCCGGCGTACATGGCGCCGGAGCAGGCGTCGGGCTCGCGGCTCGGGCCGGCCGCGGACGTCTACGCGCTGGGGGTGGTCGCCTACGAGATGCTCACCGGCGAGCTCCCCTTCACCGACACGCCCCTGGGCCCCGACGCGATGCGCGCCCGCGCTCCGCCGGACCTGAGCCGGCGCTCCCCGGAGATCCCGGAGACCTGGCGGAGGGCCCTGGCTCGCGCCCTGGCGCCGTCGGTGGAGGAGCGGTGCCCCACCCCCGACGAATTCGTCCGCCTCCTCGCCGGCGAGCGCATCCGCGCGGTGCGTGCCCGCCGCCGGGGCCGGCGCGCGCTCGGGCTCATCCTGGGGTGTGCGGTGGCGCTCACCCTGGGCGGGAACGCGGCCCTCCTCGTCCACCACCACCTCCTGGCCCCGCGGGCCATCGCCCCATTCGCCTCGTCGAGCTGGGCGCCGGCGAATCCCGCCGCCGCGCGGGTCTGGCGGAGCGCGCTCGCCCGTCTCGACGCCAGCGACAACATGGGCGCAGCGGCCGAGCTCCGGCAGGTCACCGCGCTCGCCCCGGAGTTCGTGCTCGCCCGCAGCGAGCTGGCATACGCCCTCGACCGCTCGGGGTTCTCGGCCGAGGCACGGGACACCGCCCGGTTTGCCTTCGAGTCCGCGGGCGGCCTCCCCGAGCAGCAGCGGATGGCGGTGGAGGCCGAGCACCGCGCGCTCTCCGGCGAGCAGGAGCGCGCCGCGGGCCTGTGGGGAACGCTGTTCGACCTCTCCCCCGGCGACGTGCGGCTCGGGGTGCGTCTGGCCTCGGTGCAGTCCGGCGACGCGCGCAAGGCCACCCTGGCCCGGCTGCAGCGTCTGCCCACCACGCCGCTGGAGGCCGCGGCCATCGACTGGGTGGCGTACGCGGTGGCCTTCGACGACGGGCAGCTGGCGCTCGCCGACGCCGCGCTCGCCCGGGTGGCGGACCGGGCGCGGGCGCTCGGGCTTTCCACCCTGGAGGCGAGCGCCGCCTTCGAGCGGGCCGCGGTGGCCCTGGAGCGCGAGGACACCGACGCCGCGGATCGCTTCCACGCCGAGGCGATGCGCGCCGGCGCAGGCTCGGAGTGGGCCTGGCGCGCGGCGAAGGACCGTGCCATCACCCTGCGCTTCGACCGGCCCCTGGCCGACGTCAGCGCCTGGCTCCACCAGGCGGTGGACGGTGCGCGGCGCGCCGGCGACGCGCGGCTGCTGGCCGATGTGCTCTGGGACCTGGCGCCACTCGAGCTCGCCCGTGGCCAGGTGGCCGAGGCCGAGGCGGCGGCGCAGGAGGCCGAGGCCCTCGACCGCCCCCGCCCTGCCGAGGCGCGCTCGCGCGGCGCGCTCTCCCGGATGTACCAGTGGCGTGAGCAGTCCCGTCTCCGCTTCGCCCGGGGGGCTCTGACCGAGGCGGCACGGCTCGCCGAGCAGGCGCAGGAGGAGAACGTGCGGGTCGAGGACAAGGGCTTCCGGGTGCTGCCCCACCTCGCCGAGGTGCTGCGGGCGCAGGGCAGGAGCGAGCGGGCGGCGGACCTCCTGGCCGGGGCGATCAACGAGAAGGGCCTCCCCAGCTTCATCCAGGGCCGGATGCTGGTGCTCCGGGCCAACGTGCTCCTCGATCTGGGGCGCATCGCGCAGGCGCGCCGGCTCCTCGAGCAGTCCCGCCCCGCGCACCGGACCCGGTACGACGAGGCCCTGACGGCGCTGGTCGAGGCGCGTCTGCTCCGGCTCGAGGGGCGGCCCCGCGCTGCGCGTCAGCAGGCCGCAAGGGCGAGCGAGGTGGCCGAGTCGAACGGGTTCTTCGAGCCGGCCGTCCTCGCCCAGCTGGAGCTCGCGCGGGAGGAGCTGCAGCTCGGCCTCGACCCGAGGGCCCGCGTGCTCGCTGCCCGCGCCCGGGCCTCCACCGCCGGGGTGGTGCCGCTGCTGCTGGAGGCGGAGCTGGCCCTGGGCGAGGTGCTGTCGCGCAGGTCGGATCCGGCCCCGCACCTGCTCCCCGCGCTCGTCCGTGACGCGCAGGTCCGCGGCTTCCTGCGGATCGCCGGCGAGGCGCGCCGGGTCATCGCCGAGGCGCCCTCCGCCCGGCTCGCTGCGCGTCCGTCCGGCCCTCCGCGCCCTTGAGCCCATCCGGGGCTCCGCGTCCCCCCGGACATCGAGTCCCAGGTCGACGGTGCGCGCCCCGCGCCCCGGGAGCAGTGTCCGGAAGCCCGCGGTCCACTGAAAGTGTCCGCTGGTCGGCGGTTGGTGGTGCCTGTTGAGCGGCGGACGGCGCCGTTTCCACCCCCGGGTGACGGTGAACTTGTCGCAGGTAGAACGAGCCCTCGGACTCCCCGTGGGTGCGTGGTGCCCAGGACCCCGGGCTCCAGAGAGGCCCGCGCTCGCCCGTGACCGCCGTGCACAGGACCGACACCCTGGCCCCCGCGCCCGAGGCGACCGTCCCCGCCGAGGCCGGCGATGGTGCGCCGGTGGCCCTCCTCGCCGAGCTGCTCCGGGCCTTTGGCGCCCAGGACACCACCGAGGGCTTCCTCGCCGCCGTCCCGGCTGCACTGGTGCAGGGCCTGTGCCTGGAAGGAGCGTTGCTCCGGCTGCGCGAGGCCGAGGCGCTCCGGGCGGTCGCCGGCACCGGGCTCGGGGTCGAGCTCGCGGCGCTTCCGGTGGTGGGGCTGGACACTCACTCCTGGCCAGAGTCACCGGCTCCCTTCGTGCTCGCACCGGAGGCCGCCGCGGGCTTGCTGCCCGCCCTGCCGGTTCGCTGGCGGACCGTCCACTGCCTGCCGCTGCGCTCCCGGGAGGCGCTGATCGGCGGGCTCTACCTCGCCACCGGCGCGGGTCGGACGCTCACCGCCACCGAGAGCGAGATGCTCTGGACGGTCGCCCACGCGCTCGGCCCCGAGCTGGCCCGCCGCATCGAGCACGACCGGCTGCGGGAAGAGCTCCGCACGCGCGAGGAGGCGCTGGCCGTCGTCACCCACGACCTCCGGAACCCGCTCCATGCGGTCACCGTCGGCGTCGGCACCCTGCTCCCCCGCATCACCGAGCCAACACTGCGGCGGCCGGTGGAGCGCATCCAGCGCAGCGCACAGCGCATGGAGCGGCTCCTCCAGGACCTGCTCGACATCCACGCCATCGAGGGGGGCCGGTTCACGGTGGACAAGGGCGAGGTGGCTCCCACCTCGCTGATCCTCACTGCGCTCGAGTCGCAGCAGAGCCTCGCCGGACAGACCTCGGTGATCATCAACACCGACGTCGCCCCGGCGCTTCCCTCCGTCGACGCGGACGAGGAACGGGTGCTCCAGGTCCTCGAGAACCTGATCGGCAACGCGCTCAAGTTCACCCCTCCCGGCGGGGTGGTCACCGTGGGCGCGACCCGGGCGCCCGGGCCGGGGTGGGTACTCTTCAGCGTGCGCGACACCGGCCCGGGCATCCCCGGCGAGCACCTCTCCCGCGTCTTCGACCGGTTCTGGCAGGCGCACGCGTCCGACCGGCGCGGCGCCGGGCTGGGGCTTGCCATCTGCAGGGCCATCGTCGAGGCGCACGGGGGCCGCATCTGGGTCGAGAGCGAGCCCGGCAAGGGCGCGGCCTTCTTCTTCACCCTGGCCGCGGCGCTCGACCGGGCCGGGCCGCCCCCGGTGGCCGCCCAGCCCGCGTCCATCCTGCTGGTGGACGACAAGGTGGAGAACCTCACCGCGCTCAAGGCCATCCTCGAGCGGCCGGACTACCATCTGGTCTCCGCCACCACCGGCGAGGAGGCCCTGCGCCTCGCCCTGCGCGAGCGCTTCTCCGCGGCGCTGATCGACGTGGCCATGCCTCGGATGAATGGCTTCGAGGTGGCCACCCACCTCAAGGCGCTGGAGCGCAGCCGCCACATCCCCATCATCTTCATCACCGCCTTCGGCGAGGACCCCGAGGAGATCCACCGGGCCTATGCCGCCGGCGGTGCCGACTACCTGGTCAAGCCGCTCGACCCGGAGATCGTCCGCAAGAAGGTCGCGGTCTTCGTCGAGCTCAGCCGCAAGCGGCACGACTCCGAGTCCGCCGCGCACCCGAGTTCCTGAGGAGCATCACCCCCATGGCCATCGTCCCCCCGAAGAGCGGCGAGCAGCGCGACAACGGAAACCCGAGCCTGCTGCTCAGCACCCCCGAGGTCACTCCCTCCCCACCCGGCCTCCCGGCACTCGAGCCCGAGGTCCCACTGCAGCTGCGCGAGCTGCTCGGGGTCCTGCTGGAAGTCCGCAACGGCAACTTCGGCGTCCGCGTCCCGGGCCACTGGACGGGGCTGCTGGGGAAGATCGGCGACGCGGTGAACGACGTGGTCTCCGGCAACCAGCGCATGGCCGAGCAGCTGGGACACGTGGGCCAGGTGGTGGGCAAGGAGGGCAAGACCCGGCAACGGGTCAAGTTCACCGGCCAGTCCGGCGCCTGGGCGGACATGGAGCAGTCGGTCAACACCCTCATCGAGGACCTGCTCTGGCCCACCACCGAGGTGACCCGGGCCCTGGCGGCCGTGGCCCAGGGCAATCTCTCCCAGACCATGCGGCTGGACGTGGACGGCCGGCCGCTGCAGGGCGAGTTCCTCCGCTCGGCCACCATCGTGAACTCGATGATCAAGCAGCTGGGCGTCTTCACCTCCGAGGTGACCCGGGTGGCGCGCGAGGTGGGCACCGACGGAAAGCTGGGCGGCCAGGCCGACGTGCCGGACGTGAGCGGGGTGTGGAAGGACCTCACCGAGTCCGTGAACTACATGGCCTCGAACCTCACCGCCCAGGTCCGCAACATCTCCGAGGTGACCATCGCCGTGGCCTCCGGCGACCTCAGCAAGAAGATCACCGTGGACGTCCGCGGGGAGATCCTCCAGCTGAAGGAGGCGATCAACACCATGGTGGACCAGCTCCGCTCCTTCGCCTCGGAGGTGACCCGGGTGGCCCGCGAGGTCGGGACCGAGGGCCGGCTGGGCGGCCAGGCCATCGTCCCCGGCGTGGCCGGCACCTGGAAGGACCTCACCGACTCGGTGAACGCCATGTGCGGCAACCTCACCGACCAGGTGCGGAACATCGCCCAGGTCACCACCGCGGTCGCGCGCGGTGACCTCAGCCGGAAGATCACCGTGGACGTTCGCGGGGAGATCCTCGAGCTCAAGGACACCATCAACACCATGGTCGACCAGCTCAACTCCTTCGCCTCGGAGGTGACCCGGGTGGCGCGCGAGGTGGGCACCGACGGGAAGCTGGGTGGACAGGCGCAGGTCCCGGGGGTGGCCGGCACCTGGAAGGACCTCACCGACAACGTGAACTTCATGGCCAGTAACCTCACCGCCCAGGTGCGGAACATCGCCGAGGTCTCCACCGCCATCGCCAGCGGCGATCTCTCCCGGAAGATCACGGTGAACGTCTCCGGCGAGATCCTCCAGCTGAAGGAGACCATCAACACCATGGTCGACCAGCTGAACGCCTTCGCCGGCGAGGTGACCCGGGTGGCGCGCGAGGTGGGCACCGAGGGCCGCCTCGGCGGTCAGGCGCAGGTGCCCGGCGTGGGTGGCACCTGGAAGGACCTCACCGACAGCGTGAACTTCATGGCTGCCAACCTCACCGGTCAGGTGCGAAACATCGCCGAGGTGGCGACGGCCATCGCCAACGGAGACCTGAGCAAGAAGATCACCGTCGACGTCTCGGGCGAGATCCTCCAGCTGAAGCAGACCATCAACACCATGGTGGACCAGCTGAACGCCTTCGCCGGCGAGGTGACCCGGGTGGCGCGCGAGGTGGGCACCGAGGGCAAGCTGGGCGGTCAGGCGGTGGTCCGCGGCGTGGCGGGCACCTGGAAGGACCTCACCGACTCGGTGAACTCCATGGCCAGCAACCTCACCGGCCAGGTGCGGAACATCGCCGAGGTGGCCACCGCCGTCGCGCGCGGCGACCTCTCCAAGAAGATCACCGTCGACGTCAAGGGCGAGATCCTCGAGCTGAAGAACACCATGAACATCATGGTGGACCAGCTGAACGCCTTCGCCGCCGAGGTGACCCGGGTGGCCCGCGAGGTGGGCACCGACGGGAAGCTGGGCGGCCAGGCCGAGGTCCCGGGCGTGGGCGGCACCTGGAAGGACCTCACCGACTCGGTGAACTCGATGGCCGCGAACCTCACCGGCCAGGTGCGAAACATCGCCGAGGTGGCCACGGCGATCGCCGGCGGCGACCTCTCGCGGAAGATCACCGTCGACGTCCGGGGGGAGATCCTCCAGCTGAAGGAGACCATCAACACCATGGTCGACCAGCTGAACGCCTTCGCCGGCGAGGTGACCCGGGTGGCGCGCGAGGTGGGCACCGAGGGCCGCCTCGGCGGTCAGGCGCAGGTGCCAGGCGTGGCGGGCACCTGGAAGGCGCTCACCGACTCGGTGAACTTCATGGCCGGGAACCTCACCGCCCAGGTGCGCAACATCGCCGAGGTGACCACCGCGGTGGCCCGGGGCGACCTCTCCCGGAAGATCACCGTCGACGTGAAGGGCGAGATTCTCGAATTGAAGAACACCATCAACACCATGGTGGACCAGCT
>DATIWB010000120.1:0-146256 GCA_035519675.1 Myxococcaceae bacterium
AACGAACACGGTGGCCACCACCAACATCGACGCTTTCGACTGGCTCCGCAAGCAGATGGACGCGGCGCCCAACGACGCGGTCAAGGAGCTGCTGTCCCAGATGGTCATCCGCCTCATGGACGCCGAGGTGGAGTCGGTCTGCGGGGCCGAGTACGGCGAGCGGACGCCGGATCGGCTGAACACCCGGAACGGCTACCGGCCCCGACCCTGGGACACCAGGGTGGGGACGGTCGAGCTCGGCATCCCGAAGCTCCGGCACGGCACCTACTTCCCGAGCTGGCTGCTCGAGCCACGCCGCGAAACGAGTTCTCTGAGACCTCGTCTAGCCGGCGGTTCCGAACAGTCCGCGGACCAGCGCGGCGATGGCCAGCGGCGTTCCGATCCGTTCGTCGCAGTGTGGTTCCAGCGCCGCTGCGAAATCAGTCGCCGTCGGGAACCGGGTCCGAGGGTCTGCCGCCAGTGCCCGGTCAACCACGGCTTCCAGACCCGCGCTCACCTCCGGCCGGCGGTCCCGGACGCCCGCCCGGCGCCCCGCACGAATCGCCCCGAACACCTCCTGCGGGGTGCCGCCTTGGAACGGCCGCTCCAGCGTCAGTAGCTCGAACAGCACCACCGCGGTCGCCCAGAGATCCACCGCCTGCGTGACCTCGCCCGCGGTCGCCTCCGGCGAGAGGTAGTAGGGCTTCCCGGCGATCACGGCGTCCCGCACTCCCGACTTCACCCGCACCCGGGCCACTCCGAAGTCGCCGAGCTTCACCTCACCGACCCGGGAGATGAACACGTTCGACGGCGAGACGTCGCAGTGCACCAGGTGCAGCGGCGTCCCGCTCGCGCTCTCCGCCCGGTGCGCATAGTCCAGCGCCTCGAGCAGCACCCGCGCGAGGTACACCGCGAAGTCGATGGGGAGCGCAATGCCCTGCTTTCGGCACCGGCGCAGCACCTGGCCCAGGTCGCGCCCATCGACCCATTCCATCGCCAGATAGGCCACGCCCCCGATCGCCCCCACATCCAACGTCTGGACGATGTTGGGATGGCGGAGGGCGATGGACAGCTCGGCTTCCTTGGCAAAGAGCTGGACGTACTCGGGCGCTCGCGCGAGCTGAGGCAGGAGCCGCTTGATGGCGACCTCGGTCCCTGCCCACGGCCCATCGAGCGTCCGCCCCCGCACCACCTCGGCCATCCCGCCCTTTCCCAGTGGCGCGAGGATCTCGTAGTGGCCAAACCGGGCACCCGAAGACCAGAGGACGACCTCGGACTGCTTCACCGTCGTCGCTCCTCGTTGTTCTTGGTCCGGACCAGCAGCGCCGAGAAGCGCGGGTCGCCGCGCAGCGGGGCCAGATCCGGGTCCTGCAGCAGGTCCTCGGAAGCCGCGAAGCCGCGGTCGATCGAGTCGCTCAGGCTGGCCAGCGCCTCGTCGACGTGCCCCAGCCGCGCCTGTGCGCAGGCCAGGTTGTAGGAGAGCAGCACCCCAGGGGCGAAGGCCCTCGCCTTCTCGTACGCCGTCACCGCCCCGGCCGCGTCCCCGAGCAGCACCGAGGCGAGCCCGAGCCCGAGCCAGGCCTTCCCGGGATCCTCCTTCGCCGCAAGGGCCTTCTGGAACTCGGCCTGGGCCGCCTTGCCCCGGCGCAGCTGGAGCAGCTTCTCGCCCGCCTCGAGATGATGCGTGAGGGGTCGACGGCCCGGCGGCTCGGCGAGGGGCGCTAGCACGAGACGCCCGCGCTCCAGGCCCGGCGAGTCACAACCCGGGAGGAGCGGAACATCCGCCACCACCGTCCCGTTCGCCGAGACGTGCACCCCGAGGTAAGGCACGGTCCGCTCCCCGCAGGCAGTGCAGAGCGTCAGCCGGCCAACCAGGACGTCGCCTTCCCAGGCTGCGTCCACCACCGCCCGCCCCGCCTCGAAGCCGCAGGGGTTCGACTCCCCGGCACGCCCGAGCACATGCTCGTTCACCGCCTGCCAGGTCAGCACTCCCTTTGCGCCCCAGCGCGCACGCGAGGCCAGCAATGGCACTGCTCCAAGCGCCGGTCCGGAACCGAGCAGGGCACAGAGCGTGATGGCGATCAGGAGCCGGAGCACGAGACGAGTCGGGATCCGATGGATGCTGGCACGAGCGGCGCAGCCGATGCCAGCCGCGCAAGCGGAGGACACCGCGCCCCAGGTTCCCTTGACCCCCCTCCGGCCCGTCCTTATTGTCGGAGCCGTCCGGTCGGAGGCCGGAACCCCTTGCAAGGTTGTCCCCTGCGGGGTGCGTGATGTGCAGCAGAAATTCGAACCGATACGTCCATTCCGGGGGCCGTACCGGGGTTCCATGCGTCAGGCCCGGGGTTGCCGGCACACGCCGACGCCCTGGGAGACCTACGGCACCTCACCTCGGCTCCCACCTGGCTCAACTGGGTTCAATGGACGCTGCGCACACGGCCCAGCGGCGGGGGACGTTTTTTCTGGAGAGGTGAGAGGCTGGCGACGAACGGGCGGGAGATGGGAACGGACGAGGGGGCACTGCGCAAGGCCACACTCCGCGAGCAGCTCACTGCGCGGCGGAAGGCTCTCAGCGCCGAGCTGGTCGACACCCGGGGTCTGAAGATCCAGGCACGATTTCTGGCCACCCCCTACTACCACCACGCACGGACCGTCGCGCTCTACGCGCCGATCCGGGGCGAGGTGCCCACACGGGACATCCTCAGCGCCGGCCTCGCCGACGGGAAGGTGGTCTGCTACCCGCTCAGCCACGTGCGGGGGAGGGTTCTCTCCTTCCGCGCGGTGCGGAGCGAGGCCGAACTCGAACCGGGTCGGCTGGGCGTGCGCGAACCCGCGGACGCAGCGGAGCTCATCCCGGTGGAGCAGATCGATCTCTTCGTCGTTCCCGGGCTGGGCTTCACCCCGGATGGCAAGCGCCTCGGCCGCGGCGGCGGGTACTACGACGCCACGCTCAAGGCCGGCAGCGACTCCAGCCGGCGGGTCGGGCTCGCCTTCGCCGAGCAGATCGTCGAGGATCTCCCGACCAACGAGGACGACGTCGACGTCGACCTGGTGGTCACCGAGAACGAGGTCTTCCGCGGGCTGGCCAGGCCACCCGATTTCGCCGCCACGTGATCGTCCTCTTCATGGGTGACGTGGTGGGCAAGCCCGGGGTGCTCGCCCTCCGCACCCTCCTGCCCCGTCTCATCGCCCGGCACGAGGCCGATCTGGTGATCGCCAACGCGGAGAACTCCGAGGGCGGCGCCGGCATCTCGGCCGAATCCGCCGAGGCGCTGCTCTCCGCCGAGGTCGATCTCTTGACCTCCGGCAACCACTTCTGGACCAAGCGCCAGATCCTCCCCTGGGTGGAGGCCCATCCACAGCTGCTGCTCCGGCCCGCCAACTACCCCGAGGGCAGCCCCGGCCGGGGGCACACGGTGATCCGCACGCCCGACGGGCGGGCGCTCGGGGTGCTGAACCTCGAGGGGCGGGTGTTCATGAAGAACCTGGACGATCCGTTCCGGGTCGGCGAGCGGCTGGTCGCGGAGCTCCGGCGCACCACCCCCTGCATCCTGGTGGACATGCACTGCGAGGCGACCAGCGAGAAGAACGCCATGGGCGCCTATCTCGACGGGAAGGTCTCCGCCGTGGTCGGAACGCACACCCACGTCCAGACCGCGGACGAGCGCATCCTCCCGGGTGGCAGCGCGTTCATCACCGACGTGGGCATGTGCGGCCCACTCGACTCGGTCATCGGGATCAAGAAGGAACAGAGCATCGAGCGCTTCCTGACCCAGCGCCCCAACCAGTACGAGGTGGCGAAGAACCTGGTCTACCTGCAGGGAGTGGTGATCGACATCGACGACGCCACCGGGAAAGCGCGGAGCATCACCCGGGTGCGCGAGCACCTTCCCGGGACGTGACCCCTGCCCCGCCGGCCTGGTAGGTGGAGCCGATGTCGCTCCTTCGCCGAGCCACCCCCGACGAGCAGTTCGCCGAGGTCACCCGGGCCACCGTCGACCTCCAGGTGGCGGACGAGCTCCGCTCCAAGCTCCGACGCTCCTACGAGCGCGAGCAGCCGCTGGTCATCAAGGCCGGGTTCGACCCCAACCGCCCCGACCTCCACCTCGGCCACACGCTGCTCCTCACCCGGATGCGCCGGTTCCAGGACTTCGGCCACCAGGTGATCTTCCTCATCGGGGACTTCACCGCGATGATCGGCGATCCGTCGGGAAAGAACGTCACCCGCCCCGCGCTGAGTCGCGAGGAGGTGCTGGCCAACGCCGAGACCTACAAGGCCCAGGTCTTCAAGGTCCTGGATCCGGCGCGGACGAAGGTCCGGTTCAACTCGGAGTGGCTCGATGCGCTCGGCACCGAGGGAACGGTCCGGCTGGCGGCACACTGGCCCCTGGCCCGGATGCTGGAGCGCGACGATTTCAAGACCCGCTTCCGCGAGGGACGGAGCATCTCGATGCACGAGCTGCTCTACCCGCTGTTCCAGGGTTACGACTCGGTGGCCCTGAAGGCTGACGTGGAGCTTGGTAGCACCGACCAGCTCTTCAATCTCCTCGTCGGGCGGACGCTGATGCGCGAGTACGGGCTGGAGCCGCAGGTCATCCTCACCGGGCCGATCCTCGAGGGGCTGGACGCGCGGATGGAGGACGGGCGCATCGTCGGCGAGAAGATGTCCAAGTCGCTCGACAACTACGTCGGGGTGGCCGAGCCGCCGTCCGAGATGTTCGGGAAGCTGATGAGCATTTCCGACGACCTCATGTGGCGGTACGCGGAGCTGCTCTCCAGCCGTCCGCTGGAGGTCATCCGCTCCGAGCGGGACCGAGTGGTGCGCGGCGAGCTCCACCCGAAGGAGGTCAAGGTGGCATTCGCCCGGGAGATGGTGGACCGCTTTCACGGACCCGAGGCGGCGGCGCGCGCGGCGGACGACTTCGAGCGCCGGTTCTCGCGGCGCGAGGTGGATCCCGAGAAGTTTCCCGAGGTGGTGGTCGGAACGGGGGGCGCACCCGTTCCGCTGGTCCGGGCGATGCTCGATGCGCAGCTGGTCGCGTCCACGTCCGAGGGCCGGCGGCTCATCACCCAGGGGGCCGTGAGGGTGGATGGCAAGCGCGTCACCGATCCGAAGGCCGAGCTGCCCCGAGGAACCTACCTGGTCCAGGTAGGGAAGCTGCGGGCGGCAAGACTCACCGTGCGCTGAGTCATCACCAACAGATGGTCTCGAAATCCCTGATCGGGGTCTCAGAGAACTCGTCAGGGGAACTCGTCAGGGGGACTCGTCAGAGTTCCAACCCGTTCGAGGCCAAAGTGAGAGAGCGGAGCATCCAGCACGGAATCGTCGCCTCGAGGCGCTCGACTGACCGGCCGCTTGGCTTGCGAGCGAGCGTCTCGGCGCCTAGCGTCAGACAGGTGAGGTGCTCCCTCGTGGCAGCGATCGCGGTTCCGGTGGGACTGTCCGGCCTTCTGGGCGCCTGCGCCCATGAAGTGTACCAGCCGGCGCCGGCCCGGGTGGAGGCGCCCTTCGGACCGGTCACCTTCGAGGACTGCGAGCTCGGGGACGGGAGCAGCGTGCCGTCCGACTTTCCGAAGGGCTCCCTCGGATCGGCCGGCACCGCCGAGCACGCGCTCGCATGTGGGCTCTCGAGCCAGCTTGCGGCACTGGGCGAGCCGTCACTCTTCCCTCTTCCACGGACCAGCGAGGTCGTCCGGGTGCTGTGGATCCGCGCCGGCGGTCACCCGGTCAGCGTGCGGTTCGAGCGACAGGGGAACACCGGGCAGCTCCGCGGCGCCCAGACCGCCGGCAAGGGTCTCGCCGCTCCCGGGGAAGTGCTCGAGGAGTCGGGAGGTGCCGCCACCCCCGACCAGGTGCGAGATCTGCTGGCCCGCATCGAGGCCACGCACCTTTGGAGCCCGTCCGCGCCGCCCGCGGCCCTGCCCACCATCGAGTCCGGCTCGTTGTGGGTCTTCGAGGGCGCCCGGGCCGGCGAGTACCGGGTGCGGGCCTTCCAGCGCGACACCCTCGCCCGGGACTCAGCGTTCAACGCCCTGGCCCGCTCGCTGGTGGGCGGGTCCGGGCTCCACATCGAGGGAGCGGTCTACTGATCCGAGCCCCAGGGCGCGTGCCGCGAACAGGGGGCGCGGGCTTCCGCGGCGGTCTGTGCCAGCTCGCCTCAGGAACTCGCCGCCCGGAGTCCGAGCCCGACGAGGTACACCTCGACGCTGGCCGAGCGCGTGGCCTCGGGCCGCACCACCTTCACCTCGCGGTAGGCCTCGCGTAGCCGCGCGCGGAAGGACTCGAACTCTCCACCCATGAAGAGCTTCGCCACGAAGCTCGACCCCGGCTTGCCGAGCGCCCGTGCGAGCTCCAGCGCGCGCTCCGCGAGCCGCAGCGAGCGCGCCTCGTCTGTTCCTCGCACCCCGGTGGTCTTGGGCGCCATGTCCGAGAGCACCGCGTCGTACGGCCCGCGGGCGATCGCCTCCACCTGCGCCTGCGCATCGTCGGCCAGCACGTCCACCACCGCGGTCCGTACCCACGCCTCGCTGAATGGCCGGAGCGGGACCAGGTCCACCCCGACCGCGAGGCCGGACGGACCCACCGCGCGGGCGATGACCTGCAGGAAACCTCCCGGAGCGGCGCCCAGGTCGAGCACCCGCGACCCCGGCCGGAGGAGCGCGAAGCGCTGCACCAGCTCCTCGAGCTTGAACGCGCTTCGCGCCCGGAACCCTCTCTGCTTGGCGCGTTCGAAGTAGTGATCTTTCGGTCGGTACGGCTTGCCCATGCGCGGACCCTCTCCATACCATCCGCAGGAGAGGTGCGATGAGGCGCGGCGTGCTCCAGGCGTGGGCGTGGACGTTGCTGTCGATCTCCGCGGCCGTCCTGTCCACGGTGCGAATGCAGCCGCTCCGGCAGCAGTCGGATGCGCTGCTGGTCCGTTCCCGGTCGGACGCCGACGCGTTTGCCAGCTCCTTCGATGGGCAATTCGCGGACCGGCAACTCGACACCTTCCAGCAGCGCCGCGACGTCGTCTCGCGGGTGCAGTCCTGGCAGCGGCTGCAGCTGCTCGGCGCGCTCGGGACGCTGGGCGGGATCTTCGCCGTGTGGCTCCTGTGGATGCTCGGACGCCTTCACGCCGATCTCGCGATTGGCGAGCGCCCCGAGCGCGGCTCCCCGGTCGCTTGAGGTCTCCGCCCCCGCGTCACCCGGCGAGCATCCGCCTGGACCCGCCCCGGCCTCAGTCCTCTGCCTTCACCTTCACCAGGCGGCACTGCATTCGCGGCACCGCGCTGCCGGTCGCGCCGGGAGCGGTGGCCGAACCGAGGATCTCAGCTCCTCCGGCGACGACGGCGAAGTCGAAGGTGGCGGGGCCGACATTCACCCAGTACCCCGGCGCGAACTCGATCTCGAACGTGGTGTAGCTCACCCGGCCTAGACACTCGCGCGCGGGATCGAGCGTCGCCAGACCGTCGATGCGGGCGGGCAGCGACCCGAAGTCGAGACTCACCGTCGCCGGCCCCTGGAACCGTCCCTTCCCGTCACCCCGGACGAAGCCCACGAACCCGATCGGCTGCAGCGCCGTCGACCCCGGCGTGGTCGGTGGGAAGAAGCCGGTGCAGTTGAAGCCATAGAGCCCCTCGGTGTTGCGGAAGCTACAGCTCCGGGACTTCGCTGCCGTCTTCTCCTCCGCACGAGCGCCGTGCAGGGATAGGCCCACCCCCAGAAAGACCGCCAGCACCGCCGCACTCCAGCGAACGCGCATCATGGGTCCCTCATGTCGAACGGCGCGCCCCCCAGTGAGCGACGCCCGGCCCCGGGAAGTACGCGGACCGCCGTCACCGCAGCGTGATCGGAAGGTCCAGCCGACGGAGGATGGCCGTGAACCGCCGGTGCTCCCGCAAGGGGTCGAGCGTCGGGTGAACGGCAGCGAAGACCAGGAAGTTGCTCCGGTTTTCCACCGCTCGCTCGAGCGCGTCGAGGCCTTCCTCGACGTCGCCGAGGGCCGCACGCGCCCCGGCGACCCAGTACCAGACCGGACTCTCGGACGGCAGCCCAGCGACGAGCGCTCCGAGCTCGGCGCGCGCCTCGTCGCGCCGGACCCGTCCCAGCGCCCGCGCGAGGTGCGCCCGGAACAGCGCGCTGGCCGGGCTCGTGGCCACCAGCGTGCGGCCCACCCCCAGCGCTGCCTCGAACTCCCCGCGCGCCTCGAGCACCATCTCCAGCACCCAGAGGGCGAGCGGGAAGCCGGGATCCAGCTCCAGCGCCTCTCGCGCCGCAGCCTCGGCCCGGGCCCAGTCGCGCGCCAGGTACGCGATGTAACCGACGTAGGAGATGGCCGCCAGCGACAGCGGGTCCGCATCGCGGGCCACCGTCGCCTCGGCGAGCGCCTGCTCGAAGCGCCCGTTGTGCGCGAGCACGTAGAAGGCGTACGTGGACCGGACCACCGGGTCCTTGGGAGTCCCTGCCAGAGCAGCCAGGGCACTCGCCTCCGCCCCCGACCAGTCCCACCGATGCATGGCGAGCGCGAGCGACTTCGCCAAGTGTGCGCTGGCCAGCGTGCCGTCGAGGCCCAGGGCGACGCCGGCCACCTCGAGCGCCCGCGGGCAGGCGACGCCGGTGGGCGTCCCGCAGTAGACCGGCATCGAGGCCAGCGCCAGGGCCAGGCCGCCATGGGCCGCGGCGTACCGTGGGTCCTGCTCCCGGGCCCGGGCGAACAGCTCCGCCGAGCGGACGACGGCCTCGGGTGAGCGGCGGTAGAGGTGATGCTGTCCGCGGAGGAAGAGGAGGAACGCCTCGCGGTCCTGCGTCTCCTGGCTGGGCCGTCGAGGCAGGGGGGCAACGAGCGAGCGCTGCAGCGCGGGGGCGATCCGTCGGACGAGCTCCGCCGGCATCCGGACGGCGTCGGCCAGTGGATGGTCGAAAGTGTCCGCCCAGAGGTGGAAGCCGCGCGAGGTCTCGACCAGCTGCACCGTAACCCGGAGCGCGACTCCCGCCCGCCGCATGCTCCCCTCGACGAGATGGCCGACCCCGAGCCTGCGGCCGATGTCCCGCACGTCCACCGCCCGGGTCCGGAAGACGAAGGACGACGTCCGCGCGGCGACAGAGAGCCCGGCAAGCATCGACAGGTCGGCGATCAGCTCCTCGGTGATTCCGTCGCAGAAGTAGTCGAGGTCGGGATCCCCGGTGAGGTTCAGGAACGGGAGGACCGCCACCGAGCCGCTCGGGAGCGCTGGCGCCAAGGGCTCCGCTGCCGCGGTCGACACCCCGGTCCACTTTCCCGTCCGGAGTGACTCGAGCAGGGCCCTGGTCTCGACCGACGGCGACACTCCCAGCTCGTGCCGGAGGCGGGTCTCGAAGTCCGAGGCCAGCTCCAGCGCACGCGCCCGGCGCTCCTGCCGCATCAGCGCGCCGAGGGCCGCCCGGAGCGCCTGCTCGTCCTCCGGCTGGAGCTCCAGCCACTGCTGCGCCCACTCCGAGCTCTCGTCCCAGGCGCCCGCACGCTCCGCCTCCCGGGTGAGTCGCCCGGCCGATGCCACGGCCCGCCTCCGGAGCCGGAGCCGGACGTCGGAGCACCAGGCCTCGAACTCGGGACACTCCGCCAGCGCGAAGCCGGCGAGAAAGTCCCCTCCGAAGAGCCGCAGGACCTCGGCGTCCCTCCCGGCGTCTGCCGCCCGCTCGAGAGCGACTGCGTCGCACCACAGGGAGCCCGGGGCCACCGCGACGGCGTCGGTGCCGCGACCGGTCAGAAGGTCCGGCCCGAGCGTCCCGACCAGGAACCGCAGCGACTGGCGAAGGGCACCCCGTCCGTGTTCGGGCGATGCGTCGGGCCAGAAGACACCGAGCAGCTGCTCTCGCCGCCGGGGTCCGGCAGGCCGTGCCGCAGCGAGGTACACCAGCAGAGCGAGACGCTTCGAGCGCCCGGCGAGCGCGTCGACCGTCCCGTCCGGGCCGCGGAGGTGGACGCTTCCCAGGGTGCGGAGCTCGAACATTCCCCCCTCCGGATGCCCGGTGGCCATCCGTAGTCTATTCTCCGGCCCATGTCCGGGTGCGCCTGGTGCGGCAGTCGCCTCGACGTGGTGGGAAACGCGGTGGGCCGCAGGGACAGCTGCCCCCGCTGCGGACATGACCTCCGCGCCTGCCGCCAGTGCCGGCACTTCGACCCCGCCGTCGCCAAGTCCTGCAAGGAGCCCTTCGCCGAGGTGCCGTCGGACAAGGACCAGGCGAACTTCTGCGAGTTCTTCCAGCTCGGCGAGGGCGGGCACACCGACGAGGACCCGCTCCGGGCCGCGCGGGAGGCTGCGGACGCGCTCTTCAAGCACTAGTCGTCACGCCACGGAGTTGCACGGGCGCGCCAGCTCGGGTGCAGTCCTTCGGCGGAAGCCCGTGAACATCCCGGCGGAGGGCTGTGCCACGGCGCCCACGCGCAGCCACCGTCGCTCGAGGACAGCGGTCCCCCCGAGTTGGCGAGCGCGGGGCGCTGGGGCGACGGACCGCTCCGCCGCCGACCCGTGCGCCCCCGGGGGTTACAGGCCCTCGAGCTTGACGATGATCTCCTTCATGATCTCGCTCGTGCCGCCTCCGATGGTGATGAGGCGGACGTCGCGCCACGCCCGGGCCACCGCGGTCTCGTCGACGTAGCCCATGCCACCGTAGATCTGCTGGCAGTCGTAGGCCACGCGCTGGGCCAGGTCGCCGGCGACGAGCTTCGCCATGCTGATCTCCTTCACCGGATCCAGCCCGGCATCGAAGAGGGTGGTGGCGTGGTAGGTGAGCCGCTTCGCCGCCTCCACCGAGGCCAGGTGCTCGGCAAACCTGTGGCGCCAGACCTGGAAGCCGATGAGCGGCCTCCCGAATGCCTGGCGCTCCCGCGCGTAGTGGATGGCGTCCTGGAGCATCATCTCCATGCCCGACACCGCGATGACCGCCGCCACCAGCCGCTCGCCCTGGAAGTTGATCATGATGTGGGCGAAGCCGCCGTTCTCCTCGCCGAGGAGGTAGCGGGCGGGGATGCGGCAGTCCTCGAAGTAGAGCACCGCGGTGTCGCTGGAGAGGTTGCCCACCTTGTCCAGCTTCTTGCTCACGTTGAAGCCACGCACGTCGGTGGGGAACGTGACCAGCGAGATGCCTTCATGGCCTGGCCCGCCGGTGCGCACCGCCAGGGTGATGAAGTCGGCTCGGGTACCGTTGGTGATCCACATCTTGCTGCCATTGATGAGGTACTCGTCGCCCACCCTGCGGGCCGTGGTCCGGATGTTCGCCACGTCCGAACCGCAGCCAGGCTCGCTCACCCCCAGGGCGCCGATCCGATCTCCGGCCAGCGCCGGCGTCAGGAACTCGCGCTTCTGCTCGTCGGTGCCGAGGGTGCCGATCACCGGTGTGGCGATCTGCGCCTGGACCAGAAGCGCCATGTTCACCCCGGCGTTGCGGCTCCGGGCGAGCTCCTCGGTGAAGGCGATGACGAACCAGTAGTCACCCCCCGAGCCGCCCCAGGTCGGGTCGTGGTTGGCGCCGAGAAAGCCCAGCTCGCCGGCGCGCTTGAACACCTCGCGGGGGAAGATGCCGGCGCGGTCCCACTCCAGCGCATGCGGGGTGAGCTCCTTCTCCACCCACGCGCGGACGCTTCTCCGGAACGCCTCGTGCTCCTCGGTGAACGGACTCTGGTTCGTCGGCACCCCGGACCTCCGCGGATTGATTCTTGAGTCAATGATACCGGGCCGACGCGCGCAAGACCCACCGCTCAGTTCCCCCGGTTCCGCCCCGGGTCGGGCGCCGGCGCCGGCCCTTCCAGAGCAGGTCGAGCCGGCGGCAGGCGCCCCTCCGACCCCGAGGCGTGCACGACGTCTCTCGACGACGTCTCAGAGAACTCGTCGGGCGGCCGGAGGTCTCCGTGAACGAGGTCTCCGTGAACGAGGTCTCAGAGAACTCGTCATGGACACCTCGTCATGGAACTCGTCAAGAACTCGTCATTGCTTATAAACATCTGAAATCTCTACACCTTCTCGAAACGTCGGTGGCCCGAGACCTCTCGGACGAGTTCTCTGAGCCATCGATCGGGACGAGTTCTCTGAGACATCGATCGGGCGCCCGGGGTGACGAGGGTCGCGCCCTGCCGGACCCCGGGTTCAGGAGACGAGCGCGTCGATCTCCGCCGGCGTGAGCCCCGCCTCGTGCAGGACCGCGTGGGTGTGCTCTCCCAGACCGGGGGCCGGCGCGGCCGCCGCTGGCCCGAGCCCCAGTGGAGTCGCCAGCACTCCCGGGCGAGGGAACAGGCCCCGTTCCACGAGGTGGGCGTCGCGGCAGACCTCGTCGGGCAGCAGCACCGGCTCCACACAGGCATCGAGCCCGGCCAGGCGTTCCTGCCACGCGGCGAGCGAAGCGCCGGCGAAGGTCTGCACCAGCAGCAGGCGCACGCGCTCGGCCGCCCCCCCGCCGCCATACGCCTCGGCCGTCAGGTCCCCGAGTCCGAGGCGCTCGCACAGCGCGGCGAAGAACTTCGGCTCGAGCGCTGCCACCGCCAGCCAGCGGTCATCGGCCGTGCGGTACAGGCCATACGAGGGGAGGCCTCCGTCGAGGGCGCCCCGCCCCGCGGGCGGCACGGGGATGCCGAGCAGCGCTGGCCCGAGGTGCAGCGCGGCGAAGGACGTCGCCGACTCCACCAGCGACACGTCGACCAGGCCACCACGCCCCGTCGCCGCCCTGGCGAGCAGCGCCGCGAGCACGCCACTCACCGCCACCCACGCTCCGCCGATGTCGGCCACCTGGGGCCCGGGGACCGCCGGCGCGCCGTCGCGGCCACCCATCCCCAGGAGCCCCGCTCGCGCCGCGTATCCGAGGTCATGCCCGGCTCGCCCCCGGTCCGGCCCCGTCTGTCCGAACCCCGAGAGCGCACACACCACCAGGCGCGGGAACGCGCCGAGCAGCGCGGCATGCCCGAGACCGAGCCGGTCCATCACCCCCGGCCGGAACCCCTCGACCAGCACGTCGTAGCGCGCGAGCACCCGGCGGACCGCGTCCACCGCGCCCGGCCGCTTGAGGTCCAGCACCAGCGAGCGCTTGCCCCGGTTCAGTGCGGCGAACAGCTCGCCCGCTCCGCCCGGCGGCATGAGGCGGGTGGCGTCGCCCTCGGGGGGCTCGAGCTTCACCACCTCGGCGCCGAGGTCCGCCAGGACCAGCGTGGCGTACGGCCCCGGCGCCAGCCGCGTGAGGTCGAGCACCCGGACGCCCGTGAGCGGCAGGCGGGCGCCGCCAGCGGCGTCTCCCGAGCGGCTCAGGCCAGCAGCTTTCCGAGCTTCATCGCCAGGCCCATGTCCATGGGCTTGAACTTCAGCTTCCCCTGCATCGCGGCCATCTGGGCGTTGAGCTGCTTGTTGCGGATCTTCACGAAGTCCTGGTCGCTCACCGTGACCGTCATCTTCGGCGTGCCCTCCGCACCGGTCTTCACCCAGTCAGACGCCCGGGTGGTGTCCAGGGTCCAGGTCCCGCCCTGGTCCCCGGTGATGACGAAGTGAACGACGGCGTTCATCTCCTTCGCCAGCTCGGGCTTGGCCGCCAGGAGCTCGGGGATGTGCTGCTCCAGGATGGTCTTCGGGGTATCGGACATTGTGCAGCCTCCTCAGGGGCTCGCGCTGATTCGCGAATCAACAGGGGCGCCCGGACCGTAGCGACCGGCCACGCGACGCGTCAAGGCGTCTGGGAAGGAAGCGCCCGTCGGACTACCGAGAGCAGCTCCGACAGCTCGAAGGGCTTGGCCAGCCACCCGATGGCGCCGATCTCCTTCGCCTTCGAGGAGACGTTGCGGTCGGCGCTGAGGACGATGATCGGCGGCCGGGAACTGGGCCCGAGGCTCCGCGCGAACTCCCACCCATCCATCAAGGGCATCATGAGATCCAGCAACACCAGGTCGGGGACGCCCTGCTCGAGCCGCTGCAGTGCCTCGCGCCCATTCCGGGCCCGCAGGACCTCGTAACCCTCGACCTCGAGGATCTCGCTCAGGGCGTCCAGGATGTCCGGGTCGTCGTCGACGACCAGGACCTGGCGGGCTGAACCCTGCTCGCGGTGTGTGGAGACGTCTCCGCCCATCGTTCCGTTCCGGTGCCCGGTTCTCGACGATTGTGCACCGGGGCGTCGTGAACCTCGCAAGAAGTGCATGCAGGGTGTGACCGGGCGTTGTCCCGTGGACGTCGGGTGGGGTGGAGGTGATGCTCCGCAACGTTGACCGCGCGCTTCGCAGCTGGGAGTTCCTGGAGGAAGCGTGGCGGATGGACATCGACGGCCTCCGGTTCGACCTGTGTTCCGGTTGCTGCTCCCCGCCGCGCGGTGAGCCCGGGCGTGCGCCGCGGCTCCGAGGTGGAGGCGCTGACCGTCCGCGTCGAGGTCAGGCGCTTGCGTGACGGGGAGGGATGGTGTTCTACCTCGTACTGTCCCACCACAAGGTTGGTCTATGTTCGGTCTCAAGATGGGTGAGCTGCTGATCATCTTCCTGGTCATTCTGGTGCTCTTCGGAGGCACCAAGCTGCCCCAGCTCGGCTCGTCGCTCGGCGCGGCCATCCGGAACTTCAAGAAGGGATTCGGCGGCGAAGCAGACGCCCAGGGCGAGGCCCAGCGCCAGGACTCGCTCGGCACCGGCGGCCCGGAGGCGAACAAGACCGGGACTCGCGCGCCCGCCTCGGCCAGCAAGGACGCCTGAGGCGCCCGGACGGGTTGCCCTCGCGGGCGCAACGCCTGCTCCGCCAGGCCCCGCTGCCGGTCAGTCGGCGATCTTCTCGCCGTCGTAGAGCCCGTCGAGGATGTGCTGGTACTGCTGGGTGCAGGCCTTTCGCTTCACCTTGAGGGTCGGGGTCAGTTCGCCTGACTCCTGGGTGAAGTCGTGGTCCATGACGTGGAAGCGCTTGAGCTGATTGTAGGGCGGCTCGTGCGCGTTGAGCGTGTCCAGCACCTTCTGCACCGCGGCGACGATCTCTGGCCTCGTCGCCACCTCGGCGTAGGCGGCCGGCGGAGTGATGCCCCCGTCCTGGAGCAGCTTCCGCGCCGACTCCTCGTTCACCGTGATCAGCACCGACAGGTACTTCCGCTTGTCGCCATACACCATCGCCTGGCTGATCAGCGGGAAGGTCTTCAGGCTGTTTTCCAGGTTCTGCGGGGCGACGTTCTTCCCCCCGGCGGTGACGATGATGTCCTTCTTCCGATCGGTGATGCGCACGAAGCCCGCGGGATCGATCTCCCCGATGTCGCCCGAGTGCAGCCATCCGTCCGGCTCGAGGATCTCCCGCGTGGCCTCGGGGGCGTTGAAGTAGCCCTTCATCACGTTGGGGCCACGGATGAGGATCTCCCCGTCCGAGGCGATCTTCACCTCGCAGCCGGGCATCGGCGGCCCCACCGTCCCGATCCGCGCCCGGCCCGGGGGATTGACCGTCGCCCCTCCGGTGGTCTCGGTCAACCCGTAGCCCTCGAGCACCTCGAAGCCCAGCATGTCGAAGAAGAAGGCGATCTTCCGTGACAGCGGCGCCCCCCCGGAGACGAACAGCCGCATCTTGCCGCCCAGCTTCTGGTCCAGCGTGGCCTTCACCTTGCTGAACACCAGCTTCTTGGCCAGGGTCAGCGAGAGCGAGTCGTAGCTCCGCCCCTGCAACCGCGCGTCCACCGACTCCTCGAACAGCCGCATCGCCCAGCGGAACAGCTTCCCCGCGACCCCGGGCTTGGACATGCCCCCGGAGACGACGGCGTTGTAGATCTTCTCGAAGATCCGCGGCACCGCGGGGAGGATGGTGGGCGAGGTCTCGCCGATGTCCGCGAGGAGGGTGTCCGTGCTCTGGGCGAAGATCATCCGGTAGCTCAGGCCCACCCAGGCCGCCTTCACGTCCTGGGCGAAGCTGTGCGCCAGCGGAAGGAAGAGCATCACCGCGTCGTCGGGCCGCAGGACTTGAAGGGTGGTGAGCGCCCTCGCCTCGAACCCGAGATTCCCGTGGGTCAGCATCACGCCCTTGGGCGCGCCGGTGGTCCCCGAGGTGTAGATGAAGCAGCAGGGGTCGTCCATCCGCAGCGCCCCCACCCGCTCCTCGAACTTCCGGGGATCCTTCTGGTCGAGCGATGTGCCCTCGGCCAGGAGCCTGGACATCGACACCTCGGCCTCGGTGCCCTCCTCCTCCATGGTGACCACGGTCCGCACCGAGGGGCAGTCGGAGAGGATGGAGCGGGCCCGGGCGAACCGTCCGGGCTGCTTCCCACTGTTCCGGTCATGGTCGACGAAGAGCATCACCGAGCCGGAGTGCTGCAGGACGTACTTCACCTCGTCCGGGGTGTTCGAGGCGTAGATGGGGACGGTGATCGCCCGCGCGGCGCAGATGGCCATGTCCACCACGCACCACGGCAGAGAGCTGTCGGCGAAGATCGCCACCCGGTCACCGGGCTGGATGCCACGCGCGACCAGTGCGGCCGAGAGATGCCGGACGTCGCCGAGGATGGTCTCCCAGTCGACGTGGGTCCACTTGCCGAACTTCTTGTGGGTCGCTGCCTCCTGCTTGGGCGTCCGCGCCGCGCGCTCCTGAAGAAGATGCAGCAGCGTTCCGCCCGTCGTCGGTGCCGGGCTCGCTACCTGGCTCTCGGCTCTCATCTTGCGCCCTCCTTGCCCATCTGCGCAGCGATCTTGTGCGCGATGGACTTGACCCGCGCCTCCTCGGCCAGGTCGTCCGGGATGTGGCTCTCTTCCACCTTTGCCAGCTGAGCCCGTGCGCCGGCCACGTCACCATCGCGCCAGAGGGTCTCCGCAAGCCAGGCCGTGGCCCTCAGATTGTTGGGATCGATGGCCAGAGCCTTCCGGTACCAGGTGGCCGACTTGCCCAGGTTCCGCTTCGGCCAGGGCAGCTCGAAGTAGTACCGACCCTTGGCGATCAACGGCATCTCCCTCTGGAACCGAGGATCGATCTCGATCGCCTTGTCCAGCCGCTCGTTGAACTTGCTCTCCAGGCCCTCGCCCAGCGCCTTCAGGATCCCCACCGCCTGGCTGTAGATGCCGATGCCGGCCGCCGCGTAATAGTGCCCGCCCACCCACGCCGGCTTCGCCTTCGCCATCCGGTCGCCAACCTCCCAGACGTCGCGGCCGAGCTTCTGCTTCCGGTCGTTGTTCTCCTCGCCGTCCCCGACCCAGAGCGTGGCGCGGGCGAGACGGAACATTCGCTCGACGTCGTCCGGCTTCGCCGCCACCGCCGCGCTGGCCTGGCGAATGCCCTCCTCGGCCTTCGCCGGGTCGCCGCGCTCGCGCCACAGCACATCGAGCGCAGCCAGGGCGGGGTCACCGGAGGTCGAGGGAGTTCCAGCGTCTGCACCGTCAGCGGCCAGACACACCACTGGACAGCTCAGAGAGACGAAGAGACACGTCCAGCACATGGAACGGCCCGCGTAACACGCGGCCGTCGCCACTCGCAAGGAAGCAGCAGAGAGCTGCCGCGGCGCGTCATCCCCGCGCGAGACCCGAACCAAAGGGCCTCGCGCCGGGTGAGCGTCAGGCGGCGTCGGCCTCGGCCGGCATCTCGAGCTGCTCCTCGTCCTGGTTGAACGCGGACAGGTACCGGGCGAGGAAGTGCTTCGTCTTCAGCTCCACCTGGCGAACGCGCTCACGGCTCACGCCCCAGCGCTGACCGAGCTCCTCCAGGGTTCGTGGCTTGTCCTGCGTGAGCCGCTCCTGGACGATGTCCCAGCCGAGATCGCCGATACGCTTGCGCACCTTGGCGAGCGCCTCCTGGACGTCGGCGTCCTGCTCCCTGCCGAGGAAGGTGTCCTGCGGGCCCAGGCCGGGCTCCTCGAGCCGGTCGAGGAAAGTGGTGTCGCCGTCCTCGTCGATGGCGGTGTCGAGGCTGAAGTCCACCATCGAGCCGCGCTCGGACTCGCCGCCGCGCACCTGGCTGCGGTTGTCCTTCAGGTAACGGGTGATGTACGCGCGGATCCACCACACCGCGTAGGTGGCAAAGCGGACGTTCTTCTTCGGGTCGAAGTGCTCGATGGCCTTCATCAAGCCGACGTTGCCCTCCTGGACGAGGTCGTCCAGCCGGGCGCCCCGGTGAGCAAACTTCTTGGCGACGGCCACGACGAACGGGAGGTTGGAGAGGGCGAGGGTGTCGCGGGCCGAGTCATCACCCTTGCGGGCGCGCCGGGCGAGCTCGTACTCCTGCTCGCGGGTGAGCTGGGGACGACCGCCAATCTGGCGGAGGTACGAGGAAAGACTTTCGGAACGGGCTGCTGAGGCCATGGTCTCAAACCTCCTTTCGTCGGATTTGCTGAGGTGCTGCGGACTCCAGAGGGTCTTTGGAGGCCTTAGTTGGACGCACGAAGCCCCTCTGGGTTTCGCAGCGTCGCGACGAAGGGGAGCCGCGCATTCCTCCCGCTTACGCGAGGAATCGGCTTCGCTTGCGGCGCCCGCCCGACCCCGCTGGGCCGGACTCAGCAAGAGCCTGGAACTCCTCGGAGTTTCTCGGCCGGCCAGCGCGGAACAGAGCCGGACTCGCTCTCTAACGAGTCCGAAACGAGTTCTCTGAGACCTCGTTCAGGGAAGGCGCGTTCTCTGAGACCTCGTTCAGACCTCGTTTGTGGGCCAGCCGTTTCAGTCCGGCAGGAACTTGCCCGGATTGAGGAGCCCCTCCGGGTCGAAGAGCTGCTTGAGCTTTCGCTGGAGCTCCAGGACACCGGGCGCCTGCTCGAGCGGCAGCAGGTCACGCTTGGCGATGCCGATGCCGTGCTCGCCGGTGATGGTCCCCCCGAGCTCGATGGCCACCACCGCCATCTGGCGGAGGGCGTCGTCCACCTTCGGCCGCTCGTCGGCGGAGTCGAAGAGGATGTTGGCGTGGAGGTTGCCGTCGCCGGCGTGCCCGTACGTCGCCACCGTGAGACCCAGCGCCTGGCCGATGGCCTTGCACCGGTCGATCATCTCCGGGATGCGTGAGCGGGGAACCACCAGGTCCTCCGACAGCTTGTGCTTGGCCAGACTCCGCAGGGCGATGCTCACCGTCCGCCGCGCGGCCCAGAGCTTCTCCCGCTGGCCCTCGTCCTGGGCCAGCCAGGTCTCCTTCGCCCCGTGCTGCTCGGCGATTTCCCCGAGCCGGGCCAGCTCGCCGAACACCGCCTCGGGCACGTTCCCGTCCACCTCCGCCAGCACGCAGGCCCCCGTGCCGGGCGGGAAGTTGAAGCCCTTGCCGTCCACCGCCTTCACCGCCAGGTCGTCCATCAGCTCGAGCGTGCGGGGGAACACGCCCGCCGCCAGCACCGCGCTGACCGCCCGGGCTGCGGCGCGCACGTCGGCGAAGACCAGCAGCGCGGTCTGGACCTCACGCGGCAGCGGGAGCAGCTGCAGCGTGATCTCGGTGGCGATGCCCAGGGTTCCTTCGCTGCCGACCAGCAGCCCCACCAGGTCGTAGCCGGCAACGCCCTTGATCGTCCGCCGGCCGACGCGCAGCACCTCGCCGTCGGGCATCACCCATTCCATCCCCAGCACGTAGTCGCGGGTGACCCCATACTTGAACGCCCTCGGGCCTCCGGCGTTCTCGGCGACGTTGCCCCCGATGGTGCACCACTCCCACGAGTTCGGGTCCGGCGGGTAGAAGAGCCCCTTCGCCTCGACCGCCTTCATGAGGTCCCCGGTGACGACCCCCGGTTCCACCACCGCCACCAGGTCCTCGGTGGAGATGGAGCGGATGGCGTTCATTCGCTCCACGCTGAGGACCACCCCTCCATGGACCGGCATCGAGCCGCCGCTCTTTCCGCTCCGCGCCCCGCAGGGCGTCACCGGGACCCGGTGCTCGCGGGCGATCCGGAGAACGGCCGACACCTCCGCCGTCGTCCGGGGCAGCACCACCAGGTCGGCCGGAGTCGTCCCGAGGTCCGACTCGTCGCGGCCGTAGTCCGAGAGCGCGTCGGGGTCGGTCTTCAGCGCCGGAGCCCCGAGGGCCTCGACCAGGGCGGCGCGGCACGACTCCAGCTGCTGCTTGGAAGGACGGTTCATCCGAACATCTCCACCAGGCTCCCGCTCATCGCCAGCGGGGCCTCTGTGCACAGGAAGGTCACCACCCGTGCCACCTCGGCAGGGGTCATGTCGGGGGCCCAGCCGGAGCCCTTCAGCATGTCGGTGTCGGTGCTGCCGGGGAGCACGGCGGCGACGAGCACGTTCCCCTCCCGGACCTCGGCGGCCAGCGCCTGGGTGAAGCCGTTGAGCCCCCACTTGCTGGCGCAGTACGCCGCCATCCCGGGCGTCCCGAGCCGGCCGCTGATCGAGGAGACGTTCACCACCCTGCCCCAGCGTCGCTCGACCATCCACGGCACGCAGCGGCGGGCCAGGTAGAAGGGCCCGTGCAGGTTGACGGCGAGCACGCGGTCCCAGTCGGCATCGCTCATCTCCGTCACCCGCCGGCGCAGGGCGATGCCCGCGTCGTTCACCAGGACGTCCACCGGCCCGAGCCCCCGCTCCACCTTGGCCACCGCCTCATCCAGGGCGCGCGCGTCCGCCACGTCGGCACCGATGCCCAGCGCTCGCGCTCCCCGGACCCGCAACCCATCGGCCACGGCGAGGCTCCCGGCCTCGGTGGTGGAGAGGACCGCCACCGCCGCTCCGGCTGCGGCGAGCTGCTCGGCGACCGCCCTGCCGATGCCGCGCGAGCCGCCGGTCACCAGGGCGACCCGTCCCGAGAGGCTGCTCACCACACCGCTCCGGCTGCCGCGATGCGGGCCCACAGCTCGCGCCGGAGCATCCCGTCCTTGCGCAGCACGCCCTCGTAGGCCTCGGCGTGGGTGACCGCGTCCCGCTGCTCCTCGCCGCGTACCCGGAGGCATGCCTGGTGGGCCTCGACGATGCAGGCGGCGCCGGGGCTCTCCAGCCCTCGGGCGAGCGAGCGGGCCACGCCCCGTGCCAGGTGCTCCTGGAGGATGAGTCGATGGGCCCAGGTGTCGAGCAGGGCGGCGATCCGTCCGAAGCCCACCACGTACGCGCCGGGGACGTAGGCGATGTGCGCCCGCCCCTCGACCGGAAGCAGGTGGTGCGGGCACATCGAGTGGAAGCGCAGGCCGGTGACCACCACCAGCTCGCCGCGAGAGCCGTCCGGAACGGGGATGCGGTCGGCGAGCACCCTGTCCGGGTCGCGGCCGTACCCGTCGAGGAAGTGCTGGGCCCAGGCCTCGGCGACACGGGCCGGGGTCTCCTTCAGCTCGGGGTCGTCGGGCGACAGGCCGGAGGCCAAGAGGAAGGCCTGCACCGCCCGCCGCATGGCCTCCAGGTCCGGCGCCTGGCCGGCGGGCCGGGCTAGTCCGCGCTGTACGTGACGCAGTACTCGGGCGTTTCCCACAGGCGGAGCTCCTTGAGCTGGGGAAGCTGCGGCTTCAGCCGATCCCAGATCCAGACGATCACGTTTTCCGCGGTGGGATTCTCGAGGAAGTCGTTGAGGGTGTGGTGATCGCACTGGTTGAGCGCGAGCTCCCACGTCTTCTTCCGGATCTCCTCGAAGTCGATGATCATCCCGTCCCGCGGGTTCGGCTTGCCGGTGACGACGACCTGGAGCTTGTAGTTGTGCCCGTGCATCCGGAAGCAGGGGCCGTCGTAGTACGGCAGCCGGTGCGCGGCGCAGAAATGGAAGTCGACCGAGAGGTCCATCGGCATCGGACGGTCGTAACCCCGATCTCCCCGTCCTGCAATCGGCCGCGGTGCCCCCGCCGCACCTCGGCCGCTCGCGGGCGGGGGCGAGGGTCGGCCACCCCAGAGCGTCTCTAGGCCCTGGCGGGACCGCCGGAGAGCATGAGCCGATTGCGCGCCGCAGACAGCTGCTGCCGGAGCGAATCCACCTGGCGCCTCACGTCCTCGAATCCGCGGGTCGCGGCCTGGTCGGCGAGCTCACGCGCCCGGGCGACCAGGGCATCGAGCTCGACGGCAGCGGCGGCCAGGCTCTCCGGACTGCTCTGTCCCTCGAAGGTCCCGGCGACCCGATGGGTCTCCCGACCGAGCTGCCCGAGCGAGTCCATCAGCAGCTGCAGCTCCGCGCTCCGGGCCTGCAGCTCCAGCGCCCGGGCATGAGCGCGGCCGGTGAGGTCCTCCTGCATCCGCCGGCTCCGGTCGATGGCGGTCACCAGCGCCCGGGCGTGCACGCCGATCTCCTGCTCAAGCGCCCCCAGCGCCCCGAGCGCGGAGGCGGTCCGCTCGATCTGCTTGCGCGTGGTGAGGGAGCCCTGAAGGGCGTGCTCGACAACCTCGCGGAGACGCCGGAGTGTCGCCTCGAGCGCAGTGGCGGCGGTGACGAGGTCCGGTTCGGCGGACGGCTTCTCCATGATGCGGGTCAGCTGAGCGCGGTCCCTTCCCGGCAGGCAGAAAAAGACCCCTGCAGTGTCGGGAGCTGGAACAATCGCAGCGGAGATTCGCCGAGAGGTTCCGAAGGCGGTTCCCATCGGTCGGGCCGTGAGCGCTGGCGGGCGTTCCACGGACTAGCTCATCCGGGCGGAAAGCACCCGCGCGAGCACGTCGACGCCCCGGCGGATCTCCTCCGTCCGCACCGCGGCGAACCCGAGCAGCAGCCCCTCACCGCGGAAGCGCCCGCGCCATTCCCGTCCGAGCGCGGTGACCTCTACGTCCTGCTCCGCCGCTGCGCGCACCACCGCCTCGGCACGCAGCCCCGGGCCGAGCAGGCCGGAGGTCTGCAGCCCCGCCTCGACCGGCGAGAGCGCCAGCGCCTCCCCGAGCTGGCGCGCCGCGGCCTCGTACAGCACCGCCCGGCGCTCGGCGTAGACCTCGCGCATCCGGCGCACGTGTCGCCCGAGGTGTCCCTCGGCGATGAACGCGGCCAGGACCGCCTGGTCCAGCACGGGCGGGTGCCGGATGGTCATCGAGCGCAGCGCGGCCACCCGGTCCACCAGGGGCCCGGGCAGGACGAGGTACCCGAGCCGCAGTGCCGGGAAGAGCACCTTCCCGAAGCTCCCGGCGAGCAGCACCGGCGCGTCCGGCTCGAGTCCCTGCAGGGCCGGGATGGGCCGGCCCTGGTACCGGTATTCGCCGTCGTAGTCGTCCTCGAAGAGCACCGCGCCGCTCGCCCGGGCCCAGCGCAGGAGCGCGACCCGCCTCGCCACGCTCATCGTCATCCCCAGCGGGTACTGGTGCGCCGGGGTGGTGTAGACCAGCCGGACCCGCGCGAGCCGCCGCCGATCGATCACCAGACCCCCGGCGTCGACGGGGAGGGGCACCAGGCGCGCGCCCGCCGCCGAGAACGCACGCGCCGCGCCGCCGTAGCCCGGGTCCTCCAGGCAGACCCGGTCCCCGGGGTCGATCAGCAACCGGGCGGCGAGGTCCAGGGCCTCCTGCACTCCGGAGACGATGGCGATCTGCTCGGTCTCGCACCGCGCTCCCCGGGATGCGCGCAGGTGCGCGGCGATGGCGGCGCGAAGCGGCCGATGCCCGAGTGGCTCGCATCCGAGCAGCAGCCGGGTCGAGGCACCGCGGAGCACGCGGCCCGCCACTTGCGCCCAGAGGGAGGCAGGAAACAGCTCCAGCGCCGGGAGGTCGGTCCGGAAGGCGCGCGTTCTTCGGGGCTCGAGCACCGGGAAAGCCCGGACCCGCCCTGCGAACCGCGATGCACGGATGCGGGGTGGTCGCCAGGGGGAGGGGACCCACCCCGGCGTCCTCTCCAGAGCGAGCAACGCGTCCGGCGGAACCTCCCCGACGAAGGTCCCGGCGCCCACCGTGGAGCGGACGTACCCCTCGGCCCGGAGCTGCGCGAAGGCGGCCACCACGGTGCCGCGGGCGAGGCCGTGCTGGCGGGCGAGATCGCGGGTGGCGGGGAGCCGGGCCCCCGAGCGAAGCCGACCACCGAGGATCGCCGAGCGGAGCGCCTCGTAGACCCAGCGCTGCGCGGGCTGTCCCCGGCGTCTGGGGGCGAGCACGAGCTCCAGGGTGCCGCTGCGGCGGGGCATGGGAAGTGGACCAGTCCAACGACACTAATTGGGCATTTCCCGATGGTCCACCCGCCGATACCTCAAGGTCATGCATCTCCCCGACTGGCTGGTCCGTGCCGCCCCTCGCTGTGCCCGGCTCGCGCTCGGCGCCGCCTTCCTCTCCGGCATCGCCAGCCGGTTCGGCCTCTGGGGCAAGGGCGTGGGGTATGGCAGCTTCGCCGCCTTCGAGCAGTACACCGCCGAGGTGAACGCCTTCATGCCCCGGGCCACCATCCCTTTCCTGGCCTGGTCCGCGACGGTCGCCGAGCTCGGACTGGGCATCGCGCTGGTCCTCGGGGTGTGGCCGCGGGCCGTCTCCGCGGCCTCGGCGGCGCTGCTCGCGGTGTTCGGACTGGCGATGGCAGTCTCGCTGGGAATCAAATCGCCGCTCGATTACTCGGTGTTCTCCGCCTCCGCGGCCGCGCTGCTCCTGGCCGTGGGAAGTCCAGGCACCGAGCACCCCTGACCGGACATCATGCGCGCCTCGCTCGACGTCTCCCCCGCTCCACCGGCTCCCGCGGACCGGCCCGCCGAACCGCTGGTGCGGCCTCACGGCGTGGACTGGCTGCTCCTGCTCGGCCCGGGCCTGATCTGGGGTGCCTCGTTCCTCTTCATCGCCGAGGGGCTGGAGGCCGTCGGCCCGAACGGCCTGACCTTCACCCGCATCCTGGTGGGCTTCCTCACGCTGGGGGTCGTGCCCGCCGCGCGAGGGCCGATCGCCCGGGAGGACCGGGCGAAGGTCGTGCTCCTGGGAGTCCTCTGGCTCGCCCTGCCCCTCAGCATGTTTCCCCTCGCCGAGCAGCGGGTGTCCTCCGCGCTGACCGGGATGCTGAATGGCGCCAATCCCCTGGCCGTGGCCATCGTCGCCGCCGCGCTCTCCCGCCGCCTGCCTGGGCGCGGCATCCTCGTCGGGCTGGCGGTGGGCCTGGTCGGGGCAGTGCTCGTCGCCTGGCCGAGCCTGTGGGTCGGCAGGAGCAGCGTCGACGGGGTGCTGCTCGCTCTGGTCGGGGTGACCTGCTACGGGTTCGCGCTGAACCTCGCCCGTCCGCTCCAGCAGCGCAGCGGCGCGCTTCCCGTCATCTGGCGTGCGCAAGGCTGGGCGCTGCTGATGACCGCCCCGCTCGGTGTCCCCGAGCTGCTGCGGGCGCACTGGACGCCGGGGCCGCTGCTGTCGGTCCTGGCGCTGGGTGCGCTGGGAACCGGCGTGGCCTACGTGCTGCTCGCCGTCGCCGCCGGACGGGTGGGCGCCACCCGCGCCGCCGCGACCACCTTCCTCATCCCCGGGGTGGCCCTGGCCCTCGGGTGGTTGATCCGCGGTGAGCACGTCGCCGGGCTGTCGATCGTCGGCGGCGCGGTGTGCGTCGCGGGCGCGTGGCTGATGCGCCGGGCGCAGCTCGCCGCGCACTGACCCTGCCACTCCGGCGTCGGCATCCAGAAGGGCTTCCGCGCGTCGGGGGGATGAGGTCTCCTCTCGGGCGCCCATGTCCCGACCCGAGCCCGAGCAGCGGACCGCGTACCACTACTTCCGGCGTATCCCCACCCGCTGGATGGACAACGACGTCTACGGACACGTCAACAACGTCGTCTACTACTCGTACTTCGACACAGTGGTGAACTCGTTCCTGGTGCACGAGGGTGGTCTGGACATCGAGGAGGGCCCGATCATCGGACTCTGCGTCGAGTCGCAGTGCCGGTACCTTTCACCCGTCGCCTTCCCGGACCTGCTCGATGCCGGGTTGAGGGTCTCGAAGATCGGGCGCTCGAGCGTGCGCTACGAGGTGGGCATCTTCCGGGCAGGCAAGGATTCGGCCGCCGCGCAGGGCCATTTCGTCCACGTCTTCGTGGACCGGGTGACGCGCCGGCCGGCTGATCTCCCGGAGAAGATGCGTTCGGCGCTCACCCGGCTCGCCTGAGCGGGCCCGAGTCGAAGAGCATCGGCGAGCCCGCCGCTCGGGGCTACTCGAGGCGCTCCGGCTTCCGGCGCGGGCCGTCGTCGTCCTCGCCGTCGTCATCCTCCTGGTGATGCTGCCTGACCGGCTGGAAGCGGCGATGGAGCGCGTGCCGGGCCACGGTCTCGCCCAGCCGGTTCGAGACCTGCAGCGTGTGACGGAAGTGGACGCCGGCCCAGACCCGGGCGTCCTCGGTCTCCTCCACGATGTCCCGGAGGCGCGCATACTGATGCACTGGCTGGGTGAGACCGGCGGCGGTGCTGTCGAGGGACATCGGCAGATTCTCGGTGCCGAAGTACTTCCCGAGCGCCGTGACCGTGGCGCTGGCGTAGCAGGCGTGCCCGGCCGGGTACTCGGGGTGGTTCTGGTTCAGCAGCGCCTTCCAGGTCGGATCCGCCACGGTCAGCGGATTGCCATCGGTGTCGGCCCGGGTGATGGCGTGGACCGGTCTCCAAGCGAAGTAGTGGTACTTGGCCTCCCAGCAGGAGATCAGCGTGTCCGCGGCGGCGACGCTGGTCATCGCCATCAGCCGCGCGGTTTGCAGCTCGTCCAGGCCGTGGGCGATGGCGAGGTTGCGCACCCCGCGGGTCCAGAGAGTGAAGGCGCTCTCCGACCAGAACTTCGCCACGTCGGTCTGCGGGGGCGTCCGGACCGTGCTGTCGAGACGCCCGAGCGCCTCCACCTCGGCGACCCCGAAGGCGTACCGCCAGGAGGTCAAGGGCGGCGGCGGGCCCGGCCGGAACCGCCCCGGGGCGTCACTGGTGAAGGGGATGACGAACTGAAGGTTGTAGTCCACCGGAGGGGTGGGCAAGGTCGGCTCCCAGACCCCGGGCCCGACCGGGGGCTGGACGTAGGGCAGGTTGCTGGCGAAGTTGTCGCCGGCGCGTGCCGCGAGCATCGCCGCCGCCGCGGCCTCGCCCGCGGCGACGCCGTCCGTCTTCGGCTGCCCATCGGGGATCCCGGCCAGGTAGCCCGCGTACTGGCCGTCCATCGACGCCGCCTGTGCCGGGACGCGCTCGCGCACCACCCGCCACGCCGCGGTGGCCACCGCCGCGGGGACATCGGCCCCCGGAGCGGCGTGGATCCGGGCGTTGAAGGGCGCGTAGCCACCCTGGATGCCCACCACCGCGTCGTAGACCGCGAGCTGCACCATCGCCTGGAGGTAGGCGGCACTCCCCGAGCCCCGGCCAGGGGCGACGGCTGCCTGCACCCGGGCGTTCCAGTCGGTCACGGCGTTGGGCCCGCTGAGCGCCCCGGTGGTCTGCAGCGGGGGCCGATCTTCCACCTGGTCCCCCCGGGCTCCACAGCACACCATCGCGCACGCTGCCACCAGGGTCACGATGGATGCCGTACCTGCTGCACTCGGGTGTCCTTCGAGGCTTCTCGACTTCGATGACCACGCTCTGCATGCCATGTGCATCCTCCGCTCGTTCGGTGATGAGGCGAGCGCAGGGTCCACGGAACAGAGCCGGGCGGTCTCTTGGCAAAGCGCGGCAGGCGCCCCCGTTGCCGTACTTTGCAGCGGTACGCCGCCGATCACCGCGGGACGAGCATTCCCTTTTCCCCCAAGGGCCGCCGCGATTGACCCCAGAGAGAGTCGAAGCGTTCGCCGTGGGTCGGGTCACACCTGTCGGGCTGGTTGCGACAGACACCTTGGAACGAGCGCCGCAAGAGACCTTTTCCAAGGAGAGCAGAGTGTACCCCCAGGACGACAGCACCCGATCCCGACTCGAGCGCGGCCCCGGTCTCCTCGCTCGCGCCGCCCGCCTCGTCTTTCGACGCTCGGAGCTGGATCGCGACCGAGTCGCCCGCGGGCCGACCCGCGACCGATGGGGCGAGATCCAGGCCTACCGGTCCCAGGGAACGGACCCGAGCCTCACCCAGGAAGAGCTCGCCCTGATGAAGTGAGCTCCTCCCGGAGCCCGTTCACCAACCGAGTGGACCGCAGAACCGCCGGCGGCTGCCTGCGTCACCTCACCGAGGCCGAGATGCGCTTGAACTCCAGCGTGTCAGCCGTGCCGAGCAGGTCGAACAGCACCGCCTCCACCGAGGAGAGCGTCGCCCCCGCCGCCCGCGCCAGCTCCAGCCCGGCCTGGCGATCCACGGAGGTCCGGCTCAGCACCGCGTCCATGCACACCGTGGGGTGGCGCCCCTCGAGGATGAGGTCCCGCACGCTCTGGTAGACGCAGACGTGCGTCTCCATCCCGGCCACCACCACCTGCCGCCGCCCGGAGAGGCGTGCCCGTACCTTCTCGTCCAGCGCAGAGAACTTCAGCTTCTCCACGACCGGGATGTCTCCCAGCCGCTCGCCAATGGCAGCCACCGTGTGACCAAGCCCCTTCGGGTACTGCTCGGTGACGGCGATGGGCAGCCCGAGCACCCGCGCCCCCTCGATGAGCGCCCCGAGGCGGGCGAGCATCAGCGCCACCGCCTCGGGCTCCATCGCCGCGGCCAGCCGCTCCTGGACGTCCACCACCAGGAGGGCGGTGTCCTCGCGCTTCAGCTGCTGCGGCCTCATACGGCATATCCCATCGCGCCGGAGGTGGCAGGGGCCTGGGGATCGAGCATCACGTTCACGCAGGCCACCGTCCCGGAGGCGAGCGCGCGCTCCAGCGCCGGACGGATCTGCGCCGGCTCGGTGACCTGCTCGCCCCAGCCCCCGAACGCCTTGACCACCTCGTCGTAGCGGGTGGGCGCCAGCAACGTGGCAGGCGACTTCTCCGGTCCGAACATCCCCACCTGCGGCAGCCGGATCTGCCCCCAGGCGGCGTCGTTCCCCACCACGCACATCATCGGGAGCTTGAAGCGGACCGCGGTCTCGAAGTCGAACCCGTTGAGCCCGAACGACCCATCACCCTGCACCACCCAGATCTGGCGTTCGGGATGCAGCAGCTTGGCCGCGAGCGCGAACGGCGCCCCCACCCCGAGACAGCCCAGCGGGCCCGGGTCGAGCCAGCGGCCCGGCGCCTTGAGCGAGAGGACCTTCGCCGCCAGCGCCACCCAGTTCCCACCGTCGGCGATGAACATCGGGTCACGGTCGCCGGCGTTGGCGACCTCCGACAGCTCTCGCGCCAGCCGGTAGTGGTGGATGGGGACGGCGTCGCTCCGCGTCCATTGCTCCATCGCCGCGAGCTTCTTCTGCTCCGCGGCCCGGAGCTGCTGGACGTACGCGGTGCGCGTCACCTTCTTCGCTCCGTCGGCGAAGGCCACGAGCGCCGAGCGGCTGTCAGCGACGATCCCCACGTCCACCGGCCGGTTCCGGCCCACCTCGGTGGGATCGATGTCCACCTGGACGATCTTCGAGGCGGCGCTGAAGGTGGGCTCGGCCCCATAGTTGAGGCGGAAGTCGAACGGGGTGCCGATGACGAACACCACGTCCGCCCCGGTGAGCGCCTCCTTGCGGGTGTGCTGGAAGAACATCGGGTGGTCGGGCGGGAGGCAGCCCCGGCCCGCGCCGTTGAGGTAGGTGGGGATCTGCGCGCGCTCGACGAAGGCCCGGAGCGCGTCGGAGGCGTCGTCCCAGTAGACGCTCGAGCCGGCGATCATCGCCGGACGCTCGGCGGCGGCGAGCAGGGCCAGCGCATCGTCCACCGCGACCGGATCCGGAGCCAGCCGGGCCCGGGTGCGGTAGAGGCGTGGAATCTGAAGCGCGCCCTCGTCGACCCCGTTGCACAGCACGTCCCAGGCGAGCTCGAGGAACACCGGGCCCGGCCGCCCGCTCAGCGCCACCCGGAAGGCCTTCGCCATGTAGAGCGGGATGAGGTCCGGCGACGGCACCCGGTCGGACCACTTGGAGATCCGGTGGAAGAGGTCCACCTGCTCCATCTCCTGGAGGCTGCCGCGGCTCTGGTTGAACAGCGGCGCCGCCCCGCCGAGGAGGATGAGGGGCGAGTTGGCCGCGTTGGCGTTGGCGACTCCGGTCAGCGCGTCGGTGACGCCAGGGCCGGCGGTGACCACCGCCACCCCCACCCCGCGGGTGATGCGGGCGTAGGCGTCGGCGGCGTGGGCAGCGGCCTGCTCGTGCCGGGTGTCGACGACCTCGATGCCCTCCTCCACCAGCCCCGCGTAGATGGGAGCGACGTGCAGGCCGGAGAGGGTGAAGACGTGTCGGACCCGCTCCTCCTTGAGCATTCGCGCCACGAGTTGCCCGCCGGTCACCATCCCCATTGACTCGTCTCCTGCCTGGCGCTCGAGCGCAGGCCGTCGTAGGACTGTGCGCCGCTCGTTTATCTCCCGTGAACGATCCTTTCCAGGACCTCCACCCCCTCGCCGGTGCCTACGCGACGGCGCTTGCCGGGGAGGCGTTCTCCCGCGGCCTGGTCACCACCGCCCCGGACGGGACACGGAAGGCGATCCCCCCGGGCGCCACGCCGGTGGTGCTCCCGGCCCGGGTCATCGCCGAGCGCCACACCCTGGCGTCTACCCTTGCCACTGCCGGGTTCCGGATGGCCCAGGCGACGGTGCTGGGTCCTTCGCCCGAGCTGCTGCTCGGGGCCCTCTCGCCGCTGGAGCGCCGGCTGGTCGAGCGCTCCGCACCGGGCACGCGCCGGCTGGCCATCGCCCGCATCGACTTCCTGGTCTCGAGGCGTCCTGCGGCGCTCGAGCTGAACGCCACCATCCCGGCGATGCCGGGCTACTCGGACATGGCGGCCGGCGCCTTCCTCCACGTCGTGGGCCGGGCCGCGGGGCTCGACGAGGCGGCGGTGCGCCGGCTGGAGCTGGAGAACGGAAGCAACGTCGAGGCGCTCTACCGGGCGTTGCTCGCGGCCTACCTCCAGGAGCGCGGCCACCCCCCGGAGCGCATCGCGGTGCTCTGCCGCCGCGCGGACAGCCAGCTGTCCGAGGTGGACCATCTGGTGAAGCGCTTCGGCGAGCTGGGGACCGAGACCCACCGCGTCTACCTGGACGAGGCCAGTGGCGACGAGCTGTTCACCGCACACGGGAAGAGCTTCGACTTCGTCTACCGCCACCTCTTCGTCCACCGGCTCGCCGAGACGCCGAGCCCCTTCCTGGAGGCGTTCTTCGCCGGCCAGGCCGCGCCCGGCTCGCTGCTCCTCAATCGGCCCGCGGCGCACGTCGAGGTCAAGAGCAACTTCGCCCTCCTCTCGCGCGCGCTGGAGGAGCCGGCCCTGGCCAGCGCCGCCGGGCTCGGTCCCGACGCGCTCGAGGCGATCCTCCGTGCCGTGCCCTGGACGCGGGTGCTCGCCCCGGGTCCGGTCCGCGGTCCCGGAGGAAGCGTGGTGCCCGACCTCGTGGCCCACGTCGCCGAGCACCCCGAATCCTTCGTCCTCAAGCGTGCCTGGGACTACGGCGGGAAGGCGGTCTTCATCGGCCCGGCCTCCGAGGAACCCGGCTTCGCGACCCGCTCGGAGGCAGCGTTCGGCGAGCGCCTCTGCTGGGCGGAGCTGGTCGGGCGCGCAGCACAGGACACCCGCGGGGGCGGCTTCGTCGTGCAGTCGGTGGTGGACATCCCCAGAGAGCGGCACCTGCTCGCCACACCGACCGGTGCGGTGGAGGCGGAGGTCTTCGTCGACTACTCGGCGTTTGCCTCGGTGGGCGTCGACCCCGAGCCAGCCTGGGGCGGTGTGGTCCGGGCGTCGGCCTCTCGCATCGTCAACATCCAGGGGGGCGGCGGGGTGCTCCCGCTGCTCGAGGAGACGGTCTGGGCGAGGCTCCGGAGTGCGCTCCGGACGGAATCCTGACCCGTCCTGGGGTGTTGGGTGGTGGCTGGCCACCGACCGGTACTGCGTTATGAGTGGTCGCATCGGGGCGGTGCCCCTCAAGGAGATTTCAACGATGGCCTGGGAATTCGATGCACGCAGGGCGGCGCGCGATGGCCGCGACCTCGGCGAGGCGGGTGGCTTCGGCGCCCGCGAGCTCACCGGCGCGACCGCGGCGGGCTTCATGGCCGGCGTCTACCGCTGGATGACGCTGGGGCTGGCGGTGACCGCCGGCGTGGCACTGTACACGGCGAGCAACGTGCAGCTGGCGATGGCGGTGGCCCGGAACGTCTGGCCGCTGCTCCTCGTGCAGTTCCTGGTGGTGCTCGGGCTGTCCTTCATGGCCCAGCGGATCAGCGGGCCGGTGGCAGCGCTGCTCTTCATGGTCTACGCCGGTCTGACCGGCCTCACCTTGAGCGGCATCTTCTTCATCTACTCGGTGGGGTCGATCGGAACGGCGTTCCTGATCACCGCCGGGTCCTTCGCTGCCCTGAGTGTCTACGGCACGGTCACCAAGCGCGACCTGAGCGCCTGGGGCACGTTCCTCTTCATGGGGCTCATCGGGGTGGTGATCGCCAGCATCGTCCAGTTCTGGTGGAGCAGCCCGGCCTTCAGCTTCGCCCTCTCCTGCGCAACGGTGGTCGTGTTCGCCGGCCTGACGGCATACGACACCCAGAAGCTCCGGGTGCTGGGGGCCCAGTACGCGGGGACGGGCCTGACCTCGCTCACCATCGTGGGCGCGCTGAACCTGTACCTCGACTTCATCAACCTCTTCCTCGCGTTGCTCCGGCTATTCGGCGACCGCCGCCGCTGACCAGGGGCGCCGCACGCACCGGAGCTGGGCCCGCGGCCGACCAGCGCCTCCACGCGGGGCCGGGAGTCTCGGGATCCAGGGTCGGGCCGACGAGCCGCCGCCGCCTCGGACCTCCCCTGGATCCGTTCGGATGCCGTCATCGTCCCCTCCTCCTTCGCCTCAGGGTGCCTCGCCGCCCACCCCGCGCCGCATCGCCCACCTCCAGAGCATCGCGTCTGGAACCGGGAGCGCGAGGAAGAGGTGCTCCAGCACCGCGAGGCCGAGGATGGTGGCCACCAGGGTCTTCCCCACTGTCGCGAGCGCTGTCGCGTCCGGCGGCACCGGCTGTGTCACCAGCCAGACGAACACCGCGCCGGCGGCGAGCAGCGACACCGGCATCAGGGGATTCCACCGCGCCCGGCGGAAGTAGCTGAGCATGTACCGCAAGTGCTCGGGGATGAAGCGCTCGGTGAGGTTCCGGACCCCGAGGAACACGTTGAGCTTCGCCGACAGCCGCATCACCCAGAGCACCAGGAAGGTCCGCGCCCCGACCTGGTTCGTCGCGCCCCAGGTCAGCACCAGCACCGCGGCCAGGGTGACGGCCAGCGCCAGCTCGTGGTGGATGACCACCGCCGTCGCGTACCGGAACCGCGCCCAGCCGCGCGCTCCTGGCGGGCAGGCGGTCTTCCTCGGCCCGGTCACCACTCCGAGCAGGAAGGTCAGCTCGTGCCAGCCCCAGAGCACGAGGGCCGAGCTGAAGGCCAGGTAGGCCCCACCACTCGACTCGAGCCCGCTGGACCACCACAGCCCCAACAGCCCGCCGAGCGCGAGCGCGGTGGCGGCTCCAATGCTCACCCGGAAGGTGGACCGGGGCAGCCCGTCCACCCAGAGCACGACCCCGGTGCTCGCCCACCAGGCGACGACGACGAAGAGGGCTGCGCGGGCATGCTCGCTCACGGAGGAGTCCGGGGTCACCAGGCGGGCACGCGGCGCGGCTCGGCCGGCAGGGCGTTGGCCCTGGGCGGGAGGAGGTACAGGCGGATCATGTTCACCGCGACGGCCGCCTTGAGCCCGAGCGCCCGCAGCCGCCCGAGCACCCCGCCCCGCTGCCTCGCCCTGTCGATCTCCACCGCCAGCCGCTGCACCCGCCGCAGCCCCTCGAGGAAGGCCGGGTTCTCCACGTCGATCAGCGCGGGGAACACCTGGCGCGAGATGTCGGTGGTGATCCGGAAGACGTCCATCCCGTACCTCTCCGGGTCGAGGCCCAGCGCCTGGTGGAACTCGGGCCGGGCGTGGTCGCGGACGAACATCGTCGCGAACACGGCGAGCTGGAAGAACCGGATCCAGAGCGTGTTCAGCCCCTGGAGCAGCCTCGGATTGGCGCGCATCAGGAGCGCGAAGGCCTCGCCGTGGCGGAACTCGTCGTTGCACCACTCCTTGAACCACTTGAAGATTGGATGGAAGCGGTGCTCGGGGTGACGCTCGAGGTGTCGGTAGATGCTGATGTAGCGGGCGTAGCCGATCTTCTCCGAGAGGTACGTGGCGTAGAAGATGAACTTGGGCTTGAAGAACGTGTACTTCTTCGCCCGGGTGAGGAAGCCCAGGTCCACCGCCACGCCGAAGTCCTTGAGGCTGTCGTTGATGAAGCCGGCGTGGCGGGCCTCGTCGCGGCTCATGTACTTGAAGAGCGCGCAGAGGTCGGGGTTGCTGCCCCGCTTGCGGATCTCCGCATAGAGCACGCAGCCGGAGAACTCGGCGGTGAGCGAGCTCACCAGGAAGTCGATGAACTCCTTGCGCAGCGCGGGAGGAATCCGCTCGGTGTCCAGGTCCCACTCCTGGTTCCGGACGAAGTGGCGCCGGTTGGTGTCGGCGGCCAGCTCGGCGATCAGCGCGTCCCACTCGGCGCGGACCGACTCGACCTGGATGCGGTTCATCTCCTCGAAGTCGGTGGTGTAGAAGCGCGGGCTGAGCGTCGTCGTCTGCTGGGCCCGGAGAGTGGTCTCGTTGACTGCCACCGGCGTGCGCCGGGTGGTCTCTTGCATCACAGCGGTCACAGCGTCCTCCGGTCGGTGAAGCTGACGTCGAGAAGCGACAGGCAATCGAGATTCCCGGCGAGGCGGGTCCAGCTGCGCTCCAGCCATCCGGCATGGGTCACGGTCGCGGTGCGCCGCTCCACCCGCACTTCGCCGTAGGGCGGGTTGATCTCCGCGCCGTGGACCCGCACCCGGTCCCCCGGGTGGATGGGCACCTCCCCGTCGAGCTCCACGTGCGCCGCCAGGCTCTCGAAGGTGTGCGAGACGCGGACGGTGCACGTGGTGTCAAAGGAGTGCGCGCGCCAGCGGAACAGAGCGCTCATCGTGCCCCCTGGCGCCGTCCCGCCTCGAGCAGCCGGGCGAAGGCGGCGGTGTTGTCCGGCCCGAAGGCGGTGAGGTCGATGCGGCGGTGGGTGGCGAGATCCTCGAGCGCCAGGCGCCCGTCGGCCCTCCGCTCGATCCGGAAGGTCCCGGCCCGCCCGAGCGACTCCAGCTTCCGCTCCCGGAACAACCCCCGCAGCACCCCGCGGATGAAGCCGTTGCTCGCCGGCGGGACGCGGGCCAGCTCACGCCCCGAGGCCGGCTCGAGCATGGCGATGGACCCGTCCGGCCGATCCTCGAACCGCACCTCGATCGCCTCCGCCGGGGCCGTCGCCACGGCGGGGGCCGTCGCACGGGTGAGCCGGGCCCCCGCGGTGAGGACCAGGGTCAGGGCAAGGAGCGCGCCCGCGGCGAGCAGCACGCCCCTCGGGACCGGATTCATCGTCTGGGAATGGCTCATCGCGGGCGTCCTCGGCTCACCCTCCGGCCGCCGTCCCGAGCGCGGGCGACAGCGTGGCCGGAGGCGACACCCCGGCGGCCGTGGACGGGGCGCCCGTCTCGGGCACGGGCGCGCCCGCCGCGACCGGCGTTCCCTCGCTGGCGCTCCAGGCCTGCACCGCGTCGGCGAGGAGCGCCGCGACCCGGGCGACGTCCGGGACGGCCCGCAGCATCGGGTCGGCCCTCCGGAATCGCCATGGCCGCACGTGCGGCCAGAGGTGGGCGTAGGCGATCCGCTCCTGACCGGAGAGCCGGAGGACGATGTCCCCCTCGCCGCGTGGCCCCGACCTCACGTCCGCCGAGGCCAGGCGCCGGAACGGCAGGTTGAAGCTCATGGGCAGGGCGATGCCGAACCGCATCACCACCCGCCGGGTGGTCAGGGTGTAGACGGTGCCCCGGGCGTGCAGCACCGCGAGGAGCACCACCAGCCCGAGGCAGCCCAGCGCCAGCGGCAGCACCGTGGCCGCGGCGACCAGCGCCGCGCCGAGCCGGCCGCTGGCCCCGAAGGAGCCCACGCCTCGCGCGGCGACCACCGCGCCCAGGTAGAGCCCGAGCCAGCCCACGTGGAACGGGCTCCGGCCGAGGCCTTTCCACGAAGGACGACCCTGCCAGAGGATGCGTTCCCCGGGAGGGAGCGGCCGCGGGAGCCCCGGGATGGGCTCGAGCTCGTGCGCGTCGCTCACAGCACCGGCCCCAGCCGGCGAGGCTCGGCGTAGAGCCGGCCCGCGGCGTAGTAGGCGCCGATCTTCTCCTCCTCGAGCAGCGTCACCTGATCGGGGTTCTTCAGCGCCGGGACGCTGCCGAAGTGGCTGGAGCCGAGCGCGTGAACCCGGACCTGCCTCGGGTCGGAGGCGAGGCGGGCCATGGTGATCGGCAACAGGCGGCGGCCTCCGGCGGAGAGCTCGACCTCGAGGTAGCGGACCAGCGCGTCGGCGCGGTCCACCCAGATGTCGGTCACCTTGCCCGCGACCTGCCCGTCCGCGGCGACCACCGCCCAGCCCCGGGGGTCGGGTCCGGCGTCGACCGAGAAGTCCCGGGCCACGCGCATCGGGACGATCGCCAGGTGACCCTCGCGGGTCCGCTCGGGAGCATCCTCCCGCTGAGCGTACGACGCCGGGCCAGCGTTGCAGAGCATCGGGTTGCCCACCGGCTGGAGCGGAAAGCCGCTCGCCGGCGAGGTGCGCTGGGCGCCGATCTCCCGGAGGTCGCGGTTGGCGTTGGGCACCGTGGTCAGGTGCCCCTCCCGCGTGCGGTAGGTCTTCGGCGGAGGAATGAGGATCGGCCCGGTGGGATGGACGATCCGCGGGTTGTCCTCCTCGGTGGGGTACCCCTCGCGACGGTCCTCGCGACGCAGGTAGAAGACCAGGCCAGCGAAGAAGATCCAGAATGCGTACAGGACCACCTGGGCGACGTCGAGGTGCTGGGTCAAGGCGACGGACATCGGTGCTCCTCCCGGGGCGACGGCCCCGCCATCAGTTCGGCAGCTCGGCGAGGCCGAACCGCATCGGTGAGCTGCTGCGCTGGCCGATGCGGACCAGCGGTCCGATCGCCACCAGCGTCCCGAACAACAGTGCGATCTCCAGGTGCCACACCACGCTGTACCCGACGGACGCCGAGGCGAGACCGGGCCCCAGCGCTCCACGCGCCGCGAGCCCCGAGACCAGGTCGCGCAGCGCACCGCCGAGCAGGATTCCTCCACCGGCCGCGGTGGCCTGCACCGCGCCCCAGGCCCCGATGGCCAGGCCGCTCCGGCCCTTCTCGGGCAGAGCCATGGCCGCGGTGAGCGAGCCGACACTGAACCACCCGCCGCCGAAGCCGATGCAGGCGGTGCCCGCCCAGAACAGCGGCAGGGCCGACAGCGGCGCGGAGAAGATGACCAGCGAGAAGCCGCCGATGCCCACCAGCGCCCCCAGCGCGGCGAGGAGGTGCGCGTCGCGGCCGCGCGACAGCGAGCGGGCGGCGAAGTAGAGGCCGGCCAGCGTCCCGCTGGCCATGATCGCGGTGAGCGAGGTGGTCGCCGAGACCGAGAGGCGGAGGACCTCCCCGCCGTAGGGCTCGAGCAGGATGTCCTGCATGTTGAAGCCCGCCGCGCCGAGCCCCACCGCGACCAGCAGCCGGCTCGCCGGGCCGCCGCGGAGGAGCTCGCGGAAGGAGCGGCTGAACGAGGGCGCGGAAGCGGCCTCCTCCCGCGGTGAGGGCAGCTGGGGGGCCTCCTGCTTCCAGAGGGCGACGATGTTCAGCGCCATGGTGCAGAGCGCCGCGCCCTGGATGATCTGGATGAGCTTCAGGTGATCGAAGCTCTGCAGGAGCGCGCCGAAGCAGAGCGAGGCGAGCACCATGCCGACCAGGAGCATCACGTAGAGCAGCGCGACCACCCGGGGCCTCGCCTCGGCCGGCGCGAGGTCGGTGGCCAGCGACACCCCGGCGGTCTGCGCGGTGTGGAGCCCCGCGCCGATCATCAGGAAGGCCAGCGCCGCGGCCAGCTCGCCCACCCAGGGGTAGACCAGCGTCCCCCGCCCCGAGAGCACCAGGAGCGCGAAGGGCAGGATGGCCAGCCCCCCGAACTGGATCAGGGTCCCCATCCACACGTAGGGCACCCGCCGCCACCCGAGCGGCGAGACGTGGTGATCGGAGCGGAAGCCGATCAGCGCCCGGAACGGCGCGGAGAGAATGGGCAGCGCCGCCATCCCGGCCACCAGCCAGGCGGGGATCCCCAGCTCGACGATCATCACCCGGTTCAGCGTGCCATTCAGCAGCACCAGCGAGATGCCGACGGAGATCTGGAACAGCGACAGCCGCAGGAGCCGCGAGAGCGGGAGCTCGGGGGTGGCCGCATCGGCGAACGGCAGGAGCCTGGGGCTCAGCCGGGTCCAGAAGCCGGTGACCGAGCGCGCGTCGCTCATCCGCCTCCCCCGGTGAGCAGACGGATCGCCTGGGACTTGTAGAAGGCGGTGTCGATGCGCTCGGTGCCTTCCACGGTGGCGCCCTGCAGGCGCGGATGGGCGGCGATGCGCCGGCGCAGCGCCCGCTCGGCGATGGGGACGATGGCCGGCGAGCGGTGGCCCCGGGGGAGGAGCTGCCCCAGGAGGTGCATCAGCCGGAGGAGGAACGTCCCCGGGGCGAAGGTGAACAGCAGGCCGCGCGAGGCACGCGCCGACAGCCGGGCGACCATCTCCACCATGTCGTCCGGCTCGTAGTGGATGAGCGAGTCCATGGCCACGACCCAGTCGAACCGCCCAAGCGAAGGCTCGAGCATGTCGCTCACCCGGAAGTCGACCGCGCCGGGCCCGGGGATGACGGGCGCGCGCTCGCGGGCCAGCGCGACCAGGGTCGGCGACAGGTCGATGGCCATCACCTCGGCGCCCCGCCGCGCCGCCTCGACCGCCAGCGCCCCGGTGCCGCAGCCGGCGTCCAGCACCCGCTGCCCGCGGAGGTCCGCGGGGAGGTAGCCCAGCAGAGTGGAGCGCATCCGGTCACGCCCGGCGCGCACCGTGGCCCGGATCCGGCTCACCGGGCCGTCGGAGGTCAGCCGCGCCCAGGCATGGGCCGCGGTGCGATCGAAGTACTGCTCCAGCTGGCTCCGCCGGACGAGGTAGGACGCGGTGTCCATCAGTCGTAGCCCAGGAAGTCGAAGATCTCGCGGTCCTTCATCGACCGCCCATCCAGCGCCGGTGTGCCCTCCCAGAGCTTCATCGCCAGGGCGAGGTACTCGGTCTGCACCCGGTCCAGCTCGGCGCTGGGCTCCATCTCGAAGAGGGTGGACTTCTTGAGGCGGCTCCGCCGGATGACGTCCAGGTCCGGGAAGTGAGCCAGCTTGGCCAGTCCAGCACGCTCGTTGAAGCGGTCGATCTGGTCGGTGGCCGCACTCCGGTTGGCGATGACCCCGCCCAGGCGCACCGCGTAGTTCTTCGACTTGGCCTGGATGGCGGCGATGATCCGGTTCATCGCGAAGATGCTGTCGAAGTCGTTGGCGGTGACGATCAGCGCCCGCTGGGCGTGCTGGAGCGGGGCGGCGAACCCGCCGCACACCACGTCCCCGAGCACGTCGAAGATGACCACCTCGGTGTCCTCGAGCAGACGGTGCTCCTTGAGGAGCTTCACCGTCTGGCCGACGACGTAGCCCCCGCACCCCGTGCCCGCGGGGGGACCGCCGGCCTCCACGCAGAGCACGCCGTTGTACCCCTCGAAGACGAAGTCCTCGGCCCGGAGCTCCTCGGCGTGGAACTCGACCGACTCCAGCGCGTCGATCACCGTGGGCTGGAGCTTCTTGGTGAGGGTGAAGGTCGAGTCGTGCTTCGGATCGCATCCGATCTGCAGCACCCGCTTGCCCAGCTTGCTGAAGGCCACCGAGAGGTTGGACGAGGTGGTGCTCTTGCCGATCCCTCCCTTGCCGTAGACGGCGAAGACCTTCGCCCCCTCGATGGCCACCGGGGCCACCGGATGGAACTGGACGCTGCCGTCGCCATCGCCTGCCTGGGGTCGTGCACTCACGGAGGTCTGCATCGGCTCCTCGCCTCGTCGGTTCTCCGCGTCAGGCTGCGACGCGTGAGCCCAGCCCTTCCAGGTTGTCTTCCAGCTCTTCTCCGGCCCGCCGCAGCGCCTCGAGCGTCGCCTCGTCCGGCTTCCAGTAGTTCCGCTCCCTGGCTTCGAGCAGCCGGTTGGCCAGCTTGAGCGAGGCCTTGGGGTTCAGCCGCGCCAGCCGCTCGCGCATCACCGGGTCGAGCAGGTAGGTCTCGGTCAGCTCGCGGTAGACCCAGGGCTCGACCTGCCCGGTGGTGGCGGACCAGCCGAGGGTGTTGGTCACCTGGGCCTCGATGTGCCTCACTCCCTCGGCGCCGTGCTTCAGCATCTCCTCGGCCCACTTGGGGTTGAGCGAGCGGGTCCGGCTCTCGAGCGAGACCTGCTCGGCGAGGGTGCGAACCCGGCCCTCCCCGCGGGTCTGGTCGCCGATGTAGACCGGGATCTCCGCCCCGCTCCCTTTCGCCTGGCGGACGGCGCGCCCGATGCCGCCAAGCGAGTCGAAGTAGTGGTCGATGGTGGTGACGCCGAGCTCCACCGACTCGAGGTTCTGGTACGCCAGCTCCACCCCGGCGAGGACGGAGCTCATCAGCTCCGGCTGCTTCACCGGAGCGCCGGTCCGGCCGTAGGCGAAGCACTTCCGGCGCTGGAAGGTGTCGCCCAGCTCCTCCTCGTCGCGCCACGCCCCGCTGTCGATCAGCTGGTTGACGTTGGCCCCGTAGACCCCGTCGGCGTTGCTGAAGACACGGAGCGCCGCGGTCTCCAGGTCGCAGCCGTGCGCCTTCTGGTGCTCGAGCGCGTGCCGGCGGACGAAGTTCCTCTCCAGTGGCTCGTCGGCCTGCGCGGCCAGGTAGGCTGCCTCGGCGAGGAGCCGCGTCTGGAGCGGCAGGAGGTCGCGGAAGATGCCGGAGAGGGTGACCAGCACGTCGATCCGCGGCCGGCCCAGCTCCTCGAGCGGGACGAGCTGCGCGCCGCACAGCCGCCCGTAGCTGTCCATCCGCGGCCGCGCGCCGAGCAGGGCCAGCACCTGACCGATGGGGCCCCCACCGGACTTGAGGTTGTCCGCGCCCCACAGGACGATGGCCACCGACTCGGGCAGGGGGTTGCCCTCGGCCACGTGCCGCGCGAGCAGCCGGGAGGCCTGCTCCGCCCCGTCGAGCACCGCGAAGGCGCTGGGGATGGAGAAGGGGTCGAAGCCGTGGAGGTTGCGCCCGGTCGGGAGCACGTCCGGGTTGCGCAGCAGGTCTCCGCCCGGAGCCGGCCGGGTGAACTTTCCGTCGAGCGCGCGCATCAGCGCGGCCAGCTCGTGGTCCACCGAGAGGTCGCGGTTGGTGCGCGCCAGCTGCTGGAGGAGGCCAAGCGCAGGGGCATCGCCCTCGCGTCCGCCGGCCCGAAGCAGGCCTTCCGGATCGTCCCCGGCCACCAGTGCCTCGATGCTCTCGCGGCAGGGGCGGGAGGCGGCCGGCACCGGTGCGCCCTCGGCGATGGCCACCAGGTAGTCCACCCGGGCCCGCGGCGGCATCGGCTCGCCCACCACGTGCAGCCCGCAGGGGATGAGCGTCTGCTCGAGCTCGGCGATCTTCTGCCCCAGCGCCTGCACCTCGTGCTCGGAGGCGGCGGTCCACGCTGGCTCGGCGGGCGCGAGCTCCAGCTCCGCGGCCTGGGCCTGGAGGATCGGCACGAGCCGCGCCGCCTCGCAGTCGCCCGGGCGAAGCGCGCGGAAGCGGTCCAGGGACTCCTTCAGCGAGAGCAGCCCGCGGTACAGCCCGGCCTCGGTCACCGGAGGCGTGAGGTAGCTGACCAGCGTCGCCGCCGACCGCCGCCGCGCCAGCGCGCCCTCGGAGGGGTTGTTGGCCGCGTAGAGGTAGAGGTTGGGGAGGTCGCCGATGAGCCGGTCCGGCCAGCAGGTCGAGGAGAGCCCGGTGTGCTTGCCGGGCATGAATTCCACCGCGCCGTGGGTGCCGAAGTGCAGCACCGCCTGCGCCCCGAAGTCCTCCCGCAGCCAGCGGTAGAAGGCGGAGAAGGCATGGGTGGGGGCGAAGCCGCCCTCGAAGAGCAGGCGCATCGGGTCGCCCTCGTACCCGAACGCCGGCTGCAGCCCGACCACCACCCGGCCGAAGCGCGCCCCGAGGACGAAGATCGATCGCCCGTCGGTCTGGTGCTTCCCCGGCGCCGGGCCCCACTGCCGCTCGATGTCGGCGAGGTGCGGCTCGCGGCGAACGTGGTGGTCGGTGTCGATCCGGGCCAGGACGTTGGCGTCGGTGCCGTGCTCGGCCGAGTTGCCCCCCAGCACCCGCTCGCGCAGCGCGTCCACCGTCTCCGGCACCTCGACGTCGTAGCCCTCGGCTGCCATCGCCCTCAGGGTGTTGTGCAGCGACTCGAAGACCGAGAGGTGGGCGGCGGTGCCCGCCGCGCCGCCGTTGGGTGGGAAGTTGAAGAGCACCACCGCCACGTTCCGCTCGGCACGAGGCGTCTTCCGCAGCTGCACCCACTTCGCCACCCTGGAGACCAGCATCTCCACCCGGTCGTCGATGCCGGTCATCTGGGCGTGGGACGTGCCGCACGCGCCCTGGCGTCCCCCGAAGACGATGGGGCCGGTGGCCCCATCCAGCTCGGGGATGGCGACCATGATGGTGGACTCGAGCGGCGACAGGCCGCTGGACGAGGCACGCCACTGCTCCACCGTCTGGAACTCGAGCGGCTGGGCGGTGACGTACGGCACGTCGAGCCGGGCGAGCATCTCCTCCCCTGCCCTGGCGTCGTTGAAGGCCGGGCCGCCCACCAGGCTGAAGCCGGTGAGCGAGACCACCGCGTCGACCGCCACCTTCCCGTCGCGGAGGAAGAACTTCTCGATGGCCGGTCGGTTGTCGAGACCGCTGGCGAAGGCCGGGAGAACCCGGTAACCCCGCGCCTCGAAGCGCTCGATCACCGCGTCGTAGTGCGCGGAGTCGCCGGAGAGCACGTACGAGCGCATGACCAGGAGCCCCACCGTGCCCTTCGGCCTGGTTGGCTTCGGTAGCTCGCTCACCGACTCGGCAATGCGGGCCGGAACACGGGGATGGTAGAGCCCGGTGTCGGGGTACTCGCGGGGCGGCCTCGCGTTCAGCGTCCCCCGGAGCGGCCGGCGCGGGCCGTCGGCGTAGCGGTTGAGGAGCAGGCGGACCAGATCGGCGATGTTCTCCGCCGAGCCCGAGAGCCAGTACTGGAGCGTGAGGAAGTAGGCCCGGACCTCCTGGGCCTTCCCGGGGATGAGCCGGAGGAGCTTGGGCAGCTTCCGGAGCATCGCCATCTGCTTCGCCCCGCCGTCGCTCGCGCCGCCGGACGCGCTCTTGCCGCGGAGCTTCTTCAAGAGGGCCAGCGGGCCGCGCGCCGTCCCGTCCATCCGGAAGGTGCCCATGCGCGTCTGGCGCATCACCTCCCCCGCGGACATCGCGCACACCATCGCGTCGCAGCCGTCGCGGCGGGCCTGCAGCGCCGGGAGGATCTGACGGATGTGCTCGTCGAGGAACAGCATGTTGGCGAAGATGACGTCGCCCCGGGCGATGTCCGTCCGGCAGGCCTCGAGCGCCGCGGCGTCGTGGAAGTCGGTCGCCAGGTGCAGGCGCAGGTCGAGGCCCGGGAGGTCCTTCCGCAGTTCCTCGCGCGCACGGTCCACCGCGGCCGCGATGTGGCCGTCGAGGGTGATCAACACCACCCGGGCGGCGACGCCATCAGTCCCCCGCCCCAGGGGCCGCGCCCGGCCAGGCTCAGCTTCTGAAGTGCGCCTTGGCATCGTAGAGCGTCTCCAAGGTGATGTTCGGCAGCCCTCGCTCCTCGGCGAAGCGCTCGGTGTTCCGGCGCGCCTTGCCTCGGACGAAGAAGGGGATCTTCTTCAGCTCGTTCTCCGCCTCGGGCGACCAGCGCGTCCCGGCCGCCGTCGCCGCGGTCGTCATCCCTTCGGGCGGCACGGCCAGGACCGCCGAGCGCGCGCCATGGCCGCCGAGGTGCGAGGGGCCAGCCTGGTCGCCGAACTCGAAGTCCTCCCGGAACATCGCCAGGAGGTGCTCCTCGAGCCCCATCATCAGGGGATGCACCCAGGAGTCGAAGAGGACGTTGGCGCCCTCGAAGCCCATCTGCGGCGAGTAGCGGGCGGGGAAGTCCTGCACGTGCACCGGCGCGGAGATGACCGCGCAGGGGATGCCCAGCCGCTTGGCGATGTGGCGCTCCATCTGCGTCCCCAGCACCAGCTCGGGGTGGAGGGCCGCCATCTGCTCCTCGACCGCGAGGTGGTCGTCGGTGATCAGCGCCTCGACGCCATACCTGCTCGCCGCGGAGCGCACCTCGCGGGCCATCTCCCGGCTGTAGGTGCCCAGGCCCACCACGCTGAACCCGAGCTCCTCGGTGGCGATGCGGGCCGCGGCGAGAGCGTGGGTCGCATCCCCGAAGACGAATACCCGCTTGCCGGTGAGGTACGTCGAGTCGACCGAGCGGCTGTACCAGGGAAGCCGAGTGCCCTCCGCCTGGAGGACCGGCCGGGGGTCGACACCGGCGAGCTCGGCCACCCGGGCGACGAACTCGCGGGTCGCGCCCACGCCGAGCGGGGGCACGGACACCGCCGGCTGCTCGAAGGTCCTCGACAGCCAGCGCACCGTCGGGTCGGCGATCTCCGGGTAGAGCGAGACGTTGAACGCCGCCTCGGGGAGCCGGGCGAGGTCGGCGGGGCGCGCGCCCAGCGGGGCGACCACGTTGATCTCGATGCCGAGCCGCCCGAGCAGCTGCGTCACCTCGGTCAGGTCGTCGCGGTGCCGGAACCCGAGCGCGGTGGGGCCGAGCAGATTGCACGTCCCGGGGCGGCGGGCGGGACGCTCGCCGGCGGCCGGCAGCTGCACGCACGCGCGGACCAGCCGGTACAGCGTCTCGCCCGCGCCCCAGTTCTCCTTGTGCTGGTAGGCGGAGAGCTCGAGCGGCACCACCGGCACGGTGAGCCCGATGGCCCGGGCGATGCCCGCCGGGTCGTCCTGGATGAGCTCGGCGGTGCACGAGGCGCCGACCAGCAACACCTCCGGCCGGAAGCGCTCGTACGCCTCGCGGGCCGCGGTCTTGAACAGCTCGGCGGTGTCCTTGCCCAGGTCGCGCGCCTGGAAGGTGGTGTAGGTCACCGGGGGCCGCTCTCCGCGGCGCTCGATCATGGTGAACAGGAGGTCGGCGTAGGTGTCGCCCTGGGGAGCGTGGAGGACGTAGTGCACGCCCTTCATCGCCGTGGCCACGCGCATCGCGCCGACGTGGGGAGGCCCTTCGTAGGTCCAGACGGTCAGCTGCACCTCAGACCTCGAGCCGCGCGCGGCGGACCAGGGGACGGGCGAACAGCTCGGCGAGGTCGCCGGCCTGCTCGTACCCGTGGATGGGACTGAAGACGAGCTCGATGCTCCACTTGGTGGCCAGGCCCTCCACCTCGAGCGGGTTGGCCAGCCCCAGCCCACACACCACCAGGTCGGGGCGGGCGGCCCGGCACCGGTCCAGCTGGCGGTCCACGTCCTGGCCCTCGCTGAGCACCACGTCCGGTGGGAGCAGTTCCAGCTCGGCCGCGAGGTGCTCCTGATGGAGGTACGGCGTCCCCACCTCCACCAGCTCCATCGACAGCTCGCGGCAGAGGAAGCGCGCCAGCGGGACCTCCAGCTGCGAATCGGGGAAGAGGAAGACCCGCTTGCCGCCGAGCAGATTCCGGGCCCGCTCCAGCGCCAGGCGGGCCCGCCCCTCGGCCGGGGCCACCTCCGCCGCCACCCGGGAGCCCGGTACGCCGAAGGCGCTCGCCGCGGCGTCGATCCACCTCCGGGTGCCCTCGACGCCGAAGGGGAACGGCGCGGCGATGCGCCGGGCGCCCCACCCGTCCAGCGCCCGCGCGGTGTCGCCGAGGAACGGCTGGGCGAGCAGGTACGAGGTCCTGGGCCCCACCGAGGGGAGCGCCGACGAGCGGCGCGGGGGGAAGAAGGTCAGCGGGATGCCCAGCGCGGAGAACAGGCGCTGGAACTGGTCCTCCACGACGTCGGGCAAGGTGCCCACCACCATCAGTGAACGGGGCGCTGAGGCGTCCTGCGGCGGCAGCGTGGGGACGAGCGAGGCGAGGCAGGCGTCCTCCCCCTGGGTGAAGGTCGTCTCGATGCCGCTGCCCGAGTAGCTGAGGATGCGGACGGCGGGCCCGAGCTCGCGCGACAGCCGCATCGCCGCCCGCGCGAGGTCGAGCTTGATGACCTCGGAGGGGCAGCTGCCCACCAGGAAGAGCAGCTTGATGTCCGGGCGGCGCTGGAGGAGCCGCCGAACCGAGCGGTCCAGCTCCTCGTTGGCGTCGGTGAGCCCGGCGAGGTCCTTTTCCTCGAGGATGGCGGTGGCGAACCGCGGCTCGGCGAAGATCATCACCCCGGCCGCGGACTGGATGAGGTGGGCGCAGGTCCGCGAGCCCACGACCAGGAAGAACGCGTCCTGGATCTTCCGGTGCAGCCAGACGATGCCGGTCAGCCCGCAGAACACCTCCCGCTGGCCGCGCTCGCGGAGCACCGGGCGAGACGCCGCGGCGACCACCGGCAGGGGCAGCGCCGCGCTCACCGGGCGACCTCCATCGCCGCGCGCCCGGCGAGCCGCTCGGACTGCAGCCGCGCCGCCCGGAGCTTCAGGACGAACTGGGTGGCGTTGATGACGTAGGCGGCGAAGGCGGCCAGGGCGAGCAGCAGCTGTCCCCGGCCGTCCAGGGCCCCGGTGCCGAGCGCGACCAGGTAGGCGGTGTGCAGCGCCAGGACGAGCATGCTGAACACGTCCTCCCAGTAGAACGCCGGCGCGAAGAGGTAGCGGCCGAAGACCGCCTTCTCCCAGATCGCCCCGGTCACCATGATCGCGTAGAGGAAGAGCGTCTTGACCACCACCGAGGCGGTGGCCGCAGCCATCCCCTCCCCGGTGAGCAGCGCGCGGACGACCAGGCCCAGGCTCACCAGGAACACCAGGAACTGCGCCGGCGCGAGGACGCCTTGCACCACGGTCCACGCCGTCGCGTCCCGGCGGCGCCGCTGCTCGGCCGTGTAGAGGGGAGTGGTCAAGCTCCAGGGTCCCTCCCGGGCTCCGGCTTCGGAGTCCGCGCAATGCGTGCGTCACGGACAGTACGGTTCTTGCCCTCGATCGTCAAGTTGGATAGACGTCATGCTAACTTTACACTCGATGCAATCCCGTGCTATCGAGACGGTGCTCTCAGGAGGTCTGCGCGCATGTCTTCACGGGGCATCCGTTCGCCACGCGCTGGGCGTGACACGGCGGGGGTTGAACTTTGCCCGGAGTCTGTTTCGATGCGGACACACCGTCGATCAGTGAGGGGCTAGGTGGGTGCCGTGCGGACCCTGCCCCAGCTCGCAGGGAGGGCCAAGATGACACCAGGAGTGTCGCAGGGCGAAGACCTCTCGGACCGCCGGAACACGTCGCGCGAGGAGAGCCGCTCGGCCAGCCGGAATCCCTCGGAGGTGCTGTCGGTCATCGAGTCGGAGATCATCCCCCGGCTCCGCCTCGCGCATCGGGGCGAGGCGCTCAGCGCACCGGTCTGTGCCGAGTCCCGGCATCCGCCGACCGAGGAGGAGATCGCCGAGTTCGCCCGCATCGCTGCCTGTCACGACCTCCCCGGCGCGCTGGCCTTCATCGAGTCGATGTGCCGGCAGGGCCTGTCGCTCGAGGTGCTGCTGCTCGAGCTGGTGGCGGGCGCCGCACGGCTCCTCGGAGAGCACTGGAAGCAGGACCTCCGGACCTTCAACGAGGTCTCCGCCGGCCTGGGGACGCTCCAGCAGCTGGTCCACATCCTCGGCCCGAGCTTCGCCCCGGCGCTCCCCGACCGCGGGCTGGTGGTGCTGATCCCGGCGCCCGGCGAGCAGCACACGCTCGGCCTCTTCGTGGTGGGCGAGTTCATGCGCCGCGCCGGCTGGGGAGTGCACATCGACCCGGCGATGTCCCAGAGCGAGCTCTACACCCTGCTCGAGACCCGGACCGTGCTCATGCTCGGCATCTCGTTGAGCACCTCCGCGCTGGCGGGCTCGGTGGCCACGCTGGTCGACACCGCGCGCAAGGCGTCGCGGAACCCCCGTCTCTCGGTGGTGCTGGGCGGCTCCGCCGATCTCGATTCACTCGCCGCGAACACCGGGGCTCACCTGGCGGCAAGCGACCCGCGGAAGGCGGTGGCGCTCCTCGAGGGCCGGCCCGGCGTCGACGCCCCAAGCTGATAAGAGCCAGGACCATGAGCCAGCGTTCAGGCGCAGCCCCTCAGGACCAGCCCGCGTGCCCCCCGGGGTGCATCGATCGAAAGGTCGCGTCCGAGGTCATCGCTGCCGCCACCGACCTGGCGCTGGTGGTCGAGAAGGACGGCACCATCCGCGAGGTCACGGTCACCGCCGGAGGACCTGGCGGACCCCCGTGGTCGAGCCTGGTCGGAAAGCGGTTCGAGGAGAGCACCGCCGTGGACAGCCGTTCGAAGGTCGAGCTGCTCCTGAAGGAGGCGCGCGCCGGAGCGGTGACCCGCGCGCGGGAGATGAACCTCAAGCTGGACGGCGGCGCGGAGGTTCCCTTCCGCTTCTCGGCCGTGCCCCTCGGCGAGGCGGACCGGGTGGTGGTGCTGGGCCGCGATCTCCGGCCCATCGCCGCGCTCCAGCAGCAGATGGTGGGGATGCAGCAGGCGATGGACCGCGAGTTCGAGCGGATGCGCCAGGCCGAGACCCGCTACCGGCTCCTCTTCCAGGTGACCTCCGAGGCGGTGCTGGTGCTCGACGCCGCGAGCCTGAAGGTGGTCGAGGCAAACCCGGCGGCCGCCTCCCTCCACGACGAGCCGCCGCCGGCGATGCAGGGTCGGTCGATGCAGGAGCTGGTGGTCCCGAAGAGCTGGCCCGCGGTCCAGGCGCTCCTGGCGGCGGCCGCCGCCGGCGGGCGTCCAGCGGAGACCGCCGTCCAGCTCGCCGGGTCGCGCCGTCCGGTGCACCTCTCGGTGTCCACCTTCCGCCAGTCAGGCGCGCTGCTGCTCCTGGTGCGGCTGCGGCCGGAGGCCGAGACCGGGGTCACCGAGCCGTCGGCGGCTGCGCGGACCGGGCGGGTGATGGCGGTGGTGGACAAGCTGCCGGACGGCTTCGTGGTCATCGGCGAGGACCGCCGCATCCTCCTGGCCAACCCGGCCTTCTGCGACATGGTGCAGCAGACCGGCGAGGCGCAGGTCATCGGCCAGCCTCTGGACCGGTGGCTGGGCCGGCCGGGGGTGGACCTCAACATCCTCATCGCCAACCTCCGCGAGCACGGCTCGGTCCGCAACTTCTCCACGGTGGTGGTGAGCGAGTACCGGCCCGCGCAGCAGGCGGTGGTCTCGGCGGTCTCGGCGCTCACCGCCCGGACGCCCTGCCTCGGCTTCGTCATCCGGACGGTGAACGTCCGCCTGGGGGTGGTGCCCGGGGGCGAGCCGGCGGCGCCGCGCTCGGTGGACCAGCTGGTCGAGCTGGTGGGCCGGGTGTCGCTCAAGGAGATCGTCCGCGAGTCCACCGACCTCATCGAGCGGCTGTGCATCGAGGCAGCGCTCAAGGTCAGCGGGGACAACCGGGCCTCGGCCGCCCAGCTCCTCGGCCTGAGCCGCCAGGGCCTCTACTCCAAGCTGCGGCGGCACGGCCTCGGAGACCTCGACCCCGGGGAGATCGGGTGAAGGCAGTCGCGCCGGCGGCGGTCGCTCCGCCCCTCGCGGAGCGGGCCGTGCCCTCCCCCCGGGCGGTGCTGGAGCTCCTCAAGCCCATCACCTGGTTCCCGCCGATGTGGGCGCTGGCCTGCGGCGTCGTCTCCTCCGGCGTCCCGCTGCTGGCGAACTGGCGGGCGTTCGTCGGCTCGGTACTCCTCGCCGGTCCGCTGGTGTGCGGCACGAGCCAGGCCTGCAACGACTGGTTCGACCGCCACGTCGACGCGATCAACGAGCCGGGGCGTCCCATTCCCTCCGGGCGGGTGCCCGGCCGGTGGGGGCTTTGGATCGCCGTCCTCTGGAGCGGGCTGTCGCTGTTGGTCGCGGCCTCGCTCGGCCCCTGGGTGCTCGCCGCGGCGGTGCTGGGGCTCGCCCTGGCCTGGGCGTACAGCGCGCCGCCGCTGCGGCTGAAGCTCAACGGCTGGTGGGGCTGCTCGGCGGTGGGCCTCTGCTACGAGGGGCTGCCCTGGTTCACCGGGGCCTCGGCGATGCTCGGGCGCTTGCCCGGAGCGCAGGTCCTCGCCCTCGCCCTCCTCTACAGCGCCGGTGCCTTCGGCATCATGGTGCTGAACGACTTCAAGGCGGTGGAGGGAGACCGGGCGCACGGCATCCGCACCCTCCCGGTGACGCTGGGGGTGCGCCGGGCCGCCGCCGTCGCCGCCGGGGTGATGCTCGTCCCCCAGGGGGTGGTCCTGGCGCTCCACCTCCTCTGGGGCAACCCCTTCGCCGCAGCCGCGGTGGGCGCGGCCATCGCCGCGCAGGCCGCGCAGATGCCGATGTTGATGGCCGACCCGAAGCGGCGCGCCCCGCTCTACGGCGCGACCGGGGTGACGCTCTACGTGACGGGGATGATGGTCAGCGCCTTCGCGGTGCGGTGAGGGACGGATGGTCGGTCCGACAGAGGTGTTCGACGCGGTGGTGGTGGGCGGCGGCCCGGCGGGCGCCACGGCCGCGGAGACACTTGCCCGCGCCGGCAGGTCGGTTCTGCTGCTGGACAGGGCCGGCCGCATCAAGCCCTGCGGCGGGGCCATTCCTCCCCGGCTGATCCGTGACTTCGCCATCCCCGACCGGCTGATCTGCGCCCAGATCCGCGCCGCCCGCATGGTGGCCCCCAGCCACCGCGCGGTCGACATGCCCATCGACGGCGGCTACGTGGGGATGGTGGACCGCGAGGTCTTCGACGAGTTCCTCCGCGACCGGGCGGCGAGGGCGGGCGCGGTGCGCCGCACCGGCGTCTACCAGCGCATCGAGCGCGACCCGGCCGGCAGCGCCGAGGTTTGCTTCCGTACCGCCGGCGGCCCGGCCTCGGTGAAGGCGCGGATGGTGGTGGGCGCCGACGGGGCGCTCTCGCAGGTGGCGCGGCAGGAGGTGGCCCCCCAGGGCCCACGCTACGTCTTCGCCTACCACGAGGTGGTGCAGGTGCCGGGCGGCGGAGGCGGCGGTTTCGACGGGAAGCGCTGCGACGTGGTCTACGACGGGGCCATCTCTCCGGACTTCTACGGCTGGGTCTTCCCCCACGGCAGCACGGCCAGCATCGGCTCGGGCAGCGCGCAGAAGGGCTTCAGCCTCAAGCGCTCGGTGGCCGATCTCCGCAAGGCCACCGGGCTCGACGGATGGCAGACGCTCCGCCGCGAGGGCGCACCCATCCCGATGAAGCCGCTCCGCCGCTGGGACAACGGCCGGGACGTGGTGCTGGCCGGCGACGCGGCCGGCGTCGTCGCTCCCGCCTCGGGCGAGGGCATCTACTACGCGATGGTGGGCGGGCAGCTCGCCGCCGAGGCCGGGGTGGCCTTCCTCGAGGAGGGCGAGGCGCGGGCCCTCGCCTCTGCCCGGCGCCGGTTCATGAAGGCACACGGGCGGGTGTTCTGGATCCTGGGGCTGATGCAGCACTTCTGGTACCGCAACGACCGCCGGCGCGAGCGCTTCGTCAGCATCTGCCGCGACAGGGACGTGCAGACGCTCACCTGGCAGGCCTACATGAACAAGGAGCTGGTGCGGAGCAGGCCCGCGGCCCACTTCCGGATCTTCATGAAGGACATGGCCCACCTGCTCGGGCTCGGGACGCCCTGAGCGCGCGCTGGCCCTTGGACGGCTTCCTTCGATCCGGACGGGCGGTGGACGTGGTGCTCGCCTTCGTCGCCTTCGAGGCCGTGGCGCTCCTGCTGCTCCGCCGGCGGACGGGGCTCCGGCCGCTCGACGTGCTCGGTCAGCTCGCGGCGGGGACCGCGCTGGTGCTCGCGGTCCGCTGCGCGCTGACGGGCGCCGATGCGCGATGGACGGCGGGGTTCCTCGCCGCCGCCCTGCCGGCGCATCTCTTCGACCTCGCCAGGCGGGTGCGGCGCCTTACGCCTTCTTCGCCGCCCAGCTCAAGCACGAACCCTCGGGGTTGACCGCACCCGCGAAGAGCTTGCAGCCTCCGCATTCCTTGTACTTTCCCGCTTCGAACTGGGCGCAGTTGCTGCACTTCTTCCCCGGCTGGGTCGACTTCTCCGCGTACTGGAGGTTGCGCCGCATCTGCACGGCTACCGGATCCACCGGAATCTTGCTCTTGCAGTTCAGGGCGGCCTCGGCACGAGCGTCCGTACTGAGGGCCAACGCGAGCACTCCGCTCGCCGCTCCGAGCCCTGCTCCGAGGATCTGGAGCGCCCGCCGGCGGTCGAAGCGCAGGGTCTCGTCGTCGTGTCCGTTCACCTGTTCGTCTCCTGTGGGGTGCGAAGCCGAGCTTCGATGAGTGCCGGCTGCCTTCACCGGCAGTCACAGCACTCTCTGAGACGCGGCCCCTCGAGTCAACATTCAGCGAGACCCCACGTCATCTGGCCGGCGTGGGCTCCTGGGCGGGCGTGGAAGCAGCGCCCTGCTCCGGCGGCCTGGGCGGGGGCTGCGGCTGGGCCCTGGCGAGCACCTGGTAGTCCTTGAGCATGCTCACCCCGAGCAGCGGCTTGTAGGCCCCGGCGTGGCAGGTGCCACAGTGCGCCTTGGGGACATCCCCGTTGGGCCCGAGGCGGTTCTCGGGGAAGGTGCCCGCCAGCGGCTCGAGGTAGTTCTTGTTGATGTCGCGCACCATCCGGATGCCGAACCAGGCCTGCGCCCGCGGCGGAGGGCTCGCGTCCCAGGCTCCGAACGAGCGGCTGTTGTGGCAGTAGGTGCAGTTCACGCCCAGCGCCGAGCTCATGTGCATCATCAGGCTGTAGCTCCACTCGGCCTGCTTGATCGACTGCCGGTCGGTGCCGGGGAGCGCCGCGGTGGCGATGACCCGGATCTGCTCGTCGGAGACCAGGAAGGGTCGAAAGGGGTCCACCGGGAGCGACGAGACGCCCGCGGCGGCATTCGGATGGTTCTGCCCGGCGGAGCTGCCCACCAGCCGGTCCGCCATCGGATCGGGCGGCGGGTCGAACCAGAGGTTCGCCGGGACCGGCTGACCGCGGTGACAGGTGTAGCAAGTGACGCCAGTCTCCTTGAGGTGATCCTTCCAGTCCCCGTTGAGGTGGAGGGTCATCTGGATCATCCGGCGGGCGACGCGTTTCTGGTACGTCTCGTCGGAGTCCATCTTGTTCGGGTCGGCGATGACGTAGCCGTCCTCGTCCTTCATGATCTGCCCCTTGTCGTCCCGCTGCGGCGCATGGCAGTAGACGCAGCCCACCTCCGGGGCGACCCAGGTGGTGATCGCCGCCATCAGCCGGGTGAACTCGCCCGAGGAGAGGTGCCCGAGCACCTGCACGTTCTGGTAGGCGTACGCCGCGAGCTCACCGCCCTCGCCTGCGGCGGGGATGGGATCGGGCACGGTGTTCGCCGCGAGCTTGGCCTCCAGCCGGGTATTGAAGTCCACCTGCTCCATGCCCACCCCACGGAACCCGGTCTGGACCGCGCTGGTGGCCCGGAAGGCGTTGACCAAGGCGAGCATCAGCAGGACGCCCACCACCACGCCCAGCACCGCGAGGATCCGGCCTCTCATTGCTTGATCCCCAGCGGGTTGGCGGCGGAGGCGCCGGTCGCCGGATCCGGCGGGCTCACGTAGGGCATGGTGTACTCGGGCGCGAAGCGGTGCTTGACCGCCCAGAGGTACCAGTTGTCCACCGCGGTCCCGGTGAGGAGGATCCCGATCGCGCCGGTGAGCGTGGTGAGCACCGCGAACCACCAGGCCCAGCGGTGGATGGACTCGAAGGTGGCGTTGAAGCCCATCGTCCACCGCCAGAAGAGCGACGCCCGCTCCTCCGCGGTTCCCCGGTCGACGATCTGGCTGACCTCGCGCTCACCCCCGAGGTGGGAGACGGCGAGCACCGTCGCCCCGTGCATCGCGAAGAGCAAGGTCGACCCGTAGAGGAAGGCGATCGAGAGCGCGTGGAACGGGTTGTAGAAGAGGTTGCCGTAGCGGATGGAGAACGCGGCGGTCCAGTCCAGGTGAGGGAAGATGCCGAACGGCACCGCCTCGCCCCAGCTCCCCATCAGCAGTGGCCGGATGAACCCCAGCGAGAGGTAGAGCAGGATCGCCGAGGCGAAGGCCCACGAGACGTGGGTTCCCATCCCCAGGGCCTTTGCCCGCCGGTAGGTCCGGAGCCACCAGAGGAGGATGGCCACGGTCAGGGTGAAGCCGGCCAGGAGCCACCAGCCTCCCTGGTTCAGCGGCGGGAGGTGCAGGCCGTACGATGGCGGGGGCGGCTCGAGCGCCAGCCACGGCAGCTGCCGCACGAACTGGATGGGGTTCCACCCCACCGAGGCGAACATGTTGAGGCCGATGATCTCGAACGACAGGAAGCCGAAGATCAGCGAGGCCACCCCGAGCCGGCCCAGGTAGATGGGGCCGAACTGCGCGCTGCCGAACCAGCCGATGAGCCGGGACAGACGCCCGGACCGCGAGCGGAAGGCCTGATCCGGTATGGGCGGGCCGAGGTCGATGGGTCCCCGGACCTGAAGCTGGGTGAAGATGTTCTGGTACTGGGCCATGGCAGTCAGTGCTCCAGTCTCAATTCCAGATGGGAAGGTTGAGCCACCAGCTCCACCACTCGGGCCAGCCCCGGCTCCAGAAGGGGCCGCTGATGACGATGCAGACCGCGCTCCAGAACCCGGCGTTCAGCGCCAGGAGCAGCCCCAGCCGGTGGATGCCCAGCGCGCCGATGGAGTAGCCGAGGGTGTCGCGGAAGAAGGCGTCCTCGTACTCGGCGGTCTTCGTCGCCTCCCCCTTCTGGGGATTCACCGCCGAGAGGATGAGCCCTCCATGCAGCGCCAGCGCCAGGCAGGTGGTGAAGAAGAAGCTCACCGCGATCATGTGCGCCGGGTTGTAGTGGAAGTGCAGGTACTGGTAGCCGACGTTGGACACCCAGTCGAGGTGGCTGAAGATGCCGTAGGGGAAGCCGAAGCCCCAGGCGCCCATCAGTACCGGCCGGATCACCACCAGGGTGAAGTAAGCGAAGATCGCCACGCCGTAGGCGATGGGCACGTGGTAGCCCATCCCCAGCTTGCGGCTGATCTCCGCCTGGCGGAGCGCCCAGGAGACGAAGGCGCCCAGCGCGCAGATGGTGATCAGCTGCCAGAAGCCGCCCTCCTGCAGCGGAGCGAACGCCAGTCCGTAGGTGATGGGCGGCGGGGCGATGTTGATCATCCACGGGTTCCAGGTGGGCCCCAGCGCGGCGGCCCAGAGGATCAGCGCGGTCCCCAGGATGGTGAAGAAGGCGGTGGTGACCCCGAAGAACCCCACGTAGAAGGGGCCGATCCAGAAGTCGAACAGGTCTCCGCCGACGAGCGTTCCGCCGCGGACCCGGTAGCGTCTCTCGAAACTGAGCAAGGCCATGTCCGTACCTCCGACGGCGGGCGTCTTCTTCAGTCAACCAGGCGCTTCACGCCGACCGGTGGACCCGGGACCCGGGGAGGATCCCGGGCCCATCCAGCCAGCGATTTGTCTACTTGGCGGGAAGCGCCGAGCGCTGCTGCGCGGCCGCCGCCCCCCTTGAGCCGTCCAGCCAGTTGAAGCGGCTGGTGCTGAGGAGGATGAAGTGGATGAGGAGCGCCAGGACGAAGAGGAAGGTGAACAGCGTCACCAGCGCGGTGCGGGGATCGAACAGTTGCCACAGACGCCACATGGGTCGGTCTCCTCAGGACAACAGGGTGGTCGCGGTCCGTGTGACGTCGATCAGATCCGAGTAGTTCCCTCCCCACGGCCGCCACATCCAAGCCAGGATGTGCGCGACGATCGCGATCGCGATGAAGATGATGAAGCTGGTCATGAAGATCCTGTGGAACTCCTTCGCCTGGGCCTCTGTCAGTCCCGAATAGGACTTGTCTTCTGCCATTCCGCTGCCTCCGTTTTGGCCTGCTCTTCCCGCGCCCATCCCGCGCGGCTAGGACTCACGGCCGTCAGGCCATGAACGCGATTCCCAGCGCGGTCAGCACGCTGCGATTCGTCTCTGCGAACACGTTCTCGTCCGGGCGCTGAGCGCGCCGGCCCGGAATGAGCCGGGCCATCGCGAACACCGGGAGCGTGAGCACGAAGCCCACGACGTGGAGCAGCCGGAACTCGAGCGGGACCCTTCCCGATCGGGTGAGGGGGGCCACGTCCATCGTCCTCTCGTGGATCATCATCGGAGACCTCCGGTGTCGAGACTGGAGAAGTGGTGTGGGTCGCGAGAGCTCATGCCGGGCTCCTTCGTTGCTGCCCCGGGCTGCGGCTGGTGATGTGCGCGGAGGTCACCCGGTCCTCGCCCGCCCGTCGGGCGTCGGCCTCGGCGGCGTCGCGCAGCCGCTTGGCGGCCGAGATGCGGGTGAGCACCGGCAGCGTCTGGAGGATGGCGTCGAGCGAGGCCTCGGCGTCCTCGTCCCAGGGCAATTCCTGGTGGAGCCGGGACGGCGTGGCGTCCACCTGGTCCAGCTCCGTGCCCAGCGGGAGCACCGCGAACAGCGCGTCGAAGAGCGCGTTGCAGACTTCCTGCAACAGGTAGCAGGCCCCGGAGTAGCCCATGAAGGGCGTGCCGGTGTGCCGGCGGATGGCGGTGCCGGGAAAGGAGGCCGGCACGTAGATCGCCTTGCTGCCGACCTCCGCCAGGTACATCCGCTCGTTGTACGAGCCGAAGACCAGGAGCGGCGTCCGCTTCTGCACCGCCTCGCGCACCGCGGCGTTGTCGGTCTTTGCGCCGGGCTTCCGGGCGATGGCGAAGTTGCAGGGCAGCCCGAGCTCGTCCTCGAGGAAGGCGCGGATTCCGCGGGAGTAGGTCTCGTTGGCCACGATTCCGAACGTCGCCGTGCCGAGGAAGTCCTGGGTCACCGAGCGCCACAGGTCCCAGAGCGGCTTCACCGTGGTGTGCTTCTCCTTCTCGATGAACGGCTCGGGGTCGAGGTGGAGCAGCTCCCCGAGGCTGCGGAGGAAGGCGGTGGTGCTGTGCAGGCCGATGGGCGCCTGGAGGTACGGGCGGTCGAGCGCCTCGCAGAGGAGCCGTCCGTACTCGCGGTACATCACGACGTTGACCTCGGCGTCGGCCAGCTTCGGCACGTCGAGCAGGTGGCTCCCCAGCGGGAAGGTGAGGTTCACCTCGGCGCCGATGCCCTCCACCAGACGGCGCACCTCGTGCAGGTCGCTCCAGGTGTTGAAGTAGCCGTAGCTCGGGCCGATGAGGTTGACCTTCGGCCGCTCCCCTTCCTTGCGCGCCCGGGGCTTCGGCACCTTGCCGCTCTTCGGACCGTACTGGGTCCAGAGCCAGAGCATCGCCCGGTTGGCGCTCTGCCACTGGTCCTCGTCGATGGTCCGCGGCAGGAACCGCTGGATGTTCGTCCCCTCGGGAGTGACGCCCCCGCCGATCATCTCGGCGATGGAGCCCGTCACCACCACCGCCGGAAGCGCCGGGTCGAGCACCTTGTGCGCCCGGCGCATCGCCCCCTCGGTGCCCTTCTGCCCCAGCTCCTCCTCGGAGAGGCCGGTGACCACGATCGGCAGCTCGTGCGGGGGCAGCCCGTCGGTGTAGTGCAGCACCGAGGTGACCGGCAGGTTCTCGCAGCCCACCGGCCCGTCGATGATGACCTGCAGCCCCTTCACCGCGGTGAAGACGTAGACCGCCCCCCAGTACCCGCCGGCCCGATCGTGGTCGAGGATCAGCATCCGATCCCCTCCTCCACCTTGGTCGCCCTGGCGAGCTGCTTCAGCTGCTGGGCACGGAACTCGGGGCGGGCCTTGGGGAGGCCCTGCCACACCCCGGCCGCATCCCCCGTGCCCACCCCCTCGAAGAACTCTCGCATCCGCTCGAACCGCGCCTTGTTGCCGAGCGCCGCGTTCACCACCTGCGCCAGCGAGCCCGCGCCGGCCGGGCCCATCAGAGAGCGCGCGGAGATGAGGTTGGTGAAGTACAGCGCGGGGATGGCCCGCTGCTTCGCCTCCTGCACCACCGGCGTCGTGCCGATGGCCAGGTCGGGGGTGAACTCGGCGAGCGCCGCCAGGTCCTGCTCCAGCGAGGCGCGGTACTGCACCCGGGTGCCCCGCCCCTCGAGCCAGAGGCGATCCGGCTCGGACCAGCGGGTGCGGGGGCAGGCGGTGCCCACGTAGCGCACGTCCGCACCGCTCTCCACCAGCAGCCGGGCGACGAGCAGCTCCGACCCCTCGTACCCCGACACCGTGATCCGCCCGCGGATGGGCTTGGCGGCGAGCGCCTGGTCGATGGCCGGGACCGCGGCGTTCTTCGCCGCGTCGATTCTCTCCCGGGGCACCCCGCAGGCCGTTCCGATGGCCTCGAGCCAGTCCGCCGTCCCGTCGCGGCCCACCGGCGCCGAGCCGACGATGGCCCGCCCCGCCTGGTCGAACTCGCGGAACGCCGCAGTGTAGAAGGGGTGGATGGCCGCCACCACCGCGCAATCCAGCGCCGCGTAGAGCTCGCGCCACTCCCGCGGCGGTACCACCGGGCCGGCGGCGAGGCCCATCGGCTCGAGCATCCGCGCGATGGACACCGGATCCACCGGGAACATCTCTCCCACCAGGGTCACCGTGGGCTTGCCGCTCCTCGGGGCGCGCGGCGCCGCCACCGGGCCCTGCTCCGCCTCCTGGCGGGCGTACTGGAGCATCGCCCCGGAGAGCACGTCCTTCGCCTCGGCGTGGGTCGGGACGCCGAAGCCCGGCACGTCGATGCCGATGATCCGGACGCCGTTGATCTCCTTCGGCAGCAGGCGCAACGGCACCCCCGACGCGGTCGGAACGCAGAGATTGGTGACGATGATCGCGTCGTAGTCCTCGGGCCTGGCCAGCTGGTACACGGCCTCGCGCAGATCCTCGAAGAGCTTCCCGGTGACCAGGGTCTCCGAGTTGAACGGCACGTAGCCCACCGTCCGCCGCGCCCCGTAGAAGTGCGAGGTGAAGGTCAGCCCGTAGACGCAGCAGGCCGAGCCGGAGAGCACGGTGGCGGTTCGCCGCATCCGCAGGCCCACCCGCAGCGAGCCGAACGCCGGACACATGCTCTGCGGCTGATCATGCGGGCCGACCGGGTAGTCCCTCGCGTACTGCTCGAGGGTCTCGCTCTTCCCCGCGGCGGCGGCGGCGGCGCGCAGGGTGTCCTTGCCACTGTGGCAGCCCGCGGTGCTCTCCCTGGCGAGGGGCGCTGAGGCGATCTGGCCGGTCCGCTCCATGTGGCTCGCCCTCACACGCCAGCGTCGTAGACGACTTCCAGCGACTTCTTCCGGGCCGCCGTGGGACCGCAGAGGTCCTCCAGCGTGGCGGGCTCGAGCACCACGTTGCGGCCCACCGCATCGCCCTTGAACAGCCCGAGCAGTCCATCCTGATCGAGCGGCGTCGGCGCGAGCGGCGGCGCCTCGGCCACGTTGGTCGCCAGCTCCTCGAAGAGCGGCGCCCAGCTGCCGCCGGGACGGCCGATGATCTCGTACTTGGCGCTCTTCCGCCGGATGTCCTCGTCGGCCGGGATGGCGGCCAGCACCGGGATGCCGACCTTCTCGGCGAAGGCGCGCGCCTCGCCGGTGCCGTCGTCCTTGTTGATGACGATCCCCGCCACGCCCACGTGGCCGCCCAGCTTGCGGAAGTACTGGGTCGCCGAGCAGACGTTGTTCGCCACGTACAGCGATTGAAGGTCATTCGACCCGACGACGATGACCTTCTGGCACATGTCCCGGGCGATCGGCAGACCGAAGCCGCCGCACACCACGTCGCCGAGGAAGTCGAGCAGCACGTAGTCGAAGCCCCAGTCGTTGAACCCGAGCTTCTCCAGGGTCTCGAAGCCGTGGATGATGCCCCGCCCGCCGCAGCCGCGGCCCACCTCCGGGCCGCCCAGCTCCATGGCGTAGACGCCGTCGCGCTTGAAGCAGACGTCGCCGATGGCCACCTCCTCGCCGGCGAGCTTCTTCCTCGCGGAGGTGTTGATGATGGTGGGGCAGGCCTTGCCGCCGAAGAGCAGAGAGGTGGTGTCGCTCTTCGGGTCGCAGCCGATGAGGAGCACCTTCTTGCCCTGCTGGGCCATCATGTAGCTGAGGTTGGCGAGGGTGAAGCTCTTGCCGATGCCGCCCTTGCCGTAGATGGCGATGATCTGCGTGGTCTTGCTCGGCGCGGCGGTCACCGGTGGCGCCGGTTCCACCGCGGCCTCCGCCCGGAGGCGCCGGTCCATCTCGGCGATGGGCCCTCTGACCGCGTCGGTGTTCATCGGCAGGCTCCCCAGTCGAGCAGCATCTTCAGGCACGTCGGATCGGTGAACGCCGTCGCGTACGCCTCGGCGGCGTTGGCGAACGCAGTCCGGTGGGTGATCAGGTCGTCCAGCGAGAGCTTCTGTGCCGCGACCAGCGCGGTGACCGCGGCGAGATCCGTCGGCTGCCACTCGGCGGCGACGCGGATCCGCGCCTCCTTGATGAACGCCGCGGGGAAGGCGAAGGAGATGGTGTCGTAGAAGCCGGCCAGCACCAGCTCGCCGCCGCGGGCGAGACGGCCGATCAACCCGTCGACCAGGACGGCATCGCCGCTCACGTCGACGACGGTGCGGTAGTCACGCCGGGCGTCGTCCGCCGGGCAGAGAACCCGGTACCCCTGGGCGCCCCCGGCACGGACGGGGTTCGTCTCCCAGACCACCGGCGCGCCGCCCGAGCACACCGCCAGGCGGGCCATCAGACGGCCCAGCACGCCGTGGCCCACGATGAGCTCGGGCATCCGCCCATCGCCCCCGGCGATGGCGTGACGGGCGGTCGCCGCGAGCGCGAGCAGCACGCCCTTGTCGCCGAGGGTCTCGTCGATGCGCACCACCCGCGCCTCGGGGACGACGAGCCGCGAGGCCGCTCCGCCGAACAGCCCACGGACCTCGCCGAAGCAGCTCGCGCCGGGGACGAACACCCGGTCTCCGACACGGACCTTGCTCGAGCCCTCGGCGTGCACCACCCGGCCGACCGACTCGTAGCCAGGCACGAGCGGGTAGCCCATGCCGGGGAACGCCGGCATGCGGCCGCTCCAGAGGAGCCGCTCGGTGCCGGTGCTGATGCCGCTCCACTCGACCTGCACCACCAGCTGGCCCGGGCCTGGAGACGGCAGCGCCAGGGTCCGCAGATGGAGTTCTCCCGGAGCAGCGATGACCACGGCGGTGGTATCCATCTGGCCGTCAATTTACTTAGACGATAGAGAGTGTCAAGCACAATTGACGGAGCACAATTGACGGACGGGCGTTCAGGGGACTTGCGCGACCAGGAGGCGGGTGAGCATCGGCCGTCGGGTGGGCCGGGATTCAGCCGTGGAGAATCCTGCCTGCCTGCAAAGCTCGGCGAGCTGCTCTGCGGTGCGTGGGCGGCCCTGCCCCATCGCCAGCAGGTAGAAGCCGAAGTAGGCATCGCCCATGCGCTCGGCGCCCGCGGTGCCCGCCATCGGCTCGGCGAGCAGCAGCACTCCGCCCGGAGCGAGCGCCTGGCGCACGGCGCGAAGGATGCTCAGCGCCTGGGCGTCGTCGTGGTCGTGGACGATGCGCACCAGCGAGATGATGTCTGCCCCCGGGGGCAGCGGGTGGCGGAACACGTCCCCGCCGATCACCGTCGACCGCCGCTCGAGCCCGGCCTGACCGAGCCGTACCCGGGCCCTCGCGGCGACCGGGGGCAAGTCGAAGAGCATCAGCGCGAGGCCGGGGAAGCGGAGCGCCGCCGCCTGGAGGAAGGCGCCCTCCCCTCCGCCCACGTCGAGCAGCGCCCGGTGCCGGCCGAGCGGGTAGGCCTCGAGGATGTCCTCGGCGATGAGCCCGAGCGAGCCGGCCATCAGCGTCGAGTAGCGGGCCACCAGCTCGTCGCTCGGCGCCAGCGCGCTCTTGCTGGCGTAGGTCCAGAACCGGCCGAGCTCGGTGTCGCGCCGTTCGCCGCGCAGGAGCGCCACCGGATCGGCCAGGTCGCGGTAGGCGAGCGCGTGGTGCTCCACCATCAGCGCCACCGCCGGGTTCCCGACCAGCGAAGCGCCGTGGACCCCGAGTCCGTACCGGCCGCGGCTGCGCCGCTCGGCGAGCTTCAGCGATGCCGCGGCGTCGAGCAGCCGCTGGGTCGCGTCCGCCGGGAGCGCCAGCCGCGGAGCGAGCTCGGTGCCGGTCTGCGGGCCGCCGGCGAGCGCCTCGAAGAGGCCCACCCGCACCGACGCCTGCAGCACCTGCGAGTAGACGAACCCCGCGCAGAGGTCGAACAGCGCCAGCGTGCGGCGGCGGGCGATCCACCGGAACAGCGGGAACGCGGCCGCCCAGCGCTGGAACCGCGGGCTGGACAGCATCCGGTTCCGGAAGCGGAACCAGCGATCGGCGAGCGACTCCTCCCCTGCCGCCGCCGGTACCGCCTCCAGCCCCAGCTGGGGGCGCGCGGTCACGCCGCGCTCTGCTTCAGCCCCTTGGGAATGAGCCGGTCGGCGGTCTGCATCACCAGCGCGCGCAGGGGCCCAGCGCCGGGACAGGCCGGGATCGATTCCACCGCTTCGGCGACACGCTGGCGGAGCCGCGCCACCGCGCCGTCCACGCCGAGCAGGGTCACCGCATTGATGCGCGCCAGGGCCGCGTCGCGCAGGGTGGGCTTGCCGACCTCGTGCGGCTCGGACAGCGCATCGAGCAGGTCGTCCGCGACCTGGTAGGCCTCGCCCAGCCGCTCGCCGACCACCGACCAGGCGCCCGGATCCGCACCCGCCGCGAGGGCGCCGCCCATCGTCGCCGCGGTGAACAGCGAGCCGGTCTTGGCGCGGTGGTACTCCTGGAGCGGAGCACCCGACTCGCTCTCCCAGGCCTGCCCGGCGCAGAGCCCGTGCGGGGCGCCGGCCGCGCGGCCGAGCAGGGCGAGCAGCGGGCCCATCCGCGCCGGCACCGCCACCGCGGCGCGGGCGAGCGATTCGAAGGCCAGGACGATGAGCGCATCGCCGACCAGGACGGCCAGCGGCTCGCCGAAGACCCGGTGCACCGTGGGCTTGCCCCGGCGCAAGGGCGCGTCGTCGAAGCACGGCAAGTCGTCGTGGACCAGCGAGGCGCAGTGAAGCAGCTCGATGGCGGCGCCGGTGGCGTCCGACAGCTCGGGCACCTCGTCACCGCAGGCCGCCGCCACCGCCAGGCAGAGCCGGGGCCGGACGCGCGCCCCGCCCGGAAAGACGGCGTAGTGCAAGGCGTTCGCGAACTTCGGTGGGGCACCGTCCTGCGCGCTGCGTGTCGCCGCGGCAAGCGCGGCTTCGATCCGGCTTGTCATTCCCACTGCCCCTTCCCTGGGGACACCGCCTGCACGCCGTCGGAATGGATCCGTATGTCAAGCGATGATGACAGTCAAGACCATCACCGTAACTGGACACTCAGGAGCAGCTCGACGAGGACGAGGGCCGAAGCGCCCATCAGACGGTGCCTCCGGCGGTGACAGGTGAAGGCCCTGCAGTCGCAGGGTCCGCCGCCTCCAAGATGAGTCGGGTCACGGTCCCGGGCTGCTCCTCGTGGAGCAGGTGTCCCGCGCCGCGGACGACCTCGACCCGCGCCCGGGGAATGGCGGCGGCCACGGTGTAGGCCTGGGCCAGGGGAACGGCACGGTCCTGGTCCCCGGCGACAAGGAGCAGCGGTCGGTCGAGCCGGGGCAGCGCGGCGAAGAGGGGCTCGAGGTCCCAGACGGCCAACATCCGCAGAACGCCGGCGACGTGGCCGGGGTTGGAGGCGAGGCGCCGATAGAAGTCCACGCCCCCGGGGTCGAGCTGCGAGCCGGTGCCCTGGACCACCCGCTCGACGTTCCGGGTGTTGCGGGCGCGGAGGGCGATGAGCCGCGGCGCCATGGCCGAGCGCGCCAGCAGCCGGGCCGCGGGCCCGAAGAGCGCAGTGCCCACCCCCCGGAAGGGGACCATCGCCCCGGCCAGGGCGACCAGCTGCCTCGCCGGGAGCGCGCCGTGGAGCGCCATCTCGACCAGCAGCGCCGAGCCGGCCGAGTGGCCCACCGCGAGCTCCGGCCGGATCTCCAGCGCCGCCAGCAGCTCCTCCAGCGCGGCCGCGGTGTTGCGCAAGGTGGGCTCGAAGCGGTCCGGCATCCGCGAGAAGGCGTGGCCGGGGAGGTCCGGCGCCACGACGGTGAAGCGCCGGGCGAGGATTGGCATGAGCGCGCGGAATGAGTGGGTGGACGCACCGGTCCCGTGGAGGAGGAAGAGCACCGGTCCCGAGCCCATCACCTGCACGTGCCAGCGGATGCCGGAGCCACCGGCGTGGACGAAGCGGCTGTGCTCCCGATGGGGCCAGTCCCACCCGTCTCGTTCCCAGTCGAGGCCCTTCATCCGGGGAAGGAACCTCTCACCCCGTCGGGGCGGACGCCAGCGCTCGCCTCGCAACGAGCCGCCGCCTCGAGTGTCCCGCGGTGGACCGGCCTCCTTCTTCGGCACTCGATCCTTCGGCACGCTGGATCGAAATCATCCGAAGTCCTAGATCCGGCGATCCGCTCGCAGATCGCGACGAGGTGACCCTTGGCCGAACCGTCCGCCGCACCGTCCCCGGCAGTGCACCCACCCCGCATCCGGTGGGCCCAGCTGGTCCTCGGCGTCCTCAGCATGGTGATGATCGCCAACCTCCAGTACGGGTGGACGCTCTTCGTCGGACCGATCGATCAGACGTTCCACTGGGGGAAGCCGGCCATCCAGGTGGCCTTCACCCTCTTCGTACTGACCGAGACGTGGCTGGTGCCGGTGGAGGGCTACCTCATCGACCGGTTCGGGCCCCGGGTGGTCCTGCTGGTCGGCGGGCTGCTGGTCGGCATCGCCTGGGTAATGAACTCGGTGGTCACCACGCTCCCCGGCCTCTACACGGCGGCGATCATCGGTGGCACGGGGGCAGGCGCGGTGTACGGCACCGCGGTGGGGAACTCGCTGAAGTGGTTCACCGACAAACGGGGGCTCGCCGCCGGGCTGACCGCCGCCGGATTCGGGATGGGGTCCGCGCTCACCGTGGTGCCGATCGCCAACCTGATCCAGAGCGCCGGATACCAGACGGCCTTCTTCCGGTTCGGCATCCTCCAGGGCGCTGTGGTGGTGTTCTGCGCGCTGTTCCTCCGCGCGCCCCACGCCGGGGAAGTCCCGGCGATCACCGTCACGCTGAAGAACAAGCAGACCGCGCGCGACTACACGCCATCCGAGTCGCTGAAGACGCCGATGTTCTGGGTGATGTACGCGATGTTCGTGATGGTGGCGACCGGGGGGCTGATGGCCGTCGCGCAGCTCGCGCCCATCGCCAAGGACTACAAGGTGGCGAACGTCCCGGTGTCGCTGATCGGCATCACGCTCCCTGCGCTCACTTTCGCCCTCACCATCGATCGGATCATGAACGGGATCACCCGCCCGTTCTTCGGCTGGGTCTCCGACCATCTGGGGCGGGAGAACACGATGTTCGGAGCGTTCATCGTGGAGGGGCTGGGGATCCTCCTCCTGCTGAAGTTCGCCGCCAACCCGGTGCTCTTCGTGATCCTCACCGGCCTGGTCTTCTTCGCCTGGGGAGAGATCTACAGCCTGTTCCCCGCCACCACCGCCGACATCTACGGCCGGAAGTACTGCACCACCATCTACGGGATGCTCTACACCGCCAAAGGCACCGCCTCGCTGCTCGTGCCGGTGGGAAGCATCATCGCCCAGCGCTCGGGCTGGTCCAGCGTCTTCCTCATCTCCGCGGTTCTGAACTTCGTCGCCGCGGCGCTGGCGCTCTTCGCGCTCAAGCCGATGCGTCACCGGAAGATGGCCGAGGAGCTCATCCCCGACGCGCTGGGCATCAGCCGGGTGTAGACCGTCACCTCCATGGCCCACCCATCCATCGCTGCACTGCTCGAGGCAGGTCCCTCCGGGGCACCGGCCATCGGAGCCCCCGAGGGCGCGAAGTCGCTCACCTACCGCGACCTCCAGGAGCTGGCCCGGAAGACCGTGGCGACCCTCAACGCGCAGGGCATCGGCCGCGGAGACCGGGTGGCCATCGTGCTCCCCAACGGGCCGGAGATGGCGAGCGCGTTCGTCGCCGTCGCGGCGGGGGCGGCGACCGCGCCGCTGAATCCGGCGTACCGAGCCGAGGAGCTCGAGTTCTACCTGGGCGACCTCGGGGCGAAGGCGCTGGTGGTGGAGGCTGGCGTCGACTCGGCGGCCCGCGCCACGGCGAAGAAGATGTCCCTCCCGCTGCTCGAGCTGACCGCGGACCGGTCGCGCGGCGCGGGCTGGTTCACCCTGGGCCCCTCCGGCGCGGGGTCGCGCCCACCGGCGCGCGGCGGACTGGGAGAGAAGGAGGACCCCGCGCTCTTCCTCCACACTTCCGGCACGACGTCGCGGCCGAAGCTGGTCCCGCTGCTCCAGCGCAATCTCCTGGCCAGCGCAGAGCACATCGGGCGGGCGATCGCCCTGACGAAGGACGACGTCTGTCTCAACATCATGCCGCTGTTTCACATCCATGGCCTCATCGCGGCGACCCTGTCCTCGCTGGCCGCGGGCGGGTCGGTGTGCTGCACGCCGGGATTCAACGCGCTCAAGTTCTTCGCCTGGCTCGATGAGGTGAAGCCCACCTGGTACACGGCGGTGCCCACGATGCACCAGGCGATCCTCGCCCGGGCCGAGCGCAACCGCGAGGTCATCGCCCGGAGCCGGCTGCGCCTCATCCGCTCGTCCTCGGCCTCACTCCCGGCGCCGGTGATGCTGGAGATGGAGAGGGTGTTCGGGGTTCCGGTCATCGAGAGCTACGGGATGACGGAGGCCTCGCACCAGATGGCGTCGAATCCCCTGCCCCCTCGTGCGCGGAAGCCCGGCTCGGTGGGCGTGCCCGCGGGTCCAGAGGTGGCGATCCTCGACGACGCCGGAAGGCAGCTGCCGCCGGGCGAGGTGGGCGAGGTCTGCATCCGGGGGCCGAACGTGACGCCGGGCTACGAGGCGAACCCCGAGGCGAACGCCAAGGCGTTCACCCAGGGCTGGTTCCGCACCGGCGACCAGGGCTTGCTGGACGAGGAGGGCTACCTGCGCCTCACCGGGCGGCTGAAGGAGCTCATCAACCGCGGCGGGGAGAAGATCTCCCCGCTCGAGGTGGACGACGTCCTGTCGTCGCACCCGGCGGTGGCGCAGGCCCTGACCTTCGCCATGCCGCACGACAAGCTGGGCGAGGAGGTGGCGGCGGCGGTGGTCCTCCGGGAGGGGGCGAGCGTGACCGAGCGGGAGATCCGGGACTTCTGCGCGACCCGGCTCGCGGACTTCAAGGTGCCGCGGAAGGTGGTGGTGCTCGCGGAGATTCCCAAGGGCGCCACCGGCAAGCTGCAGCGCATCGGTCTGGCCCAGAAGCTGGGCCTCGGGTCATGAGGTGAAGATCTGCGTCGTCGGCGCCGGGGCGATCGGCGGGCTGCTGGCGGCGAAGCTGGCCGCGCTCGGGCACCAGATCGGCGTGGTGGTCCGCGGACCGCACCTCGCAGCGATCCGCGAGCGCGGGTTGACGCTCCAGGCGGACGGGACGGAGCGGACGTTCCCGGTGCGCGCGACCGACCGGATGGCCGAGCTCGGTCCGCAGGACCTGGTCATCATCGCCCTGAAGGCCCACCAGGTCGGCGGCGTAGCGGCGGAGATTCGGGGTCTGTGCGGACCGACGACGACGGTGGTGACCGCCCAGAACGGAATCCCCTGGTGGTACTTCTTCAAGACCGGCGGGCCCCACCAGGGCACGGTGCTCGAGTCCGTGGACCCGGGCGGCGTGATCGCCCGGAACATCGACGTGGACCGGGTGCTCGGGTCGATCATCTACCCGGCGGCGGACATCGTCTCGCCGGGGATCATCCGGCACGTCGAAGGCGACCGGATCTCGCTGGGCGAGGTCGACGACTCGGACACCGAGCGGCTCCGGACCACGGCGAAGCTCTTGCGCGACGCGGGATTCAAGGTGCGGGTGTCGACCGACCTGCGCTCGGAGATCTGGGTGAAGCTCTGGGGCAACTGCACCTTCAACCCCATCAGCGCGCTGACCCAGGCGACGCTGGTCGACATCTGTCAGTTCCCGCCGACGCGGGCCCTGGCCGAGCGGATGATGCGCGAGGCACAGCAGATCGGCGAGAAGCTCGGCGTCCGGTTCCCGGTCTCCCTCGAGAAGCGCATCGCCGGCGCCGAGGCGGTGGGGAAGCACAAGACCTCGATGCTCCAGGACGTGGAGACCGGACGGCCACTGGAGCTGGATGCGCTGGTGGGCTCGGTGCTCGAGCTCGGACGCATCACCGGCGTGCCGACGCCGAACCTCACCGCGATTCACGCCTCGGTCGCCCTGCTGGCGAAGACGCTCGGCGAGGCGAAGGCGCGGCTGCGGATCGAGCCGCGCGGCTAGACGGCCCCTTCTCTGGTCGCCTCGAGCCAGGGGATCACTCGGCAGGCTTGTGATCAGGAGGCGCTCGCCGCCAGCAGCTGGACCTGCCGGGAGATGCCGACCGCGTCGAGGTACGGGAGCGGCAGATACTTGGCTCCCATCGCCTCGGCGAGCAGGCGGGCCGCATCTCGTGGGCGGGGCGAGGTGTCGAGGAACAACGTCCGGATTCCGAGGGCACGCACGCTCCGGGCTCCGGCGAGCGCGTCCGCCTCGCCGGCGGCGCGGTCGGGCTGGCCGTCGCGCGCGATGTTCGCCCGACCGTCGGTCATCATGACCAGCACCGGTGTCTGCCCTCGCTTGCGCGCGTCGATGGCGAGCCCGAGGGCCGCGTCGATGCCCGCGGCGAGCGGCGTCGTCCCGCCCCCGGCGAGGCCCGCGAGCGAGCGGCGCACATGGACCAGAGAGCGGGTCGGGGGAAGGAGCAGGACGGTCCCCTTCCCCCGAAATGCGACCAGCGCCACGTGGTCGCGCCGGACGTAACAATCGGCGAGCACCTGTTCCACTGCGCCCTTCGCTTCGGCCAGCCGCTGGAGCGCCGCCGACCCCGAGGCGTCGACCGCGAAGATGACCCGTGTCTCCGCGCGCTGCTGGAAGCGCGTCACCCGGAAGTCGTCTCTTCGGAGGAGTATCGGCCCTCTGCCCGGCCGAGTGTCGAGGCCCTGCTCGCGGCGTCGAAGCGGCTGCCAGGGCGCGGCCGCCCGGAGCGTCTCGACCACGTTCAGCCGCTCGTCCCCGCTCGGCATCCGCGCCACCACGCCCGCCGGACGGCCACCCACGTTCGAGACGCGCAGCTCGCCCGCATGCCCGGCACGCCGGGAGGACGCACGCCGTTCGCGGCCGAGCGCCAGCGCGTCGAGCAGCCCCGCGGGGATCCCGCTCCGCGCCGCCTCGACCACCAGGTCCTCCAGCGGCCTATCCTGCGATGCGCCGTCGCCCTCGGCCTGGGGCTCGGGACGCGCCGCGCGGTCCGGCTCAATCTGCTCCGCGTCGTCGTTCTCCGGCTCCGGCTGCTGGGGCTCGGATTCCTCCGGCTCGCTCACCGGGATGCGCGTCGCGCGGGGCCCCAGGACCAGGCGGGCAGCGACGGCCGTGTCCTCGTCGCCGACCTCGGCACGGCCCTGCAGCGCCGCATGAGCACGGGCAGCACCGACCGCGAGGAGCGGCGCCCGCAGCGAGGTGATGCCGAGCACCTCCCCCGCGCGGCACAGCGCCTCGACGTGCGCATCGTCGATGGTCACCTCCGCGATCGAACCACGCGCCCTGGCAACGCGAGTCGCCTCCGGCGGCTCGTCGGCAGGTCCCTGGGGATCGAGCAACCCCAGCTGCACCTCGAACCCCAGCCGGTCCCTCAGCGCCGCGGGGGCCCGCTCCCCGTCGATTCCCTCGTCCAGCGCCACCACGCCGACCCGAGCCGGATAGGCGCCGGCCAGCCCCTCGCGCGCGAGCAGCAGCTCGCCCCGGTCCAGCGCGGCGCCCAGGTGCGAGGCCACGTTCGGCTCGATGCGCTCGGCCATCGGCAGCACCAGCACCCCACCGTGCGCCTGGACCAGAAGCCCGCGCTCCTCGATCACCCGCCCCGCCTGCAGCGTGGCGGCGAGGGACACGCCGCCGAGGAGCCGGTCGTCGGTGACGTGCAGCGGGACACGGAGCATCGGCGCCCACTCCGGAAGCAGCGCCCGGATCCAGCCACAGAGCGTGTCGCGCTGCGGACCCGGCCATCCATGGAGCGTCACTCCCTTGAGGAGAAACGGGTCGACCGCGAACAGCTCGATCGCCAGCGCCGCGTCGGCCCAGGGGTCCAGCAGCGCTACGTCCGGCTCGTTCCCCTCGGCGGTCACGCGGCGAAGACCTGCTCCAGCGCTCTCTCCACCCGGGTGCTGGAGGCCGATTCGTCGAGCGGGTTCCGGCGGAGGCGGTGACGAAGGGCCAGCGTCGCCACCTTCCGGAGGTGCACATCGGAAACGACCGTCTCGCCCGCGAGGCTCGCCGCCGCCCGCGCCGCCCGGACCAGGGTCAGCTCGCCGCGAAGCCCGTCGGTGCCGAGCGACTTGCAGAGAATCGCCGCCCGCTCCAGGACGGTGTCGGGGGTGGTCACCTCGGCGAGCCGGGCGCGCGACTGCTTCAGCCGGCTGGTGAGGGCCCGCTCCTTCGCTGCCCACTTGTCGGTGAAGGCCTTCGGGCTCCGCTCGAACGCCGCGCGCCGCTTCACCACCTCGACGCGGGTCGGGATGTCCTCCGGAGTCTTCACGTCCAGGGACAGGCCGAACCGGTCGAGCAGCTGCGGCCGGAGCTCGCCCTCCTCCGGGTTGCCGCTCCCGATGAGCACGAACCGCGCCGGGTGGCGGATGCCGATGCCCTCGCGCTCGACCACGTTCTCCCCCGACGCCGCGACGTCCAGCAGCAGGTCCACCAGGTGGTCCGGGAGGAGGTTCACCTCGTCGATGTAGAGGAAGCCCCGGTTGGCGCGCGCGAGCAGGCCGGGCGAGAAGACGCGTTCGCCCCGGGTGAGTGCCGCCTCCAGGTCGAGCGCGCCGACCACACGGTCCTCGGTCGCCCCCAGCGGCAGGTCCACCACCGGCACCGGCGCCTCGACCGCACGGGGACGCTTCTTCCCGCCGCAAGGACAGCCCTCGACGCAGCCTGGCTCTCCGTCGGGGTCGCGGTTGTACCGGCAGCCCTCGACCAGCCTGATGTGCGGCAGCAGCTGGGCCAGCGCGCGCACCGCGGTGGACTTCCCCGTGCCCCGGTCGCCGAAGACCAGGACACCGCCGATCGCCGGATCGATCGCCACCAGCTCCAGCGCGAGCTTCAGCTCGTCCTGAGCAACGATCGCCGTGAAGGGAAACACCGCCATCCCTTCACTCTCCGTGGACCGGCCAGAGCCGTCAAGGACGGCCTCAGCCCTCACCCGGGGCGGCGCGTTTCACCCTGGGCGACTCGAAGTGGCCCTTCAGCCGCAGCCGCTCCACCGGCCGGCCCTCGACCAGATGGGACTGGACGATCTCGTCGACGTCCTCGAGCTTCACCCGGCCGTACCAGACGCCCTCGGGGTAGACGACGACGGTGATCCCGAAGGCGCAGGCGTCCATGCACCCTGCCGCGTTGGCCCGAACCTCGCCCTTCAGCCCGAGCTTCGCCACGAGCTCCTTGAAGCGCCCGAGCACCGCCTCGCTGCCCTTCTCCGCGCAGGAGCCCTTGGGGTCCCCGTCCGGGCGCCGGTTGGTGCAGATGAAGACGTGAAGTCGATAGGGAGGCATGACCGGGGACGCTCCTAGCATCCGGACTGCGCTGGGCACCACCAGCGCACTCGGGCACGCTCGGGGTCCATGGACGCCCTGCCCGAGTCACTCCGCTCCGCCTACGACCCCGAGCGTTTCCGCCGCGAGGGCCACGCTCTGGTCGACCAGCTCGCCGACTACCTGCGCGCCGCGACCACGCGTCAGGGCCCCGTCCTCCCCTGGGCCGACCCGGAAGCCAACCTCGCCCGCTGGCCCACGCGTCCACCGGAGGAGCCCGGGACCTCGCTCGACGAGCTGATGGGCCGAGTGCTCGCCGAGTCCAACCACCTCCACCACCCCCGCTACCTGGGGCACCAGGTGACCGCACCCCTGCCCTCCTCGGCGCTGGTCCACCTCGCCTCGGCGCTGCTCAACAACGGCACCGCGGTCTACGAGATGGGTCCGGTCTCCGCTCCGCTCGAGCGACGGGCGCTGGCCTGGATGGCCGAGCAGGCCGGATTCCCTGCCGGCGCGGACGGCGTGCTGACCTCGGGCGGCTCGGTCGGCAACCTGACCGCGCTGCTCGCCGCCCGCCAGGCCGTCACCGGACGCGACGTCTGGGACGAGGGCCTCGCCGGTGGCAAGCCGCTCGCCATCCTGGTTCCGGACGAGACCCACTACTGCGTGAAGCGCGCCGCGCAGATTCTCGGCCTCGGCAAGTCGGGCATCTTCTCCATCCCGGTCGACGAGCGGTTCAAGCTCCGCCCCGAGGCGCTGCCCGGGGCCCTCGCCGTCGCCGAGCGCGCCGGGCGGCAGGTCTTCGCCGTCGTCGCCAGCGCCGGGTCCACCTCCACCGGCGCCTTCGACCCGCTCGAGCCGGTGGGCGCCTTCTGCCGCCAGCGCGGCCTGTGGTTCCACGTGGACGGCGCACACGGCGCCTCGGCGGTCCTCTCCCCGAGGTACGCGCACCTCGCCGCGGGCCTCGACCGCGCCGACTCGCTGGTCTGGGACGCGCACAAGATGATGCTCCTTCCGGCGCTGCTGACCGCGGTGCTCTTCCGCGACGGGAAGCGCTCGTACGAGGCCTTTTCCCAGCGGGCCGACTACCTCCTCCGCCAGCATGCCCAGGGCGAGTGGTGGAACCCGGCGCACCGCACCCTGGAGTGCACCAAGCGGATGATGGGGGTCGAGCTCTGGGGAGCGCTCGCCCTCCACGGCACGCGGATGTTCTCCCACTACCTGACCCGGATGTTCGACCTCGGCCGGACCTTCGGCCGGATGCTCGACGACGCCGACGACTTCGAGCTCGCCGTCGAGCCGGACTGCAACATCGTCTGCTTCCGCCACGTCCCGGAGGACTTCCAGGACCTGGACGGACATCAAGAACGGGTGCGGGCCCGGCTCCTCGCCGAGGGCAGCTTCTACCTCGTGCAGACCCGGCTCCGGGGTCAGGTGCACCTCCGGGTGACCCTCATCAACCCCCTGACCACCGAGTCGGACCTCGAGGCGCTGCTCGGCGCCATCCGCCGGGCCGCGGAGGCCTGAGCGGGGCGCCCGTTCCTGGGACGCCCACCCCCGCAGCCGGTCATTCGGCACCGGTCCAGCGCCCGACACCCGGCCCGCTCCGCCAACTTCGGAGACGCCATCCCTGGCCTGGACGGTGCAAGCTCGCCGGACCATGCCGAGCCGACCTCCGTTCCTCGTCTCTGCGGCCGACGTCCCCGAGACGCGGCACCGATATCCGAACAGCGACGAGGACATGGCGCCCTCGCGGGCCATCGGTCGCGCCGCGGGCCTGCGCAAGGTCGGCCTCCACCTGGTCCGCCTTCTTCCCGGGACCCGCACCTCCTGGCCGCACGCCGAGTCCTCCGAGGAGGAGTTCGCCTACGTCGTCGCCGGAGAGGTGGACGTCTGGATCGACGGCGAGCTGCATCGGCTGAAGGCCGGTGACCTCGCCGCCTTCCCGTCCGGGACGGGCATCTGTCACACCTTCCTCAACGACGGCGACCACGAGGCGCTGCTCCTCGCCGGGGGCGAGGCGGACAAGGAAGAGAACCGCATCGTGTACCCGGTCAATCCGAGCCGCCGGACGGACCTCCCTCCCAGTCGCTGGTGGGACGATGCTCCACGGCATCCCCTGGGCCCGCACGACGGCCGGCCGCGCCGGCGCTGAGCCATGAACACCCTGCTCCAGGACCTTCGCTACGGACTGCGAAGTCTCAGAATCCGCCCGGGCTTCGCGCTGGTGGCCATCGTCACGCTCGCGCTGGGAATCGGCCTGAACGCCGCGGTCTTCACCGTGGTGGATGCGGCGCTCCTCCGCAACGTCCCGTACGCCGAGGCTGACCGGCTGGTCCACCTGTGGCAGGTGCAGGACAACGCCGAGCGGAGGCGCTTCCCCTTCGCCTGGCAGACCCTACGGGAGCTCCAGGCCTCGGACCTGTTCGCCTCCGTCGCCGGCTACTCCACCGCTCCCATCGCCTGGACCGGCCGGCCCGAGCCGGAGGAGCTGCCCGCGCTGCTCGTCTCCGCCAACTTCTTCGAGGTGCTGGGCGTTCGCCCGGCGCTCGGACGCGCCTTCCTCCCCGGCGAGGACGAGCTCGGTGGGCCGCGAGCGGTCGTCCTGAGCGACGCGTTCTGGAGGACGCGGCTCGGAGCGGACCGGGAGATCGTCGGAAGGACGCTGAGCCTGGGCGGCGAGCCGACCACCGTGGTGGGCGTCCTCCCCCCGGGGTTCCCCTTCGCCCCGGGGCTCGACGCACGGGTGGTGATCGCCGCACAGCCTCGCGGCGACCGGGCCACCCGGCGAATCCTCAACTGGATCCGGCCCATCGCCCGGCTCCGCGACGGGGTCACCGTGGCCCAGGCACGCAAGCACCTGGCCTCCTTCGAGGATGCGCTCCGGGAGCGCTTCCCCGACGCGCTCGGAGGCGTGGTGACCGACGTCGTGCCGCTCCGCGACGAGCTGGTCGGTCGGGTCGAGCCGGTGCTGGTGCTCCTCTTCGTCTGCGTGAGCCTGGTGCTGCTGGTGGCGTGCGTGAACGTCGCCAATCTCCTGCTGGCCCGGGCGGCAGGCCGGCAGAAGGAGATCTCGGTCCGGGTCGCGCTCGGCGCCGGACGCGGCCGGCTCGTGCGGCAGCTGCTCACCGAGAGCGCGCTGCTGGCGGCGGCCGGGGGGGCGCTCGGGTTGCTCGCGGCGCGCCTCAGCCTGCCGCTGCTCCTCGCCGGGATTCCCACGAGGACTCGCGCCGGGATGCCCTTCCTCGAGGGCCTGGAGGTGGATGGGCGGGTGCTCGGCTACGGCGCTGCGGTGGTGATTCTCACCACCCTGCTCTTCGGCCTGTTGCCGGCGCTTCGTGCCTCCCGTCCGGAAGTCCAGGGGATGCTCAAGGACGCCGCTCCCCCACCCTCAGGTCCGCTCCGCTACGGGGTCCGGGACCTGCTGGTGACGGTGGAGATCGCTCTGGCGGTCATGCTGCTCGGCTCCGCGGGCCTCATGGGGAAGAGCCTCCTCCGGGTGCTCTCCGCCGATCCGGGTTACCGACCCGAAGGGGCCCTGGGGCTGGAGGTCTCGCTCGCCGAAGCAGGTGCGCAGCCGCCTGGAGCCATCATCGCCCTGAAGGCCAAGGTGCAGGAGGCGGTCGAGGGCATCCCGGGCGTCTCGCTCGCCGCCCGGGTGAACTGGATGCCGGGCACCGGCAGCGGCGGCTCGCACAGCTTCGTCCGTCCGGACCGTCCTCCACCCGCCGGCCCCGAGCCCGAGGGGTACTACCGCGAGGTGAGCCCGGGCTACTTCCGCACCCTCGGGATCCCGCTGCTGGGCGGGCGGGACTTCGGTCCGGAGGACAGCCGGGCATCGGCCGCGGTGGTCATCGTCAACCGCGCACTCCAGCAGCGGTACTTCCCCGGCGAGGACGCCATCGGGAAGACGATTCGACCCATCTCCTCGACCACCGGTGCAGCGCTGACCATCGTCGGCGTGGTGGGGGACCAGACGCTCGGGGGTCTCGACGAAGCGCGACCGGCAGTCCTGTACTACCCCGACACCCATGCGGTCTCGCCGCGCTGGGCGGTGGTGGTCCGCTCCGATCGTCCGGGCATCGCCGAGGAGCTGCGGAGGACCCTCCGGGACGCCGCGCCAGGGCTGGTCGTGGGGCCGGCCCGGCAGCTCGGCGCGGTGCTGCAGCAGGCACCGACGATGTTCCTCCGCCGCTACCCGGTGTTCCTGCTCGGGGTCTTCGCCGCCGTCGCGCTGGTGCTCGCCTGCGTGGGCATCTTCGGAGTGGCCTCGTTCGCCGTGGCCGGGCGCACCCGTGAGTTCGGGATCCGGATGGCGGTGGGCGCCGTGCGGCGCGACATCGTGGGCCTCGTGCTCCGGGGCAGCAGCGCCCCCATCGTCGCCGGGGCACTCGGTGGACTCGCGGGCTCGGTGGCGCTGGCCACCGTCTTTCGCGGGCTCCTGTTCGGTGTGGCGAGCGCGGACCCGGGCGTGCTCGCCGCCGTCGCCGGCGTGCTCGGCGCCGTCGCGGTGGTCAGCGCGCTCCTCCCCGCGCTCCGGGCCTCGCGCGTCGACCCGGCGGTGGCGCTCCGCTCCCTCTGAGCGGCCGGATGTGGGGTGTCCCAGGCCCGAGCGAGGGGTCCCGGAACCGGGATCGCCGTTCGCGTCTCCCGAGGCTCCTCCTGCCGCAATCGAGGGGACGAGGCGGCGTGCACCTTGCACGACGGCTCGTGGCGGAGGAGCACGGATGCACGGTGAGCAGAGGACTCTCGGAGCTGCGGAGGAGCGCTCCCGGGGAAGTGCGCTCTCCGGGCTCCGGCGGGATGCCACATATGCCCTCCGGCAGCTCTGGCGGGCGCCCGGATTCACCGCCGCCGCCGTCGGGACGCTGGCCCTCGGCATCGGGGCCACCAGCGCCATCTTCAGCCTGGTCTGGGCGGTGGTGCTCAAGCCGCTCCCCGGAGTGGACCCGCAGCGGACCGTGGCGGTCGAATCGCTGCTCGACGGCCAGCCCGGTGGCGTCTCCGCCGGCAACTTCAACGACTGGCAGGCGCGGGCGACGCAGTTCGACCACCTCGCCGCAGTGGATGGAGCGAGCTTCAACCTGAGCGAGGCCGGCACCCCGGAGCGGGTCGCTGCCAGCCGGGTCTCGAACGGGTTCTTCGACGTCTTCCGGACCGCGCCGCGCCTGGGGCGAACGTTCGCCCCGTCCGAGGACAGCCCGGGGCAGGAGCACGTGGTGGTGCTCGGCGAGGGGCTCTGGCGCCGGCGTTTCGGCGGAGACCCTGCCGTGCTCGGGCGGCCGATCCGGCTCGGTGCCCATTCGTACACCGTGGTGGGGGTCATGCCGGCGGGGTTCGATCCGCTCCTGGACCACACCCAGCTCTGGGTTCCGCTGGCGCTCACCCCGGCGCAGCGGGCGATGCACGACGAGCATTACCTCCTGGTGCTCGGGACGTTGAAGGGCGGCACGACCCGGCCAGCGGCCCAGCGGGAGATGGAGTCGATCGCCGGGCAGCTGGCCCGGGAGTTCCCCCAGAACAACTTCGGGCGCACCGCGCGGGTCACGCCGGTGGGCGCCTTCCTGGTCGGCGACACCGCCCAGCAGCTCTGGGTCCTGCTTGGCTCGGTCCTGCTGGTGCTGGTCATCGCCTGCCTCAACGTGGGGAACCTCCTGCTGGCGCGGGGCACCGCGCGGACCCGGGAGCTCGCCGTCCGCGCTGCCCTTGGTGCCGGAGGACGGCGAATCGTCCGGCAGCTGCTCACCGAGAGCGTCGTCCTCGGGCTCCTCGGTGGCGCGGTGGGCGTCGTCCTGGCGGGGCTGCTGGTCCTGGTGCTCCGCGCCTCGGCGCCGGCGGACGTCCCCCGGCTCGGCGAGGCGGAGCTGGATGGGGTGGTGCTCGCGTTCGCCCTGGCCGTGACCCTGGGCAGCAGCTTGCTCTTCGGTGCGGTCCCGGCGCTCCGGGCCGCGAGAACCGACCTCCACGGCACGCTGCAGCGGGCGGCCGCGGCGCAGTCCGGCGGAGGACGGGACCGGCTACGGGGCGGGCTGATCGTGGTCGAGGTCGCGCTCGCCGCGACCTTGCTGGTGGGCGCCGGGCTCCTGGTCCGCACCGCGCTGTACCTCGGCACGGTGGAGCCGGGCTTCCGCCCTCGCGGGCTCCTCAGCGCCCGGCTCTCGCTTCCAGTCGGCGTCTACGATGGAGCGGAGGCCGCCAGCGCTGCCTTCTCCCGGGTGGTCCACTCCCTGGAGGCGATGCCGGGGGTGGACGCCGCCGCGGTGGTGACGTCGGTCCCGCTCGACTCCTCCCAATCGAGCAACGGGCTCGTTCCCGAGGGAACGTCGTTCGACCCCGGGAACCGCATCAACTCGCTCCTCCGGGTGACCACCCCGGGCTACCTCCGGGCGATGGGGCTCGAGCTCCTGCAAGGACGCTTCATCGACTCGACCGACGTCGCCGGTTCCGAGCGGGTGATGGTCATCTCCCGCGCGCTCGCCCGGGCCGCCTTCCCCGGTCAGGACCCGATCGGCAAGCGCATCGACTGCTGCGAGGGCGGCCCCCGGCACATCGTCTGGAAGACGGTGGTGGGCGTCGTGGAGGACGTGCACACCTCGGGGCCGGCGGGGCAGGTCCAGCCGGAGTTCTACCTCCCGCTCGCGCAGGCGCCGCCGGAGTCGTGGCGCTGGAACCAGCAATCGATGAACCTGGTGGCGCGGAGTCAGCAGGGCGACGCGAGCCGGCTCGTCCCGGTGATGCGCGCCGCCGTCGCCCAGCTGGACCCGTCGCTGCCGCTCTACGACGTGGCCACGATGGAGACCCGGCTGCAGAACTCCACCGCGCTCTACCGGTTCCTCCTCCGGCTGCTCGGGGCGCTGGGCCTGAGCGGACTGCTCCTCGCCGCCATCGGAGTCTACGGAGTGGTGGCCTACGCGGTCGTCCAGCGGCGGCGGGAGATCGGCATCCGGATGGCGCTCGGGGCCACGGCCCGGGAGGTGCTGGGCATGGCCGCCCGGACCGGGCTCACGCCGGTGGCGATCGGGCTCGTGCTCGGGGTGGTGCTCTCGGTCCTGCTCGGGCGCGCGCTCGCCGGCGTGGTGCGCGGGGTGGGGACGACCGACCTGCTCACGCTGGGCTGCGTCGCCGTCCTGCTCCTCGCCGCGTCCATCGCCGCGGTGGTCGTGCCGTCGCGGCGGGCCGCACGGGTGAACCCATCGGAGGCGCTCGCCAGCGAGTGAGACTCGACCGGGCGCCCGCGTGTCAGACCGGCGAGCGATGGTCGATCCCCTGCCTCCGGACTCCCCGGGGGCGGGTGAATCGACCAGGGGACGCCATGACCGTGCAGCACAGGGGAGACACGGTGCACCTCAACGCATTGAGTGTCGGCGAACAGAGTCCCCCTACAGGTTGAGCTTTCGAGCGGTCAGGCGCTTGACAGCCTGCTCGCTTTGAGCAAAATCACTTCTGCATACGGCGGCGCTTCGGAAGGCGCTGAAGAGACGAACGAAAGTCGGTCCGCCGCCGAAGACCACCCCACCACCCCAGCACGGTGTTCCGGAGCGCGCCAGGGCGCGTTCCGAACGGCTCCGTGCGCTCGACGGCGTTATTTCAGGAGATTCCATGGAGCGTGAGCAGAAGTCCCCGGCGTCGAAGGTGAAGCAGGCGAAGGAGCGCAAGGCGGCGGTGCGTGGTGGCCTGAACATCCCGCGCTACTTCACCACCCCGGGGGTGGACCCGGCCGACGAGATGGCCTGGGAGTACCGGACCGCCGGCATCACCGGCGAGGACGGGAAGGTGGTCTTCGAGCAGAAGGGCATCGAGGTCCCCAAGTCCTGGTCGATGCTGGCCACCAACGTGGTCGCCTCGAAGTACTTCCGGGGCACCCCGGGCACGCCCGAGCGCGAGACCAGCGTCCGGAAGCTCGTCGCCCGGGTGGTGGACACCCTCACCCGCTGGGGTCAGGAGGGCGGCTACTTCGCCACCGAGACCGACCGGCTGACTTTCCACGCCGAGCTCACCCACCTCCTCCTCCGGCAGAAGGCGGCGTTCAACTCGCCGGTCTGGTTCAACGTGGGCGTCGAGGCCCACCCGCAGTGCTCGGCGTGCTTCATCAACTCGGTCGAGGACTCGATGGAGAGCATCCTCGGGCTGGCCAAGACCGAGGGGATGCTCTTCAAGTACGGCAGCGGCACCGGCAGCAACCTCTCCCCCATCCGCTCGAGCAAGGAGCTGCTCGCGGGCGGCGGCACCGCCTCCGGCCCGGTGTCCTTCATGAAGGGCTTCGACGCCTTTGCCGGGGTGATCAAGAGCGGCGGCAAGACGCGCCGCGCGGCGAAGATGGTCATCCTCAACGCCGACCACCCGGACATCCTGGAGTTCATCCGCTGCAAGGCCGAGGAGGAGAAGAAGGCCTGGGCGCTGATCGACCAGGGCTACGACGGCAGCTTCACCGGCGAGGCCTACGGCTCGATCTTCTTCCAGAACTCGAACAACTCGGTCCGGGTGACGGACGGGTTCATGAAGGCGGTGCTGGACGACCAGGCGTGGCAGACGCGCTCGGTCCGTGACGGCCGCCCCATGGAGACCTACCGGGCCCGCGACCTCCTCCGGGAGATCTCCGAGGCGGCGTGGCTGTGCGGTGACCCCGGGCTGCAGTTCGACACCACCGTCAACGAGTGGCACACCTGCCCGAACACCGCACGGATCAACGCCAGCAACCCCTGCTCCGAGTACATGTTCCTCGACGACTCGGCCTGCAACCTGGCGTCGCTGAATCTCATGCTCTTCCGCAGCCCGCTCGACGGCAGCTTCGACGTCGAGGCGTTCAAGCACGCGGTGGACGTGGTGCTCCTGGCGCAGGAGATCATCGTCGGGTTCAGCAAGTACCCCACCCAGAAGATCGAGGTGAACAGCCACGCCTACCGGCCGCTGGGCCTCGGCTACGCCAACCTCGGCGCGCTGCTGATGGCCACCGGCCTGCCGTACGACTCGGACCAGGGCCGGAACTACGCCGCGGCCGTGACCTCCCTGATGTGCGGCGAAGCGTACCGGATGTCGGCGAAGATGGCGGAGAAGATGGGCGCCTTCAGCGGTTACGCGAAGAACGCCGAGCCCATGCTCCACGTCATCGGCAAGCACCGCCGTGCCGCCTACCAGGTTCCGCCGGAGGGCGTGACCAAGGATCTCTTCGCCGCCCAGCGTGGGGCATGGGACGAGGCGTTCACCCTGGGGAGCGAGTTCGGTTACCGGAACAGCCAGGTCACGGTCCTGGCCCCCACCGGTACCATCGGCTTCATGATGGACTGCGACACCACCGGCATCGAGCCGGACATCGCGCTCATCAAGTACAAGAAGCTGGTCGGCGGCGGGATGCTGAAGATCGTCAACAACACCGTCCCGCTCGCGCTGCAGCGGCTCGGCTACAGCACCACCGAGGCACAGGCGATCATCCAGTTCCTGGACCACCGGGAGACCATCGAGGGCGCCCCGGGGCTGAAGGCGGAGCACCTCCCGGTGTTCGACTGCGCGTTCAAGCCCTCCAAGGGCGAGCGGAGCATCCACTACCTCGGCCACCTGCGGATGATGGGCGCCACCCAGCCCTTCCTCTCCGGGGCGATCAGCAAGACGGTGAACCTGCCCAACGCGGCCACGGTGCAGGACATCGAGGAGGCCTACCTCGAGGCATGGAAGCTCGGGCTGAAGGCGGTGGCGGTGTACCGGGACGGGTGCAAGCGGAGCCAGCCGCTCAACACCTCCAAGAAGGAGGAGGCGAAGGTCGAGGCCCCCGCCATTCCGGCCGAGGCCACCCGCGCGGTACGCCGCCGGCTCCCGGACGAGCGCCGGAGCATCACCCACAAGTTCAGCATCGGCGGCCACGAGGGCTACCTGACGGTGGGCATGTACGACGACGGCACCCCGGGCGAGCTCTTCGTGGTGATGGCCAAGGAGGGCTCGGTGGTGTCGGGTCTGATGGACAGCTTCGCCACCGCAATCTCGCTGGCGCTGCAGTACGGGGTGCCATTGCAAGTCCTGGCGGACAAGTTCAGCCACACCCGCTTCGAGCCGTCCGGCTTCACCGGCAACCCGGACATCCCCATCGCCAAGTCCATCACCGACTACATCTTCCGGTGGCTGTCCCTGAAGTTCGACAAGCCGGCGCTGGAGGAGGGCGAGGACGCCGACGCCGCGCCGGAGGTCCGGGCGCTGCCCACCCCGGCGCCGGAGCAGATCGCCGACCCGGTGGAGGCCGCGCCGCGGCAGGCGTTCCTGAACCAGCAGGACGCGCCGCCGTGCCATACCTGTGGAGCGATCATGTACAGGAGCGGCGCCTGCTACAAGTGCAACAACTGCGGCGCCACCAGCGGCTGCAGCTGAGCGCTGAGCCGCGCTGACCGTTCTCGCCGCCCGACGCGCCACCCGCGGTGCGTCGGGCCGTCGCACATTCGGGTTCTCGAGGCATCGGCCCGAGGCTGCCGGTCATCGACAGGCCTGCGAGTAGCACACCAGTCTTCCATTGCAGTGATAGCCGTGGGTCCAGAAGTACCGGCCGCCCCGCTGGCACGCGCACCGTTTCTGGGCCGGATCCGCCGTCGGGCAAAGCGTCGCGAAGGCTCCATCCGAGCACTGCGACTTGTACCGTAGGGTGGAGAGTTCTGGCCCGCAGCCGTCACCTTCCACGTCCCTGTTCCTCTCCGTGACCCAGTCCGGAGGGTCTTCGATGGACGGCTTGCGTCCCGAGCTGGGGGCAATCGCCGTGGCGCCGCAGGCTGTGATGAACAAGGTCCCCAGGAGCACCCCGAGGAGATGGTGCTTCAGCATGTGCGCGCCCGCATAGCGATGATGGAGGCAGAACGGCGTACCCGGAAGCACGTCTATTTCGGCGCCGGGCTCACCGAGGCCAGCACCTTGTTCCACCGGGCGACCTCGCGCTCCACGAGCTTCCCCAGCCCATCGGGCGTCTGGGCCACCTTGTCCGAGAGGTCCGCGCCGAGGTCGAGCAGCCGCTTCCGGGTGTTCTCGTCGGCCAGCGCCTTGGTCAGCGCGTCGCTCAGCTTCTTCACCACCTCGGGCGGAACGCCCTTCGGGGCGAAGATCGCGTTCCAGGCCGAAACCTGGAACTCGGGCAGGCCGCCCTCCTTCGTCGTCGGCACGTCGGGAAGCGCCGGTGAGCGCTGCGGCAACGCCACCCCGTAGGCCCTGATCGTTCCGGCCTGGATCTGCGGCACCAGGTTCACGATCTGGTCGCACATGTAGTCCACCTGGCCGGAGACCAGGTCGTTCAGCGCCGGGCCGGTGCCGCGGTACACCACCCGGGTGGGCTTCGCGCCCAGGAGCGAGTTGAGGAACGCGCAGGTGGTGAAGGAGACCGAGCCCACCCCGGCGTGGGCCTCGTTCAGCTTCGACGAGTTGGCCTTCACGTAGGCGACGAACTCCCTGAGGTCCTTGGCCGGGAAGCTCTTCTTGGCGACGATCACGATCGGCGTGCCGGCGGCCATGCCGATGGGCTGGAAGCTCTTCACCGGGTCATACTTGAGGTCCGGGTACACCGCTGGCGCGGCGCCGTGGGTGCCCATGTGGCCCATGATCAGCGTGTAGCCGTCCGGTGCGGCCTGGGCCGCCTTGGTCGTGCCGGTGGTGCCTCCTGCCCCGGCAACGTTCTCCACCAGGAGCTGCTGTCCGAGCGTCTTCCCCATGTTCTCGCCCACGATGCGGGCCACCACGTCCGTCGGGCCGCCGGCAGCGAAGGGGACGATCAGGGTGATGGGCCGTTCCGGGTAGGCCGCCCTCCCCGAGATCGGGGCGGCGAGCGCGGCGGCGAAGATCAGCGGACGAAGCCTCATGACGTCACCTCCAGACCGGCGAGGAATTCATTCGACGAACACCTCTTCCCGGCGGGCACGGATGCCGGGAAGCACTGCGACCACCAAGACGATCAGCCCGGTGAGGAGAAGCCAGGCGCTCACCGGGCGGGTGACGAAGACGGTGAGGTCGCCGCGGGAGATGGCCAGCGCCCGGCGGAGATTCTCCTCCAGCAGCCGCCCGAGCACGAATCCGAGGAGCAGGGGCGCGCTCTCGAAGCCGAGCCGGGTGCCGGCATAGCCGAAGAGCGCGACGAAGGCGGTGAGGAGCACGTCCCCCGGCGAGTTGTTCACCGAGTAGATGCCCACACAGCAGACGATGACGATCGCCGGGAAGAGCAGCCGGTAGGGCACCTTGAGCAGCCGCACCCAGACGCCGATCAGCGGGAGGTTGATGACCAGCAGCATGAGGTTCCCCAACCACATGCTGGCGATGACGCCCCAGAAGAGGCTGGGGTTGCGGGTCATCACCAGCGGGCCGGGGACGATCCCGTGGATGGTCATCGCCCCCACCATCAGCGCCATCACCGCGTTGGGCGGGATACCGAGGGTGAGCAGGGGGATGAAGGAGGTCTGGGCGCCGGCGTTGTTCGCCGACTCCGGTCCAGCCACTCCCTCGATGGCCCCGCGGCCGAAGCGGCTCGGGTCCCGGGCGAGCTTCTTCTCCAGGGCGTAGGAGGCGAAGGGTCCGAGCACCGCGCCGTTGCCGGGGAGGATGCCGAGGATCGCCCCGAGCAGGGTCCCGCGGACGATCGGCGCCGCCGACTGTCGGAGGTCCGCGGCGTCGGGCAGGAGCGGGCCGATGGCACCGTGCACCACGTCGCGGGCCTGCTCCACCGACAGGTTGCGCATCACCTCCGCGAATCCGAAGAGGCCCATCGCCAGCACCGCAAAGTCGAAGCCGTCCGACAGCGAGGCCACCCCGAAGGTCATTCGCTCGGCGCCGGTTTCCAGATCATTCCCCACCGTGGACAGCAGCAGTCCGAGGAGCACCATGGCGATCGACTTGAGGATCGATCCCCGGGCGAGGACCACCGCGAACGCCAGGCCGGCGGTCATGAGCGCGGCGTACTCCGCCGGGCCGAAGAGCAGCGCCACCCGGGTGAGCGGAACGGCGAGGGCGGCGATGATCAGCGTCGCCACGCACCCGGCGAAGAACGAGCCCAGGGCGGCGATGCCCAGCGCGACCCCCGCCCGCCCCCGGCGTGCCATCTGGTGTCCGTCCAGGGTGGTGACCACCGAGGTGACCTCGCCGGGGATGTTCACCAGGATGGCGGTGGTGGAGCCCCCGTACTGCGCTCCGTAATAGATGCCGGCGAGCATGATCAGCGCCCCCACCGGCGGCAGCCCGAAGGTCACCGGGAGCAGCATGGTGATGGTGGCGATCGGCCCGATGCCCGGGAGCACCCCGATGAGCGTTCCCACCAGGCACCCCAGGAAGCACAGCCCGAGGTTGGGCACGGTGAACGCGACCGAGAAGCCCAGGGCCAGGTGGCTGATCAGTGTGCTCATTGGCAGATCGCTAGAGGGTGAACCATCCGGGGAGCACCAGGACCGGGATCGGTAGGTGGAGCAGGGTCCGGAAGAGCCCGATGCAGCAAGCAGTCACCGCCACCGAGAAGATCGCCAGCTCCCGCCAGCGGGTCTCGGGCGAGGCGGCACCCGCGACCAGAATCGCCAGCGGCCCAGCGACCACCAGGCCGGGCACTCGGATGGTGAGGGCGAAGGCCACCACCGCCAGGCCGATCAGGAGCGGCCCGCGCAGCGGCCACCGCCCGAGCGGCTCGCCCGCCCGGGTGAGCGACAGCAGACAGAGACCGGCGCCCGAGGCTCCGAGGAGCACCGCGAGCACCCGCGGCACGAAGCCCGGGCCCGGGGCGCCCAGCCGGCCGCCGGCGAGCGGGGCGGTCGCCCAGATCGCGAAGAGGGACACCGCCACCAGGCTCGCCCCGGCCACCAGGTCCTGCGGAGCACGGACCCGCACCTTGCGCATCTCCCCTCCGGAGCAGCGTATGCCGGCCCGGGCATCAAGGAAGACACCGCCGAGGGCTGTCAAGCGATCCCGCCTGGAGTAGAGGGCACGGTCCATGACCCCCTGGTTCCGGGCGATCCTCCTCGTGGCCCCGCTCCTCTCCGAACCGGCCCTGGCCGCCGAGCCTCGACCCTCCCCCGCCCTCGCCGCGCTGCTCGCCGAGGACTGGCAGCACCACCTCTCGCGGAGCCCGACCTACGCGTCCATCCTCGGCGATCGCCGCTGGAACGACCGCTGGGACGACCTGTCGGCGGCGGGCATCGAGGCCGACCACCGGCACGACGTCTCGTTCCTCCAGTCGCTCGGGAAGCTGACCAAGGGCAAGCTCTCGCCTGCCGACCGGCTCAATGCCGAGCTTGCTGGGCGTGAGCACCAGGAGCGCCTCGAGGCCCACGCGCTGGGGCTCCACCTCCTCCCGCTGAACCACCTGCGGGGGCTGCCCGAGGGGACCGGCGAGTTCCCGGGGGTGCAGAACGCCGGGGAGCTGGGGACGCAGCTGCGCTTCACCACGGTCGAGGACTACCGGGACTGGGTCGCCCGCCTCGACGGGTTCGGCGCCTACGTCGACCAGACCATCGCCCTGCTCCAGGAAGGGGTACGCCGCAAGATGGTCTGGCCGCGGGTGGTGCTGGAGCGCATTCCGCCGCGGCTGGACCTGCTCGTCGCCGCCGCTCCGACGGCGAGCCCCTTCTACGCGCCCTTCACCCGGATGCCGGCGTCGCTCCCCGAGGCCGAGCGGAAGACGCTGGCCCAGACCGCCGAGCGGCTCGTCCGCGAGCGAGTCCAGCCGGCGTACCGGCGACTCCGGGACTTCGTGATCGGGACCTATCTCCCGGCGGCGCCGACCGAGGTAGGGGTGGGACGGTGGCCCGAAGGAGAGCGCATCTACGCCTGGTCGGTGCGCCACTACACCACGACAGCCATCACCGCGGAGCAGGCGCACCAGCTGGGCCTCTCGGAGGTGGTCCGCATCCGGGCGGAGATGGAGGCAGTGAAGGCCAGGGCGGGCTTCAAGGGAACGCTGGCCGAGTACTTCCAGGACCTCCGCACCGACCCGCGCCACTTCTTCAAGACCGGCGACGAGCTGCTTCTCCACTCGCGCGACCTGGCCAAGCGCATCGACCCGAAGCTGGTCCGATTGTTCGGGACGCTGCCGCGCGCGCCGTACGGGGTGGAGCCCACCCCGGCGGCGATGGCCCCGGATGCGCCCACCGGCTTCTACTACGCAGGCGCCGAGGACGGGTCGCGCGCCGGCACCTACTGGGTGAACACCTACCGGCCGGAGACCCGGCCCCGGTGGGAGATGGTCCCGCTCACCTTGCACGAGGCGGTGCCTGGCCACCACCTGCAGATGTCCCTGGCCTCGGAGCAGCAGGATCTCCCCGCCTTCCGCCGCCACCTGTACCACTCCGCCTTCGGCGAGGGCTGGGGGCTCTACTCGGAGACCCTGGCCGACGAGCTCGGCCTGGTGGACGAGCCCACCGACAGGTTCGGGCAGCTGGTCTTCGAGATGTGGCGGGCGGTGCGCCTGGTGGTCGACACCGGGATGCACCTCGAGGGCTGGAGCCGTGCCCGGGCCATCCAGTACTTCCTGGAGAACACGCCGCGGGCAGAGCTGGACGTCACCAACGAGGTGGACCGGTACATCGTCTATCCGGGCCAGGCGCTGGCCTACAAAATCGGGCAGCTGAAGATTCGCGAGCTCCGCACCCGGGCAGAGCAGGCGCTCGGGCCCCGCTTCGACGTCCGCGCGTTCCACGACGCCGTCCTGCTCCAGGGCTCGCTGCCCCTCGACGTGCTGGAGCGGCGCATCGACGCGTGGATCGCCGCGCAAAAGGGGCGCTGAGCTCGCTCGCCCCGGGGTTCAAGCCGGGTGAGCCCGATGGTCGGCAGAGGGCCCGGGCCGCTGCACGTCGCGACGCTGCGGGCGCACGGCTCCGTCGTCCCCTCTCCACCGACGCCCCCGGATCGCCCCCGCTCTGCCTCCGCACCGGAAAGGGGCCCGCTCGCCGAGCCTCGGCAGGCCCCGCCCCCGGGTGACGACGCGGCGCGAAGGCGGAGGCGACACGATGACACCCGCTTCACTCGACGGGGCAGCGGAGGGCGTCACCGAGGAACCACCCGATCGTCGTCCTCGACCCACCCTCGGCGGGTACTGGCACCCAGGCGCGCGTGGTGCGCGTCCGAGGCATCTCCAGAGGGTGCCCGGTCAGGAAGTCCGGAGGGTCTCGCATGCGTCTCGACGGTAAGGCAGGCTGTGCTGGAGCGCTGGTGCTGGTGCTGACAACCGCGGCAGTCGCCGGCGCGGAGGAGAACGAGCGCGATCGAGAGCACGGCCGGGAGGAGATCAACGTCCAGGTCGGCGTCCGGCCCTACTACCTCATCGACAAGCTGGACGACGGCCCGCTGAAGTCGCGCCTGAAGGCGTGCCGGAACCTCGAGTTCCACCGGACGCAGTTCTCCATCGGCCACCGCGGCGGGGCGACCTTGCAGTTCCCGGAGCACACCCGGGAGGACCACCGGGCCGGCGCGCGGATGGGCGCGGGGATCCTGGAATGCGACGTCACCTTCACCAAGGACGGGCAGCTGGTCTGCCGCCACGACGAGTGTGACCTGCACACCACCACCAACATTCTGGTCACGCCCCTGGCCGCCAAGTGCAGCAAGCCCTTCTCGCCCGCGCAGTTCGACGCCGCCGGAAACCGCACCGTTGCTGCCTCGGCGCTCTGCTGCACCAGCGACCTCACCGTCTCGGAGTTCAAGTCCCTGAAGGGGAAGATGGACGCCTCCAACCCCAGCGCGACGACCCCGCAGCAGTTCCAGGGTGGCACGGCGAACTGGCGCACCGACCTGTTCTCCACCGGGGCGGAGGTGCTGACCCACAAGGAGAGCATCGAGCTCATCCGCTCGCTGGGCGCGAAGTTCACGCCCGAGGCGAAGGTCTTCAATCCCGGAGCGAGGACCACCCCGGAGGAGGTCTTCGGGAGCAACCCCCGGGCGAAGTTCACCCAGAAGATCATCGACGAGTACAAGGCGGCCGGCGTCCCGGCGCACGACGTGTGGGCACAGTCGTTCTTCCGCGAGGACGTCGAGTACTGGATCCAGCACGACCCGCAGTTCGGAAAGCAGGCGGTCTACCTCGACGACCGCTACGACACCGGAACCCCGAAGCTCGACCCGCTGAACCCCGCCACCTGGGTCCCCAGCTTCCCGGAGCTCCGCTCGCGCGGCTACCGGATCATCGCTCCACCGATGTACGTGCTGCTCACGGTGGACGACGGGAAGATCGTCCCCTCGCCCTACGCCAAGGCCGCCCGCGCCGCCGGTCTGGAGATCATCACCTGGACCCTGGAACGCTCCGGGCGGATCGACGAGGAGGTCATCCCCGGCAAGGACTTCTATTACCAGTCGGTCATCCCGGCGCTGAAGAACGACGGGGACATCCTGGTGGCGCTCGACGTGATGGCCCGCCAGATCGGCATCCTCGGGATCTTCTCCGACTGGGCTGGCACGGTGACCTACTACGCCAACTGCATGGGCCTGTAGGCAGCGGCCCGGGGGCCTCCTCACCGGGGCCCTCGCCGCGCGCCCGCGGACGCAGTGAGCTGACCCGCGTCCCGCTTCCGGGACGAGCGGCCGGTCCGCCCGGGGCAAGGCCCGTTCGCGGCTCCCCGGCTGCCGAGGGCGCGCTGCCGCGCTACAGGGGCCGAGGCGAGGAGGGTCCATGCTCTTGACGCTCTGGTTCGCGTGTGTACTCGGGTCAGCGGACGAGGCAGCGGTGACCGTGGAGGTCCGGCCAGGAGCGGCAGCGCTCGTGGCCAGTGGGCAGGAGCAGCTGCTCTCGGTGGACTTCGTTCTCACCAGCCAGTCCTCAGAGGAGCTCACGGTGGGCGCCATCGAGCTGTCGGTGCTCGATCGCGCCGGGAAGCTCCAGCTGAGGAGCACGGTGAACAGCGACGGCGAGCGCCCGAGCATCGACGTGCTGGGCACGCACCGGCTGCGGCCCGGAGAGCCGGAGCTGATCATGAATCCCTTCCAGCGGCTCGACGGCGCGCTGGACGCCTCCGAGCTCCGGTTCGAGTTCAAGCTCTACGGCAAGGAGCAGGTGAGCCACGCCACGGTCACCCTCCATCCGCGGAGAACCACCCCCACCGCGGTGCGGCTGCCGGTCGAGGGTCGCCTCTGGGTGTTCGACGGCGACGACTTCTACTCGCACCACCGGCGCTTCGACTTCGTCTCCCCCACGGCGCGCCAGCTCGGGTTCCGCTCCAACGTCCTCCGGCACGCGGTGGACCTGGTGCTCCTCGACGCCGAGGGCGCCACTCACCATGGCGATCCGGATCGCAACGAGAGCTGGTTCGGCTTTGGCCGCCCGGTCCTCGCCGCCGCGCCGGGCACCGTGGTGGCCGCCGTCGACTCCCGACCGGACTCGAGGCGGCTGGACCTGGCCCTCCTGAAATCAGACCGGATGGCGATGTTCGGCAATCACGCCGTGGTGAAGCTGGACTCGGGCGAGTTCGCGCTCTACGCGCACCTCCGCCAGGGGAGCCTGCGCTGCAAGGTGGGGGAGCGGGTCCGCGAGGGCCAGCAGCTCGGCTCGATCGGGGCATCGGGCGGCTCCGCCATGCCCCACCTCCACTTCGAGCTGCAGACCTCCTCCGACGCCGATGGCGAGGGACAGCCAGTGAGGTTCAAGGGCTTCCGGAGGATCCTGGGTTCGCGGGCGGTGGCCGTGCGCTCGGGGATTGTCGAGACCGGGCAGATCCTCGAGGCAGCACCCGCCAGCCGGTAGGCGTGGGGCAGCGTCCCCCGGCCCGGAGGCTGAGAGAATCGTTGACTCAGCGGGCACCGAGCGCGGCCAGCAGCTGCTCGAGCTCCACCCGGTGGCCCGCGTCATGCTCGGCCATGAGCTCGGCCAAGCGCTGGACGGTGATGATCCCCTGCTCGCCGAAGCGGGCGGTTCGAGCGAGCGCGCGCGAGTCGAGCCCGTGGAGGACCGAGAGGTTCCGCCCGCGCGCTTCGGCGAAGGAGCGCACCGCTGCGGCGAGGTCCTGGGAGGGGTACGCCCGGCGCGCGGCCACGGCGCCGCCGTCGAAGTCGTCGAGCACCGGCTCCTGCTCGCGGAGCATCCGGCGGATCCGGAGCGTGTACCCCTCCTCTTCCAGGTCACGCAGATGACAGCAGTGCTCGACGAGTGAGAACACGCCGGGAGCGGGCTGCCGCGTCCACTCGGCGCGCGGCAGACGGTCGGCGGATGATTCCAGGAGGCGGGGCATCGCGGCGAGCTGGTCGATCAGGTCGCGGGGCAACATCCCACCCTCGGCGTTCCCGGTCGTCACCCGGCCGCTCCGGAACGCTGGAAGTGGGAGGTCCGGACGACCTCGGCAACCTCCATCTCGTAGAACTCGTACCAGCGCTCGCGCCCGCGGCGCTGCGCCTCGAGGTGGCGGGGTTGCATCTTCCAGTTGCGGAGGGATTCCTGATCCCGGAACCAGACGATCGTCAACCGCTCCCCGTCTGCTGCCCGGTACGACTTGTGCTGCAGGTAACCGGACTGGTCGAGCACCAGCCGCTCCAGCTCGGCGTCGAGGTCCTGGTAGTCCTGTCCGGCCTCGGGCGTCAGCCGGGATCGAAAGAGGATGACGACCATGGAGCACATGCTACCCAGAGGGCCGCCCCGGGAGCGGTACAGACCCCGCCGTCTCGGGCTGGATCGCCAGCCGGCCAGCGGGGTCGTTCCGCGCCCGTCGGGGTGGACCGTCGGTCGCGGCTCGACCCGGGAGGCGGGCGACACCGGGAGCAGAACCCGGCCGGAGCCGTGGGTGGCCTGCTCTCGCTCAGCGCTCAGGCTTCCGACGTTTCGGCAACACCGCCGAGGATGACCTGCTCCAGCAGCGCCTTCTGGACGTGCAGACGGTTCTCGGCCTCCTCGAAGACCCGCGACCGGGGACCCTCGAGCACCTCGTGGGTGATCTCCTCCCCGCGGTGGGCGGGAAGGCAGTGGAGCACGATGGCGTCGGGACGGGCACCGGCCAGCAACGCCGTGTCCACGGTGAAGCCCTGGAACGCCTTCACTCGCGCGGCCGCCTCGGCCTCCTGGCCCATGCTGGTCCACACGTCGGTCACCACCACCTCGACACCGGCGACGGCCTCCCGAGGATCGCCGGTCACCACCAGGTGCCGTCCGGCAGACTGGGCCTCCACCGCGGGCGGCCGGAACTCCACCGGGGACCCGAGCTGCAAGGTGAAGTCCAGCAGCGGTGCCGCCTCCAGGAAGGAACGGGCCATGTTGCCCGAGCCGTCGCCCACGAAGGCGATCCGCTTGCCGGCCAGCGCGCCGACCGACTCCTCCACGGTGAAGAGGTCGGTCAGCACCTGCACCGGATGTCCGCCGTCGGTGAGCCCGTTGATGACCGGCACCGAGCTCCAGCGGACGAACTCCGCGAGGCGGGCGTCGGCGCTGGTGCGCATCACCACCGCGTCGGCATAGGACGAGACGACCCGCGCCGTGTCGGACAGGGGCTCGCCGCGGGCCAGCTGGCTGGTGCCCGCGCTCAGCTCGATCGCGTGGCCGCCGAGCTGGAACGCGGCGGCGGCGAACGACAGTCGGGTGCGGGTGCTGGCCTTCTCCATCAGCAGCACCACCGTCCTGCCGGCCAGGGAGTCCTCGAGGTGTCCTTCGCGGCGGCGCCGCTTCAGCTGCGCGGCGCGGGCGAAGAGACGGCGGATCTCCCCGCGGTCGAGGTCCGTCATCCGCAGGAAGTGTCTCATCGAGAAGCCCCGGCGAGCGTGGCAAAGAGCTGGGCGAGACGCGGGACGGCGGACGCGGCGGCGCGCGCGTCGGAGGCAGCCTCGCGGAGCGCGGCGATCTGCCGCTCCACCTCGGCCGGCCCGGTGGAGCCGGCGCTGCGCTTCCCCGCCACCGACGCCCGGAGGTCGCCCACCGAGGCGAGCGCCGTGGCCAGCTCGGGGTCCAGCGCCTGGGCGACGTCCTGGGCCTGCATCAACCCCAGCCCTGCCGCCTGGGCCCTGCGGACCAGGGTGCCCACCCGCCGGTACGCCGCGCGGAAGGGGACGCCCGTGCGGACCAGCGCCTCGGCAACGTCGGTCGCCTGGGTATGGTCGCGTTCCAGCGCCGCCCGGCAGCGGTCGGCGTCGAACCGGATGCGAGGGATGGAGACTCGAAGCGCGCCGAGCACCGCCAGCACGTTCGAGGCGGTCCCGAGCAGCGGCGCCCGGTCCTCCTGGAGGTCCCGGTTGTAGCCGCCGGGCAGCCCCTTGAGGATGGTGAAGAGCTGGACCAGCGCGCCCAGGCCCTGCGCGCTCCGCCCGCGCACCAGCTCGAAGACGTCGGGGTTCTTCTTCTGGGGCATGAGGCTCGAGCCGCAGGCGATCGCGTCGTCGAGCACCAGGAAGCCGAACTCGCTGGAGGAGAAGTCCACCACGTCGGTGGCCAGCCGCGAGGAATGGAGCAACAGACGGCTCGCCGCGTAGACGAAGTCCAGGGCGAAGTCCCGGTCGCCCACCGTGTCCAGGCCATTCAGGGTGAGCCGGGAGAAGTCGAGCAGCTCCTGGGGGATCCGCCGGTCAGTGGGGAGCGAGGTCCCGGCGATGGCGCCCACCCCCAGCGGCGAGGCATCCACCTGGGCGAGGGCGAAGCGCATCCCCTCCACGTCCCGGGTGAACATCGCGCCGTACGCGGCCCACCAGTAGCCGGCGCTCACCGGCTGGGCGCGCTGCCGGTGGGTGTACGCCGGGAGGAGGATCTCCCGGTCCGACTCGGCGCGCGCGGCCAGCAGGGCGAGCAGCTCGGAGAGCCCGGTCAGCACGTCGGCGCACCGCTCGCGGACGAAGAGGCGCAGGTCGAGCGCCACCTGGTCGTTGCGCGAGCGTCCGGTGTGGAGGAAGCCGGCGACGTCGCCCAGCCGGCGGGTCAGCTCTGCCTCCACCGCCATGTGAATGTCCTCCTCACCCGAGGGGAGGAAGGTGCCCGCCTCGGCGTCACGCCACAGGCCGACCAGGCCGTCGTGAATGGCGCGGGCCGCTTCGGCGGGCACGATGCGCTGGCGGGAGAGCATCGCCAGATGGGCCATCGAGCCCACCAGGTCCTCACGGAGGAGCGCCCGGTCCTGCTCCAGCGAGCTGGAGAAGGCCAGCACCTCCGGAAGAAGTCCGGGTCCGCCGGCGGCGTCGGTCTTGGCGATCAAGCCCCTCCCCCGTGCAGGCGGCTGTACTCCTGGAGCTGGAGTCCGAGCAAGTTGATGAAGCCCTCGGCGGCCTTGTGGTCGAACTTGTCCTCCCGGCCATAGGTGGAGAGGAGCTTGTTGTAGACGCCGAACTGGGACGTCCGCCCGACCACGCGGAGCGATGCCTTGAACAGCTTGAGCGTCACCTCGCCGGTCACGTGCCGGTTGTGCTCGTCGTTGAACGCCTGGATGGCGCGGCGGAGCGGCGAGAACCAGAACCCGTCGTAGGTCAGCTGGGCAAAGGTGGTGTCGAGCTGCGCCTTGGTCCTGGCGGAGAGGCCGAGGGTGGTGAAGCGCTCGAGGTCCTGGTGCGCGGCGATCAGGGCGATCGCCGCCGGGCACTCGTAGGTCTCGCGGCTCTTGATGCCGACGACCCGGTTCTCCATCAGGTCGATTCGGCCGACGCCGTGCAGACCCGCGAACTCGCCTACCTTGGTGATGAGCTTCGCCGGCGACAGCCGCTCGCCATTCACCATCACCGGATAGCCCGCCTCGAAGCCGATCCGGATGAGCCCCGGCTCGGCCGGCGCGTCCTTCCACGACTTCGTCCAGGCGAACGCCTCCTCGGGGGGCTCGGTGTTCGGGTCCTCGAGGACTCCGCCCTCGATGCTCCGGCCCCAGAGGTTCTCATCGATGCTGAACGGGCTCTTCCGGGTGGTGGGCACCGCGATGCCGTGCTTGGCGGCATAGTCCATCGCCTCGTCGCGGCTGATGTTCCGCTCACGCTGCGGAGCGATGATCTTCAGCGCCGGGTCGAGCCCCTTCACCGCCAGATCGAACCGCACCTGGTCGTTGCCCTTGCCCGTCGCTCCGTGGGCCACCGCGGTCGCGCCATAGGTGTGGGCGACCTCCACCAGGTGCTTGGCGATCAGCGGGCGGCTGAGGGCGGCGGACAGGGGATAGACGCCCTCGTAGAGCGCGTTGGCCTGGAGCGCGGGGAAGCAGAAGTCCTTCGCGAACTCCTCCTTGGCGTCCACCATCTCCATGGCGATGGCGCCGGCGGCCTTGGCCCGCTCGGTGAGCGCCCTGGCGTCCCGGGCCTCGCCCACGTCGGCGTGGCAGCAGACCACGTCGTAGCCGTAGTCCTCGGAGAGGATCCGGACCAGCACCGACGTGTCCAGGCCTCCCGAGTACGCGAGGACGATCTTCTCTCTCTTCATGACCTTCTTCCCTTCCGTAGGAGTCCCTGGAGGACCCTGGTGAGCCTCGACGCCGAGGCAGCCTGCATCGGAGCGACGAAAACCGTGTCGTCGCCGGCAATGGTTCCCAGCACCTCGGGGAGCCGCGCCTGGTCCAGCGCCAGGGCGACCGCCGGGGCCGCGCCGGGGGTGGTGTGCACCACCACCAGCGCGCCGTTGTCCCGCACCCCGCGGACCAGCGGGTCGAGCGCCTCCAGCAGCCCCGGAGCAGCCGCCGCAGAACCCTCGGAGGGAAGCTCGTAGAGCGTGCCGCCCTCGAGACCGGGGGCCCGCCGGGCGCCGAGGCGGGCCAGATCGCGGGAGAGCGTCCCCTGCGTCACCTCGAAGCCCTGGTCGGACAGCAGCGAACGCAGCTCCTCCTGGGTGGCGACCTTCCGGCCCTGGATGAGACGGCGGATGGCCTCGCGGCGGGCCTCGGTGCTCTGCTCCTCGCGCGCTCTCATCCGGCGGTCACCAGCGTGCCGACACCGTGGTCGGTGAAGAGCTCGGCGATGGTGGCGTGGGCCAGCCGGCCGTCGAGCACGTGGACCCGCTCCACCCCGCCGGCGAGCGCACGGAGGATGGCGTGGACCAGCGGCTTGCTCTGCTGAGGGACGGCGCCGTCGGCGAGCTGCCGCTCGAGGTCGGCGACCGTCAGCTGGTTGCGGACCTCTCCGCCGGAGACGAGCCCCTTGGCATCCTGGAGGAGGATGAGCTTGGGCGCCCCGAGCGCGATGGCCACCTCGGCGGCGGCGCCCTCGGGCGAGAGGTGGAGCGTCTCGCCGCCCGGGCCGATCCCCACCGGGGCGATGACCGGGAGGTAGTCCTTCTCCATCAGCATCTCCAGGAACGCCCGGTTCACCTCGCGGACCTCGCCCATGCGCTCGCCCGGAGCGACGGCGTCGGACGCCGAGGGGACGGCACGAAGCAATGGGCCGTCCTTGCCCGAGACGCCCACCGCGCGGCCACCGCCGGCATTGAGCAGCGCGACCAGATCTCCGGTGATGCGACCGGTGAGGACCATCTCCAGCACGTCGGGGTCGACCGGCGGCATCCCCTCCTCGGGCGGGACGGCGCCGTGCACCACCACCGGCCGGAGCCCCACCGAGCGGAGGAGGACCACGTCCTCGCAGAAGCTCGCCCGGTTCGAGCTCTTCCGGAGCCCCTCGCCGCCGTAGCCCAGCACGCAGGTCGTCCCCGAGAACCGGGAGATGTACTTCAGCGCCTCCACCAGCAGGGTCTGCTTGAAGCCCGGGCTGTACCGGGTGAGCCGGTCCTCGCGCCGCACCGAGCCGTCCGCCTGGGGGACGATCAGCGAGGTGTAGTCGGCGTTGATCTTCACGTAGTCGTAGCTGAAGTCGCAGCCCCAGGCGGTGCCCGAGTCCTTGCCGGCGGCGAGCGCCACCTCCACCACCACCTCCGGCTCCCGCATCCGGGCCCGCAGCGTCTCCGGGTCGTGCGGCTGGGGCGCGCGGTCGCCGAACACCCGGATGCCCTGGATCCGAACCTCGGCCTGCTCGGGGTCGATCGGATAGTCCTGGCTCCCCGCGCGAGCGCCGACGGTGGCCAGGACCCGCCCCCAGTTGGGATCCGCACCGAACAGGGCCGTCTTCACCAGCGGGGAGACCGCGATGGCCTTGCTGATGTCCCGGGCGATGGCGGCGCTCGGCGCCTGGGTGATCTCCACCGTGAGCAGCTTGGTGGCCCCCTCGCCGTCGGCGGCGATGTCCCGGGCCAGCTCGCTGCAGACGTCGGTGAGGGCGGCGCAGAAGCTCTCGAAGTCCGGTCCCGCCTCGCCGACCGGCGCATTGGCCGCCATGCCGTTGGCCAGGGCGAAGACGCAATCGTTGGTGCTCATGTCCCCGTCGACGACCACGGCATGGAAGCTGGCGTCCACCGCGCTGCGCAGCGCCCGGGCCAGGACCGGCGGCGGGACCGCGGCGTCGGTGCAGACCACGGCGATCATCGTCGCCATCTGGGGGGCGATCATCCCCGAGCCCTTGGCGAAGCCGAGGATGCTCACCTCCCGCCCGCCGAGGTGGAGCGACCGGCGTGCCACCTTGGGATGGGTGTCGGTGGTCAGGATCGCCTCGGCCGCCGGCTCGCAGCTCGCGCCGAGGGACTCGGCGAGGCGGGAGAGGCTCTGGGTGATCTTCTCCACCGGCAGCGGGACGCCGATGACGCCGGTGCTGGCGGTGAAGGTCGACTCCGGTGGGACGCTCAGGACCGCGCCGAGCGCACGGCGGACCTGGACCACGTCCTTGCGGCCCTGGTCGCCGGTGAGCGCGTTGGCGTTACCGCTGTTCACCAGGATGGCACGGACGCCGGTGGCGGGGAGCCGCGGCTCGGCATCCTGCACCGGGGCGGCCTGCGCGCGGTTGATGGTGAAGCAGCCGGCGCCGGATGCGGGCACGTCGCTGACCACCAGCGCCAGGTCCTTCTTCGCCGGCTTGATGCCCGCATGGAGGCCGGCGAACCGGAAGCCCTGGACCATCATGGCGAGACTCCGGGGAAGGGCTCGAGCGCGGTTCGCTCCGGGAGGCCGAGCATGAGGTTCAGGTTCTGAACCGCCTGGCTCGCCGCTCCCTTGAGGAGGTTGTCGATCGCCGAGACCACCACCACCCGGCCCGGGTCGAAGCCCGCGTCGGCGGCGGAGACCGCCACCGAGGCGCGGGGTGTACCGGCGACGCGGGCGATGGACACCTGCTCGGGCGCATCGAGCACCTCGACCAGCGGCTCGTCGCGGTAGGCGGCGTGAAGAGCCTCGGCCAGGGCGCTCGGGCCGGCGCCCGGGGCGAGCCGCGCCGAGGCGGTGGAGAGGATGCCCCGCCTGATGGGAAGGAGGTGCGGGGTGAAGGTGAGGCGCACGGCCTTGCCTGCGCCGCGGGCGAGCGACTGGGCGATCTCCGGGGTGTGCTGGTGGCGAAGGACCTTGTAGGGCCGGACGTCATCGGCCACCTCGCAGAAGCTGTAGGCCTCGGAGGCCTGGCGGCCGGCGCCGGAGACACCGGACGCGGCGTCGATGACGATGGACTCGTCGGCGAGGAGCCCCGCCCGGAGCAGGGGCACGAGCGCCAGCGCCGCGGCCGTGGGGTAGCAGCCGGGGTTGGCGACGAGGCGGGCGGAGGCGATGGCCTTGCGGTCGACCAGCTCCGGCAGGCCGAACACCGAGGTGCCCAGCAACGCCGGTCGCCGGTGCTCGAAGCCGTAGTGCCTCGGGTAGGCGGCCGCGTCGGCGAGGCGGAACGCGCCCGAGAGGTCCACCACCTTCACCCCGCGCTCGAGGAGGGCGGGGGCGAGCTCCATCGACGCCTCGGCCGGGGTGGCGAGCAGCACCACCGCACAGCCCTCCGAGGCCTTCAGCGCCTGGGCGTTGGGACCGTAGGCCAGGGCCCCCAGCGCCCCGCCGATGCCGGTCCTCGCCCTGACGGTCGCACCCTCCCAGCGGTCGCTGGCGACGAAGCGGACCTCCACCGCCGGGTGGGCGGCGAGGATGCGGCAGAGCTCGATGCCGGAGTAGCCGGACGCGCCGACCACCCCGATGGCATACTTATGCATTTCTGGCGCATACCTATACGTACCGGCCCGCGGATGCAAGCGACGCCTGCGTGGCGGATCCCCGCTCCTACGCCGTGCCCGGGGAGAAGGACGATGCGCCGCGCGGCCGCGGCTCGAGCACCCGCAGCGCCACCTCCGCCGCCATCTCCAGCTCGGCGCGGCGAACGCCGGCCCGGGCCAGCACCGACAGCCCGTGCCCCTCGGCGGCGAAGAAGCGCGCCAGGGTCCGGACATTCTCCCGGCCCACCAGGTCCGGGTCGCGGGCCAGCGCCTCCTGGAGCCGGTCGGTGGACGCCCGCACGCCGGCGACCACCCGCTCCATCAGCGGCTCGGGCACCGTGCTGCAGCCAGTCAGCGTGTTCAGCATCAGGCAGCCCCGCGGGCCGCCGGTCTGCGTCGCCTTCTCGATCAGCACCTTGAACCAGGCCCGGACCGCCTCCGCCCCGGCCGCGGGCGGGTCGAGCACCTCCATCAACGCGCCGTTCACCCGCTCTGCGTAGCGGTGAAGCACCGCCTCGAACAGCTGCGCCTTGTCGCCGAAGGTGGCGTAGAGGCTCGCCCGGTTGACCCCGAGCGCGTCGACCAGGTCCCGCACGCTGGTCGCCTCGTAGCCCCGGGCCCAGAAGAGGTCTGTCGCGCGGTCGAGCGCCTCGTCGACATCGAATTCCCGCGGGCGGCCCATGACCCCGGGATTGTAACCCCTGGATTTACGGCGGGCTGCTCCCGTCACATCGCTGTTTCGGAACGAGCGTTCCATTATGCGCATCCAAGAGGCCGCATCCGGTCCCGGGGCCTTTCGCTCCGGAGGGGTGACGAGGGAGCACAGGTCCATGAAGCGCTTCGATTCGAAGGTGGTGCTGGTGCTGGGCGGTAACGCGGGCATCGGCCGGGCGGCGGCGGAGGCGTTCGCCCGCGAGGGCGCCCGGGTGGTGGTCTCGGCCCGGCGGGAGGAGCAGGGCGTGGCGGTGGTCCAGGCCATCCAGAAGGCCGGCGGGACGGCGAAGTTCATCCGCGCCGACGTGGCCAAGGAGGCCGACATCAAGGCGGCCATCGACGGCACGGTGAAGGAGTTCGGGCAGCTCGACGCGCTGTTCAACAATGCGGGGATCGAGGGGAAGAACGGCCCCATCGGCGATCTGTCGGCCGGCGACTTCGACGAGACCTTCGCGGTCAACGCCCGCGGCACCTGGCTCGCCATGAAGCACGCCCTCCCCCACCTGGCGAAGACCCGCGGAACCATCGTGAACAACAGCTCGGTGGTCGGCGAGATCGGCATCCCCAACATCTCCGTCTACTCGGCCAGCAAGGGCGCGGTGAACGCCCTCACCCGTACCGCGGCCATGGAGTTCATCCCCCAGGGCGTCCGGGTCAACGCGGTCGCCCCGGGGCCCATCGAGACCGACATGGCCGCCCGGATGTTCGGCGGGCTCGAGGCCTTCCGGGCCTACTTCAAGCCGCAGATCCCAGCCGGCGGCCCGGGCGTGGTGGAGGACGTCGCCGAGGCGGTGCTCTACCTGGCCTCGCCGGAGTCCCGCTTCGTGGTCGGGCAGGTGCTGACCGTCGACGGCGGCGTCAGCGCTCGCTGAGCGGTCCTGGAGGGCGGCGGGGCGACGCCCTGGTGGGCAGGGCGCCAGTTGGACCGAGGTCGTACACCTCCCGGCGGCTCGGAGAGACTCGGGCCGGTGCTCCCGGCCCGGGTGTACCGTCCGGCCATGCCGAACCTGGCACTGGTCGAAATGAAGGAGCTGTCGTCCTTCCGGAAGATCGCGCTCGGCACCTGGCGGACGGCGTACGACCCGTCCATCTACGGCACGCTGGTGCTGCGGATGGACCGCGCGCTGGCGTACATCGCGCGGTTCCGCGAGCAGACCGGCCGTCGCCTCACCGTCAGCCACCTGATGGCCAAGGCCTCGGCGATGGCGCTCCAGGCGTGCCCCGAGGCGAATGCGATCCTCCGCTGGAACCGCATCTACCTGAGGCAGCGGATCGGGGTGTTCTTCCAGGTGCTGATGACCGACGAGGGAGAGGAGAAGGCCGACCTCTCCGGCGCCACGCTCTACGATCTGGAGCAAAAGTCCCTCCTGGAGATCGTCGACGAGTTCGAGAAGAAGGTCGCGCTGGTGCGCCAGCGTGAGGACCCCGCGCTGGAGAAGACGCGCGGGACCTTCCAGCGCCTGCCCTACCTGCTCCTCCGGCCCTTCCTCCGGCTGCTCTCCTTCCTCTGCTACACGCTGAACCTGGATCTCCGGCGTCTGGGGATCGCCTCGGACCCCTTCGGTAGCCTGATGATCACCAACGTCGGAAGCCTGGGACTCGACACCGCCTACGCGCCGCTGGTCCCGTTCTCGCGCGTGCCGATGCTCTTCGCCGTCGGCGAGGCGACGGAGCACGTCCTGGTGGAGAACGGACAGGTGATGGTGGGAAAGACCATGAGCGTCAACGCGACGCTCGATCACCGGGTCATCGACGGGTTCCATGCCGCCAGGATCGCCAGGGTCCTGCGGGAATGGATGGAGGACCCGGAGGCGCACTTCGACGCGCTCGGCTGACGGGTACGGGACAGCAACCACTGTGACCTGAGCGAGGATCCCAAGCTTTCTGCAGCGCCTCCTCCCTCGGTCAACAGTTCCTATGAAAAATAGGAAATACAGCGCGTCGTCCTATTGAACATCCATGGGGAGGGGGCAATATGACGTTTCCATGGACGACGTCGACGCCGGCATCGTGGACCTCCTCCAGGCGGATGCGCGCCTCACCCAGGCGCAGATCGCCAAGAAGGTGGGCCTGTCACAGCCCTCGGTGGCTGACCGGATCCGCAAGCTCGAGGAGCAGCGGGTCATCACCGGCTACACCGCGAAGGTGGACCCCCGGAAGCTGGGGAAGGACATCACCGCCTTCATCGGCGTGGGCATCGAGCACCCGCGGTACTTCGACGCCTTCGCCAAGAAGGTGATGGGACTGGAGGAGGTCCTGGAGTGCCATCGGGTGGCGGGCCAGGACAGCTACCTGCTCAAGGTGCGGACCGAGAACACCGGCTCGCTCGACCTCCTCCTGACAGAGGGCCTTCGTACGCTCCCCGGCGTCACCCGGACCCACACCACCATCGTCCTCTGCTCGGTGAAGGAAGAGACCCACGTCGCGCCGAGGAAGGAGCCAGCGCCATGACCATCCAGACGGCGAGACGGATGCGGGGGGTCGTCCCCTCTGCGGTCCGGGAGATTCTCAAGGTGGCGGAGCGGCCCGAGGTGCTGTCCTTCGCCGGAGGTCTGCCGGCGCCGGAGCTCTTCCCCGCCCGGGAGCTGGCGGACGCCTTCGAGGCGGTGCTGCGAAAGAAGCCCGGGGCGGCGCTGCAGTACGGCATCACCGAGGGGTTTCTCCCGCTGCGCGAGTGGCTGGCCGAGCGGCTGCGGGCCCGGGGCATCCCGGCCACGGCGGAGAGCGTGATGGTGGTGAGCGGCAGCCAGCAGGGCATCGACCTGGTGGCCCGCGTGCTGCTCGACCCCGGAGCCACGGTGCTGGTGGAGAACCCCAGCTACCTCGCCGCGCTCCAGGCGTTCGCCGCCTACGAGGCCCGGGTGGTGGCGCTTCCGGGCGACGAGAACGGGCTACGGACCGAGCTGCTCGAGGACGCGGTGCGGGCGCACCGGCCGGCCCTCGTCTACCTGGTCCCGGACTTCCAGAACCCGAGGGGCACGACGCTCGCCCAGGACCGCCGGCGTGAGCTCGCCCGGGTGGCACGGCGTCACGGCGTCCCGGTGCTCGAGGACGACCCGTACGGCGCCCTGCGCTTCGCCGGCGCGCCCTCCACCCCCATCGCCGCGCTCGCCGACGGCCTCACCTTCCACCTGGGCACCTTCTCCAAGACGCTCGCGCCGGGCTTGCGCCTCGGCTGGGTTCACGGGCCCAGGCCGCTGATGCGCACCATGACCATCGCCAAGCAGGCCTGTGATCTCCAGACCGCCACCCTGGCCCAGCACGCGGTGGTCGAGTTGCTGAAGGACTTCGACTACGAGGCGCACCTCGGACGGATCCGCATCGAGTACCGCCGCCGCCGCGAGGCGATGCTGCAGGCGCTGGAGCGCAGCATGCCCCCCGGCACGCGCTGGTCCAGGCCCGACGGCGGTCTCTTCCTCTGGCTCGAGCTGCCCCCGGGGCTGCGGGACGACGACGTGTTCCGCGCCGCCATCGAGCACGCGGTGGCGGTGGTGCCCGGGAGCGGCTTCTTCGTCGGCCCCCCGGAGCACGGCTTTCTGCGGCTCAACTTCTCCAACCAGTGCGTGGCCAACATCGAGCTGGGCATCGCCCGCCTGGGGCAAACGCTGGCCGAGCTGCAGGCCACCCCCGCTGCGCCCTCGACCGTCGCCCCGGCGCTCAGTAGGCGTTCCGCGACAGGAACCCGCCCAGCGCGGTTCGCAGGAGGATCTTGAGGTCCAGGAGCAGCGACCAGTTCTCGATGTAGTAGAGGTCGTACTCGATCCGCTTCTGGATCGAGGTCTGTCCCCGGAGCCCGTTGATCTGCGCCCACCCGGTGATGCCGGACTTCACCTTGTGGCGGAGGTGGTACTTGGGGATCTGCCGCTTGAACTCCTCGATGAACACCGGGCGCTCGGGCCGCGGACCCACCAGGCTCATGTCCCCGCGCAGCACGTTGAACAGCTGCGGCAGCTCGTCCAGCGAGGTCTGCCGGAGGAACGCGCCCACCGGCGTCCGGCGGTCGTCTCCCGCCGTGGCCATCCGCGGCCCGGCCCGCTCGGAGTCCACTCGCATGGTGCGGAACTTGAGGATGGGGAAGACCGCTCCGTCCATGCCCATCCGCTCCTGCCGGTAGAGCACCGGCCCGTGGCTGGTCAGCTTCACCGCCACCGCGACGAGCAGCATCACCGGGGAGACCAGCAGCAGCGCCGCCGCCGAGAACAGGATGTCGAACACCCGCTTGGCCACCAGGTTCCAGCCCTCGAGCGGTCCGCCTTGGAGGCTGACGATGGGCAGCCCGCCGAACTCCTCCAGACCGCCGTAGAGCGTCACGTACTGGAAGAGGTCGGGGACGATCTTCACGTCCACGGTGTACAGCGCCAGCCGCTCCATCAATGACTTCATCAGCGGCATGTCCTCGGACGGAAGGGCGAGGATCACCTGGTCCACGGTCTGCTCCCGGAGCACCCGCTCCAGCTCGTCGGCGGTCCCGATGACCGGTGCACCGCGCACCGTGGTCCCGGGCAGCAGCAGGTCCCGGGAGAGCACTCCGGTCACCCGGAAGCCCAGCTCGCCCTGGTGCTCGATGGTCTCCACCACCCGCTCTCCGAGCTCCCCCGCCCCCACCAGGAGGATGGACTTGAGGTTCAGGCCCTTCCGGCGGAGCGACTCGAGCCACAGCCGGAAGGCCACCCGGGTCGTCGCCACCAGGACGAACGAGTAGCCGGCGAAGAAGAGCAGGGTGAGCCGCGAGTAGCGCTCGCGGCCGAAATAGGTGAGGGCGACCAGCACCAGGCTCCCGGTGATGGTGGCCTTGAACAGCTCGAAGACCTCCTCCAGGTGCGTCCGCACCCGGTTGGTCGCGTAGAGGCGAGACTGGCGGTAGGCCACCGGGAACAGCACCAGCACCAGCGCCAAGGTCACCAGCGTCTCGCGCAGCGGAGGCCGGGGCGCGTGGAAGGCGTCGAAGCGCGTCAGGTAAGCCAGGGCGAAGGCGACGGTGAGCATCGCGACATCGATTCCGACCTTGATCGATGTCCAGAACCGCTGCAGCCGGTTGAACACGTCCCCTGCCCTACCACGGAAGCCGGTCGCGCAGGTCGGGCCGGCGAGCGAGCAGCGCCTCCACCTTCGAGCGGAGGGCTGCCCGGAACCGCTCCGCGGAGAACATCTCCGCGCGGGCTCGGGCGCGGGACGGCTCGAAGCGCTGCTCGAAGGACTCGAAGCGGCCCAGCGCGTCGACCAGGGACTCCGGCGTCGGCGCGTCGAAGAGCAGCCCGGTGTCCGGGGTGACGGTCTCCAGGGCTCCGCCCCGCCCCAGGGCGATGACCGGGCGCCCCGAGGCCAGCGCCTCGAGCGGGGCGATGCCGAAGTCCTCCTCGCCGGGGAAGATCAGCGCCCGCGCGCCCCGGTACAGCCCGGGGACCTCGGCGTCGGGCACCTTCCCCAGCCAGCGGACGCCGGGCGGGAGCCCCGAGCGAAGCAGCCGCGCGTCCTGCCCGTCGCCGGCGATCCACAGCACCTGCCCGGTGCGCCTGAAGGCCTCCACCGCCAGGTCCACTCGCTTGTACGGCGCGAGCGCCCCGAGCCAGAGGAAGTACCCGCCCGAGGGTGGGATCGGTGCGGGAAGCTTCATCCCGAAGCGGGCGAGGTCCACGGGCGGGTGGATGACGTCCGCCTCGCGGCCCCAGAACTGGGCGATCCGCCGGGCGACGTGCTGGCTGTTGGCCACCATCGCATCGGGGTCGGCCGCAGTGCGCCGGTCCCAGGCCTGGAGCGCGGGACGGCTCGCCGCCGCCGCGAGTCTGACCGGAAGGCTCGCCCGTCCCGGACCGAAGTAGGCGTCGAACTGGTCCCACATGTAGCGCATGGGCGAGTGCACGTAGGCCAGGTGCGGCGTCCCTCGCGGCACCCGCACGCCCTTGGCCACGCAGTGGCTGGAGGAGACGACCAGGTCGAACCCACGGGTGTCGAGGAAGCGCAGTGCCGCCGGCATCAGGGGCAGCGCGGCCCGGTAGCGGTGCTCGATGCCGGGCAGCCGCTGCAGCGGCGAGGTGTGGATGGGCCGTGACTCCACGTCCGCCCCGACGCTCCCCGGCACGTGCAGCAGGGTGAAGATCTCCGAGTCCGGAAAGAGCCGCACCAGCTCGGCCAGCACCAGCTCTCCGCCGCGGCGCCCGGTGAGCCAGTCATGGACGAGAGCGACGCGCATCACGGGCGTTCGGGCCGGCCGGTGTAGCATGCCCCGGCCGCCACTCCACTCCATGGCCTCCCGGGTGCTCATCGATCTTCGGATGGTGTCCGGCCGGCTGCACGGCATCGCCCGGTACGCGCTGGAGCTCGCCCGGGTGCTCCCCGCCCTCGCCCCCGACCTGGCCTTCGAGGGGCTCGGGCCGCCCGGCGGCCTGCCGGACCTCGGACCGCTCGCGCCGGCCTTTCCGGTGCACTCCGCTCCCGCCGGGTTCCTCTCCCCGCTCGAGCAGCCGGGCCTCGCCGCCGTCCTCCGCCGGCTCGCCCCCAGCCTCTTCCACGCCACCTCGTTCTCGGTGCCGCTCCTCTGGCGCGGACCGCTGGTGGCGACGCTGCACGACGCCGCCCACCTGGTGCGGAGCGAGGAATTCGGGCCGCTCACCGCCCTGTACTACCGGCTGGTGGTGCGCCCCACCCTTCGCCGTGCCCGGGCGCTGCTCACCGTGTCCGAGTTCGCGCGCGGCGAGCTCGCCAGCCGCCTGGGGGTACCCGAGTCACGCTGGAGCGTGGTTCCCCCCGGAGTGGATGCGCGCTTCCGTCCCCCCTCCGCGGAGGAGCGGCTCCAGGCCCGCCGGCGGCTCGGGCTCCCGCCGCGTTACCTGCTCGCGGTGGGCAACCCCAAGCCGCACAAGAACCTCGCGCTCCTGGCGCGCATCGCCGCCCGGCTCCCGGTCCCCCTGGTGCTGCTCGCCGGCGACAGCGCGGCGCGGGTCTTCCCCCGGCCCACCCTGGTGCTCTCCGAGGTGGACGAGTCGCAGCTGCCTGCGCTCTACGGCGCCGCCGAGGCCCTGCTGCTCCCCTCGCGCCACGAGGGTTTCGGCCTGCCCGCGCTCGAGGCCATGGCCACTGGGACGCCGGTCCTCGCGGCCAACGCCGGCTCCTTGCCCGAGGTGACCGGCGGCGCCGCCGAGCTGCTGGATCCCGACGCCCCCGAGGCGTGGATCGCCGCGAGCAATGCCATCGTGGGCAACCCGCTCCTACGGGCCCGGTGGGTCTCCGCCGGCCGCGAGCGCGCCCGGGCCTACACCTGGGAACGCTGCGCCCGGCACACCCTCGCGGTCTACCGCGCGGCCTTCTGAGGCCGGGTGCACCAGGCCCAGGCCCCAGACGAGGGCGAAGCCCAGCGCCACGCTGGGGTGGAACGGCAGGTAGTGGGCCATGCCCAGGGTCTGGTATCCGACCCAGGAGAGCGCCGCCCCGAGCGCCACGGTGTTCCCGCCGCGCGCCCGGCGCAGCAGCGCGCGCAGGAGCGCCGCGTGGAGCAGGACCCACAGCAGCAGGCCGGGGACTCCGGTCTCCGCCCAGACGGTGAGGGCGATGGAGTGCGCATCGCGCGAGAGCATGTCGCTGATGCCGGTCACGTCCTGACGCGCGAGCGCCGCCGTCCGGTAGTTGCCGAAGCCCACCCCGAGCCACGGGTGCTGGTGGACCAGATCCCACCCTGCGGCGCGAGCCAGCGCCCGCTCACCCCCCACGAAGTTCTCGGTCGCCTGGCCGAGCCGGACGTGCCACCCCGGGCTCACCAGCGCCGCCGCCGCCACGGCGAGAACCCCCGCCCCCACCGCCGCCCGGACGCGCGCGCTCCGGGTCACCAGCACCCCGGCCACCAGCACCAGCAGGACCGCGGTGAGGAGCGCCGCCCGCGCGTAGGCGAGGACGATGCACCCCACGCAGGCGAAGGACAGCGCGGCGGCCAGCGCACGGGTCCGCGGCGCGGCGGGACGGAGCGCAGTGCTCAGCGCTGGCCCGAGTGCGGCGATGGAGGCGTGCGCCAGGCGGAGGCGGTGAAAGAAGAACCCGCCCGCCGCGTAACGGTCCTCGTCGCCGAACGTCTCGTGCACCCGGTCCACCGGCACCCGCAGGACGCCCGGGATGGAGATGGACCAGCGCACCAGGTGCTGCACCGCCGACAGCGCGAGCGAGACGAGCCCCCCGGCGAGGAAGAGCGCGGCGGGCCAGGTCCAGCGAACGACCTGCGCACCGAGGAGCGCCGCAGCGGCGAGGGCCGCGGTGTCGAGGCAATGCAGCCAGAGCGCGGCCGGAGGAAGTCCTGGGGTCCCGAGCGCCCGCACCACCAGCGGGGAGAGCGCCTGCCACGCTGCGAGCCCGAGCGCCGCGCCGGCGGGAAGTCGCGCCTCGCCCGGAAGGGACGCCCCGCGGAGGGCCAGCATCGCCGAGGCGACGAGCGCCAGGTCCGCCACGCCCTGGAGCAGCCCCTCCGCCAGCCAGAACGCGGCGGCCCAGGCAGCCACCAGCGCCGTCGCCACCCGAGCCGGACTCACGCCCGCGCTCCGGACCACCCTCCCCACCGGAGGACGCGCCGACCTGTCCCCGGAGGAACCCAGAGCAAGATCGCCAGGGCCAGGCTGAGCGCGAGCAGGGGCAGCACCGCGGCGACCAGCGGCGCGAGACGCCCGGCGCTCACCAGCGCCCGGGCGATGACGGTGAGTCCCCACAGGCCCATGGTGACCGCGAGCCCCTCCACCAGCGCCCCGGTGAGCGAGCCCCCGCGGCCAGGGCGCAGGGCGAGCGCCACCGCCACCAGCGCCGCCGGAACTCCGGCCAGGGGGTAGGCGAAGCGGTTGCCCAGCGCGAGCAGGTAGAGCCGGTCGGAGAGGCCCACCTCACGGCGGGCGCTGATCTGCTGCCGGAGCACGCTCAGCCGCATCTGCTCGGGCCGCCCCGGCCGGATTCCCAGCAGCACGCGGGTGATGCCCAGGTCCAGCGTCTCCTCCGGGAGCTGGGTCAGCTTCAGGCCGCCCCGCCGGTCGAACGTTCGCCGCGTCACCCCCACCAGCCGCCACCGCGTGCCGCCGGCGTGCTCCATCCGCTGCGCGTCCACCCGCTCGGCGAGGTCGAACTCCGGGGTGAGGCGGAGCACGGTGACACCCTGGAAGCCAGACTCCACGTCGCCGCTCTCGAGGTGGAGGATGCGGTCGTCGTGCCGGAACCACTGCTTGCGCTCGTAGAACGACCGCCAGTCGCCCCAGCGGTGGAAGCGCAGAGCGGTGATCTCGTCCACCCGGCGGCTGGCGCGACCCACCACGAACTCGTCGAGCAGCCCCAGCCCCACGGCCGCGGCCAGGGCCACCGCCCCCACCGGGAGGAAGAGCATCCGCCGGCCGAAGCCCAGCGCGAGGATGGCGGTCAGCTCCCCGCGGCGGCGGAGCAGCGAGACCAGCGCGGCACCGGCCAGGAGGAGCGCCGCCGGAGCGAGCTGGTGCGCCGCCACCAGCGCCTTCCAGGCGTACAGCTCGGCCACGTCGCGCACCCAGTTGGGGCCGGTGTACGAGCGAGCGCGGTCGACGAAGTCGGCGACCAGGAAGACCACCAGGAGCCCGGCCAGCACCGCCGCCACCAGGACCAGGTAGCGGCGGAGCAGGTGGCGGAGGAGGAGCCCACGCATCAGGCCACCAGCCCCCGCCGGGTGAGGCGGACGAAGAGCCAGGTCCCGAAGGCCCCGAACAGAAGATTGGGCGCCACTCCGGCGAGCGAGGGGGCGAGGCGCCCCGCGCTGCCGAGGTTCTCGAAGCTCCGCTCCACGATGTAGTAGGCGACGTACACCCCCAGCGCCAGGAGGTATCCGCGGGTGCGGGCCGCGCGGGACGACATGGCCAGCGGCACCCCGAACAGCGCGAAGGCCAGGGGCGTCAATCCCTCGGCCAGCCGGACGTGGAACGCGGTCAGGAACGGCGCCGGGCTCTTCCCCCCGCCGCGCGCCTCGTCCGCCGCCACGAGCAGCTCGCGGGGAGTGAGCTCCTCCTTCGGCGAGCGGAAGTGATTCTTCCGGAGAATGGAGTCCTCGACGCCCACGGAGAGGTTCCCATCGCGGAAGGTGAGGATGGCGTAGTCGGTCCCGGTCTGCTCGGCGCGGTGGACCTCGCCCGCCCGGAGACCCACCGAGAGCGAGGCCCCACGACCGGAGGGGTTCACCGTGCCCTCGTGCGCCAGCACCAGCAGCGGGGCGCGCGGATCCCGGTCATCGTGGACCAGCACATGCGTCCAGACGCCGCGCTCGGGGTCCACCTCCTGGGCGTAGAGCGTGAGGTCGGTCAGGTCCTCGTAGAAGACGCCGGGGCGGACGTCGCCGAGCACGTTCTTCTTGATGACCTCGCTCACCTGCACCTTGACCTGCTTCAGTCCCCAGGGCTCGGCGGTGGAGGCGAGGAGGAGGACCAGCACGCCCAGAGCTCCGCCCACCGCCAGCGGCACCCGGGCCAGCTGCCAGGGGGTGGCCCCGAGCGAGAGCAGCGCCAGCAGCTCACGGTCCTCTCCCAGCCGGCCGAGCCCGAGGAGGATGGCGAGCAGGAAGCCGACCGGAAGGGACATGACCAGCAGATGAGGGCTCAGGTGCACCACCAGGCGGAGGAAGTCCCACGGCGTCATCGCCGAGCCCAGGAGCACCTCGGTGCCCCGGAGGAACTGCATCACGAACAGCAGCAGGAAGAGGAACACCACCCAGAGCGAGAGTGGGATCAGCAGCTCGCGCAGCAGATACCGGACGAGCAGGGGGAGCTCGGGCCACCTCACGCGCGTGGTCCGAGCCCCTTGCTGCCGATGTCCCGCCGGTACTGCATTCCCTCGAAGGAGATGCGGCTCACCGCGCCGTAGGCGTTGGCGCGGGCTTCGGCCAGGGTGGGCCCGCGGGCGCACACGGTGAGCACCCGGCCACCAGCGGTCACCAGTGCACCGTCCCGGAGCGCGGTGCCGGCGTGGAACACCTGGCAGCTGCCGCCGATGCGGTCCACACCCGAGATGCGCTCACCGGTCACCGGCGCCGCGGGGTACCCCGGGCTCGCCAGGACCACGCCCACCGAGGCCCCGGGAAGCAGGGAGAGCGGCCCGGGGGCGAGCGTGCCGCGGGCGCAGGCGTCCAGCCAGGGCAGGAGGTCCTCCCCCACCGACATCACCAGCACCTGCGCCTCGGGATCTCCGAACCGAGCGTTGAACTCGAGCACCGCCGGGTCGCCCGGGCCCACCATCAGCCCGGCGTACAGCGCGCCGCGGAACGGCGTCCCCCGGGCGGCCATGGTCCGGAGCACCGGGGCAATGACCTCCTCGCCCACCCGGCCCAGCGCCGCCGCGTCGAGCACCGGCGCCGGGCAGTACGCCCCCATGCCTCCGGTGTTGGGTCCCTGGTCGCCGTCGAGGAGCCGCTTGTGATCCTGCGCCGGCGGAAGCAGCACGTAGCGGGAGCCGTCGCACAGGGCGATGACACTCACCTCCTCGCCGTCCAGCACCTCCTCGAGCACCAGCGTGCGCCCGGCCTCGCCCAGCGCGGCGAGCGCGCGCACCGCCTCCACCGCCTCGTCCACACCGCGGGCGACGATGACGCCCTTGCCCGCCGCCAGCCCGTCCGCCTTCACCACCACCGAACCGCGGGCGCGGGCCCAGTCTTCCGCCTCCCGCGCCGAGGTGAACGCTCGCCCGGCGGCGGTGCGGACTCCCGAGGCGAGCATCACCTCCTTGGCGAAGGCCTTGCTGCCCTCGAGCCTCGCCGCCGCGGCGTCGGGACCGAAGACCGCGATGCCGGCGGCCCGGAGCGCGTCGGCGACGCCCGCGACCAGCGGTGCCTCGGGTCCGACCACCACCAGGTCCGCCCGGGCGTCCCGCGCCACCGCCACCACGGCCTCGGGACGGTCGGCGACCACCGGCCGGTTCTCGGCGAACGAGGCCGTGCCGGGGTTTCCCGGCGCGCAGATCAGCCCCGAGAGCCTGGGGCTCTGCGCCAGCTTCCAGGCGAGCGCGTGCTCCCGCCCACCGCTTCCCAGGACCAGCACCCGCATCAGTGTCGATCAACCCTCCGGCGGCAGAAGGTACAAGGCCCGCCGGGCCGAGGCGTACTCCGGATCGAGCACGATGACACGCTGGAGTCGCTCCCGGGCGGAGACGATGGCCCCGGTGCGGGCCTCCGCCTCGGCCAGCCGCACCTGGGCCGCGAGCAGCGCCGGGCTCAGGGTCTGGGCCTCACGGAGCGCGCGCTGTGCGCCCTCGACGTCGCCGGTGGCGAGCAGCGCCGAGCCCAGCGCGTACTGGGCGAAGCCGCTGGTCCTCCCTCCCGCCGCGACCGCCTCGTGGGCGCGGGCGAGCGCCCCGGCGGTGTCGCCCCGGGCGGCGAGCAGGATGGACTTCCACCCCAGCACCAGCGCCTGGGTCGCCCCGGTCTTGAGGATGCGGTCGATGAGCGCCTCGGCCCCTGGCGCGTCCCCCTGGTGCACCCGGAGCACCGCCTCGGCCAGCAGGGGCTGACCGTCGCGGTCGTCCTTGCTCAGCAGGACGAGACGCTCGGCGGCACCCTTGAGGCCGTCGCCGGGCAGCAGCGGCGGGACCCCGGGGCCCTCCCGGAAGGGGTCGGCCTGGAGCGCCGCGGCGACGCTCTGGAGCGCCCGCTCGCGCACGCCCGCCATCGCCCAGGCGGCACCGGCCCAGAGCTGGGCATCGGTCCGGCGGGCATCCGTCGAGGCGGCGCGGTCGAAGGCCTCGGCCGCCGGTTGCCAGCGCTGCTGGGCCGCCCGAACCCTACCCTCGAGGAGCGCCGCGAGGCTCGCGTCGCCGAGGCGGTCCAGGACCGGGCCGAGGTGTGCGGCGGCCTGCTCCACCGCTCCCCGGTCCAGGTCGACGAGCAGTCCCTGGAGGTGTGCCTGCACGTCGTCCGGGGCGATCGCCAGCGAGGCGGCGACTGCCTGCGTCGCGACGGGGATGTCGCCCGCGGCACGGGCCACGCGGGCGAGGGAGATCTGCGCCCGCAGCAGATCCGTCCCGGTCAGTCGCCCGCGCTGCACCGCGTGGACCAGGAGCTTCACCGCCTCGGCAGGAGCGCGCTCGGCGCCGGCCCGGAGCGCGGCCATCTCGATCACCGCCGGCCCGTCCTGGGTCGCGGGGCTCGCCTGGAGCCGCTCGTAGAGGCGCCGCGCCTGCGCCGTCTCCCCCACCTGTCCCCAGAGCCGGGCCAGCGCCCGTGCGGTGCGGGGCTCGTCGGGGTCCACCGCCAGGCGGGCCTGGAGATCCGCCCCCGCGGCACGGGGTGCACCGGCCGCGTCGTGTGCCACCGCGCGGACGTTGAACACCCGGCGCTGGCCCGGGTCTCGCTGCTGGACCTCCTGCAGGAGGGAGAGCGCGAGCGCGGCCGACGAGGTGGCGTACGCCTCGGCCAGCACCAGCCGGGCCCGCGTTCCCCAGACGGGCGAGGAGGCCGCGGTCGGAGCGGGCGGTGGCCGCGCATCCGGCGGCGACGGTGGCGGCGGCCGGGTGGCGTCCACCGCGGCCTGCCCCAGGCTCCGGGCGCGCTCGATGTCCTGCGCAGCACCGCGCACCAGCAGCAGGCTCGCCAGCCCGATCTGAAGTGGAGGCTGGCGGCCCAGCCGTTCCAGGGCGCTCTCGCCGAGGCGCGCCAGCGCATCGAGCTCCTTCGCGGAGAGCTGACTCCCCCGTCCGCGGGCGATGGCCTCCATCCACAGGCCGAGTGCCTCGGCGTTGCGGGGCTCCTGGACGAGGGCCGCCTCCAGGGTGTGCTCCGCCGCGAGCTCGGAGGCCTCGGTGTCCTTCGCCAGGTCGGCCTGGGCAGGGCCGAGAAGGTCCGGAACCGGGCGCGGGTCGGCAGGGGCCTTCCAGGATGCGAGCCGCGCCTCGAGGCCTTCGGGGAGCCGGGCCTCGGCCGGAGGCTTCTTCTTCCCCGGACGGGGAAGGACCTCGGCCACGCGCTGCAGATCCGCCGGATCGGGGCGGACGCGCAGGTACCACAGCACCGCGGAGACGGCCGCGGCGAGGCCCAGCAGGCCCAGGAGGATCCAGATCCGGCCCCGCCGCTCCGGCTCGGGCATGGTCCGGAATGCGCGGCGCGGCCTCGACGGAGGGGTGGGCGTGCGCCCGACGAGATCCACCGTGACCGGCTCGGAGGCCCTCGGAACCGGGGTGAGCGGCCCGGAGACCGGCAATCCCCGCCCGAGCGCGGCGGCGGTGCGGGCCCGGCACGCGCCGCAGACTCCGCTGGCCAGGTCGTCGGCGTCGACGAGCTTCCCGCCGCAGGCGCCGCATGGCTCGGCAGCGGTGCCCGCCGCAGGCGCAGCAGGCACGGGCGTGGCGCCGGCCGGACGAGCCGTCCCAGGGCCCGGGGCAGGACGGGGCGTCATCGCAGGGATGGCGGACGGCGCCGACCCCCCACGCGGTGCGGTGCCCGGAGCGGCCGGGGTGGGCTGCGGCCGGCGCTGGTTCCCGGGGGTGACCGGCGTCAGGGTGGGGGGCGGGGCCGGCGAGGCGGTTGGTCGCACCGGTGACAGTGGCTGCTGCAGCGGGGGGAGGGGCGTGCGCTTCCACGGATCCGACCGGTCCGTCTCCGGCCACGCGTCCGCCTCAGGCCCCCCCCGCGACGGGCCCGACGCCGGGTCATCCTCCTCGATGTGGACGTCGCTGAAGTCGATGGGCGCGGAGCTCGGGGCCTGGAGCGGGCCCGGAGGGCTCCCGCCCACCTGGCTCACCGGGGGGACGCTCGGGACCGCGGCCGGGGGGATGTCCTCGAACTGGACGTGGCTTCGCCCCACCACGAACTCGAGCTCGCTGTCCGTCTCCCACTCCAGCTCCCCGAAGAGCTCCTCCTCCTCGGGCGCCGGAGCTGGCTCGACGGTGCGGGTGGTCAGCGCCACCCGGCCGATCTGGCTCTTGCCACCCGGGGGGGTGGTGAGCGGCACGCCCCCGGGATGAAGCGCCTGGGAGTGCTTGCACCGCGGGCAACGAGCGCGGGTCGCCCGGGCGACCGACTCGTCCGGGAGGAGGTACTCGGTACCGCATTGTTCACATCGGAAGCGCATTCGTGCAGGCCGGCGTCAGTGCCGGAAGTGCCGCACGCCGGTGAAGAGCATTGCCACATCGTGCTCGTCCGCGGCGGCGATGACCTCCGCGTCTCGGACGCTCCCTCCGGGCTGGGCCACCGCCCGGGCGCCGGCCTGGGCCAGCGCGTCCAGGCCGTCCCGGAAGGGGAAGAAGGCGTCGGAGGCGACGGCGCTCCCCCGGAGCGTCTCCCCACCCCGGGCGGCGGCGATCTTCACCGACTCGACCCGGCTGGTCTGCCCGCCTCCGACGGCGAGGATCCGGTCGGCGGTGGAGAAGACGATGGCGTTGCTCTTCACGTGCTTGCAGACCCGCCATCCGAAGCGCAGGGCGGTCAGCTCGGCAGCGGTGGGAGCGCGCCGGGTCACCACCTTCCATTCGGTGGACGGCTCGACCGCGTCGCGGTCCTGCACCAAGAGGCCACCGGAGATGCTCCGCAGCTCGAACGAGGCGAAGGGGCGCGACCCGGGGGGCCAGGACCTCCGGGCATCGAGCAACCGCAGATTCTTCTTCGTCCCCAGCACCCCGCGGGCAGCCTCCGAGTACCCCGGGGCGATGACCGCCTCGAGGAAGGTCTCGGCCATCGCCCGGGCGGTGGGCTCGTCCACCTCCCGGTTGAAGGCGACGATGCCCCCGAAGGCCGAGACCTCGTCCACGGCGCGGGCGACCCGGTACGCCTTCTCCAGCACCTCGTCCTGAGCCACGCCGCAGGGGGTGTTGTGCTTGATGATCACCGCCACCGGACGCTCGGGGAACTCGAGCGCCAGGGCGAGCGCGGCGTCGAGGTCCAGCAGGTTGTTGTAGGAGAGCTCCTTGCCCTGCAGCACCTCGGCGAAGGAGACCGAAGGGCCCGGTGGCTCGCGGTAGCTGCAGTACCACGCGCCGCGCTGGTGCGGGTTCTCGCCGTAGCGGAGCTCCTGGACCTTCCGGAATCCGATCGACAGCTGGTCGGGGAAGGGAACGCCATCGCGCTCGGCCATCCAGCCGGCGATGCTCGCGTCGTACGCCGCGGTGTGGGCGTACGCCTTGCGCTGGAGTCGCCGGCGCGTCTCGGGCGAGGTCCCGCCCCGGCGCAGCTCCTCCAGCACCGCCTGGTAGTCATCCGGGTCGACGAGCACGGTGACCGAGTCCGCGTTCTTCGCCCCGGCCCGGATCATCGCCGGGCCCCCGATGTCGACGTTCTCCAGGATCTCCTGCTCTCCAAACCCCTTGGCCACGGTCTCGCGGAAGGGGTAGAGGTTCACCGCCAGGACCGAGATGGGGGCAATTCCCCCGGCTTCCATCTCCGCGCGGTCGGACGGAAGGCCGGGGCGCCCGAGCAACCCGCCGTGGATGCGGGGATGGAGCGTCTTCACCCGGCCGCCGAGGATCTCCGGGCTTCCGGTGTGCTCGGAGACCTTGCGCGCGGGCAGCCCGGCCTCCTTCAGCGTCTGGAGGGTCCCGCCGGTGCTGAGGAGCTGGAATCCGAGGTCCACGAGACCCCGGGCGAAGGGAACGAGTCCCCGCTTGTCGGAGACGCTGAGGAGGGCGATCACGGGTCCTGGGGAGTGCGACGGGAGGGCACCGGGACGAAACACCGCGCGTGGTCCGAGTGTCAACGAACGAGCGCTGCCCGGTGAGCCGGGGGGTCCACCCCGCCCCGGCCGCGGCGTGGGCGACCCGCGACGGACGATCCAGCGGCGCTCGAGTGCTCCCTGGGCAGCAGAACGCCACCGGGCTCAGTCCCCCGCTCAGTCCTCGGTGGCCTCCCGCAGCTTGGCCAGGCCGCGGGTCTCGACCTGGCGGATTCGCTCGCGGGTGAGGTTCATGATCTCCCCCACCTCCTCGAGGGTGATGCCGCCCTTCTCCGCCACGTCCAGGGCGCAGGTGTGCTCGAGCTCCCAGATCTCCTTGTCGGGGAAGTTGAGCTTGATGGACCCGGTCTCGGGGTTCACGTCCAGGTAGAGGTTGTGCTTGCAGGAGACGAAGAGGCACGGGCGCGGGCCGTTGATGCAGTCGGCCCGGGTCCGGGGCCGGTTGTCCTCGACGCTCCGGAGCAGCTCCTGCTCCTCGGGGTCCACCTCGCCGGAGAGGCGGCGCCGGCGGAGCTCGCGGGCCATCTCCTTCCGGGACATCGTCTTGGAGCGGCGGCGCTCCGCGGGCGCCGGGGGTGCGCTCTCGGGCTCGCTGCCGGGTTCCCCCGCCGCCGACTCGGGCTTGGCCTGATTCATCGCTTCCCTCCTCCGGACCGCTTGACGGCGGAACTGATCGCCGGTGGTGTCACGACAGATCGCTCCGCTCGATGGAGCCCGAGGCCCGCTGCGCGGTGAGCGCGCTGCCGACCCGGGAGAGGTCGGCCACCAGACCTTCGGCGCGGCGGCGCAGCCCGGTGAGCTCTCCCTGCAGGCTCCGCTTCTGCTCGGTGGCCAGGGCGCGCTCGCTGAGCTCGGACTCGAGCCCGCTCAGGGTCTCGTCCAGGCTGCGCTCCACCTGGTCGATGTGGTTCTTCACCCCGACGAAGGAGCGGCGGATCTCCTCGAGGGTGAGCCCGGCGGCCATCATCTTCTTGATGGCGTTGATCCGCCGCACCGACTCGACCGGGTAGAGGCCGTGGCTGCCCCGGTGCTTGCCCTTGCGGCCCACCCGGCGGCTCCGGGGGAGGAGCCCTGCCTGCACGTACTTGCGGAAGGTGGCCTCGGAGAGGCGGACGCCCTTGGGGCGGAAGATCTCGACGATCGCCCCGGCGGACAGGCCGCGGGCGAACTCGCTCTCGATGCGTGCCAGCTCTCCCGGGTCAAGATAATCCATTGAATGACGGATTGAGAATATCTTCTACTGACAAGATGATATTGAGTGGTTTCTCTTCCGGTCAAGGGGGCTCGGCCGTTCAGCACCGGTTCGCTGGACGGCAGCGCGGCGCTAACGATCGCCGGGAGGATGCTCGAGCGTGGCCGTGCGGCCCTGGACCAGCTGCACCGTGTAGGTGCCGGCGACCCCGTCGGGGCCGGTGAGCTCGACCAGGTGACGCCCGGCCGGCAGCCGCACCGTCTTGCTGCCCTGGACGTAGCCCGCACGCTTCCCGTCGACCCGGAGCTCGGCCCACGGCTTGGCGCGGATCACCAGCCGCGCCCGGACCACGGCAGCGCCCGGCGCCCCTCCCCTGCTCCGCGAGGTCCCGTCCCGCTCGGCCGCCGCCACCGTCGCCGGGGTGGGCGCAGGTGTCGCGGGCGCGGGCGAGGCCGGCCTGGCAGTCGATTCGCGCGGCACTGGCTCCGCCGTCGCGGCACCGGTCATGGCCACAGACGAGTCCGCGGCAGCCGGTCCAGGGGCTCTCGCAGGACCGCTGGATTCGGGCCGCGGCTGAGCGTTCCGCGCCGTGCTCCCCACGGGGGATCGGTCGCGCCAGCGGGCCACCAGGCCCGGGCCCGCCCGGACGGCGAGGGCCATCACCGCGGCGATCGCCCCCACCGCGAGCAGCAGCGCCGGCCAGCGGACGCGGGGTCGCGCGCCGGGGAGGACCTCGGTCGGAGCGGGCTCGAGTGGCGCAGGGGTCACCAGCTCCGTCGGCTGCACGACCGAGGCGCCCCGAGCCGGCTCGGCGGCGGCCACGCCCGGCGGGCCGGAGATCGACAGCGAGATGGGAATGGAGGCCGTGCCCGCCGCTGGCTCGGCCACCCCGGCCTCCTCGGGGAACATCCGGCGGAGGAAGGCGCCGACGTCGGTGTCCTCGAGCGAGCGGGCCCCGGCGAGGAGGACCTCGGCCAGGGCCCGCTCCAGCTCATGCGCGGTGGGCCAGCGGCGGCCGCGGTCCCGCTCGAGCGCCCGCATCACCGCCGCGTCGAGCGGAGCGGCGACGGCCGGGTTGAGCCTCGCCGGCGGGACGATCAGCCGTTCCTGGACCGCACGCAGCACCGCGACGTCGCCCTCGCCCTCGAACAGCCGCGCGCCGGTGAGCAGCTCCCAGAGCGTGACCCCGAGGGCGAAGACGTCGGTGCGGGCGTCCACCGCGTCGCCTCGCGCCTGCTCCGGGGACATGTAGGCGAACTTGCCCTTGAGCATCCCGGAGGTGGTGGCGCGGCCACCGGCCTTGGCGATGCCGAAGTCGGTGAGCTTCACCGCGCCGTCGAAGCTGAGGAGCACGTTGTGCGGGGTGACGTCACGGTGGACGAGGCCGAGGCTCTGCCCGTTCTCGGTCAGCCGGTGGGCGTACGCCAGCCCGCGCGCCACCTCCATGCCGATCTGCGCGACGAGGATGGGAGGGATGGCCACGCCGCGCTCCTGGCATCGGCGGCGCAGCTCCCAGAGGGAGTGGCCGCGCACGTACTCCATCGCCAGGTAGTAGGTGTCCTCGTGCTTGTCGAAGTCGAAGATGTGAACCAGGTTGGCGTGGTTGAGCCGGCTCGCCACCCGCGCCTCGGCGATGAACATCCGCACGAAGTCGGGATCACCGGCGAGGCCCGGACGGACGCGCTTGATGACCACGTCCTTCTCGAACCCCTCGGGACCGAGCGCCGCGGCGAGGTAGATCTCCGCCATCCCGCCCTCGGCGAGCTTGCGCCGGACGACGTACTTGCCGATGGGCGTCCCGGCGGCGAGCGTCATCGCGGAGATCGTGGCACGGGGTGGCGAGGCCGAACCCGCTACGGTAGCGGCCGCCTTCTCCGAGGGTCAAACGGCCGGGCCACCGGTCAGCGGACCCACACCGGCGCACCGGCGGAGGGAGCGGCCTGCCCCCTGCCGTCCATCGGAGGAACGGTGCTCAGCCACAGCCTCGGGTGTAGCTGACCTCGATCACCGCGCCCGGCGGCGGCGGGGCGCCGAAGACCACGGTGTTGGACGCCGCGTCGTAGACCCAGCCAGTGGCGGGCGTGCCGTTCGCCGTCACCGTCACCCCGGCCGAGTCCGGCGTCCCGCTCAGCGGGAAGCGGGTCTGCGCCGAGAACGCGCGACTCACCACGTCCTGCAGCAGCGGCCCGAAGTCCGGGGCGCAGATGGACTCGATCGCCCCGCCGGTGCGGCTCGCAGCCTCGGCGTAGCGCAGTCCCTGACCCGCGGCGCTGGGGCAGGCCTGACCCGAGGGGACGATCGCGTAGAGCGATGCCCGACCCGCCGCCCCTGCGCCCTTGAGTTGCTGGAGGAACCGCACGTAGGTGGCCACCGCGTCGGGCGAGGTGTCGTCGTCGTCGCTCACCACCACCACCGCCAGCGAGGCGGTCTCGCGGTAGAAGCTCAGATTGCCGTCGTTGGCGAGCGGCGTCCGCGGGTCGTCGGCGTGATCGACCAGTGGTGGGGTGAGCGCGCGGCGCATGGCGTCCAGCCCCTGCTGCTCGTAGCCGCACTCGCCCACCTGCACCGCCTTCTGCAATGCCTGACCGAGGTTGGGGGTGGCGCTGGTGAACTGCCGTGGCGCGCTCCCGTCGGCGGGGAAGAGCCGGCCCCCCTCGCCGCCACCCGCTCCGCCGGGACAGGCGGCGTTGGTCGGGGAGATGCCGGTGGTGGTCACCCCTACGTGGAGATCCACGCTGGTTTCCAGCGCCGCGCTGGCGAAGGCCGGCATCGCCGAGACCAGGCGCGGGCTCTCCTCGAGCATCGAGGCGGTGTTGTCGACCACGAACAGCACGTCCACCTGTCCGGGCGAGCCCTCGACGAAGCGGTCGGTCTGCCTGGCGGTGGCGCTCGACTCGCCCACCAGCGGTACCAGCAGCGGCGGGGCGAGCAGCGAGTTGTCGATGTACAGCGGCGAGAGGTTCAGGCCCGGCACGCCCGCCAGGTACTTCACGTCGAGCGAAAGGCCGGCCCCCGGGGCGAGCGTCTGCGGCAGCGGCGGGGCCAGGGCGAAGAGGAACTCCCCGTCGGTGCTCCCCGCGCCGATGACCGCGGAGTTCACCGTCACCGGCGTGCTGCAGCCGTTGACCACGTTGATCTGCCGGGTCGCCGCCGGGCAGGCGGGGCTGGCGATGCCGAAGTCCACGTAGCCGGGGTTGGCGCCGAGGCAGCTGGTTCCCACCCGGGCGGTGATCGGCACCTGGATCGGCGCCTGGGCCGTCCCGGTCACCGTCAGCTCCCCGCGGAAGCTGCCCGGCGAGGGCGGAGCGGAGAACTGGACCTCGGAGGTGAAGTACTCGCCGGGGGCCATGCTCAGCCCGACGATGCTCCCCGCGGGCAAGCTGAACACGTTGCCCCCGGTGTCGGTGAGCCCCAGCTGCTGCAGGACGCAGACGTCCGCACCGGCGTTGAGCACCTTCGCCCCGAGAAGCGACTGCGCCCCGGGCAGCACGGTGCCGAAGTCCAGCGCCGACGGGCTGACCTGGAGGTTGCACGGCGCAGACGCCGCGGCGGTGCTCTGCAGCTGGACGTCGACCGTCCCCCCGGGCAGCGAGGTGACGACCTGCAGCTGCTCGACGACATCGCCGGAGGTCGTGGGCACGAAGCTCACCGGGATGGCCACCGACGCCCCGGTGGTGAGCGTGACCGGATAGGGCACCGGGCCGAGCTGGAACTGGGAGCCCGCCCCGGCCAGCAGGGTGGCGGAGTCGACGGTGAACACGTCACCCGGTCCGCCACAGTTCCGGACCATGACCTGAGAGTCCGTCCGGGTCCCCACCGCGTGCTTGCCGAACTCGAGGAGCAACGGGGCAACGCAGAGCTTCGCCCCACCGCCCGCGCCTCGCACCGGGATGGACAGCGTGGGGTTTCGTACGCTGCTCACCGTCAGGACCACGGTCCCGGTGGCCGGGCCGAGGTGGGTGCTGAGGTACTCGAGATCCACGCTCGCCGTGGCTCCCCCGGGGATGACCAGCGGCAGCGGCGTCCCTCCGCTGGAGAAGTCCGGGTCCGACCCGGGGGCGAGGGCCAGCGCGCTCACCGTGACCGGCTCGGTGGAGAGGTTGTGGACCACCGCCACCGAGGTCGCGGCAAAGTCGGTGGGCACCTGGCCGAAGTCCACCGAGGGCGGCTCGGCCACCAGCGCCTGCAGCAGGCCCTCGCCGGTGAGGGTCACCAGCACGTCCCCGCAGCCCTTGCACCGGCTCACCGCCAGGGCGGCCCGCTTCAGACCGGCGCGGTGGGGATGGAAGCTCACCTCCTGGGTCCGGGTCTCGCCGGGCTGGAGCGTGAGCGGGGACATGGAGAACTCGTCCCCGCCGGCTCCGACAATGCGCCCGCTGACCTCCACCACCAGCGGGCTCGGATTGGAGAAGGTGAGCTGCTTCACCTTCTCCGCGCCGACCTCGATCTTCCCGAAGTCGAGCGCGTCCTCCCTCAGCGCCGCCTGCGCATCCACGCCCTCCCCGCGCAGTGCCACCGCCGCCTGGGGCGAGGTGATGCTGTCGGTGGTGACCAGCAGCGTGCCGGAGACGGGCCCCGGCGCCCCGGGCCGGAAGACGACCCCACCCTTCACCGTCTGACCGGGGAGGATCGCGCTCTGGCCCGGCACGTCGACCCGCCAGCTGCTCCCCGACGACCCCTGGATGCTGACGCCGGTGAGGTCGAGCCGTCCCCGCCCCCGGTTGCGGAGGGTGACCGGCAAGGTGCGCTCGTCGTGTACCGCGACCTGCTGGAAGTCGAGCGCGGCCGGAGCCAGCTCCAGGGCCCCGTCCACGCTGACGGTGTTCCGACGATCCCCGCAGCCGGCGAGCAGGCACACCAGCACCCAGCACGTGCGCCGAAGTACCCTCCCCATTCTCCGTGTCGACCTCCGGCCGGCAACCTAGGCACCACCCCCCGCCGCGGCAGGACCGGCCCGTCCAACAGATGTCAGTTGACCCCGGACCGAGCCGCGGGCTGTCATGGCCGCCGTGCACGAGACGACATCCGCGCGCCGGATCGCCCCGGGGCTCGCGCAGCGGCGCCGCGCGTTCTTCGCTCCCCTGCTCGCCCTCGCCCTCTGCGCCTGCGCCTCGGGCAGGAGCGAGTCGGCCGGCTCCTCCCCCGCCCCCGGCGCGGCGCCCGGCTTCGTCCGGACCGACGGGCCGTGCTGGGTGGGGGGCCGCATCACGCTCGACCCGTCGCTCCGGGCCCAGTCGACGGCCGACGAGCTGGCGAGCATCGGCTGCGACAACGTGGCGCTGGTGATGAAGACCGACGACGGAAGCACCAAGCTGGTGCACGCCGACGGGGTGCTCGCCGGCGGCTGGGGCGAGTGCCACTACCAGGTGACCGACGTCCCACCGGGTGGCGCCACCTTCTCCGGCAAGGTGGTGGCCCTCTCCATCCCGGACTACCGCTACGCGCTGGTCTCCAAGGTCGAGTTCAACGCGGTGAAATGCGGCGGGTCCCTCGCCTCGCTGAACCAGCAGCTCGACTTCGTGCTCACGGTTCCGGACGTCCGAGGTCGGTGACGGTGACCTTCTTCCGCTCCGCCCAGGGCGTGAGCCAGTAGATCATCCCGTTCAGGTCGGAGACCGACAGGGCGACGAACACGTCGTTGAACCCCGAGAGCCGGCGGACGCCCAGCGAGAGACCCAGGCGGTCCTGCAGCATCGACACTCCCACCTCCCCGCCCCAGTCGGTGCCACCGTTCCAGTGCACCGCGAGGCGCGGCCCCGCCGAGACGGTCAGCCCGGCGAGGTGGAACGCGGGACGAAGACCGAACGTACTGCTGGTCCGCTCGCCGAACTCGATGTCCACCAGCTGCAGGGTGGAGAGCACCGAGAAGTGCGGCCCGAGCCGGAGGGCAGGCTCGATCCACGACAGCGCGAGGCCCCCTCGCGCCACGTCGAGCGCGGCCCGGTACGGCACCGCGTGCGCCGCCCAGATGGCCCACCCCGGGCCATCGGCCAGCGGAACGGAGGGGATGGTCGAGGGGTCGAGGCTGAAGCGCACCGACGAGCCGTTCACGTCGCCCCGGGTCCAGACCTCTCCGGCGGACAGGGCGAAGAGGATGCCCTTGCGCTGGCCGGTCTCCGACGGTCCCCCCGAGGTGAGCTCGATGGTGGCCGCACGGTCGAGCCCCCGCTGCAGGGTCTCGCGCCAGAACTGGGTCCGGTCCTCCACCGCCAGCCGCATCGCGCGGGACTCGGGCTTGTAGCCGGCCTCGGCGAGTGCGGTGAGGAACTGGTCAAAGGTGACGTCCGAGATGCAGAGCGCCTCCCGATCCTGGTCGGTGCAGGGGGACTTCTGGGAGAGCAGCACGTGGCCCACGATGCCCAGCGAGCCGAGCGAGCGCGGGTCACGCGGCGGACCGAGCCAGCTCCACTCCGGCCGGGCCAGCTCCCGCTCGGTCTGGGCGCTGCTCCCGAGCGAGGCCCCGAGCTCGGCCCGGGCGAGCCAGGCGACCACCGTCGACGCCTTCTCCGAGGCCGGGATGCCGAGCAGCGCCGCGACCTGCCCCATCGCCGCCCCGACGCAGCGCTGGGTCTCGATCTGCGACAGATCCAGATCCCAGCTGCTCGCCAGCCGGACCGGCGCGGCGCGCGTCTGCTCGGCCGGGTCCTGTTCGCGGCAGACGAACAGCGCCGCCGAGTGGAGGCCGTCGTAGACGCCGGCGTAGTAGTCGAACTCACGCAGCGGCTCGTCGAGGAACCCGGCAAAGTTGGCCAGCTGCGCGCCGGCCAGCGGGCTGAAGCGGGTGGAGAGCGCGAGTGTCCGCTCCGCGGTGCCCTCGGAGAGCAGGGTCCGGGAGTCCAGCGACACCTGGACCGTGTCCGCCGAGAGGCTCTGGAGCCGCGGCCGGAGCTGGACCAGACGGTCGAGCCGCTGCCAGGCACGAAGCAGCGGGGCGTCGACCTGAGACGGGGGGAGCTCGTCCAGCGCGGAGAGCAGCGGCAGCAGCTGGGCGATGCCGAAGAGCGTCCCTGGCGGCTCGGCCCGGACCTCCTCCAGCACCCGCCGCGCCTCGGCGGGGATGGTCCCGGGCCCGGAGCGTCCGGCCAGCGACAGCAGCGCCTCCTCGAGCTGGGCGGCGGCAACCCGCGCCGAGGACGGGCCGAGCGTCTCCGTCTGGGTGAGAGAGCCGAGGACCTCGCGCCGCAGCTGCAGCAGGCGCGCCTCGGGCAGCTCGCCGTGGCTCAGGAACCCCAGGTGCTCGGCGAGGTAGATCTCGAACAGCGAGACGATCTCCAGCCGGTCGGCGAGCACACGCCCCATCTCGATCCGGGACCGCGGCGGGGTGGAGGCATCGAGCATCTTCCGCTCCGCGTTCTCCCGGGCGGGGTTGTTCGGGTTGCCGAAGGTGCGGCTGACCAGCGTGACCAGATCGACGATCTCGGTCTCGCTCAGCGGCTCCATCGCCCGTGCTCGCAGCGGTGGGTCGGCCTGGAGGGGATCGCCCACCGCCTCGCCCCGGAAGAAGCCGGCGCACTGCCGTCCGAGCGCCTCGGACGAGGCGTCGAGGGGACGCGGCGCGAGCCGGAGCAGACAGCTCTGCAGGGTCCGGGCGAGCCGGGCCCTCTCGGCGGGTGTCCCGTGCAGGGCCGGAGGAAGCGTTGGGCTCGGCGGCGGACCTTCGAGGTCGAGCAGCTCGCCGAGCAGCTGGAGATAATCGCGGGTCTGGCCCGAGGTGGTGAGCAGCAGCCGGCGGGTGGTGCGGTTCCAGCGACCCGCCTGCGCCGCGCGCGACAGCTCGCGGTTGCGCGCGGTCTGCACCAGATCCAGGGCGAAGGTGAGGATGGCGCCACCGCCCCGGAGGGCCGGGGTCCCCTCCTCGCGGCGCTTCGACGGCTGCAGCCGGCGGATGTCCGGATCGACGAAGAGGGCGATGAGCGGCTTCAGCACCCCCGGGCGCCAGAAGGCCTCGGACTGCTCCAGCGCGAGGCCCACTGGAGCGTTGTCGAACACTCCGCCGTCCGCGAAGCGGCGCATGCAGATCTTCAGCGCCCGGCCACCCTGGGCCGCCGAGTGCGCCTGGCACGACAGTCCGGTGAGCGGGGTTCCCCGCGGTCCGGGGCAGATGCCCTCGGGCGCCTCGGGGTCCGGACCACAGTCGGTGGCACACTCGCAGAGCACGCGCGGGCGGAAGGCGAGAGGAAAGGCCGCGGAGGCGAGCAGGGACTGGAGCACCACCTCGGGGTGCACCCCCACCTTCCCCATCTCGGCGAAGTCGGCCAGCGCGAGGCGGCTCTCGGTCGCCTCGAGCGCTCCGGGGAGGGGCTGGCGCTCGAAGCGGACCTTCCCCGCGGAGTCGATGTCGAACAGCAGGGGCAACACCGCGCGCTGCGAGGTGACCCGGAGCCCGCCCACGTCCTGCTCCAGCGGCCGGACGCGGGTGACGGTCAGCCCCATCGGGATCCGGCAGCGCGGGCGGAACGCCATCCCCCCGTCGAAGAGCGCCTTTTGAACCTCGACCACCACCGGCTCGAGCGCGGCGGAGGCCAGCACCGCGTCGTCGGGCCGGTACGCACGCGGGTCCTCGGGCAGGAGCGAATCCAGGCCCACGTGCAGCCATGCGCTGCGCAGCAGGTTGTCGTCGACGCTGGACCGGGCGGCGGACTCGTCGGTCTCGCAGTAGAGCGCAGCGGCGAGCAGGGCGTTGATGCTCCCGGCCGACGCGCCGGTGACACCGACCAGCCGCGGCCGGCGCCGCAGGAGCATCTCGCCCATCCGCGCCCGGAAGGCGCGTACCAGCGCCCAGTTCAGGCCGGCCTCGTAGCTGCCGAGGCTCACCCCCCCGCTGAGGGTGAGCGCGTAGCCATCCACCAGCCGGGCCTCCTCCTCCGGAGCCGGGACGGTCGCGAGGAGGACCAGGGTGAGGGGAAGCACCATGGAGGAGGAGGCTAGGCGCTCCAGGAACTCCGAGGGTTTGCTTTTCGATGGTTGCCGCCGTCACCCGGCCGCCACATTCTGGCAGACTGATGGTGCGGGTCGAGCCGGGGGCGCGGTGAAGCAGGCAGTGCGGTGGATCGAGCTGGTGACGCTCTTCGGCGTGGTGCCCGCCGTGCTCGCCGCATGCGCCCGGGGGCTCTCGCTCCCCTTCCTCTTCGTGACCGGCTGGGTGTGCCTGGTGGTGCTCTGGCGTGACCCGACCTTCCAGCGGGACCAGCTCTGGCGGCGGGAGCAGCTGTGGACCTGGCTCCGGGGACCGCTCGCGCTGGCGCTGGGGGTATGCACGCTGCTCGCCCTCGGCCTGTACCTGCTCGAGCCACGGCACCTCTTCGACCTCCCGCGCGATTCGCCCTGGCGCTGGCTGCTGGTGATGGCGCTCTACCCCACGCTCTCCGTCGTCCCCCAGGAGCTGGTGTTCCGCACCTTCTTCTTCCACCGCTATGGGCGGCTGTTCGGCGGGCCGTGGGTGGCGACGGCGGCCAGCGCGGTGGCGTTCTCCTGGGCGCACGTGGTGCTGCTCAACGGTCTGGCGGTGGTTCTCACCCTGCTCGGTGGGTGGCTGTTCGCCCGCACCTACCTGCGGACCCGCTCGCTGCTCGCCACCGCGGTGGAACACGCCGCCTACGGGTGTCTGCTGTTCACGGTGGGCCTGGGGCGCTGGTTCGTCACCGGCGCCTGACCGAGACGTCACCGGTCCAGGTCTCGTTCCGTCACGCGCGTGGCGGAAGCTCCTGCTCCCGAGGCGAGCCCTCGGACCGTCCCGGGCAGAGGACCTCGCCGCCGTGGGCCCGCCCGGGACGAGCGTTCGAACGACCCTTGAGCACCGCAGCCGGTCGGATCCTCTACCTCGCCCTGGCGGATGCGCGTGGGCACCTGATGCGCGCCAACCTCCTCTCGCGTGCGCTCGGCGAGGCAGGCTTCGGCGTGGACATCGTCACCACCGCCCGCGAGGGGGTTCGCTTCCTCGAGTCCATGGGAGTCCCCTCCCGGCTCCTCTCCGAGCACTTCCGCGTGGAGTTCGGCGAGCGGCACGACATGTCGCGGGCCCGGACCGACGCCCGCGTCTTCAACTACCTGGTCCTCCCCTGGCGCGCGCTGGCCGACCTGCGACGCCTCGAGGCGCTCGCCCGCAGCGCGGATCTGGTGGTGAACGATTCGCTCCACCCCGCGCTCCTCCTCGCCCCGGTGCTGGGATTCCCCCGTCCGGTGGTGCAGCTCTACGGCGAGAACCTCTGGCGGGCGATGGAGGAGAACCTCGACCACCGGGTTCCTCCCTGGGTCGGCGACCGGTTTCGCCGCGCACTCCGGGTGGTGCGCGAGCGCGCCTTCGCCCGGATCATCCACACCCTGGGGAGCACCGAGCCCGAGCCGGACAGCTCGCCGCGGACCTACCGCCTGGCCCCCGTCGTTGCCCGGCCGGGGCGGACGCGGGCGCAGGTGCGGGCCGAGCTGAAGGTGCCCGATGGCGTGCCACTCGCCGCGGTGTACCTGAACCCGCACTTCAAGGACCCGTCGATCGCCTTGGCGCTCGAGGAGGGGCTCGCCCGCGGGGGCTTCCGGGTGCATGCGGTCGGCGAGGGGTACCACGCACGCCCTGGGTGGATCGCGACCGACGGCCGCTTCGGGGACGTGGTGCACGCCGCCGAGCTCTTCGTCTCCGGCGCGGGGATGGGCGCGCTGGAGCTGGCGCGGAGCTCGGGGACCCCGCTGCTGGTGCTGCTGGGCGATCAGCCGGAGCAGGCGCGCAACGTCGCCGAGCTCATGCGCCGCTGGCCCGAGTTCGCCCTGCGCTCGGTGCTGGTGGGGGACCCCGACCTGCCTGCGGCCATCGCCAGCGCGGCCGGAGAGCTCACCGGGCGCGGCCGGTCCTCCACGCCTCCACGGACCGGCGGTGAGCAGCTCTGGGTGAAGGCCTTCGAGGAGCTGGTCCGCGCCGCGCGGGTCCCGGCGAGCGCACGACAGCGATTGCTCCCTCGCCCACGGCACGCGCTCGGACCCGGGGTGCCGTAGCCACCTCCGCCGCCGCGAGCACCACACCGCCTCACCCGCCGTCGAGCGCTGGCACGGGCGGTGCTCCGTGATCGCCAGGTGAGCGCCCGCCCCGGTCCCATCCTGGTCGTCGACGCGTCCGCGGAACGGCTCCGTGCCTCCGTGGCGGTGCTCCGTCACGCCTTTGGCCCCGCCTCGGTTCGAGGCACGACGGAACCCGAGGACGCCGCGGGCTGGATCGCGTGCGAGCAGCCCGCCGTGGTCGTCATACCGGCCGACACCGCGAACGCTTCCGGTGCGTCCCTCCTGGAAGAGTTGCGCGGTCGCTGGGGACCCGTGCCCGTGGTGCTGACCCACGGCCCCGGGCTCACTGTGCTGCCTCCTCCCGTGGCCCACCTCCCCGCCCCGGTCGATCCGGTGCGGTTGCGTTCGGAGGTCAGCCGCTGGGTTCCGGGCGCCGGCGCGGGCACCATCGCCACCACGTTGCTGTCCGACGTGCTGGCGCTGTACGCCCGCGCCGGCCGGACCGGAGTGCTCGACGTCCGGGCCCCGGCGCGCACCGGCTCGGTGTGGTTCGAGGACGGCGACCTGGTGCACGCCGCCTGCGGCTCCCGCACCGGAGCGAGCGCGCTGTTCGAGGTCCTCTGCTGGAACGAGGGCCACTTCGCCTTCCGCGGCGGCCCGCCCCCAGCGCGCTCGCTCTCGGGCAGCGTCCCCGAGCTGCTCGCCCAGGCGGACGCGGTACCCTGAGCGGGGGACTGACGCGCTACCGCTTTCCCTGCGCCAAGGCCTCGGCGATGGGGAAGGTCATCGCGCCCTTCTCCACCCACCAGCTGAGCACCTCCACCTCGAGGCGTCCCGCCCTGACCGCCGGGTCGTCATTGGCGAGGCGCCGCGCCTCGTCGAGCGAAGCGCGGTAGAGACATAGCCCGCGCATCCGCGGGTCGACCTGATCGTCGAACGGGCCGGCGACGACCAGCTTCCCGGCCCTGGCCATCGCCTGGAGGTGGCCGAGGTGCTGGCGCTGGAGCGCCTCCGGGTCTGCCACCTTCGGTCCGGGGCTCGCCGGGCGCTTGAGGATGACCAGGCTGTAGCGCTCCATGGCCGAGGGTGGATCTGCCCCACCGTCCCGAGCCGGGGGCGCCGCGCCGAGCATCAGGGTCGAGAGGGCGACTCCCCACCACGCCTGTGGCTTCATTCCGTGTCCTCCTCGGTGGGTTCCACCGCACATCATGCCATTGGCGCACCTCAGGCCGGGGCCGCACTGAAGCAAGGGGCGACCATTGTCGCGGGGCACGGGGGAGGTTAAGGCTCCGCGCCCGGAGGGTCTGCCCAATGGTTGGAAGGATGTGGCCGCTGGTGGCGGTGCTCGGCGCATCCTGCGCGACGACCTCGCCGGTCGCCCCCACGTTCACCTACGCGCCGCCGCCCGGAACGCGATTCGTCCGGACCGTCAAGCTGGTGAGCGAGACCCGCCTCGTCGGCAGCCCCTTCCGGCAGCGGGAGGAGCAGGAGTTCGTCTGGAACGTGGGGTTCACCCGCGAGGGCGACCGCACCGTGGTGAGCCACCAGCTGCAGCGGGTGGCGCTGCGGATCAACGACGCCGAGGTGCTCGATGGCGAGCGCGTTCCGGGCAGTGCGCTGACGGTGGACCTGGTGGTGAGCCCCGAGCCACGGGTGGTCGAGGTCCGGGGCGCGGAGCGCGCCGCGGAGGTGCTCTCCGGCCTCCTCGTCCCCGGTTCCGAGGGGTCGTCGCAGGCGATGCTCGGCCCGGAGCAGGTGAAGGAGCTCGCGGTGGCGCGCTTCGAGATGCTGGTGCGCGACTTGGTGGGCCACCCGACCGCTCCCGGCTCGACCTGGCCCGCCGCCGATCCGGAGTCGACGGTGCAGCGGAAGACCATGACCGTGGACCGGATCGAGCCCTGCGGCGCCGCGCGGTGCGCTCGGGTGAGCGCACAGTACGAGGTGAACCCCCGGGCGGCCGCGCGCCGGGCGATGCGCCGGGCGGCGGCATTCCTCGCCCGCAACGGGGTGGACCCGGCCGAGGCCGAGGTCATCGACGCGAGCATGCAGTACCGTGACGAGCTGCTGGTCGAGCCGGGGACGCTGGTGGACCACGCCGCCACCTTCTCCGAGACGGCGCGGGTCACCTTCGCCGGAGCGCAGGGGACTCCGATCCCGGTCGAGTTCCAGAGCACGCTGGAGCAGAGCTCGGCCTTCCCGTGATCGCCACGCCTCCGTCGCCGGCGTGCTGTCGCTGAAGAGAAAGCGGCGCCGCTGACACCACAGGCCTAGAGTGAGGACCTCGTGCGCCGCGAGGACCGGCTACCGCTCATCCTGCTCGGGGTCGACCTGGTGGCCCTGGTCGTGTCGGGCATCGGCCCGAAGGATCGGCTCACCTGGTGGATGGAGGTGGCGCCGTTCCTCCTCGTGCTGCCGGTGCTCCTGGTGACCTACCGACGGTTTCGGTTCACCGACCTGGTCTACGTGCTGGTCGCGGTGCACGCCTGCGTGCTCTTCCTCGGCGGGCATTACACCTACGCCGAGGTGCCGCTCGGGTTCTGGGCGCAGCGGGTGCTCGGGCTGGCGCGCAACGACTACGACCGGGTGGGGCACTTCTTCCAGGGGTTCGTCCCGGCGCTGGTCACCCGCGAGCTGCTGCTCCGGAGGACGCCGCTGCGGCCGGGCGGCTGGCTCACGGTGCTGGTGATCTCGGTCTGCCTGGCCTTCAGCGCGCTCTACGAGCTGGTCGAGTGGGGCGCAGCGGTGACGCTGCACCAGGGGGCCGAGGCATTCCTCGGGACCCAGGGTGATCCCTGGGACACGCAGGAGGACGTGGCCACCTGCCTGGTGGGGGCGATCGCCGGGCTGCTCCTGCTCTCCCGCTGGCACGACCGTCAGCTCGCGGCGCTCGGGGCAGCAGCCACCGAGACCACGCCCGACCTGGCCCGCACCCCCGGCTGAGCTCGGTTCGCGGCACGGAAGGTCCGATCCGCTGCATCGCCGCAGGGAGCGGTCGCCCTGACCTGGCCGACCAGCGGCACCGCCCTCGCGCACCCAAGGTAGCGTCGATCCAACCATGCGACACACGGACACCGGCCAGCTCCGGGGGTGGAGCTTGCCTGCCCTCTCGCGCCTCGCGCTGCTGGCCATCGCGACCGGCCTGGTCGGGTGCGCGACCGGCGGACCCCGGCCCGATCCCGCACCGAGCGGAGCCCGGGTGCTGCCGCTCGCCACCGCCGAAGGTCTCACGCTCCTGCGTGCCCGCGCCGAGCCCGTCACCTACCAGGGACGGCCTGGACTCCGTCTCCAGGCGCTCGATGAGATCGGGCCGGCCGAGGACCTCCTGGCCGTCGTCGCCGGGCTCGACTTCCAGGACGGGGAGATCCACCTCGAGGTCGCAGGCGCGCCCCTCCCCGGCGCGCCTGCCGAGATGCGGGGCTTCATCGGTCTGTCCTTCCACGTCTCGCCGGACGCAGCACGCTCCGAGGACGTCTACCTGAGGCCGAGCAATGGTCGCGCCGAGGAGCAGCTCCGGCGCAACCACGCGGTGCAGTACCAGTCCACACCCGACTTCGGCTGGAAGCGGCTCCGGGATGAAAGCCCCGGGCAGTACGAGGCCTACGCGGACCTGCAGCCCGGCGTCTGGACCCGGCTGCGGGTGAAGGTCTCGGGGACGCGCGCCGAGCTCTACGTCAACGGCGCCGAGCAGCCGACGCTCATCGTTCGCGACCTCAAGCTCGGAGCGGTGGGCGGCGGCGTGGCGCTCTGGGCGCACCGCACGACCGAGGCGTACTTCCGGAACCTCGTCGTCTGCCCGCCCGCAGGTCCTCGCTGACCCGGATCCACCCCGCGCAGCCGCAATCCGGCTGCACCGTGGTCACGCGGTAGGCTCCGTCGCCGGGTTGGCCGATTGGACTCCAGCGCTGTTCCTCGATCCCCGGAGCAAGGACCCGGTCTATCTCCAGATCGCCCACGCCCTGATGAAGGAGATCCACCGCGGCCGCCTCCATCCCGGCGACCCTCTCCCCGGCTACCGCACCCTGGCAGAGCAGCTGGGAGTGAGCCGCAACACGGTGATGTCCGCGTACCACGAGCTCCAGGTCGAGGGCTGGGTGGTGTCCGCTCCCGGCGAGGGAAGCGCGGTGGCGGGCCGGCTGCCCGCGCATCTGCCGGCCCGGCTCCAGTCGCGCAACGAGGTGCCTGAAGCCGGCCCGGAGACCATCGGCTTCGCGCTCGGACCCGAGCCCGCGCCCCCCACCGCCGGAGCGCGCCGCGGGATGCTCGAGGTGGCGAGCGGCGTCCCCGATCCCCGGCTTCTGCCCGGCGCAGCGCTCGCCCGTGCTTACCGGCGGGCCATCCTCCGGAGCAGGGCCGGCCCGGAGAGCGGCGATCCGCAGGGTCAGCCGCAGCTCCGGGAAGCGCTGGCGCGGATGCTGAGCGGCACCCGGGCCATCTCCGTCGGCCCCGAGCGGATCTCCGTCGCGCGCGGGAGCCAGATGGCGCTGGTGCTGGTGGCCCAGGCGCTCGTCTCCCCGGGGGACACGGTGGCGGTGGAGACCCTCGGCGCCCGGCGTGCCTGGGACGCCTTCGTCCGCGCCGGCGCGCGGTGCCTTCCGGTGCCCATCGACGCTGATGGCCTGCAGACCGACGCGCTGGAAGCGCTGCTCCGCGAGACGCCGGTGCGCGCGGTCTTCGTCACCCCCCAGCGGCAGTACCCGACGCTGGCGAGCCTCTCCGCCGAGCGGCGCTCGACGCTGCTCGAGCTCGCGGCGACCCATCGGTTCGCGGTCATCGAGATGGACCCCGACTCCGAGTTCCACTTCGAGGGCCGTCCGCTCGCTCCGCTGGCGGCGAAGGACCCGGCCCAGGTGGTGGTGCACGTCGGGACCCTCTCGAAGATCTTCAGCCCGGACCTCCGGCTCGGCTTCGTGGTGGGGCCAGGACCGCTCCTGGCCCGGATGAGCGCCGTCCGGGCCACCTACGATCGGCATGGCGACCCGGTGCTCGAGCGAGCGATGGCGGAGCTGATGGAGGACGGCGAGCTGCAGCGCCACCTCAACCGGATGGACAGGGTGTACCGGAGCCGCCGCGACGCACTCCTCGCCGGGCTGGCCGACGTGCTCGCGGAGACGCTGATGGTGGATCCCCCCACCGGCGGCCTGGCCATCTGGGCGAGGGTCAGCGGCGAGGTCGACGTCGACGCCTGGGCGGCACGGGCGCTGGAGCGCGGCGTCTCCTTCCAGCCGGGCCGTCGCTTCTCCTTCGACGGCAGCGCGGTCCCCGGCCTCCGCCTGGGGTTCTCCAACTACCCGGAGCCGGAGCTCCAGGAGGTGGCACGCCGGATGCGCTCGGCGCTGGGGGATGTCCGGTGAGCGAGCGCCTCGCACCGCTCGATGATCAGATCGAGCTCCGGGGGCTCCTGGGGGCGGGCGGGATGGGCGAGGTGCAGCGGGGCTGGGACCGGCGGCTCGAGCGCGCGGTGGCGGTGAAGCTGGTCCACAGCCGGGACGCCCGCGACGCCGAGCGGGTCCTCCTCGAGGCGCGGCTCCAGGCCCGGGTGGAGCACCCGCACGTGGTGAAGGTCCACGCGGTGGGCTCGCTCGAGGGCCGCCCGTGCATCGTCTTCCAGCTGGTCGAGGGGAGGACGCTGGCCGACATCGCCCCCCGGCTGTCGGTGGAGCAGCGGGTGGAGCTGGTGCGCCAGGCGGCGCTCGGGCTGCACGCGGCGCACCTCCAGGGCCTGGTCCACCGGGACGTCAAGCCGGCCAACGTCCTGGTGGAGGAGTCGCGGGAGGGTGGCTTCACCGCATTGCTCACCGACTTCGGCCTCGCCCGAGGAGAGGAGGCCGAGCCGTCGCGCAGCGGGCTCCCGGCGGGCACGCTGGACTACATGAGCCCGGAGCAGCTCGTCGCACCGGGCCCACCCGACTTTCGCTCCGACGTGTACGCCCTGGGCGCGACGCTCTACTCGGTCCTGGCTGGCCGGCCCCCCTTCCGGAGATCGGGCTCACCCGGGACGCCCAGCACCGATGCCGAGCCGGAGATGGACCTGCTCCGCCGGATCCTCGAGGAGGATCCCGAGCCGCTCACCCGCGCCGTGCCCGGCCTCCCGCGCGAGCTGGCGGTCATCACCGCCAGGGCGATGGAGAAGGATCCGACCGCCCGCTACCCGAGCGCCGAGGCGCTGTCCGACGACCTCGGACGACTCCAGCGGGGGGAGCCGATCCACGCCCGGCCGGCCTCGTGGGGCGAGCGCGCACTGAAGTGGACCCGCCGCAACCGCCCCCTGGCCCGTGCCATCGCCGCGGTGGCGCTCATCCTGGCGGTCACCGTCGGGTGGACGGCGTGGCAGCAACGGCGAGCCGATCGCGCCGCGGTGGACGCGGCCCGGCTGGGCGCGCTGAGCGAGTCGCTCGAGGACCAGCTCCGCATGGAGTACCTGGGACCACCGCACGACCTCCGACCGGCGCTGTCCCGCCTTCGCAAGGAGGCCGAGCAACTTCGGCCACCGTCCGCCGGGGGAGACGGCGCGGTGAACGCGGCGCTCGGGAAGGCTCTCCAGCTCACCGGTGACACCGACGGCGCGCGCGCGGCCTACGAGCGGGCCTGGAGAGCAGGATTCCGGACTCCGCGTCTGGCAGAGGGCCTGGGGGAGGTGCTCGGGGTGGTGTACCGCCGGCGGTACGAGCGCGCGCGCGAGACCCTCGCGCCGGAAGCCCGGGAACCGGTGCTCGCCGCGCTCAGGACCGAGCTCGCCGAACCGGCCAAGACGTACCTCCGCCTGGGAGAGTCAACGGGCTGGCGAGCGAGTGAGCTCGCGGCGCGCGAGGCGATGGTGGAGCGGAACTTCCCGGAGGCGCGCGCCCGCGCAGCGGATGCGACCGCCGCTGCCCCGGGCCGCTACGAGGCGAGCCTTCTGGCCGCGGACGCCTGGACGGCCGAGGCACGGGACCTCTCCTACGCGCGGCGATTCGACGAGGCGGAGAAGGCGCTCATCGCGGCGGGGGCTCTGCTGGACCAGGCGGCGCAGTGGGGTCGAAGCGATCCTGCGGTGGGTCTGGCGCGGGCCGAGATCCACACCGTCCGGGGGAACGTCCTGGTGATTCGCGGCCGCTCGCCCGACCCGGAGATCGCCTCCGCCCTGACCGCTCTCGACGAGGTGACCCGGCTGAACCCCGACGACCCTTCACCGCTCGTCCGGAGAGGGTTCGCGCTGATCATGCGGGCGCAGTTCCAGTTCATGGCTGATCACTCTGCCGTGGAGCGGACGACCGAAGATGCCATCGGCTCGTACCGGCGGGCGATCGAGCTCGGGGCCGACGATGCGCGCACGCTCTCGCTGCTCGGGCAGGGCCTCTACTATCGCGCGTTCTGGGCGAACGAGCAGGGCAGGCCCTCCCTCGAGCCGGTGCGGGAAGGACTGGCGATCATGGCGCGCGCGGAGAAGCTCGCGCCCGAGGACTCGGAGGTCCCGTTCGTTCTCACCCTCCTGCACGCCACCGAGGCCGACGCCCTCCAGCACGAGGGCAAGCCGACCATGGAAGCCCGGCGCGCCGCGATCGCGACGGGGGAGCGTGCGCTCCAGATGCATGCCGGCCGCGGGAACCTCCTGCGCTCCATCGTGGCGCAGCAGCGGATGTTCCTGGGCAAGGATGCATGGATCGCCGGGGAGGACCCTCGGCCGCACTTCTCCGCCGGGTGGAAGGCCTTCGAGGAGGCCATCCAGGTCATGCCCGGGCAACCGGCCCCCCTGGCGCAGTTCGGGAATGCCGTCGACACCGAGGCGGGGATTCTCCAGGCCCTGGGCGAGAACCCATGCCCGAAGCTGCAGGACCTGGCAGCACGGCTGGACGAGCTGCTGAAGAAGAGCCCGGGGCTCGGATACATCGAGGGGATCGAGGCCGAACTGCTGGCGGACGCCGCCTCCTATCTCAGCGAACGCGGGGCGGACCCCACCGGCCTCCTCGAAAGGATCTTCCCGATGCTGGATCACGCCGAGGCAGCGGCGCCGCAAGACGTCGGTCTGGTCGTGAGCCGCTCCATCGGCTGGCTCTCCGAGGCGCGCTGGCGCATGTCGCACGGCTCGGATCCGGAGGCCCTCCTCGCACGTGCGGAGAAGCACATCGGAACGCTCGGGCCACGAACGAGCGAGGACCTTCCGCAGGAGTACCTCGCGCGCATCGCCCTCGCGCGGGCTTACTGGCTCACCCGGAACGGCAAGCCGGCCTCGGCCGTCGCGACGGGAGGCACCGCCCGTGTCCGGAAGGCCCTCGAGAGCCGCCCGCGCGACCCGGATCTCTGGGTGCTGAGGGCACAGCTGGAGGCCCTGGGCGGCGACCCGACTGCGGCCCGGTCAAGCCTGGAGCGGGCGTGGAGCATCAACCCTCTCATCAAGGGTGGGCCGGCCTCGCACGCCGCCGAGGCGCTGCTCGCAACCCGCTGAATCTCCGGGCCAATCCACGTACTCCGGGGTGGCCCAGGCCCTCTCTTCGAAGCGCACCTGCCGCCGCCGCGCCGCGCCTTCCAGGCTTCCGGTCCAGGAGGAGTGACCGATGCACGCGCGACGACTGATGGCGATGGTTCTAGGAGCAACGGTTCTGGGGGCCTGCGGCGGAGGGGGCGGCGGAACGGCTGACTCCGGCACCCAGGCGAAGTGCACCATCGAGGGGGTCTCGGTCACCGCGTCGGCGACGGCGGTGCCCCCGAGCCAGCAGGTGGACCTCGGGGCGAACGTGAAGCAGGGTCCCGGCGCGACCGGCTGCAACGGCGGCGTGATCTGGTCCAGCAACCCCGCGGGGGCGATCACCGGGACCCAGCCGCTGGCGGCGCACTTCGCCACCGCCAACCCGGGGAACTACACCGTGACCGCCACCAGCGTCGACGATCCGACCAAGTCGGGGTCGGTGCAGATCTCCGTTCAGGCCCCCACCAGCTGCGGCACGCCGAACGGAACCGTGCTCACCCACTCGGGGAACATCACCGCGAGCGAGACCTGGGCCGGGAACGGCGTCACCCACTCCGTCACCGCGAGCGTGCGCATCAAGCCCGGGGCGACGGTGACGGTGGAGCCGTGCGCCATCGTCGCGGTCGCCTCCGCACAGGAGATTGGCGTCGAGGGCGACCCGAGCGCGAACGGCGCCACGGCGAAGCTCGTGGCAGCCGGAACCGACCTGAACCACTTCGTCAGCTTCGTCCCCGCGGCGCAGGGACAGACCTGGGCCGGCATCCGCGGCTACAACGTGCACTCGCTGGTCGAGCTCCACTACACCGGCGTGGTCTCTGCGGGAGCGGGTCCCATCTACCGCAACTCGGCGATCGTCATGCAGGGGCCCGGCCTCAACCTGGCGCCGCAGGGCGTGCTCACCGCCGACAACCTGGTGGTGGAGAACCCGGTCGGCGGCGGGGTGTACCTCGACGGGGAGGCGGCGTTCACACCGCAGTCCACCTACCTGGGCGTGACCGGAGCACAGGACCACCCGCTGGCGATGCACATCATGGCCGTGGGCAGCATGCCCCTCACCCAGGTCCAGAACAGCCTGTACGACGATGCCCTGATGCTCACCTCGGCGCCGAACGTGACCCAGGACACCACCATCCACGGCTACATCCCGCTCTACTTCGAGGCCCAGGTGAAGGTCGGTCAGAACACGTCCGGCACGACGACGACCCTCACCGTCGAGGGCGGGTCAGTGCTCCGCTTCGCCCCCGGAAACGACATCCGGATGTACTTCGGCAACCAGAGCGCTGGCGCGGGAATTCTGAGGGCCGCGGGCGATGCCACGCAGCCCATCGTCTTCACCTCGGCGGCGGGCGCGCCGGCCGCGGGAGACTGGGCCGGGCTCCTGCTTCTGAACTCCTACGGCTCCCAGCTGTCCTACGTGACCATCGAGTACGCCGGGGCGAGCAATGGCTGGGTCTCGGCGAACTGCCGGCCCTCGGGGTCGTCCGACAATGCTGCGCTGCTCGTCGCCGACATCCCGGTCGCGAACTTCCTCACCAACAGCACCATCCAGAACGTCAGCGGCCACGGCATCGACGCGACCTGGGTGGCGGCCACGGTCAACGAGCCGGACGTCGCTGCCGGCAACACGTTCAACAACGTGACCGGCTGCAAGCAGACCCACAACGCCAGGACCGGGGGCTGCGGCGGGAACCTCGGCTGCACCGAGTAGCCCCTAGGGGACGGTCCTCGCCGAGATGCTGGTGGGCAGGCGGCGCATGTCCTGGACGACCTGCGCCGCCACATCCGAGTCCAGGTCCATGATCAGGTAGCCGATGGAGGCGTTGGTCGAGAGGACCTGGGCGTGGATGTTCGCCTCGTGGTCGGAGACGATCCGGTTCAGGTCGCGCATCACGCCCGGCACGTTCTGGTGGACGTTGATCACCCGGTAGGTGTTGGGCAGCCGGCCGAGGTCGACGGCGGGAAAGTTCACCGAGCCGACGGTGGCCCCGGTATGGGCGAACCGGGCGAGGCTGGCAGAGACCTCCCGGCCGATCGCCTCCTGGGCCTCGAGCGTGGACCCACCGACGTGCGGAGTGAGGATGACGTTGGCCAGGCCGCGCAGCGGCGTCTCGAAGCCCTCGGCGGTGTTGGCCTCCGGCTCCTCGGGGTAGACGTCCACCGCCGCGCCGTCGATCCGCTTCTCCCTCAACGCCTGGGCCAGCGCCTCCAGGTCGACCACCGTGCCCCGGCTGGCGTTGATCAGGCAGGCGCCCTTCTTCATCCGGGCGAGCTGCGCGGCGCCGATCATCCCCCGAGTCTGCGGGGTCTCCGGGACGTGAAGGGTGACGAAGTCGCTCTGCTCCAGCAGTGTGTCCAGTGACTTCACCGGCTGCGAATTGCCCAGCGGGAGCTTGGCCGAGGTGTCGTGAAAGACGACCCGCATCCCGAGATCTTCGGCGAGGATCGACACCTGGCTGCCGATGTGGCCGTAGCCCACCACGCCGAGGGTCTTGCCCCGGACCTCGCGCGAGCCGGTGGCCACCTTCTTCCAGACGCCGTGGTGCATCTCGCGCGACCGGTCTCCCAGGTGGCGGGAGAGCATGACGATCTCGGCGATGACCATCTCCGCGACGCTGCGGGTGTTGGAGAACGGCGCGTTGAAGACCGCCACCCCACGCTTCATGGCGTGGTCGAGCGCGATCTGGTTGGTGCCAATGCAGAAGGCGCCGATGCCGACGAGCGAATCGGCGGCGTCGAGGACCCGCCGGGTGATCTGGGTCTTGCTCCGGATCCCGAGCAGCTGCACGCCCTTCAGCCGCTCGCAGAGCACCTCTTCCTTGAGCGCACCGTCGGCGCGGTGGACCTCGAAGCCCTCGGCCTCGAGCAGCTCGTCGGCCACGGGGTGAATCGACTCCAGCAGCAGGATCTTCAGCTTCGGCATGAGGCGCCGGAGAGTAACCGCCGGGGTGACGTTTCGACACTCTTCCCGACGGCCTACGCGCCGCCGGTGTACGCGTTCGCCGCGGAGACCGGCTCGAGGCGGCGGTCCGAGCGCGGGCCGAGGAGCTCGTAGATGAGCCCCCCACCCCGCTCCACGCGGAGGAGCACCGGCCGCTCGCTCTCCAGCGCCCGCACCTGCCGCCATCCGCAGCCGCCCTCCCGCGGGGAGAGCCAGACGACCGGCGCTGCCCGTCCCTCGGGGCTGTCGAAGCGGACGGGGCGCAGCGCCTGGCCGGTGAGGTTCGCCTGCCCCAGCACCGGCGGCGCATTGCAGAGGGCGATGGTGGCGGGCGTGGGGACGCGCCGGCCGGCCTCGATGAAGGCGACCCGGAGCGACTGGTACCAGTAGTCACCCTCGGTGCCGTCGGATCGGGGATCGGTCGGAGGCGGCATCCGGAACAGCGCCCGCGCCTGCGCTCCGCCCAGTCCCCCGGTCAGGACATTGAAGTACGCCGTCTCGAACGGCGCGTAGCGCAGAAGTGGCACCAGCAGCGAGATGGCGGCCACCCCGCAGATCGACACACGCAGCGCGGCCTGGCCGGCCGGCCTCCCGAGCCCCCCGCTCGATCTCCCCGCCGCGGTCTCCACCCTCTCCACCAGCTGCGCGAAGCCCCAGCCGGCGAGCGCGCACAGTCCGGGCACGTACTCGATGAAGTGCCGGTTGGCGTCGTAGAAGTTCGAGCGCGGCATCATGCTCCGCAGGTAGGGGACCGCGACCCAGCTCACCAGCAGCCCCACCCGGAGCGTCGCCTCGGGGTCTCTGCGACGGACCCAGGCAACCAGCGCGACGAGGCAGGCCAGCAGGACGACCGGCGGGGTCATGAAGGCCAGGCACTTCAGCGGGTGCCAGGTCCAGCTGTCGCGAGCGCTCACCCCGTACGCGGCCATGAAGCTGAGGTAGCGGCTCATCCGCTCCACGATGCCGGCAGGGGGCGCGTTCCAGACCCACGGCCAGGAGACGACGAAGACCAGGCCCGCGATGTAGGGGGCAGCCAGGAGGGCCGCCGCGAGCCGGTACTTCTGCGCCTGTGGTGCCCGTCGGATCCGTGCGAACCAGACCGCCGGGGCCCAGAGCGCGAGGGTGAGCAGCACGAACACCCCGTTCAGCTTCGCGGCGAGCGAGATGCCGGCGAACAGGCCCGCGGCGAGGATGTCCCGGGCACGCCCGCTGACCAGACCCTCGCCGGCGGCCAGCACCGCGAGCCCGTAGAACATCGCGCACGGCCAGTCCTTCGGGTTGTTGAAGGCGTGGCCGAATGCCGAGGGGAAGAGCATCAGCGCGACCGCGGCGAAGACACCGGCGCGATGGCCGAGGAACCGGATGGCGTAGAGGGTGAAGAGCCCCAGGGCGAGCGCGTGGAGCAGGACCAGCCCGAGGTGATGTGCCGCAGCCGGGTCGAGCAGGCCGAGCCCGTCGTGCACCGCCGCGGAGACCACGGCCGCGACCAGGCCCGGGAGGACCGGATAGCGCATCGGGTCCTCCCATTCGTCGTCACGGGAGAAGAACGAGTGGAACCCGGGCGGCTCCTGGCGCGAGGCGAAGTTCAGCGCTCCGGGGACCCCGGGGTGCGTCAGGAAGAAGAGGGTGCGATCTCCGGCGTAGTAGAGCGCGGGCGCGTCGTAGGTCACCCCGTGCAGCGGTAGGAGCGGCAGCGCGAGCAGCAGATAGGCGGCCGCGACCAGCTGCGGCGTGTACCGCTCGAGCCGCTGCAGCAACTACCTCCCCCCTCGCCGGGTCTGGAGCGTGACCGGGGGCGAGCGGAGGTCCGGCTCGGCCTCGGCGGCGCCGGCGGAGGGCCTGAGGACGTCGCGGACGATGTAGTTCGGCCTCCGGCGGACCTCGTCGAACACCCGGCTGAGGTACTCGCCCACGATGCCGATCGACACCAGCTGCGCGCCGCCGAGGAAACAGATGGCGATCATCAGCGAGGGCCAGCCGAGGATGGCGGTGTGGGTGATGAATCGCTCCACCAGGACCCAGACGACGAGGACGACTCCGAGAGCGCAGGCGCACGCCCCGAGCAGGGTCGCGAGCCGGAGCGGGAGGTAGGAGAAGCCGAAGATGCCGTCCAGGGCGAGCTTGAGCAGCTTGGAGAAGCTCATCTTCGGCGCTCCGGCGGCCCGCTGGGGACGGTCGTAGGCGACCTCGACCTGGCGGAAGCCCACCCAGTAGCGGAGCCCAGGCAGGTAGCGTGAGCGCTCGGGCATGGCCAGCACCGCGTCGAGCGCGGTCCGGTCGATGAGCGAGAAGTTCCCGGCGCCCAGCGGAGACGGGATGCGGGCCAGCCGATGGTAGAGGAGGTGGAAGCCGCGGAACGCGGCGCGGCGCGCGAGCGGCTCGGCCCGAGTGCGCTTGGTGGTGAAGACCACCTCGGCACCGTTCCGCCAGGCGTCGAGCAGCGTGGGGATGAGCTCGGGGGGGTCCTGGAGGTCCGCATCCATCAGGATCACCACGTCGCCCTTGGCGTGCCGGAGGCCGGCCTCGATCGCGCCTTCCAGACCGAAGTTCCGCGAGAGGCAGACGACGCTCAGCTCACGGGTGAGGGGCTCGAAGCCGAGGAGGCGCTCGCGGGTGCTGTCGCGGCTTCCGTCGTCGACGGCGACCACCTCGAATGGAGTTCCGAGCGGTCGGAGGGTGGCCTCGAGCCGCTCCAGGAGCGGCCGCACCGACTCCTGCTCGTTGAACATCGGGATGACGACGCTGATCACTCCGCTTAGACCATAGCCCGACTCCCCGCTAGGGTCGCGCCCGTGAAGGTGCACGGGTGACAGGGGGCGCCGAGCTCGCTCCGAGCACGCCACGAAACTGGATCCATCTCGCCCTCCGCGTGGCCGTCGCGGTGCTTCCGCCCGCCCTCGTCTTCGCCGGGGTGCGATGGCTGTTCGCGTTCGCCGCCGCGCGGGTGGGCTTCGATGCCGCCAACCCGTTCGCCTGGCGGCGGTGGGACAGCGGTCACTACCTGGTCATCGCGGTGCGCGGGTGGGAGCTCTTCTCCTGCGCCCGGCTCGGCGGTCGCGTCGAGGACACATGCGGGAACGCGGCCTGGTTCCCGCTGTACCCCTGGTTGCTCCGACCGCTCATCGCGCTGGGGATGAGGCCCGAGACGGCGGGCGTCTGGCTCTCGGGTACGGCCGCGCTGGCAATGCTGGTGGTGCTGTGGAACGGGCTGCTGCGAAAACGGGGGCTTCGTGGGCTCGTCGTCCTGGCGATGGCCGCGGTGTTCCCCGGCGCGGTGTACGCGCATGCGATCTTCCCCACGTCTCTGGCGCTGCTCTTCATCGTCCTGGCAGGCACGGCGCTCGCCAGACGCCGATGGGCGCTGGTGGGGCTCTGGGGAGCGTTCCTCTCGATGACCTACGTGACGGGCGTGCTGCTCGCCGTGCCGAACACGGTCGCGACCTGGCTCAAGACGCGGGCAGTGCGGCCGACGGTCGTGGCGGGTGCTCTGTCGGTCGCCGGATTCCTGGCGGTGCTGCTCGCCCAGCAGCTGATCCTCGGCCACTGGGACGGGTGGTACCGCACGTACCAGAAGGGACTTCCCGCGGTGGCCAGGCCACTCGAGGCGCTCATGACGATCCTCCAGCCGGCGTTTGCCGACAACCCCGACCGGCGGCCGCGGACCCTCGCGCTGCAGGAGCTCACCGTGCTGGGGTTGCTGGTGCTCGGACTCGGCACGGCGCTGGTGACCCGGCACCGAGGGAACTCGGTTCGCGCCTGGGCCGCGATGGCAGCGGTGCTCTTCTGGGCCTTCCCGCTGCTCGTCGGGCGCGGGGTGAGCGTCTACCGGGCCGATGCGCTGGTGCTGCCCGTCCTCCTGCTCTTGGTGGATCTTCCGGTCTGGATGCTTGTCTCGGTACTGGTCTGGCTGCTCACCCTCGCCGAGGCGATGGCCGAGTTATTCTTCACCGGGTATCTGGTCTGAGCCGCTTGCAGCATCGCGGCATCCAGCCAATGCAGATGCCCGGGCCAGCGCTCCTCGATCAGCTGAGGTTGCGATCGGCACAGCACAGTCCGCACATCCGCCCGCCGGGACAGAGGCAACGGCCGCAACCGGAAGCGGTCGGGCGCATCCTGATGCGAGGACCGCGGACGTGTTCCAACAGAGGTGCTCATGCTTGCTGTGTTCGTGACGCTCGAGTACGCCGAGGGCTTCGACCGTCAGCGCATTCTTGGAATTGCCGAGAACGCGAGGGGGATGTTTGCCGGAATGCCTGGGCTCCGGCAGAAGGCGTTCACCCTCGACGCAGGGAACCGGCGCGTGAGGAACGTCTATCTCTGGGAGTCCGAGGAGGCGGCGCGGGCGTTCTTCACCCCGAGGCTTGCCCAGCGCATCGAGGGCCTCTACGGCGTCGCGGCGCGCATCGAGTTCGCGGAGGTCGCCGCGCTCGTGGACAACGCGGCAGCGCAGGGCACGTAGTCCGGTCGCTGCGCTCGCTCCCCCCCCCGGGGCACACCTTCGCCAGCCTTCCTGGTGATGCGCGGCGTGCCGCTCAACGCGGTGCAGGAGCTGCTCGGCCACGCGACCATCGAGATGACGATGCGCTAGCCGCACCTCTCGCCGGACAGCCGGCGCGAGGCAGTTGCGGCATTGGATCAGCAGCGGACGTCTCTGCAGTTCCGGGAGATTGAGAGTGCCCAGGGCGGGATTCGAACCCGCACACCTTTCGGCGCCACCCCCTCAAGATGGTGTGTCTACCAGTTCCACCACCTGGGCTTGAAAGAGGACCGCCTACGTATCAGGGAGCCCCAGCGCTTTCCAGTCCCCCCACGACGAGCCACACCACCAGCGGCACCAGGACGTTGTCCGTCGCCCGGGGCGCCACGGCCTCCGCCACCGCCGCCGCCAGACCGGCTCCGAGAATTCGGCTCGCGCTCAGCGGCACCCCGAAGAGCAGCCCCGCCATCGCCGTCCCGAGCGCTGCGAGCACCGCCACCACCAGCGACCCCTCGAGGCTCTTCGTCTTCGCCCAGGGCAGCCGGTAGCGGTGCTTCCCCCAGCGCCGGCCTACCAGACCGCCGATCCCGTCACCGAGTGCCAGCGCGAACAGCCCTGCCGCCGCGGTGAAGGGCGCCTGCCCGAAGAACGCGACCGCGGTGAGCCCGGCCGCCGACAGCCCGTACAGGACCAGCCCCGACCACGCTTCGTCCTCCCCGGACACTGCCCGCTCGAGCGCCCGGGCCGGCTCCCACCGGCGCCCGAGCAACGGCACCGCCAGGAGCAGGCCCAACCCGGTCAGCGCCACCAGTGCTGGCGGCCACGGGGACTGCCACGCCTTCCACCCCAGCGGCCACACTCCGGCCCCCAGGTGCAGCACGTCGCGGACGTAGGTCCGCGCCAACCCTCGCGCCGAGAGCCACAGACAGGCCCCGAGGCCTCCGGCGAACACCGCCGACCAGACGAGGACGAGCAGGCCGTCGTGCACGGCCCGGGACCGCAGCTTCCTACTTCTGAGCGGGAGCGGGAGCGGGGACCGGAGCCGCCGGAGCGGGCTCCGCGTCGCTCGCCTTCGGAGCCGCGGCCGGAGCCGCCGCATCTCCCGGAGCAGGAGCCACCGGCGCCGCAGGCTTCGCCGCCGCCTTGGCCGCCACGCTGCTGGTCACCGAGGCCCGCACGCCCACGAACGACAGCCCCAGCGAGGTCAGGAAGAACAGCCCCGCACAGACCGCCGTGAGCTTGCTCAGGAACGTCACCGCCCCGCGGCCACCGAACGCCGACGTCGCCGCCCCGCCGCCGAGCGCCGCACCCATCCCCGCGTCCTTCCCCGGCTGGAGGAGGATCACGAAGATCATGAAGACGCACAGCAGGACGTGGACGACGGTGAAGAAGGCGACCATGGAGGGCGGCGGACCCTAACCCGCAGCAGCCACGATCGCCAGGAATTCCTGGGCCTTGAGGCTCGCCCCGCCCACCAGCGCCCCGTCCACGTCCGCCTGCCCGAGCAGCTCGGCCGCGTTGTCCGCCTTGACCGACCCTCCATAGAGAATCCGCACCACCTCGCCCACCGGCCGCCCGAACAGCCGGACCAGTAGCTCACGGACGTGCGAATGGACCTCCTGCGCCTGAGCGGGGGTCGCGTTCCGCCCCGTACCGATGGCCCACACCGGCTCGTAGGCCAGCGCCACGTGCGCCATCTCCTCCACCGCCACCCCGGCCAGGCTCGCGGTGAGCTGGCTCGTGCACACCTCCAGCGTCCGCCCGCTGTCGCGCTCGGCCAGGGTCTCGCCGACGCACACCACCGGGCGCATCCCGGCGTGCAGCACCGCCCGCGCCTTCTTGCTCACGAAGGCGTCCGTCTCCCCGAAGAGCTGCCGCCGCTCGGAGTGGCCGATGATCACGTGTGAGCACCCCACCGCCTTCAGCATCCCCACCGAGATCTCCCCGGTGAACGCCCCCTGCGCCTCCCAGTGGCAGTTCTGGGCCCCGAGCGCGATGGCGCTCCCCTCGATCGCCCGCGAGGCCGACTCCAGCGCGGTGAACGGCGGGGCCACCATCACCTCCGCGCGCCCGCGCGGCAGTCCGTCGCGGAGCTGGTGGATCAGCTCCACCGCCTCCGGACCGGTCCGGTGCATCTTCCAGTTGCCGGCCACCAGCGGCCGGCGGCGTGGCGAGGTCATGCGGCCCTCCCTCGCTCAGGCTTCGAGCGCCTTCACCCCGGGCAGCTCCTTCCCCTCGAGGAATTCGAGCGAGGCGCCGCCACCCGTCGACACGTGCGACATCTTCTTCGCCAGCCCGAACTCGTGCACCGCCGCCGCGCTGTCCCCGCCGCCCACCACCGTCGTGGCGTCGCGCAGCTCGGCGATGGTCTCCGCCACCGCCCGGGTCCCTGCGGCGAAGGCCGGCACCTCGAACAGCCCCATCGGGCCGTTCCAGAACACGGTGTGCGCCGGGCGGAGGTGCTCGGCGAACAGCGCCCGGGTCCGCGGGCCGATGTCCAGACCCATCAGCTCCGCCGGCAAGGCCCGCTCCTTCACCTCGCGGATGGGCGCCTTCCCGGTCGCATCGGTGCTGGCGA